>NZ_UEYQ01000001.1:490000-743970 GCF_900492205.1 Ciceribacter sp. T2.26MG-112.2
TGCCGCTGGCAGGCGCGGTGCTGGCGACGGCGCCGGTAAAGGGATCGTGGCGCACAAAGGTCTTGCCGGAGATCGCTCCGACCGGCTTGCCGTTGATGATCTGCTTGATGTCCATTTCTGATATCCTCTCGTTGTTGTTGGCAATGGTGTGTTTGATGGAGCCGAAGCCGTCCTAGATGAGATAAGGCCGGCGGTGCGGATTGACGGTGATCCAGCGTAGCTCGGTAAACGCCTCGACCGCCTGCTGACCGCCGAAACGGCCGTAGCCGCTGGCCTTCACGCCGCCGAAAGGGGCATGGGGATCGTCCGTGACGGTCGCGCCGTTGACGTGGCATATGCCGGACTCGATGCGACGCGCGACCGCGATCGCCTGGCCGATGTCCCGCCCGAAGACCGAGGCCGACAGGCCGTACTGGCAGTCATTGGCGATGGTCACCGCCTCGTCGAGACTTTGTGCCCGAATCAGCGCCGCGACCGGGCCAAAACTCTCCTCGCGGTAGAGACGCATCACCGGCGTGACATGGTCGAGCACGGTTGCGTCCATGAAACTGTCATGGGTCGTGCCGCCGACAAGCAGCGATGCCCCCTTGGCTTGCGCATCGGCAACGAGCCCCCTCACCCGCTGGACCGCCTCGGCACCGATCATCGGCCCCAGCGCAAGGCCCGAGATCCGCGGGTCGCCGGCCTTCAGGGAGCGGGACTTCGCGGCAAACCGCGCGGCAAATTCGTCTGCGATCGGCTCGAGCAGGATGATCCGCTCGGTCGACATGCAGATCTGGCCCTGGTTGAAGAAGGCGCCGAAGGCCGCCGCCTCGACCGCATGATCGAGATCGGCATCGGCAAGGACCACGAGCGGCGCCTTGCCGCCGAGTTCCAGCAGGCAGGGCTTGAGATGCCGTGCCGCGATCTGCGCGACGATCCGGCCGACACGGGTGGAGCCGGTGAAATTGACGCGACGGACGGCGGGATGGCCGATCAGCACCTCGACGATGTCTTCGGCGTCCTGCGGCGCATTGCTGACGACATTGACGACACCGGCAGGCGTGCCGGCCTCGATCAGGACGTCGGCTAGAAGACGGTGTGTGTGTGGGCACAACTCGGATGCCTTGAGCACTACCGTGTTGCCGCAGGCGAGCGGCATGGCGATCGCCCTTGCCCCGAGGATGATCGGCGCGTTCCATGGCGCCATGCCCAGACAGACGCCGGCCGGCTGACGCAAGCCCATGGATAGCAGTGCTCCCTGGTCGGAGGGGAGCAGCGAACCGCAAACCTGGGTGGTCATGCCCGCAGCGTCGCGCAGGATTTCTGCCGCAAGCTCGATGTTGAAGCGGCACCAGGCGTCCGTGGCTCCCGTCTCGGCTGTCATCGCCGAGGTGATTTCGCCGGAACGGGCAAGGAGACGATCGGCGGCGGCCAGCAGAATGGCGCGTCTTTCGCCTGGCCCGGTCAGCGACCAGCTCGGGAAGGCCGCAGCCGCGGCATCGGCCGCGCGGCGCGCGTCATTCATCGAGGCGGCGGACGCAATCGTCACCACGGCGCCCCCGACGGGATCGTGCCGCATGAAAGTGGCCGAACCTTCTGCCTCCTGGTCGCGGTTGTCGATGATGAGCTTCGTCTGGAACATGCCTGAATGAGCCTCCTCCCAAAGGCGACACCAGACTAGCCGCCGGGGCACGCATTGAGAATGCGGAAAATTGGGTTTATCTTGTGATTTCCTGGGAAACGGTTCGACAGGGGCAAGGCGATGGTTCGTGCAAAGGGGGAAGTCGATTTTCGCCGCTTCGAGCCGGCGCTTGCGGCGCGCACCCTACAGGTGGCCTCCGCCCCCGAGACGCTCGGCCACCTGTTGTTCGTCGAAAGCGGAAAGGTCAGCCGCGAACACGCCACCGGCAAAGACGACTGGCAAGCCCCCTGCATCGCCTTCCTGCCCGGGTCCGGCCCAACGAAACTCCTCGTGGAAGCGGGATCGAACGCCTCGCTGATCGGACTTGCGCGCGCAGATATTGATGAGAGCAAATCTGTGAACGGCGAACTCTTGTGCAGTCTTCTGTCCGCCGAGCCTCGGGGGATCCCCGTCGAGCGGCGTCATATGGCGCGCCTGGCGCCGCTGCTTGCCGGCCTTGCCCGGGAAAGAGAGGAGGAAAACGGAGAGGCCCGCGCGGCCACCGAGGCCTATGTCACCCTCATCCTGATCGAGACCTGCCGATTGGTGTTTCCCGACCGGGGACCAACCGCAGAGGAACCGGGCTCGACAAATCTACTCTTTCGCTTCCGTCAACTGGTCGAGCGTCATTTCCGCAGCCAGCGCTCGATCGCCACCTATGCCGGTGAACTCGGCATAACAACCGACCGCCTGCACGACATCTGTCGACGCGCGACGGGCCGCGCACCACTGCAACTCGTCCATGAACGGTTGACGCGGGAGGCAGCACTCAACCTCGAACGCTCGACGCGCAGCATTCAGGAGATCGCCGAGACGCTCGGCTTCCGCGACGCCACCTATTTCAGCCATTTCTTCAAGCGCCAGACCGGCCTGCCTCCAGCCGCCTATCGCCAGCGGGCCCGGTTCACGGGTGACGAACAGCGTGGAAATTTCACGGCAACCTATGCCGACTGGCCCTGAACGGCGCTTCGAGAGCGTTCGGCTCGCTGCGCCGGGACTTACCCCTTGGTGATCAGGATCAGGATCACGAACATGGTGGGCACCGCTGCCAGTGCGGGAAGAATGATGGCGGGGTAGCCGAAGGCAAGGATCGCGAGCAACCAGACCAGCAGCAGGTTGAGAACGAACAGCACCTTTGCCGTGGTCGGACCGACGACCGCTTCCTTCAGCATCCAACCGAACAACGGCAATCGGTAAATCATCCGTGCAATCATCGCTTCATCCTTCCCGGGTCGCGCAATCTTGACATTCGTCACCCCTACTGACTGAGGCGATGTGCAGCAATGCGGCAAAATGACATTAGCCAAATGTGGCGAGGCACCCGTCCGGTAGCCACTGACGAATGGCCGCTCGCCGAAACGGCTGAACTGCGGCAAAACACATGCCGCTTCTGGACATGCGTCGCGCAATGATCCTATTAGTGTGATCGTGATGGTTCTGCCAAACCGAACGGAGAGGCGGACGAAGAGGGAATACGGTGAGGACTACCCATCAGGGGCCGAAACCGTGGCTGCCCCCGCAACTGTAAACGGCGAGCGACGTCCAGAATGCCATTGGCCGAGAACGGCTGATAAGGCGGACCGAGCCGAGACCCGTGAGCCAGGAGACCTGCCATCGCACGCGCCGCGAAAGCGGCATCCACTGAAGAACCGCGCGGTGGGCGCGGACGAAAGGAATGACAAATGCATATCGAAGTTGGAATCATCGATCCGGCGCGCCTCGCTATGGCGAACGCAGCCGCCCTCGCCCTCGTGGCCGCT
The DNA here is from genome assembly GCF_900492205.1 of Ciceribacter sp. T2.26MG-112.2. Classification (GTDB taxonomy): domain Bacteria; phylum Pseudomonadota; class Alphaproteobacteria; order Rhizobiales; family Rhizobiaceae; genus Allorhizobium; species Allorhizobium naphthalenivorans_A. The sequence goes on from NZ_UEYQ01000001.1 coordinate 493,424, forward strand.
CAACTACCGGCGGCCGTCCGGAATCCGCTGGTCCTGCCGAAGGCTATCCTGGCCGCTGTCGGCTTCTCCGCCATGATGCAGATCTGGCACCTGCCGGTCGGCCCATCCGAGCTCCACCTGATCGGCGCCACGACCATCTACATGCTGTTCGGCTTCGCGCCGGCCATGCTCGGTTTCGCTCTGGGCCTCGTCCTGCAGGCTTTCCTCTTCGAGCCGGGCGACATCCCCCATCTGGGCGTCAACGCCCTGTCCTTGATGATCCCCATGGTCGCCGCGCACTATAGCTTCGGCCGCCGCCTGTTCGACGCGAACATTCGCGACCGCTTCAGCCTCGGCAAGGTCCTGCGCATCGACGCCGTCTACTATGCGGGCGTATCCGCCATGGTCGGCTTCTGGCTGATGATCTCGAATGACAGCTTTGCCCTTGCCGACTGGGCAACCTGGGTCGCCGCCTACTTCCCGGTCTTCGTGGCCGAGGCCGTGATCACCTTCTCGGTCGTATCGGTCATCAAGGGCATTCGCTCGAACGGTCTTGTCTCGCGCATGACCGAAGTGAACCGCCTGACCTTCGCCTGATGGCCCGCGGAGCTGTTCCGCAGGAATGACGACGCGAAGCGCGTGGCCTTGGGTCACGCGCTTTTTTCTTTGAAAAAGACGCCGGCTTGCGGTACCGGCCTTACAGAAGCCACCGCTCGAATTTCGGTCGGCTCGAAATCCTGGGCCGGCTGGCACTTCGGCCGTTTCGACCCGCTGATCAAAGGGTAACGCCGTTGCGCATTCTCTCCGAAGCCCACTTCCCCGAACTGCCGAACTATTATCGCGGCAAGGTGCGCGAAAACTATGATCTGCCCGACGGCAACCGCATCATTATCTCGACCGACCGGCTGAGCGCCTTCGACCGGATCCTCACCTGCATTCCCTACAAGGGACAGGTGCTGACCCAGACGGCGCGCTACTGGTTCGAGGAGACCGCCGACATCTGCCCAAATCACGTCGTCGCCTATCCCGACCCGAATGTCGTGGTCGGCAAGCGGCTGGACATCTTGCCGGTGGAGATCGTCGTGCGCGGCTATCTCGCCGGCACCACCGGCACCTCGGTCCTCACGCTTTACAAGAAGGGCGAGCGCAAGATGTACGGCATCACCCTGCCGGACGGTCTGAGCGACAACCAGGTCTTGCCCGAGCCGATCATCACCCCGACGAGCAAGGCATTCGACGGCGGTCATGACGAACCGCTCAGTGCCGAGCAGATCGTCTCGGAAGGTCTGCTGACGCAGGAACAGTGGGATACGGTCTCGCGCTATGCGCTGGCACTGTTCGCCCGTGGCCAGGAAATCGCCGCCAAGCGCGGCCTGATCCTTGTCGATACGAAGTATGAATTCGGCACCGATGCCAACGGCAAGATCCTGCTCGCCGATGAGATCCACACGCCCGACAGCAGCCGTTACTGGATCGCCGACAGCTATCGAGAGAGCTTCGAGAAGGGTGAGCGCCCGGCGAGCTTCGACAAGGATTTCGTCCGCTCATGGGTCGCCGAACGCTGCGATCCTTACAAGGACGAGATCCCGGAAATCCCGGTCGAACTGGTCGAGGAGACCTCGAAGGTCTATATAAAGGCCTACGAAACCATCACCGGGCTCCGGTTCGAGCCGGATGATCGCGGCGAGACACCGCGCGACCGCGTCCGGATGAACCTCGCCCCCTACTTCCCCGGGAGTTGACCGACCGTGCCCATCGCGCGCGAAAAGGCTAGATCGACCAAGGTCGTCCCGACGAACGACGGCACCGCTCGCTCCCCGTCGCGCCGCCTCCGCCGGCCGGCCGAGGAAACGCGCGAGGACATCCTCAACACGGCCGACCACCTTTTTCGCACCCGTGGCTATGCGAGTGTCGCCATCGCCGACATCGCCACCGAGCTTGGCATGTCGCCCGCCAATGTCTTCAAGCATTTCCATTCGAAAACGAACCTCGTCGACGCGATTTCGGCGCGTCACATCGAGAAAATGATCGACCGCCTCGGTGGCCTGGAAACGACCAAGCCCGCGCCGGAGCGTCTGCTGGACTTCGTCAAGCGACTGATGGAAAGTCATCTTCGCGACCTGGCGGACAATCCCTACCTGTTCGAGATGGTCCTCCTGACAGCCAAGGAGGACCTGCAATGCGGCCATCGCTATCGGGACCGGCTCCTTGCAGACTTGACTATCATTATCGAAGAGGGAATTGCGGAAGGCAGCTACAAGGTTACCAATAGCCGCAAGGCCGCGAACTCGGCCTTTCTCGCACTCAGCTGCGTCTTGCATCCGGTCATGATCGCAAACGAAAAGGCTGACATATTGGCAACACGCTGCGAAGATGTCGTCGCGCTCATTAATGCTGCGCTGCAAAACCCTCTTGCCAAGTGACGATAACTTGAATACGTCACTTGGCAATTGATGCCAGACCTTTATTGCATTGCTCCGTCATGCGCCTCGTCGGTTGATTAACAAGAGTTAATTTCCATGGCGGCCCGCGATGCTGTAGCGCTAGACCGTCCCGCCCCATTGATGACCCGGAAACGACAATGAAAAGACACTTTAAGCTGACCACAGCCCTGTTGGTACTCTCCGCCGTGCTGGTGGGCTGTAACGATTCAGACACCGCTGGCAAGGCTCCGGCCGGAGCCGGGGCTGGGGCCGAACGACCGCCATCACCGGTCAGCGTCGTCGTCATGAAGAAGGCGGAACAACCGCTGACCTCGCTGTTGCCGGGACGCGCGGCAGCCTTCCAGGTCGCCGAAATCCGTCCCCGCGTCAGCGGCATCATCAAGGAGATCGCCTTCAAGGAAGGCAATGAAGTCAAGGAGGGTACCCTCCTCTACAAGATCGAGGACGACACCTATCGCGCCCAGGTCGCACAGGCAGAGGCAAGCCTTGCCAAGGCCGAGGCCGGCGTTCCGAGTGCTGAGGCCAACCTTGCCCGCTACGAGCGTCTGGTCGGCAGCGGCGCCACCCAGATCGAATTCGAAAATGCCAAGGTCACGCTGCTGCAGGCAAAGGCCGATGTCGCCGAGGCCAAGGCTTCGCTGAATGCCGCCCAGATCAACCTCGACCTGACGGAGATCCACGCCCCCTTCGAAGGCGTCACCAGCGCATCGAATTTCTCCATCGGCAATGTCGTGACTGCCAACCAGACGGATGCGCTCACCACGCTGCGCCGTCTCGATCCGATCTATATCGAACTCACCGAATCCAGTGCCAACCTGCTGCGCCTGAAGCAGGCGATCGCGGCCGGCCGGATGAGCGACGGCGACGAAACCGCCGACATCAAGCTGACGCTGGAGGACGGCATCGAATATCCTCATGTCGGCAAACTCGACATGTCGGAAATGGCCGTCAGCGAAACGACCGGCACCTATTCGATCCGTGCCGTTTTCGACAACCCGGACAATCTTATCCTGCCGGGCATGTATGTCCGCGCCACCGTGACGGTCGGCAAGGAAAACGGCTATCTCATTCCGCAACGCGCCGCCAACCGCGATGCGCGTGGAGAATTGACCGCCAAGTTCGTCAATGCCCAAGGTGTCGTGGAGACGCGCACCTTCGCCGAAAGCACCGTATCCGGCAACAACTGGCTGGTCACCGAAGGGATCGCCGACGGCGACAAGCTGATCGTCGACGGGTTCCAATGGATCGGCGATGGCGCCCCGGTCGCCCCGGTCGAAGCAACCGTCGATGACAAGGGTTTCGTCGTTGAAACGCCGAAGGCACCGGAAGCAACCCCGGCCGCAAAGCCCTGAACGGGCGCGGCAGGCAGTAAAAAGGCGCTAAGGGGTAACCAATGGCCAAGTTCTTTATTCGTCGTCCAATCTTTGCCTGGGTGATCGCGATCGTGATCATGCTGGGCGGAGCCCTGGCGATTTCCACGCTTTCCATTTCACAATATCCCGAAATCGCGCCGACCACCGTGCGCATTTCCGCGACCTACAACGGCGCAAGCGCCGAAACGGTCGAGAAATCGGTGACGTCGATCATCGAGGACGGCATGACCGGCCTCGATGATCTGACCTACATGACCTCCTCGTCGAGCACCGGCCGCGCTTCGGTCACGCTGACCTTCGGCAACAGCGTCGAACCGGACATCGCCCAGGTTCAGGTACAGAACAAGCTTCAGCTCGTTCAGTCCCAACTTCCCGACGTGGTTCAGTCGGCCGGCATTTCCGTCACCCGCTCGACGTCGAGCATTCTGCTCGTCGGCGCGCTGGTATCGACGGACGGCGCCCGCATGCCTGTCGTGCTCGGCGACATTTTCTCCTCGCAGATCGAGGACCAGATCAAGCGGCTCGAAGGTGTCGGCAGCATCGAAGTCTTCGGTACCGGCTACGCCATGCGCGTCTGGCTGGACCCGTTCAAGCTCAACAAGTTCCAGCTGACCCCCACCGATGTCACCAGCGCCATTCAAGCCCAGAACACCCAGGTCTCGGTTGGCTCGCTGGGCAACCAGCCGGTCGCGGCCGGCCAGCAGCTGAATGTGACGGTAACGGCGCAGAGCCAGTTGCGAAGCGTCTCGGATTTCGAATCTATCATCTTGAAGGTCGAGACCGATAGCGCCACGGTTCGCCTCAGCGATGTTGCCCGCATCGAGATCGGCCAGGAAAGCTATTCGACCAATACGCGGGCCAACCGCAATCCGGCGACCGGCTTCGCGGTTAACCTTGCGACGGGCGCCAACGCGCTTGACACGGCCGAACGGGTAAAGACGGCACTTGCGGCCATAGCACCGTCCCTGCCGGAAAACGTGATCATCACCTATCCCTACGACACTTCGCCCTTCGTCCAGCTATCGATCGAGAAGGTCGTCCATACGCTGATCGAGGCGATCGTGCTGGTCTTCGTGGTCCTGCTGATCTTCCTGCAGAACCTTCGCGCTACCCTCATTCCGATGATCGCCGTTCCGGTCGTCCTGCTCGGAACCTTCGGGATCCTGGCTCTGACCGGCTACTCGATCAACACGCTGACCATGTTCGCCATGGTGCTTGCCATCGGCCTGCTGGTCGACGACGCGATCGTCGTCGTCGAGAATGTCGAGCGCATCATGTCCGAGGAAGGACTGTCTCCGCTCGAGGCGACCGAGAAATCGATGGGAGAAATCACCGGAGCGATCATCGGCATCGCTCTCGTGCTGACCGCGGTGTTCATTCCAATGGCGTTCTTCGGCGGCTCGACCGGGATCATCTACCGCCAGTTCTCCATCACCATCGTTTCGGCCATGCTGCTTTCCGCAGTCGTCGCCATCGTGCTGACGCCGGCGCTCTGCGCCACCATGCTGAAGCCGATCGATCACACCAAGGAGCGCCGTGGACCGGGTGCCTGGTTCAACCGCAATTTCGACCGGACCACCAACGGCTATGTGTCGAGCATCGGCTACCTGCTGAAGCGCCCCATGCGCGTCATGCTGATGTTCGCTCTCGTCATCGGCGGCTGCGCCTGGATCTTCATGCGCATGCCGAGCTCCTTCCTGCCCCAGGAAGACCAGGGCGTGCTGATGACCATCGTCCAATTGCCCAATGGCTCGACGACGGCGCGTACCGAAGAGGTGATCAAGAAGATCGAGGACTACTACCTCGAGAAGGAGAAGGACGCGGTCCAGGACGTCTTTGCCGTGTCCGGCTTCAGTTTCGTCGGCCAGGGGCAGAACTACGCGCTCGTTTTCGCCAAGCTCAAGGACTTCGACGAACGCACGGCGCCCGAACTCGCCGCATCTGCGGTCGTGCAGCGGGCGATGGGTTATTTCTTCACCCTCCGTGACGCCATGGTCTTCCCGCTCCAGCCGCCGGCCATTCCCGGTCTCGGTACCTCCAGCGGCTTCTCCATGTATCTGGTCGACAGCGGAAACAACGGCACCGAGGCATTGACTGCCGCCTCCAAGCAGCTGATCGGACTGGGTACCACCAATGCCAAGGTCAGTTCGCTCCGCTCCAACAGCCCGGATGCAGAGAGCCAGCTGAAGATCCTGCTCGACCAAGAGAAGATGGGGGCGATGGGCGTCGACCTCGCGACCGTCAATTCGATGCTGTCGACGATCTTCGCCGGCCGCGATGTCAACGACTTCACCCTGAACAACGAACTGAAGCCGGTCTACGTTCAGGGCGACGCGCCCTACCGGATGCAGCCGGACGACCTCGGCCACTGGTATGCTCGCAACACGGATGGCGAGATGGTGCCATTTTCGGCTTTCAGCGAGGTTTCCTGGGTCGGCGGCCCGCCCACTCTGGCGCGCTACAACGGCACCAGTGCCATCTCGCTCGAGGGTGCAGCGGGTCCCGGTATCAGTTCCGGCGACGCGATGGACGAGATGGAGCGCCTGACGGCGGGCCTGGAAGGCGGATATTCCGTCGCCTGGCAGGGGATTTCCTACCAGGAACGCCTCTCCGGTTCGCAGGCTCCGCTTCTCTACGCCCTGTCCATCCTGATCGTTTTCCTCTGCCTCGCGGCCCTGTACGAGAGCTGGTCTATCCCGTTCTCGGTCATCATGGCCGTGCCGGTCGGCGTGCTCGGCGCCCTTGCCGCCGCCTACTTCTTCGACCAGGCCAATGACGTCTACTTCAAGGTCGGACTGCTGACGACCATCGGTCTGGCCGCGAAGAACGCCATCCTGATCGTCGAGTTCGCCCGGGATCGCATGGCGCAGGGAGCAGACCTCCTGGGCGCGACGCTCGAGGCCGCGCGCCTTCGCCTGCGTCCGATCATCATGACCTCGCTCGCCTTCATCCTCGGCGTCGTACCGCTGGCGATCGCCACCGGTGCCGGGTCGGCCGCGCAGAACTCGATCGGTATCGGCGTGCTCGGCGGCATGCTGGCCGCAACCGCGCTCGGCATCTTCTTCGTGCCCTCCTTCTTCGTGATCGTTCGGAGGCTTACAACTCGTGCAAAAACGAAAGAGGCACTGTCATGACATCCAATGGCTTGCTAGGTTAACAAAATATCTGCGCCGCGATTTGCGAATCGCGGCGCAGTTGAGGCATGGGGCGCACAGCGATTGGTCTTGAAGGCCTGCTCTTGCGTTCGACACCCTGATTACAATCTAGGATAAGACGATGGTATCCATTCGCGTAGCCGCCCCCCTCGCCCTGCTGTTGCTGTCCGGCTGTGTGACCGGCCCGGATCACACGCCGCCGCAGACCCCGCTTCCGGAAAAATTTGCCGAAGGCGGCAAGAAGAGCAATGGCGAAGTTGCCATGGCAGCCTGGTGGACCGCCTTCAACGACCGACGCCTCAACGGGCTCGTCGAGCAGGGTCTCGATCAGAACCTCGATGTCCTGCAAGCGCTCGAGCGCATCAGCGCGGCGCAGGCGAATGTCGTTGTCGCCGGTGCCGGCGGCCTGCCGTCTTTGGGCCTGTCGGGCGACGAATCGCTCTCGAAGACCGGGGGCACCGGCGACTACGTCACCCGCACCACCGACACCACCTCGACTGCGAGCGGCGGGCTCAGCGTGTCCTGGCTGCTCGACCTCTTCGGTCAGTATCGCCGCGCCAAGGAAGGGGCCACGGCTTCGCTCGATGCTGCCTATGCCAGCGCCGATGTTGCCAAGCTGTCCTATCTGTCCGACCTCGTCACCTCCTACATCAATGCGCGCTACTATCAGGAACGCATCGCCATCGCCCGCAAGAACCTTGCGTCGCGGCGCGAGACGCTGGATCTGACCAAGCTGCAGCTCGAGGCAGGCGCCGCATCGCGTCTCGACGTCGTGCAGTCGGAAGGTCTGGTCAATTCGACGCTCGCCGATCTGCCGGGCCTTGAAACGAATTTCCGTCAGTCGGCGCATCACATCGCCACCCTGCTGGGCCTGCCGGCCTCCGCGCTCATCGCCGACTTGCAGAAGGGTGCGCCCCAGCCTATCGCACGGCGTAGCGTCAATGCCGGCGTTCCGGCCGACCTCATCCGCAACCGTCCGGACATCCGCAAGGCGGAACGCGAACTCGCCGCTGCAGTCGCCGAAATCGGCGTCGCCGAGGCACAGCTCTATCCGTCGATCACGCTGGGGGGCTCGATCTCGCCCTCCTGGGTCTCGACGAAGTCGCTGGCTGGCAGCATCACGTCCTGGTCCTTTGGGCCGAGCCTGACCCTGCCGATCCTCGACGGCGGCCGCCTGAAGGCCAATGTCGACATCGCGGAATCGTCCGCACGCGGCGCCTATCTGGCTTGGAAGGCCTCCGTGCTCAATGCGGTCGAGGAAGTCGAGAACGCGCTCGCCGCAGTCAACCGCGACAGCCAGACCGTCAATGCCTTGACCGCGACCGTTCGCTCTTATGAGGAAGCCCTGTCGCTTTCGACAGCGAGCTACAAGGACGGCGCCTCCTCGCTGCTCGACGTACTCGACGCCCAGCGTTCAGTATCGACCGCGCAGGCAAGCCTTGCCCAAGCCGTCCAGCAAATGGCAGCCGACTACGTCGCACTCAATGTCGCCATCGGCGGCGGCTATGCCTTCGACAAGAAGGCCGGCATGTAAGCTCGGCCGGACATCAAAACAGGAAGCCCGGCGATCGGAGACGATCGTCGGGTTTTCTTTTCCAGGCGTCTGATCGCGGGAAGTGGGCGGTGGCGATGTCCGTCAGAACGTGGCGGGCGTATTGATCCACAACAGCACCGTCTCCCCATCGAAGCTGTTGTGCCAGGAATGCGGCCGGCGGCTTTCGAAATAGAAGCTGTCGCCGGCGTGCAGTTCGAAGAACCGATCTCCTTCAAGGATGATGCCCAGGCTGCCGGACAGCACGTGGATGAACTCCTCCCCCTCGTGCTGATAGGCGCCTTCGCTGGAGGCCCCCGGCGCCAGTTGGAAGCGATTGCATTCCATCTGGTTGCGGCCTTCGGCAAGAACCTGAACCGTTACCCCAGATGTCGTGGTCGGCCAGGTCGGCCACTTGCCGTCGCGGATCAGCGATTCACCACCCCGCCCCTGTTCCTGTCCGCTGAGCGAGGCTAGCGTCGTGCCGAGAAAGGCCGCGACACCATGCAGCGCCGTGAAGGAAAGTCCCTGCGACGTTCGCTCGAAGGTGGAAAGCTGCGAGACCGAAACGCCTGTCGCTTGGGCCACCGCCTCGAGCGTCCGGCCGGAATCCCGGCGCAGTCGCCGGATCTTCAGCCCGACCGGGATGCCCGCGGGGTCGGAACCCTCTTCCTCCGGGAGATCGAAGGTGTTGACCTCCTCCCCCATGCCCTCCTCGCGCAGGCTCTCGCGAATGGCGGCGGGGTTCAGGCCCTTCTCGCTACGAAGCCAGGCAATCGTCTTCAGCCGCTCGACGAGCGCGCGATCATAAAGCCGTTGCCCGGAAGGGGTACGGATCGGCTGGATGAGGTCCTGCGTTTCCCACAACCTGAGCGTCGAAGGGGAGACCCCGGCCATCCGGGCGGCCTCGGCAATCTTGAAACGGATATCATCCATGAGGACCGAACCCTGTCAGCGCGACGTCATTGCCATGCGTAATAATTGCGGCAAACCATATTGCAAGTCTACAGAAAAAATGTAGGAAATATAACAGCCTTGCGATCGAACTGAATGGCCGATGCCGGGGGTCAACCGTTACCAGAGGAATTTTGACATGAAGAACTCCGAAATCGCAGTTCGCAAGAACGATGCCATCTCGCGCGGCATCGGCATGACCACCCAGATCTATGCCGCCAAGGCGGAAAATGCCGAAGTGTGGGACGTCGAAGGCCGCCGCTACATCGACTTCGCCGGCGGTATCGCGGTTCTCAACACCGGCCATCGCCATCCTAAGGTCATCGAAGCGGTGAAGAAGCAGCTCGATTGCTTCACCCATACCTGCCACCAGGTCATGCCCTATGAGAACTATGTCGCGCTGGCCGAACGTCTGAACAAGATGGTCCCGATCGCCGGCCCGAAGAAGACCATCTTCGCTACGACCGGCGCGGAAGCCGTCGAAAATGCCGTCAAGATCGCCCGTTGCGCCACAGGCCGCTCGGCCGTCATCGCCTTTACCGGTGCCTTCCACGGCCGTACCTTCATGGGCATGGCGCTGACCGGCAAGGTCGTCCCTTACAAGGTCGGCTTCGGCCAGATGATGGGCGATGTCTTCCACGTTCCCTTCCCGATCGAACTGCACGGCATCAGCGTCGAAGAATCGCTCGACGTTCTCGACAAGCTGTTCAAGGCCGACGTCGACCCGAAGCGCGTCGCAGCGATCATTCTCGAGCCGGTGCAGGGCGAAGGCGGCTTCTACGAAGTGCCGCGCGCGCTGATGAAGGCGGTGCGCCAGATCTGCGACGAGCACGGCATCCTGCTGATCGCCGACGAAGTGCAGACCGGCTTTGCCCGTACCGGCAAGCTGTTCGGCATGGAAAACTACGACGTTCAGCCTGACCTCATGACCATGGCCAAGAGCCTGGCCGGCGGCTTCCCGCTGTCCGCCGTCACCGGCCGCGCCGAACTGATGGACGCCCCCGGCCCCGGCGGTCTCGGCGGCACCTATGCCGGCAACCCGCTGGCGATTGCCGCATCCCATGCCGTGCTCGACGTGATCGAGGAAGAAAAGCTCTGCGACCGCGCCAACCAGCTCGGCGGCCGTCTCAAGCAGCGCCTCGAAGCCCTGCGCGCCGACATTCCGCAGATCTCCGACATTCGTGGCCCGGGCTTCATGGTCGCCGTCGAATTCGCCCATGCCGGTTCAACCAAGCCGGATGCCGACCTGACCAATGCGATCCGCCTGAAGGCGCTGGAAAAGGGGCTTATCCTTCTCACCTGCGGCGTTTATGGTAACGTCATCCGCTTCCTGTCGCCGATCACCATCCAGGACGAGGTCTTCAACGAAGCGCTCGACATCATCGAAACCTCGATCCGCGAAGTCGTGGGAGAAAAGAAGTAATGACCATTTCCAACCTCCTCGCCTCGAAGCTGAAGGATGCCTCGCTTGCCACCGACAAGGCTCTTGTCGGCGACGAGTGGGTCTCGGCATCCTCCAGCGGCAAGACCTTTGAAGTGACCAACCCGGCGACCGGCGACGTGATCGCCGTTCTGCCGAACCTCGGCCAGGCAGAAGTAGCCCGCGCTATCGAAATCGCCGACAAGGCACAGAAGGCCTGGGCCAAGAAGACCGGCAAGGAACGCGCCGGCGTGCTTCGCAAACTGTTTGACCTGATGGTCGCCAATGCCGACGACCTGGCCACCATCCTGACGATGGAAATGGGCAAACCCTGGCCGGAAGCCCGCGGCGAGATCCTCTACGGCGCCTCTTATGTCGAATGGTTCGGCGAGGAAGCCAAGCGCGTCTATGGCGACACCATTCCCGGCCACCAGCCTGACAAGCGCATCATGGTGATCCGCCAACCGGTCGGCGTGGTCGGCGCCATCACGCCGTGGAACTTCCCCAACGCCATGCTCGCCCGTAAGATGGCGCCCGCCGTCGCCGTCGGCTGCGCCATGGTGTCGAAGCCCGCCGCGCAAACCCCGCTTTCGGCCCTGGCACTCGCCATCCTCGCCGAACGCGCCGGCCTGCCGCTCGGCGTCTTCTCGGTCATCACCTCGACCGACGCCGCCATGGTCGGCAAGGAGTTCTGCGACAATGACAAGGTCCGCAAGCTGACGTTTACCGGTTCGACCAATGTCGGCCGCATCCTGATGCGCCAGGGTGCCGACCAGATCATGAAGCTCGGCCTTGAACTCGGCGGCAACGCCCCGTTCATCGTCTTTGATGATGCGGACCTCGACGCCGCCGTCGAAGGGGCCATGATCTCGAAATATCGGAATGCCGGCCAGACCTGCGTCTGCGCCAACCGTCTCTACATCCAGTCCGGCGTCTACGACGCCTTTGCCGCCAAGCTCGCCGAGCGCGTTGGCAAGATGAAGGTGGGCGACGGCTTTGCCGAAGGCGTGACCACCGGCCCGCTGATCGACACCAACGCCCTGAAGAAGGTCGAGGAGCACGTCGCCGACGCAGTCTCCAAGGGCGCCAAGGTGGCTTTGGGCGGCAAGCCGGCCGACCAGGGCGGCCTGTTCTTCCAGCCGACGATCCTGACCGGCGTCACCTCCGACATGAAGGTCGCCGTCGAGGAAACCTTCGGCCCGGTCGCGCCGCTCTTCAAGTTCGAGACCGAAGAGGAGGTGATCGAGCTCGCCAACAACACCGAGTTCGGCCTCGCCTCCTACTTCTACTCGAAGGACGTGGCGAAGATCTTCCGGGTTGCCGAAGCGCTCGAATACGGCATGGTCGGCATCAATACCGGCCTGATCTCCACCGAGGTCGCACCGTTCGGTGGCATCAAGCAATCCGGCCTCGGCCGCGAAGGCTCGAAATACGGCATCGATGACTATACCGAGCTGAAATACATGTGCCTCGGCGGGATCGAGTAAGCCTTAAGCACTCAGAACGATCCATCCCCGGCCTTGCGCCGGGGATTTTCTTTTGTGTAACCCAGCCCAATGAAAAGGCCCGGCGCCAATGGCGACCGGGCCTTTTTGTCCGATAGAATGTGAGATGAAGATCAGTTCTTCGCGCGCTCGACGTAGGAATTGTCTTCGGTCGCGATGACGACACGGGTGCCGGCTTCGATATGCGGCGGTACCAGCGTGCGCAGGCCGTTGGACAGGATGGCCGGCTTGTAGGAAGACGACGCCGTCTGGCCCTTGGTGACCGGTTCGGTCTCGACGATCTCGAGGGTCACGTGGCGCGGCAGCTGGATGGCGAGGGCGATGCCTTCGTGCATGGAGAGGATGCAGGTCATGCCTTCCTGCAGATAGGCCTTCTGGTCGCCCATGGTCTCGGCATCGACCACGACCTGGTCGTAGGATTCCGGGTTCATGAAATGGAAGCCTTCGCCGTCCTCGTAGAGGAACTGGAAGTTGACGTCTTCGACGAAGGCGCGCTCGACCTGCTCGGTGGTGCGCCAGCGTTCGGACACCTTCACGCCATCGACGATGCGGCGCATGTTCACCTGGGTGACCGGCGTACCCTTGCCGGGGTGGAAGTTTTCGGCGGTGAGGACGACATAAAGCTTGCCGTCCACATCGAGTACGTTGCCCTTGCGAACCGAGGAGGCGATGACCTTGACCATTGGAATTCCTTGTAACTGCGAAAGACCCGTCGTAAAGGACGACCCGCCGTCCCTGCTGATGTCTTTTGAATTTTCCTGGGCGCAACTAACCCAAAATCGGCCAAATAGCCAGCCCACCTTGCAACAAGGACCGAGAAAGCCGGAATGAACGATCGCCGCCGCTCCTCTGCCCCATGGTGGACGCCTTCGGCCCATGCCGACCGCCGCCCCTTCCTGCTCGGCCGCAACGCCATCCAGTCTGCGTTTCGTGCCTATTTCGCCGATCGCGATTTCATCGAGGTGGATACGGCGACGCTGCAGATCTCGCCCGGCAACGAGGCCCATCTGCACGCCTTTGCCACCGAAGCGATCGGTAATGACGGCATCGCATCCCCGCTCTACCTCCACACCTCGCCCGAATTCGCCTGCAAGAAGTTGCTGGCCGCAGGCGAGCGCCGCATTTCCTGCTTCGCCCATGTCTATCGCAACCGCGAGCGCGGCCCGCTGCACCACCCCGAATTCACCATGCTGGAATGGTATCGCGCGGGTGAAAGCTACGAGACGCTGATGGCCGATGCGGCGGCGCTTGTCGCCCTGTCGGCGGAAACAATGAAGACGCGTGGCTTCTCCTATCGTGGCCAGGACTGCGATCCCTTCGTCGAGCCCGAGCGTCTCTCGGTTGCCGAGGCCTTTCGGCGCCATGCCGGCATCGACCTGCTTGGCTCGGTGGAGGCCGACGGCGCAACGAACCGCGATCATCTGGCGGCGCAGCTGCGCAAAGCCGGCATGCGGGTCGCCGACGACGACACCTGGGCGGACTTGTTCAGCCGCGTGATCGTCGAGAAGGTCGAGCCGCATCTCGGCATGGGACGCCTCACCATTCTCGACGAATACCCGGTGGCGGAGGCGGCGCTGGCCCGTCCATCCGCCAACGACCCGCGCGTCGCCGAACGCTTCGAACTCTATGCCTGCGGCGTCGAACTCGCCAATGCCTTTGGCGAACTGACGGATGCCGGCGAACAACGCCGCCGCTTCGAGGCGGAAATGATCGAGAAGCAACGCGTCTATGGCGAGACCTATCCGCTCGACGAGGATTTCCTCGATGCGCTTGCCATCATGCCGGACGCTTCCGGCATCGCCCTTGGTTTCGACCGGCTGGTCATGCTGGCGACCGGCGCCGTGCGCATCGACCAGGTGATGTGGGCCCCCGTCGCGGAGACCGCGCCGTGACCGCGGAGAGCCTGCACAGCGTCGGTGACCTGGTCGGTGCCGGTCTTGTTTCTCCGGACGAGCGGGACACGCTCAATCGCGTCGCGTCAAGATATGCCGTCGCCCTTACCCCGACGGTGCGGGGCCTGATCGACCCGTCCGATCCTGCCGACCCGATTGCCCTGCAATATGTACCGACGGCGGCGGAACTGATCGAAACGACGGACGAGCGCGCCGACCCGATCGGAGATCACGCCCACAGCCCGGTCGAGGGCATTGTCCATCGCTATCCGGATCGGGTGCTCCTCAAGGTCGTTCACGTCTGTCCGGTCTATTGTCGCTTCTGCTTCCGCCGCGAAATGGTGGGCCCCCAGGGCGACGGCAGTCTGACGCCGGGACAACTGGAAAACGCGATTCGCTACATCGCCTCCCACGCCGAAATCTGGGAGGTCATCCTGACCGGAGGCGATCCCCTGATCCTGTCACCGCGCCGGCTGCGGGACATCATGACTGCACTGGCGGCGATACCGCATGTCAGTATCGTGCGCATCCACAGCCGGGTCCCGGCTGTCGATCCGCAACGGATCAGCCCCGAACTGATCGACGCGCTGAAGGCGAGCGGCAAGACGGTCTTTGTCGCGCTGCACGCCAACCATCCGCGCGAAATGTCGCAACCCGTCCGGGATGCCTGCACCCGGCTCGTCGATGCCGGCATTGCCATGGTCAGCCAGAGCGTGCTTCTGAAGGGCATCAATGACGACCCAGAGGTGCTCGCCGAACTAATGCGCACCTTCGTCGAAGCACGGGTGAAGCCTTACTACCTCCATCATCCCGACATGGCGCCGGGCACCGGCCATTTCCGCCTGTCTCTCGCCGAGGGCCAGGCCATCATGAAGGCCTTGCGCAGCAAGGTTTCCGGTCTCTGCATCCCGACCTATATCCTTGACCTGCCCGGCGGGCACGGCAAGGTCTCCGTCGGCGATGGCATGCTGAGCGAAATCGAGCCCGGCCGCTATGCCGTCCTCGATCGCCACAACGCACTTCATCACTACCCCTGAGAGCGCCGCAACCTTCTGGAAAAGATGCGAGTTTTTCTCGTCCTGCGAACCGTTGAGATGCCCCGCTAAGGGTCCATTGACGGATGTCATAACCGCTCATTCTTCCTTAACTACGGCATTTAGCGGAATCTTATGCTTTCGCCCCTAAGAAATTACCCAGCATTTTGGAGAATAGCATCCGGGAAGGGTAAGTAGATGAACGAGACAATTCGGACTTTGCTGGCAAAACTCGGTGGCCTGCCTGTATCCGTCGACACCATCGCCAATGAAGGCGATCTCTATGCGGCCGGCCTGTCGTCCTTTGCCTCGGTACAACTCATGCTCGGCCTCGAGGAAGCCTTCGATATCGAGTTTCCCGATCACCTGCTGAACCGCAAGTCGTTCGCGAGCATCGCCGCGATCGAGGCGACCATCCAATCCATTCTCGAGGATAGAAAGGTCGCCTGATGGACCTCTCCGCCAAGCCCCAAGAGACACACCTGAAGTCCCGGGCCATTCGGGTTGCCACCGTCGCCGCCGCCTATGCCGACGACGTCGACAAGGCCGGACGTTTCCCCCGCGAGGCGATCGAGGAAATGAAGGCCGTCAAGCTGATGGGGATCATGATCCCCTCGGAACTGGGCGGCGAAGGCCTGTCGACCTCGGAGATCGCCGAGGTCTGTACCATTATCGGCCAGGCCTGCGCTTCGAGCGCGATGATCTTCGCCATGCACCAGATCAAGGTTTCGAGCCTCGTCTCGCACGGCCATGAAGCCGAGTGGCACCGCGAATTCATGCGCCGGGTCGCCACCGAACAGCTGCTCCTCGGCTCGGCGACGACCGAAGCCGGTATCGGCGGCAACATGCGCAACAGCATTTGCGCGATCGAGGTGAAGGATGGTCGCTGCTATCTCGAGAAGGACGCGACCGTCATCTCCTACGGCATCGACTGCGACGCCATCCTGATCACCTCGCGCAGCCACAAGGACGCGGCCTCTTCCGACCAGGTGATGACCGTCTTCCTCAAGGACCAGTACACGCTCGAGCGCACCCAGACCTGGGACACGCTCGGCATGCGCGGCACCTGCTCGGACGGCTTCATCTTCAAGGGCGAGGCGCCCGCCGAACAGATTCTGCCGCAACCCTTTGCCGAGATCGCCGCCCAGTCCATGCTGGCAAGCGCGCATCTCCTGTGGAGTTCGCTCTGGTACGGCATCGCGGTCGATGCTTTCGCGCGTGCCCAGAACTTCGTGCGCGCCGCCGCCCGCAAATCGCCCGGCACTCAGCCGCCCGGCCTCGTCCAGCTCGCCGAAATGTCGAGCCAGCTTCAGGTCGTCCGCGCCAACATCGTCAACGGCCTGCAAGCCTTCGAAGCCGCGCGCAAGGATCAGGACCGCTTGTCCTCGATGGGCTTCGCCGTGGCGATGAACAATGTGAAGATCGCATCGTCGGAAATGATCCTGCCGATCATCAACCAGGCCATGCGCATCTGCGGCATCCTCGGCTACAAGAACGGCACGCCCTACAGCCTCGGCCGGCATTTGCGCGACGCGCATTCTGCCGAACTGATGATCTCCAATGACCGCATACTCGCCAACACCTCAACCATGCTGCTTGTTCACAAGCAGGAAACCGGATTGCTGGGATAAGAACCATGGATATGCAGGTAAGCTTCCTCGACCGCCTGTTCGAAAGCGGTCTCCTGATCGAAACCGGCGTTGACGGCCTCTATGGCCGTGGTGGGCGGTTTGAAGACGTGATCGCCGCCTTCGAGCGCCTGATCGACCGATATGGTGCTGCCGACGGTGCGGAGGCGATCCGTTTTCCGCCGGGCATGAACCGCGCCTATTTCGAAAAGAGCGGCTACATGAAGAGCTTCCCGCAGCTGGCCGGCACCGTGCACAGCTTCTGCGGCAACGAGCTCGACCATGTCAGCCTGCTGAAATGCATGGACGCCGACGAGGACTGGACGGCCGAGCAGAAGGCGACCGACATCGTCTTGACGCCGGCGGCCTGCTATCCGCTCTATCCGACGATCGCCAAGCGCGGCAATCTGCCGGAAAAGGGCGGGCTCTACGACCTGCAATCCTATTGCTTCCGTCATGAGCCGTCCAACGATCCGGCCCGCCAGCAGTTGTTCCGCATGCGCGAATATGTCTGCATGGGCAGCCAGGACCAGGTCACCGACTTCCGCCAGGTCTGGATGGATCGCGGCCAGCAAATCATGGCCGAGGTCGGCCTGCCGGTCGAGATCGACGTCGCCAACGACCCGTTCTTCGGCCGCGCCGGCAAGATGCTCGCCAACAACCAGCGCGACCAGAACCTCAAGTTCGAGCTGTTGATCCCGATCACCTCGGTCTCCAATCCGACGGCCTGCATGAGCTTCAACTATCACCAGGACGCCTTCGGCTCGAAATGGGGCCTGAACCTCGCCGACGGTTCCGTGGCACACACAGCCTGCGTCGGCTTCGGTCTGGAACGCATCGCGCTCGCGCTGTTCCATCACCACGGGCTGGACGTCGACCAGTGGCCTCAGTCGGTTCGCGCCGCACTCTGGGGCTGATCCGGTGACGCCTGCGGTCTTTCCCGGACTGGATCCGGCCACCTATACGCCCCATGCATTGCACGCGAGCGAACGGATGTGGCCGGAGACCAACTGCTATGTCGACCTGTGGATCGAGGTGCTGGCCACCCTTGGCGCCGCGCCCGAGGCCATGCTCGGCTTCACGCTGACCCAGGACTTCGAGGGCGACCAGATGACCTTCTTCAAGGTTCCTCTGGAAGACCTCGAGGATCTCTACGGCATCCGCGTCACGGAACTTGCGATCTTCGACAGCGTCGAGGCCCATGTCGCCGCGCAGATCGCCCGTGGCCGCCTCTGCCTCGTCGAGATGGACAGCTATTTCTTGCCGGACACCCGCGGCGTCGGCTATCGCCAGGAGCATGGAAAGACGACGGTCGCCATCAACCGCCTCGACCTCGAAGGCCGAACGATGGACTACTTCCACAATGGCGGCTTCTTCCACGTCGAAAGCGAAGACGTCGACGGGCTGCTCCAGCATCATTTGCCGGAAGGCTCCCTGCCCTTCCTGCCCTATACCGAGTTCGTCAAATTCCCCGCGGCATTGCCCTCGCAAGAGCTCCAGCGCGAAACCGCCCGCCGCCTGCTGATGCGGCACTTCGCGCGTCGGCCCGACGCCAATCCGATCGCCGCTTTTGCCGAGGTCTTTCCGAACCAGGTCGAGGCGATCGCCGAGCGGCCCTTCGGCTATTTCCACACATACGCCTTCAATACGCTGCGCCAGTTCGGCGCGAACTTCGAGCTTCTGGCCAGCCATCTGGCCTGGCTTTCACCGTCGCAATTTGAGGATGCCGCCGCGCACGCACTGAAGATCTCGGAGACGGCCAAGACCGTTCAGTTCCAGCTGGCCCGTGCAGTGACGCGGAAAAAGTTCGATCCGCTGCGATCCGCTCTGGACCCGGCGGCCGAGGCTTGGGACAAGCTCATCGGAGAACTTGGCACAACCCTCGCCTGAGGAGGCATGATGACGGGCATGACCACTTACCTCGCAGCGGACGAACGCCCGCTGGAGCACGGCTGGACGCTGCTCGTCACCGAAGCGGGT
Organism: Ciceribacter sp. T2.26MG-112.2; assembly: GCF_900492205.1. GTDB lineage: Bacteria > Pseudomonadota > Alphaproteobacteria > Rhizobiales > Rhizobiaceae > Allorhizobium > Allorhizobium naphthalenivorans_A. The sequence continues at coordinate 512,319 of NZ_UEYQ01000001.1, forward strand.
CGTTATGCCGGCCCGAACGAGGTCCATCGCCCCGCCGTTCGCATTCCCGCACCTGTTCCAGGCACCGTGGCTTCCGCGCTGGCCGCCGCCGGCCTTTTCGATCCGGAAAAGCCGCAACCACTGCACGACAAGGATGCCTGGTATTTCCGCTCGCTCGAAGGCGAAGCGGAAGGCCCGGCAATCCTGCGCTTTGCCGGCCTTGCGACCATTGCCGAAATCTACATCAATGGCGAACTGCGCCTCACCTCGGACAGCATGTATGCGGCCCATGATCTGGACCTTGCCCTCACCGGCCATGACGAGATCGCCATCTGCTTCCGGGCCCTTGCGTCCCATCTCGACAAGCGCGGACCCCGGGCACGCTGGCGCCCGCAGATGATGGACCACCAGGGCCTGCGGCTGATCCGCACGACGCCACTCGGCCACATGCCCGGTTGGTGCCCCGAAATCCATCCCGCCGGCCCCTACCGGCCGATCAGCCTGATCCGCCAAGCAAAGCACGCGATTTCCGATCTTGCCGTCCGCGCCGACCTCGACCCCGACGGCACCGGCCGGCTTTCCGTTTCCTTCGCACTGGAGGGCGAGGCCAAGGACCTGCGTCTGTCCTGCGCCGGTCACGATACCCGACTTCAGGCCAACGACGATGGCAAATGGACCGCCGAACTCACCCTTCCCGCGATCGAGCCCTGGTGGCCGCGGACCCACGGCAAGCCGAAACTCCATGATGCGCGTCTGACGATCGACGGCCAGCCCCATTCGCTCGGCCTCGTCGGATTCCGCCGCATCGAGATCGACCGCGGACCGGATGGCCGCGGCTTCGGCCTCGTGGTCAACGGTGAACCCGTGTTCTGTCGGGGCGCGGTTTGGACCAATGCCGATATCCTCCGGCTTCCCGGCGCGGCGGAAGACTATGCGCCCTGGCTGACGCTCGCCGCCGAGGCGGGCATGAACATGATCCGCATCGGCGGAACGATGACCTATGAGAGCGCCGATTTCTTCCGTCTCTGCGACCGGCTGGGGCTGATGGTCTGGCAGGACCTGATGTTCGCCAATTTCGACTACCCGACCGCGGACGAGGCCTTTGCCGCGAGCATCGATCGCGAGATTCGCCAGTTTCTCGGTGCAGTCCAGGGCTCCCCCTCCCTCGCCATTCTGTGCGGCGGCAGCGAGGTTTATCAGCAGGGCGCCATGCTGGGCCTGCCCGAGCGCATCTGGAAGACGTCGTTCTACGAGGAGACCCTGCCGTCTCTCGCCGCAGAAACCCGTCCCGATGTACCCTATGTGGCAAACTCGCCCTCGGGCGGCGCCATGCCGTTTTCGCCCAATGAAGGAGTCACCCATTATTACGGCGTCGGCGCCTATTGCCGGCCGCTGGAGGATGCGCGCCGCGCCGAGGTTCGCTTTGCCGCCGAGAGCCTGGCCTTTGCCCATGTGCCGCAACAGGCAACGCTCGATGCCCACCTGCCCGTCGCCCCCGTCCATGATCCGCGCTGGAAGGCCCGTGTCCCCCGCGACCGCGGTGCATCCTGGGACTTCGAGGACATCCGCGACCATTATCTCCAGGACCTCTACAAGCTCGACCCGTCCCGGCTGCGGCGCGAGGATCCCGCCCGCTATCTCGACCTGTCGCGTACCGTCACCGGCGAAGTCGTGACCGAGACCTATGCCGAATGGCGCAGCACAGCCTCGCCTTGCAACGGGGCGCTCGTCTGGACGCTGCAGGATCTGATTCCCGGTCCCGGCTGGGGCGTGATCGATTCGACCGGCGAACCGAAGCCGGTCTGGTACGCGCTCAAACGCGCCTTCCGTCCGGTACAGGTCAATCTCACCGACGAGGGCACCAACGGTTTGGATGTCCATGTGCTGAACGAGACGGGCGACAGCCTGGAACTCGTTCTCGAACTCGCCTGCCTCCGCGACGGCCGCCAACCGGTCGTCAGCGGGAAGCGTTCATTGGCCGTCGCCGCACGAGGCACTCAACGCATTCCGGCAACCGACCTGTTCGGCGCGTTCTTCGATACGACCTATGCCTTCCGTTTCGGTCCGCCGTCCCACAACGTGACGGTCGCCCGACTGATCGAGCCCGAGACCGGCCGCCTCGTCGCCGAGGCCTTCCATTTTCCCCTCGGCCGGGACATTGCCATGCACGATGCCCCGATCGACGCGGTCGTCGAAGAGGAGGAAGGCCGTTGGATCCTACGGCTGTCGACTCCGGTCTTCGCCCAGTCGATCCACATCGAGGTCGAGGGCTATCGTCCCGAGGACGACTGGTTCCACCTGGCGCCGGGTTCAGAACGTCGGATCGCGTTGGGCCCTCGGGACGGCACGGCCACAAGACAGAGGCCGACTGGCACAATTGCCCAGCTCGGCGCGCGCAGGCTTGTTTCCTTCTAGGCTCCTGCGGACCCCGGTTCGGTGGGCAGTCTAAGGCTGCGGCCGACCACGCCCTTCCATCACTTCGTGATCAAACAGCCGCCGCACCGCCTCCTCCCAGCTGAGGATGCCCGCAGTTTCGATCGTTCCCCGATCGAAGGCCTGAGCCCGTCGGAACGCCTCCACGGCGGAAGCCGCGTCGCCCGGGCGGTAGGCGCAGACATGGCTTCTTCCCGCCGCTGCGAAGACCGGCGCCACGATCGGCAGTCGGCAATAACTGTATTGGATCATCTTGAGGCTCGACTGGCTGAGATAATCCGCCGCCTCGCTCTGCCGGTAGGGGGCGAGCCCCACATCGGCAAACTTGATGAAGGGAACGATGGTTTCGAAGGAGACTTCGCCATGCACGACGATGTTGGCGCGTGGCACGGAAGGCACAGCCTTCTTGCCGAACAAATGGAAGGTCCATTCGGGACAGGCGGCCGCCAATGTGTCGATGACCTGCGCGTCGAACAGCATGTCACCGACGCTCACCGCATTGCGTGGCGCGGCATAGGGGCTGACCGTTGCCCGATCGAAGGTCTCCTTGGCAATCCCATGAGGCAGATAGAGGATCGGCGCATCGTCCGGGAAATCCGCCCGCATCGCTTCGGCCATGATGTGAATCAGATCGTAGTCGCCAATTCCGTCTGCAAGAGCCGCCTCGATGCAGGGATGAACGTGGATGGTGCGCAGCCGGTCCGCTGCATGATAGATGATCCTCGAATGTGGCGCAGCTTGACGTATCCGGTGGACGAGCAGCGGCGGCGGTCCGCTCTCGATCAGGACATGCGTATAGCTCGCCATCCGCGCCATGACCGCCTTTGGCAAAAGTCGATCATAGAGACGGAAGAAGGGCGCCGTCAGCCCGTTGAGCAGCGGCGATTTGAGGTTCATCGGATGGAAGGGCGCGTACCAGAGGAATTCCTCGAGCCCTTCGGCAATGCGGTTCCAGCGATTGAGCGGACGCTGCCTGGCATGGTCGAAACGACCGTCCTTGAGGAAACGGCTGAGGAAGCTCAGGCGGCAAGCAAGAAAATCCACATGATCACCGCCGGCGCGCAAGGTGTCGGCCATGAAATGCAGGTCGACCTTGCGCGCGGCCTCGGCAAAATGGTGACCGGTGACGATCAGCACCCGTCGCTTTGCAGGCGAGGTCGTCATGCCGGCAGGCTCCGCAGTGGCGGCGGGACCCTGTCGCCCAAGGCCGCGCGATAGACGTCGATATAGCGATCGGCAACGCTCTCCCAGGCATGGACGGCAGCCCCCGCCATCATATCCGCGCGCATTGCGGCAGGATTGGCGAGCAGGGCCTGAAAGGTCTGTTCGATCTGCGCTGCGCATTCCGCCGGTCGGGAGAAATCGGCCAGGCATAGGCCGGGATGCTGGGCGCCGAGCACCCGATAGGCATCGTTCGGATGCAACACCGGCACCAGCCCGGCACTCATCGCCTCGACGGCGACCAGACCGAAGCCTTCGTACTCCGAGGCGGAGGCGAACAGCGACGCCTCGGCGATCAGCCGGCGGACTTGCGCATTGTCGACGCCGATGTGCAGGGCTACCTGCCCGGCCAGCCCGCGCCCGGCGATCTCCCGGCGCAGGTCTTCTTCGCTAAGATCGGACGGCGACCCGACGACATCGAGCTTCCACTCGGGCGACACGCCGTTGAGGGCCTGCATGGCATCAAACAGACGATCGAGCCGCTTGTTGACGGAGAAACGACCGATGGTGACGATCCGTCGCTGCGGCATGGCCGAGGAGAGACCGGCGAATTTCTCGGTATCCACGCCATTCTCGACCAGCACGGCCCGACGCGGCGCGATCCGGGAGAAAAGCGCCAGGTCCGATCGGCTGCAGCACAGCAGTGAGCGATAGGCGAGCGCCGAGAGGCGAGTAACGGTCCGGAACCAGACCTGCTTGATCGCAGCAAATTTCGGCGTGTGGAAGAACCCTCCATGCGTCGTCGCGACGAGCGGCTTGCCATGCAAGGGACGCGTCAGGGCAAGCGCATCGAAGAAGAAATCGATTCCATGAACATGAACGAGATCGGCATCGCCGATATGGCGGAACACACTCGGAGCAAGCGGATAGCGAGTCGACCCCTTCCACGGGATGCGCACGACCTCGACGCCGTCGATGATCTCACGTTCGGCCAGCTTTTGGTCGCGCGAGCGAAACAGGCTGTCCAGCGTGACGACACGCACGCGAAAGCCGCGCCGCAGGAGAAGCCGGCTGAGATTGGCAACGACGTCTTCGAGCCCACCACGTCCGGGCGTATATTGCCGCACCACCTGGACGATCAGCGGCGCGCCGGTGACGTCCGGGTCCGGCCGATTGAAGCGCTTCATTCTTCACCTGTCGGCGCCGTTCATCAGCGCGCGTGAGAGCAAATTGAGACGAGCGATGGTGCACCGCGAACTCTTAAGATCGCGTTTGCCGGGCGCCTCCTGCGACCGCGTCGCGACTGCAAGGTTAACGAGCCTCGCCCCTTTCGTTCAGAACTCGTTAACCACGATCTGCGAGGATCGTCTCGATGGGAACCGACCGGCCGGCCCTTGCCCGACGGCCTCTTTCTGATCCGGCGGCAGTCTCCCATTCATGCGGGCACCCCGTCTCCACCTCGGGTATTCCGTCCGATCGACGCAGAAACGAAACATGGCCGGCCAGCGGTTCTGGGCAGGAAAATGGACATCGACATTTTTCAACTACCGGGGATCTTGAGGCGACGGTTTCACTACGTCGTGATCGCCGTCGCGTTGTGCGTGCTGATTGCCTCGGTCTATGTGCTGCAACTGACGCCCAAATTTGCCTCGACCGCCGAAATCCTGCTGGACCCTCTGGGGCTCGCTGCCGAGCCCGTCGACAGCAAGGGGACCGGCAGCTCCGCCCAGCAGGATCAATCCAATCTCGACAGCCAGATCTACGTGATGCAGTCGCGTGGCGTCATGAGCGACGTGGCCCGCAAGCTCGACCTGGCGAACGATCCGTTCTTTGCCCCGAAACCGACATCGAATGCCAAGCCGGTCAGCGAGGCCGATCGGATCGTCGCGGTCGCCGAAGCCCTCAAGTCCCACGTGACGATCGCGCGCGCCGGCCAATCCCTGGTCTTCACGATCTCCGCCGAGCACCCCGATGCCGGCAAGGCCGCGGACATTGCGAATGCCGTAGCCAGCGTCTATCTGCGACAACTCGACGAGGCGCGTGGCGATGTCGCCCGTCGGGCCAGCAATTCCTTCCAGGTCCAGGCGAGCGAACTCCGCGACCGCGTCCTCAAGGCGGAACTGGCCGTCGAGAAATTCAAGGCCGAGAACGATCTGGTCAGCACCGGCAGCCAGGGCCTCGTCATCGACCAACAGGTCGCCGGCATCAACGAGCAGCTCATTGCCGCGCGCGGCACCGAGGAGCAGCAGCAGACGATCTACGAGCAGGCCCGGAGCCTGACAATGAGCGCGATCGAGGCCGGTGCGATCCCCGAAGTGCTGCAGTCGACGTCGATCGGCCTGCTGAGGGATCGCTACGCCCAGCTCCTCGACACGCGTTCACAGCTCGCCACCAATCTCGGCGCCAATCATCCGCAACTGCGGGCGATCAATTCCCAGGTCGCCAACATGCAACAGGCGATCCAGGCCGAACTCGATCGCGTGCGCCAGTCGATGCGCGTGAACTACGAACGCGCCGCCGCCAATACCAAGGCCCTGACGGAGCGGCTGGAAAACCTGACGAAAACCAGCTTCGACAGCAGCGCCGCGCAGATCAAGATGCGCCAGCTGGAAAGCGAAGCCGAGGCGGTGCGCACCCTTTACAAGACCTTCCTCAATCGGGCGGAGGAACTCTCCCAGCAGCAATCGATGAACATGAACAATTCTCGCGTGATCACGGCCGCCGTGCCCATGCCGAAGTCGTCGTTGAAATTGAAGCTGATGATCCTCGTCGCCGCCGGGCTGTTCGGCACCGTGCTTGGCACCGGCCTCGCCGTGCTCAGCGAAATCCTGTCCGGTTTCCGGCGCCCACAGCAGACGGCCCTCGACCGGTCCGGATTCCCGGTGATTGCCCACATCGCCGCGTCAGCCAAGACGGCGGAAAAACCGCGCTCCGGTTGGCGTTCGCTGCTCGCTTTTCGTCGCCAGCGTCGCTCTTCGGCAGAACCATCCGAGGGCAATGGAATTTTGAAGGCCGTTGGCACCTTGCGGGAATTCACCGCGGCCCATCAGCCGGCCACCGTCCTTTTTCTGGCCGCCGGTCCGGTTCCGCAGGCCTCTAGCGTCGTTGCCGACATCGTTCACGCGCTCATCGATTCAGGACTCGGCATTCTCTATGCGCCGGGTAATCTGGAGGTGCGGTCGCGCCTGCGCGCCGGCCACTCTGCGAGCCTCGCCGCCGCTCTCGCCCGTGACTGGCCCACCACCGCACCGCTCTCCGACATTCTGAAATACGAACATTTCCCCGCAACTAGGTCCCCGTCGCCGCCCGTCCGGCCGACGCTATCGCGCTATGTCGAAAAGGCGCAGCAATCCGACAGCGATCTCATCCTCATCAACGCCTGCCAGACAGCGGCAGCGCAGCACCTCGCAGGACTGATCTCCAGCGCCGACGCAATCGTCGTCCTCGCGGATCCGGTGGCGCTCACCAATGCCGACGTCGATGCAACCCTCGAGGCGATCGGCGATGCGCGCGATCTCGTCCTCGGTTGCGTGCTTGTGGAGGGTGCGTGATGAACATCGCAACGAGTGGTACGATCTTGGGGAACCCCGGCCATGCGCCCGGTTGACAGCCGGTACGCCACCACGATGCCGGTGCCGACCGAGGTGACGAACCCGCAAGCGCTCCCGGAATCAGCTTATGAAGCACTGCGCCGGCAATTGGCGACCATCGCGGTCCTGGGCGGCCTCACCTTCAATGCCTTCCTCTGCTTCCTCAACACCAATGTGACGGGGATTCGGGAAAGCCACGTGATGCTGTTTGAAATGGCATTGATCGGCTGCGCCTTTCTGGCGGCCCTCGGCCGCCGCATCGATCTCTATCTCGTCTCGGCACTGTTCCTGAGCTACATGCTCCTCCTCTTTGCCTTGAGGGGCGCCATCGACCTCAAGGCCTTGCGTGACGTCCTCATTCCGATCGGCTTTTATTTCATGGGGACGCAGGTCCGCGACACGAAACTCGCCGACCGCCTGGTGGCGATCTCGATCGCCATCGTCCTTGCCTTCGGCCTGTTCGAATATTTCCTGACCGAGCTCTATCTCGATGTCTTCAACGTGCTTGGCTATTTCATCGCCCGCGGCTCGCTGACACTCGAGGAAACCTTCGGCGCGACCCGCGGCCTGTTCATCAGCGGCCTTCGCCCCGAGCCACGAACGCTGCTGTCCTTCCTCGGCCAGCACCGGGTGTCCTCCGTCTTCCTCGAACCGGTCTCCGCCGGCAATTTCGGTGCGATTGTCTTTGCCTGGGCGCTGTTTCGGAGCGACATGCGCTATCGCTTCGCGGTCATGGCGGCGGCTCTCGCCACGGTCGTGCTCGCCGATGCCCGCTTCGGTTTCTACACCTGCATCCTGATGACCCTGATGCTGCCCTTCTACCGGCTGGTGGCAAGGCCGATCTGGATCGCGCTGCCCTTCCTGCTGCTGGCCCTGATCGCGATCTACGGCCTGGCGACCGGCACGGAGGGTGGCGCAAACGACGTGGCCGGGCGGTTCAAGGTGACCGCCGCCATTCTCACCCGGCTGGACTTACCCGTCGTCCTCGGGATCGCCACCACCGACGAATTCACCGCCGATTCAGGACTTGCCTACACGTTGACGAAATTCGGTCTGCTCGGGTTCGTCGCGCTATGGGCCATGCTGGTGGTCGCACCGTTCAAGGATCCGAAGGCCTGGGTCTTCCATTCCATGGTGCTGATCTATCTCCTGCTGCTGATGATCATCAGCAACTCGTTCTTCTCGATCAAGACCGCCGCATTGCTGTGGTTCGTGCTCGGAACCGCCCATCGCGTGGATTGGGCAGGCCTGTCCCCGCGCTCGCCCGCGCCCGCAGGATCGCCGACGGGAAAGGCTTACGCGCCTGCCATGACCCGGCCGGGCCTTACCGCGACTGAAGCGCCGGGCACGAAGAACCGCTTGCCGAGAAATCCTTGAGCGCGGTCGCCAGCCCCCTCAACTGCGGACGGTCGCCCTCGGCGGTCGGCTGGATGTTGAGCGCTTCGGTATCGGGCCACCAGTCGCCGGCGACCCAGTAGGCCCAGCCGACCCACAATTCGCGATTGCCTTCGACCGCGGAGACCATGTCGGCAAGGGCCGAGACACAAGCCTCGTCCCCGGTCACGCCGAATTCACCCAGGTACCCCCGCTTGCCATGGGTTCGCAGCCAGCGGGAAAAATTCTCGATGGCCATGACGGCATCTCCGGCACGGCTGCAATTGGCCTTCGTGCCCGAAAAATCATCGTCAAAATACTGGTGCACTTCGTAGGCATAGTTATCGACCGGATCGACGACGCCGAGCATCACCTCACCGTTCGGCGCGCCATAAGTCCCGCCCTCCCAGCTGTGCGCGCCGGTCCAGGCCGTTCCCGGAACGAGCACGAGATTGTCGGCGCCCTCGCCGCGGATGCGGGCGAGAGCCGCATTGGCAGCATCCAGCCATTGCGTCGCCGGCATGTCGTGCGGTTCGTTCATCAGGCCGAAGGTAATGTCCGGCTGATTGGCAAAGTGACGCGCCAGACGCCCCCAGAAATCGGCGAAATCATCACTGCTGACCTCGGCCGATCCGATGACAGCCTCCCGGTAACGCGCGTAATTGTGCGGATCGAGAACGATACGAAGGCCGGCAGCCCTAAGCTTCTCGACGCTTTCCCGCAATCGCCCCAGTTCGCCTTCATCGAGATCCCCCCGCAGGCGAGGTTGCAGACGCTCCCAGAGAAAGGGCAGGCGGACCGAAGTGAAACCCTTGCCGGCGAAATAGGCGATGGTGGCCTCCGAGGGATAGACGTAATCCGTCCCCGCCACGCCGTCGGGATTGCCGAATTCGGCACCGGAGAGGTTGATACCGCGAAAACACGGTTCTGCGGCCTGCGCCGGTTGGGAAAGCAGCCCAAGGACGAGCAGCACCGCCGCGACCCGCTTCTGTCGTCTGGAAGCAAACGCGATGACGCCGGAGCAATGACGGGTGTGATCCATGGTATCCCTGAAGTTTGATGCGGCGAGGTTAAAGACTTCCAAGCCGAGGTCAACAGATCCGCCATCCCAGCCCTGCACCGTGACGACGGGGATACGCTGATGGAAGACGCAATGGGAACGGAGTTTTCCTCGACCGTCCCTAAGCTTGGCGCCAATGGGACAGACAGGCAGCGTCCGTCGCAAATCAGGTGCCGATCTTTCCGCCACGGCATGACTGCGATAAGACAGCCCGTCCACCCTCGGGGCGAGAAAAAGGTTTGAGAAGATGACGAGCTATGTACTGACGGTATCCTGCCCATCCACGCGTGGCATCGTGGCGGCCATTTCCGGCTACCTTGCCGCAGAAGGCTGCAACATTGTCGACAGCTCGCAGTTCGACGATCTCGGCACCGGCAAGTTCTTCATGCGCGTCAGCTTCATCTCCGAAAAGGGCATCGCGCGCGACAAGCTGCTCGAAGGTTTCAAGCCGATCGCCGAACAGTTTGGCATGGAAAGCGAAATCCACGATGCGGCGCACCGGATGAAGGTGCTACTGATGGTGTCGCGTTTCGGCCATTGCCTCAACGACCTGCTCTATCGCTGGAAGATCGGCGCCCTGCCCATCGACATCGTCGGCGTCGTCTCGAACCATTTCGACTATCAGAAGGTCGTGGTGAACCATGACATCCCCTTCTACCACATCAAGGTGACCAAGGAGAACAAGCCGCAGGCGGAGGCCCAGCTTCTCGAACTGGTCGAGCAGACCGGGACGGAGCTCATCGTGCTTGCCCGCTACATGCAGGTGCTCTCCGATAGCCTGTGCCGGAAGATGTCCGGCCGGATCATCAACATCCACCACTCGTTCCTGCCGTCTTTCAAGGGCGCCAACCCTTACAAGCAGGCCTATGAGCGCGGCGTGAAGCTAATCGGCGCGACCGCCCACTACGTGACGGCCGACCTCGATGAGGGTCCGATCATCGAGCAGGACGTCGCCCGCATCACCCATGCCCAGAGCGCCGACGACTATGTCTCGATCGGGCGCGACGTCGAAAGCCAGGTGCTGGCGCGGGCGATCCACGCCCATATCCACCACCGCACCTTCATCAACGGAAACCGCACCGTGGTCTTCCCGGCGAGCCCGGGCTCCTACGCCTCCGAACGCATGGGCTGATCGAGCTGTCCACAACCCCGGCACGCCGGCGGGCGCCGGCGCACCGGGATGGACGGCTGACGCACCTTTGATAATGTCGGCTATGTGATTCTCGAGGGAGAACAGCCATGCCCGACTCCGCTCTGCTCAGGCGCACCGAACTGCCCCGTCCAAACGTGTCGGAACAACAGGCTGCCGACATTCTCAAGGAGCACTACGGGCTGGAAGGCAGTCTCAAGGAACTCGGCAGCCAGCAGGATCGCAACTTCCGCATCGATACCGGCGAGGACCGCTATGTCCTGAAGATCTGCCGGGCGGAATATGCGACAATCGAGCTTGCTGCGCAGAACGCCGCCATGCGTCATCTGGCAACCCTGCCCGACATGGTGCGCGTTCCTTCCCCCATACTCGCCGCGGGCGGCGAGGATATTCTCTTCCTGACGGTCGACGACGAAGATTATCAGGTCCGGCTGCTCACTTATCTCGACGGAGAGCCGCTGACCCAGCGCAAGTATCTGGCGCCGCCGATCGTTGCCGGACTTGGCGCGCTGACCGCCCGCATTGCAGTCGGTCTCAAGGACTTTACCCATCCGGGCCTCGAGCGCGAACTGCAATGGGATCTCCGCCGCGCCGGGCCGGTCGCACTCCACCTGCTGAAGGCGGTGACGGACCAGTCACGGCGCGACCGCATCGCCAAGGCCATGGTCACCGCCGTCAAGCGCATCCAGCCGCTGGCCGGCAAGCTGCGGGTGCAACCGATCCACCACGACATCACCGACGACAACGTCGTGGCGAGGCCCGACCGGGAGGGCCGTTTGATGCCGGACGGCGTCATCGATTTCGGTGATGTCGTGAGCGGCTGGCTGGTCGCAGATCTGGCGGTCACCTGCACCGCGCTCCTTCACCATGCCGACGGCGACCCCTTCTTCATCCTGCCGGCGGTCCGCGCCTTCCAGGAGCGCTGCCCCCTCAACGAGGCCGAACTGAAGGCGCTCTGGCCGTTGATCGTGGCCCGTGCCGGCGTGCTCGTCGCCAGTTCCGAACAGCAACTCGCCATCGACCCGGATAACGCCTACGTCCAGGGAAACGCGGCGCATGAACGCGAGATTTTCGACGTCGCAACGTCTGCCCCCTTCGCGCTGATGGAGGCCGCAATTCTCGACGCGGTCGGCCATGGCGCGCGCCCCTTCGACGCGAGCGCCTTCGGCCGGCTGCTTCCCGACATCGCGCCGGAAACGGTGCGGCTCACCGATCTTTCGGTGATGAGCGATACCCTGGTCGAGGACGGCTGGTCCGACCCGCAGATCGACTGGAAGCTGCTGGCCCGCGCGGCCGCCGAGACCGGCGTCGCCTCGACCCGCTATGGCGAATACCGCCTTTCCTATACCCGCACGCTGTCGGAACGTGAGCCCGCGACCTTCGCGCTCCATGTCGACATCTGCCTGCCGGCCGCGACGCCGGTTTCGGCTCCGATCGATGCGCGCGTGATCAAGGACGGACACCACCTGATCCTTTCCTCCGCGGACATATCCCTGCATATCGACGGGGTCGACTGCCTGCTCGAGGATGGCAGCGAGATCAGGTCAGGCGAGCCGATCGGTGTCGTCGCCGGCGTGCTCGGTGCGGTCGGCGGACTGCGGGTGCAGCTTTGCCGCGACGCCGATCTCGTTCCGCCGCTCTTCGCCCGCCCTGCCCATGCGAGGGTCTGGGCGGGCCTCTGCCCCTCGCCTTCCGCCCTGCTGGGCTGCGAACTGGATGCACCAGGGCCGCTGAGCGCTGAACTGCTCGACATGCGCCGTTGCAGCTTCGCCAAGCCACAGAAGAACTATTACGCCAATCCGCCGCAGATCGAGCGGGGCTGGAAGGAGCATCTGTTCGACGTGACCGGCCGGTCCTACCTCGACATGGTCAACAACGTCACCATTCTCGGCCACGGACATCCACGGTTGGCACGCGCGGCTGGGCGTCAGTGGTCTCTCCTCAATACCAACTCACGCTTCCACTATGCCTCGGTCGCGGAATTCTCCGACCGACTGGCCTCGCTTGCGCCGGACGGCCTCGACACCGTCTTCCTCGTCAACAGCGGTTCGGAGGCCGTCGACCTCGCGCTCCGCCTCGCCTGGGCCAAGACCGGCTCGCACAACATCGTCAGCCTGCTCGAGGCCTATCATGGCTGGACGGTGGCGAGCGATGCGGTCTCGACCTCGATTGCCGACAACCCGCGCGCGCTCGAAACACGCCCCGGCTGGGTTCACCCGGTCACGGCGCCAAACACCTATCGCGGCCCCTTCCGCGGCGCCACGTCGTCTGCCGACTATGTGGCAAGCGTCGCCAAGGCACTGGATGCCATTGACGAAGCCGGCGAAAAGCTTGCCGGCTTCATCTGCGAATGCGTCTACGGCAATGCCGGCGGCATTCCATTGCCGCCCGGCTACCTCGCCGAGGTCTACGGCATGATCCGCGCGCGCGGCGGTGTGTGCATCGCCGACGAGGTTCAGGTCGGCTATGGCCGGCTGGGTCATTTCTTCTGGGGGTTCGAGCAGCAGGGCGTCGTCCCCGACATCATCACGATCGCCAAGGGCATGGGCAATGGCCAGCCGCTCGGCGCCGTCATCACCAGCCGCGCGATCGCCGACGCGCTGGAGAACGAAGGCTATTTCTTCTCGTCGGCCGGTGGCAGCCCGGTCAGCTGCGTCGTCGGCATGGCGGTGCTCGACATCATGCGCGACGAGAGCCTTCAGGAGAATGCAAAGAATACGGGCGACTATCTGAAGTCACGGCTGGAGGCGCTCGGCCAGCGTTTTCCGCTCATCGGCGCGGTTCACGGCATGGGGCTATATCTCGGGCTGGAATTCGTCCGCGACCGGGAAACCCTGGAGCCGGCAACGCAAGAGACCGCCGCCATCTGCGACCGCCTGCTGGATCTCGGCGTGATCATGCAACCAACGGGCGATCATCTTAACATTTTGAAAATAAAGCCGCCGCTCTGCCTGTCGCGCGACAGCGCCGACTTCTTCGCCGCAATGCTGGAAAAGGTGCTTTCCGACGGCTGGTGAGCAAGAACGATGCTCCGGCGCGGTGCTTAATTCAACATAACGCCGATTGCTCAAATTTTGGTATGTTGTAAACGCTTCGCAAATCGCAAAACCAGGCTTCCCCGGAGGCCGGCTTCACAGCCCGTTCGCAGCATGTCTATCCTCCACCTCGACAGCCAAAGGTGAAGGAAACTCGATGCCGAGCATGCCCGAAATGATCTCCACTCCCTGGATCGTATGGGGCATGGCCTTGTTCCTCCTCAAGCACCTTGTCGCCGATTTCCTGCTGCAGACGGGCTGGATCGCCATCGGCAAGCAACGGTCCCGAGGATGGCTGGTGCCCCTCGCCTTGCATGCCGCAATACACGGAGCCCTGACCGGCCTGATTTTCTCGATTTTCGCCCCGTCGCTGGCCTGGATCGGCCTTGTCGATTTCATCGTCCATTCGGCGATCGATCGGGCAAAGGCGGTGACCCAGTCGCGCCTCGGCTTCGATTCAAGCCATACCGGCTTCTGGTGGCTGCTCGGCACCGACCAGACCTTGCATCATCTGACCCATCTCGGCTTTGCCACCGCCCTCGCCATCAGCCAGACCCTCTGAGCGCCGGTCAGCCGGATCGAGATGACGGAGCGTGCTCGCGGGCGATCTCATCGAGAATCCAGTTGCGGAAGGCGACGAGCGGCAGGTAGCTGGCGCGCTCTCGGGTGAAGGCAAGATAGTAGCCTCCCTCGCTGTCGACCTCCTGATTGATCGCCGGCACCAGATCGCCCCGCGCCACTTCCTCGCGGAAAAGGAATGCCGGCAGCAAAGCCACCCCAAGCCCACCGACAGCGGCCTGCGAGGCCGCGCCAAACTGATCGAACAGCATGCCATGCACGGATTCGAAAGCCACGCCATTGGCGGAAAGCCATTTTTCCCAGGCATCGGGGCGCGTCGTCAGATGCAGCAGCGGCACATCGAGAATATCGGCGGCGGCCTCCAGCCGGTGTGCCGCCTTGAACGACGGACTGCACAGCGGGATCGTCGTCTCCCCCATCAGCGGGGTCAGTTCGGCGCCTGGCCAGACCGGGGCGCCGAAATGGATTGCCGCGTCGATCGAATCCAGATGAAAATCGAAGGGCGACAGGCGGGTGATCAGATTGATGGCAATGCCGGGATGGGCCGTGAGGAAACCGGCCAGACGCGGTGCCAGCCACCGCGCGCCGAAGGTCGGAAGCACGGCGAGGTTCAGCGTCCCGCCATTGGGATTGGCGCGAAGGTTGAGCGAGGCACTGGAAATGCGCCGCAAGGCCTCGCGGATTTCCCGCGCATAGCCGTCGCCCGCGACTGTGAGCCGAATGGTCTGGCGCTCGCGAAGAAACAGCGCAACACCCAGCTGATCCTCCAGTGCCTTGATCTGGCGACTGACTGCGCTCTGGGTGAGGTCGAGCTCGCGGGCCGCGGCCGTGATGCTGCCGGTTCGCGCGGCAGCCTCGAAGGCTGCGAGCAGTGAGAGCGACGGAAGAAAGCGCCGGGCCGGCAGCATGTTATACCTCGACGGAATGAACTCTTGAGAAATTATCGTTGGAACGGGTTAGTTTCGTCTT
This sequence comes from Ciceribacter sp. T2.26MG-112.2, assembly GCF_900492205.1. Lineage (GTDB taxonomy): Bacteria > Pseudomonadota > Alphaproteobacteria > Rhizobiales > Rhizobiaceae > Allorhizobium > Allorhizobium naphthalenivorans_A. Next base: position 527,649 of record NZ_UEYQ01000001.1, read on the forward strand.
CTAGATTTCGCAAGACTTCATGTTTCGGAATGATGTGAGCGAGCGACGCCTGGACTGCGACTTCCTCGAGAACCGCGCTCGCCTCCGACGCAACGAAACGTCCTATCGGCCGTCTCCCACGGCCACCCAAGAGGAAGAGATCATGCTGAACGACCCCCGCTCCCACGGCCTGTGGGAAAGGACCGCACCGGCGGCACCGCTCACCCCGCCGCTTTCCGGCCGGGTCGACGCCGATGTCGTCATCGTTGGCGGCGGTTATACCGGTATTTCCGCCGCCCTGCACCTGGCGGAGGCTGGCACCAAGGTCGTCCTCCTGGAGGCAACCGAGATCGGCTTCGGCGGGGCCGGCCGCAATGTCGGCCTGATCAACGGCGGCATGTGGGTCATGCCGTCGGAGATCCCCGGCGTACTCGGCCCGGTCTATGGCGAGCGCGTTCTCGACCTGCTGGGCAATGCACCGCTGCTGGTCCGCGCGCTGATCGAAAAGCACGGCATCGACTGCGAGCTCGAAAAGAACGGCACGCTCCACTGCGCCGTCGGCCAGTCCGGTCTTGAGGAAATCAAGGAGCGTTGCAGCCAGTGGGCCGCGCGGGGCGCCGACGTGCGTATTCTCTCGGCGGAAGAGACGGCCAAGCGCATCGGCACGACGGCCTATGCAGGATCGCTGCTCGACATGCGGGCCGGCACGCTCCAGCCGCTGGCCTATGTTCGGGGGCTGGCCAAGGCGGCGATCGCTGCCGGGGCCAAGATCCATACCGGCAGCGCCGCGGTTTCGACGGAACGCGACGGCAGCCGCTGGGTGGTGAAGACGACGAACGGTTCGGTGTCGGCCGACTGGATCATCGTCGCCTCCGAATATTATTCGACCGGTCCTTGGGAAGCGGTGCGCAAGGAACAGGTCCTGCTGCCCTATTTCAACTTCGCCACCAAGCCGCTCTCGGCCGAACAGCTGAAAAAGATCCTGCCGGGCCGCGAGGGCTGCTGGGACACCAAGGAAGTGCTCTCCTCCTTCCGCATGGACAAGGCCGGCCGCCTTGTCTTCGGCAGCTGCGGCGCCCTTCGCAACACAGGCGCCGCCATTCACCGCTCCTGGGCCAAGAGGGCGCTCAAGAAGCTCTTTCCCGATCTCGGCAATGTCGAATTCGAAACCGAATGGTATGGCCGCATCGGCATGACCGACGACGCCATTCCGCGTTTTCACAAGTTTGCCCCGAATGTCGTGGGCTTTTCCGGCTATAACGGCCGCGGCATTGCGCCGGGAACGGTTTTCGGTAAGACACTGGCTCGCCATATCCTCGGCGAACTTTCGGAGACGGATCTGCCGCTGCCGGTCAGGGACGTCGTCGAAGCTCCGCTTCGCAACCTGAAGGGCGCCTATTACGAAGCCGGCGCCCAGATCGCCCATTTCGCCGGGGCGCGCTTCTGAACGGAAGCCCTCGAAGACAACCGATAACGGAACATCCGCAATTACTGGAAGGAAGACCATGACCCTTGCCAACCTGAACTTCTCGGCCGAAGTGGCCGCCATCATGGGCCGCCTCGGCGTGCCCGCCGAAAGCCTCGCCGGCGGCACGCTTTCGGTTCGCTCGCCGATCAACGGCGAGAAGATCGCCGCTGTCACAGAGATCAATGCCGCCGACACCAAGGCCGCCATCGACGCCTCCCATCAGGCCTTCCTCGAATGGCGCCTCGTTCCGGCCCCCAAGCGCGGCGAACTGATCCGCCTGCTCGGCGAGGAACTGCGCGCCGCCAAGGCCGACCTCGGCCGCCTGGTTTCCATAGAAGTCGGCAAGATCGTCTCCGAAGGTCTTGGCGAAGTGCAGGAAATGATCGACATCTGCGACTTCGCCGTCGGCCTGTCGCGTCAGCTCTACGGCCTGACCATCGCCACCGAACGCGCCGAACACCGGATGATGGAAAGCTGGCATCCGCTCGGCATCACCGGCATCATCTCGGCCTTCAACTTCCCCGTTGCCGTCTGGGCGTGGAACTCGGCTCTGGCACTGGTCTGCGGCAACTCGACCATCTGGAAGCCGTCGGAGAAGACCCCGCTCACCGCCATCGCCACCCAGGCGATCTTCGAAAAGGCCGTCAGCCGTTATGTCGCCGACGGCGGCAAGGCTCCGGCCAATCTTTCGACGCTGCTGATCGGCGGCCGCGAGATCGGCGAAATCCTCGTCGACAGCCCGAAGGTTCCGCTCATCTCGGCAACCGGCTCGACCGCCATGGGCCGTGCCGTCGGCCCGCGCGTCGCCACCCGCTTCGGCCGGTCGATCCTCGAGCTCGGCGGCAACAATGCGGCGATCGTCTGCCCGACCGCCGATCTCGACCTGACCCTGCGCGGCGTCGCCTTTGCCGCCATGGGCACGGCCGGCCAGCGCTGCACCTCGCTGCGCCGCCTGTTCGTCCACGAAAGCGTCTACGACAAGCTCGTCCCGCGCCTGATCCAGGCCTATGGCTCGGTCACTGTCGGCAACCCGCTGCAGTCCTCGACGCTGGTAGGCCCGCTGATCGACGAAGGCTCCTTCGGCCGTATGCAGAAGGCGCTCGATGAAGCCAAGGCAGCTGGCGGCAAGGTCTCCGGTGGCGACCGCCTGATGCAGAACGAAGCGGCCGACGCCTATTACGTTCGCCCGGCAATCGTCGAGATGCCGGCCCAGACCGGTCCGGTCAAGGACGAGACTTTCGCGCCGATCCTCTACATCATCAAGTACAGCGACTTCGACGAAGCGCTGGCTCTCAACAATGACGTTCCCCAGGGCCTGTCGTCGTCGATCTTCACCAACGACCTGCGCGAGGCGGAAGCCTTCGTGTCGGATCGTGGGTCGGATTGCGGCATCGCCAATGTCAATATCGGCCCCTCCGGCGCAGAAATCGGTGGCGCCTTCGGTGGCGAAAAGGAAACCGGCGGCGGCCGCGAATCCGGCTCCGACGCCTGGAAGGCCTACATGCGCCGCGCCACCAACACGATCAATTACGGCAAGACACTGCCGCTCGCGCAGGGCGTCAAGTTCGACGTGGGCTGATCGACCCTCTTGTTGATTCGAGCGAAGGCCGCGCGGGCGAAACAGACCGCGCGGCCTTTTCTTTTTGAACTTTATGTGAAAGTTCAAAAGCCTCAGACCAAGGTTTGATGGCCTGCACTGGTCTTCCCCTTTCAAATCGGCCAAGGTGCCCGCATGATCTGGCGGCATTTCGGGGCGGGCGAATGAACATTCACGATCAGTCGGCAGCGATTGCCTTTCTGAGCGCGCCTGAGACCTACGGCGAAACAGGCGCAGTGAAGATCATCGAGACCCACATTTCGCTCGTCTTCCTGATCGATGGCCGCGCCTACAAGCTGAAGCGTGCTGTCAAACTGCCCTACGCCGACTTTTCGACCTATGAACTTCGCCTGCATTACTGCCGGCGCGAGGTCGAGCTCAACAGTCGGGCAACGCCCGAGCTCTACCTCGGCATCCGCCGCATCACCCGCGAGGCAGATGGGCGACTGACCTTTGACGGCACGGGCGAGGCCGTCGACGTCGTCGTAGAGATGAACCGGTTTGCCCAGCACGACCTGTTCGACCGCATGGCGGACGAAGGCAAGCTGGACGCTTCGCTGATGGAGGAAACGGCGCGGATGATCGCCTCCGTCCATGCGCAAGCGCCGATCGTCCACACCGCCAGCGGTTCGGCCAACCTTGGCGGCGTGCTGGACATCAATGCGGCAGGCTTCGCCACCAGCCATGTCTTCCCCGACGATGCCGTCGCCCGGCTGAACGCGGTCTTCCGAAGCGCTTGGACGGATCATATAGCCCTGATGGATCGACGCGAAGCCGAGGGCAAGGTGCGCCTTTGCCATGGCGACCTGCACTTGCGAAACCTGTTCCTCAGCGCCGCCGGGCCACGCATGTTCGACTGCATCGACTTCAACGACCAGATCGCAACCGTCGACGTCCTTTACGACCTCGCCTTCCTGCTGATGGACCTGTGGCATCGCGGCTTCCCGGATCTGGCGAATGTCGCGGCCAATCGCTATCTCGACATCAGCCACGACGACGAGGGCTTTTCCCTTCTACCCTTCTTCATGGCGGTCAGGGCCGCCGTCCGCGCCCATGTGACCGGCACCCAGATCGAGTCGGGCGGGGATGCCGATGGCAAGCTGGCGCACAGCGCCGGGACCTATTTCGACTTCGCCGCATCGCTTCTCACCCACCGATCGCCACGGCTCGTGGCGATCGGTGGGCTGAGCGGTTCCGGCAAGTCCACACTCGCCGATCGGCTTGCCCCCCGTCTCGCCGGTCCGCCGGGTGCCCGCATCCTAGAAAGCGACCGGATTCGCAAGGCGATGTTCGGCGTCGCCGCCAACCAGCAATTGCCTCCGGAAGCCTATCGACCGGACATCTCGGCGACGGTCTATGCACAGATGGCCGATCGGGCGCGCCTGGTGATTGAGGGCGGTGGCACAGCGATCGTCAACGCCGTTTTCGACCGGCCCGATGACCGCCGTCACGTGCGCGTCATCGCCGAACAATTGAGCGTACCATTCAGCGGTTTCTGGTTGGACGCCGGCGCCGACACCCTGCAGTCGCGCATTGCGTCAAGGCCGAAGGGTCAATCCGACGCCACGCTCGACGTGCTTGAAATGCAACTCGCCAGGGACCTTGGTCCCATGGATTGGCACCGCATCGACGCGACCGCTGCGATCGATGACGTCCTCGCGGCGGTCGAGACGTTGCTCGACCGGCCCGGCTAACGAATATTGAAGCGCACGGGCGCGGTGATCGTCTTGCTCACGCCCGCAGGCGGGGCCGGAACGGGCGAGGCGCGACGCACCATATCGAGCACCGCCTGGTCGAGGCTCGAATGGCCGGACGATCGCGACAGCGAAACCGACAGGACATTACCGCCGTCATCGATCCGGAACCGTACATAGACGGTCCCCTCTTCCCGATTGCTGCGCGCCTCAGACGGATAGCGCTTGCGCCGCTCGAGATGCGACATCAGGCGCGACTGCCACTTGGCGGGGCTGACATTGCGGCCCCCACCGCTGCTGGTCGCCTTTGCCGCCGTGCGATCGGCCTGGGCGACCTCGGCCTTGGCCTTGCGCGCCGCCTCCGACGCGGGCGGCGGCGGCGCCTTCGGCTTGGCGACGGGTTTCTTCGCGTCCTGCTTCTTCGGCTTTTCCTCCACCGGCTTCGGAGCGGGCGGCGGCGGACGCATGACCGGAATCGGCACGGCCACGTTTTCAAGCTGGGCCATCACCATCTGCTCGATCGGATCGATCTCCTCGACAGGGTCCGGGAGCGGCTCGGGTTCGAGCGGCGGCGGTTCGACGACGGGCTCGGCAACCGGCTCCGGCACGTGCTCCACGACTTCCTCGACCGGCGGCTCCACGATCGGCTCGGGCATGGGCTCGGGTACCGGCTGCTCAAGAGGCTCAGGGATGGGCTCATGCGACGCCGTTTTGATCTCCTCGGCATCGACCTGGTCGGGAACGATCTGTTCCTCCTCGACCTTTTCCGCAACAGGCTCGGGGGCAAGCTCGATCATGATCGCCGACGGGGGGGCCGCATCGGCTGCAACAAGCTCCGGTTCCTGCAGCAACAGCGCAACCGCACCGGCATGGGCGGCGGCCACACAAACCGCGGCCGCCGACCAGAGCAGCAGTTCACCCGCTACCCTGCCCCTGGAGCGCTGCACCGGGTGGCTTGTCATGGCTGCACCCCGGGCGCGGGTGACGGCTCGTCCGGCGAAAGTTGCGGCGACGGCAGGGTTTCCAGCCCCACCAGCGCGATCTTCAGATAGCCGGCATCGCGCAGGAGGTTCATGACTTCCATGAAGGCGCCATAGTCCACCGCCTTGTCGGCGCGCAGGAAGATCCGCGCATCCTTGTTCCCCTCGGTCAGGCGATCGAGATCGGCACCGAGGGTTTCGCGGACAGCCGTCTCGTTGCCGAGCGACAGGCTCATGTCTTCCTTCAGTGTGACATAGACCGGCGTATCCGGCCGCTCGGCCGGCTTCGCCGTCGATGCAGGCAGGTCGACGCTGACATCGACGGTGGCCAGCGGTGCGGCCACCATGAAGATGATGAGCAGAACCAGCATCACGTCGATAAAGGGCGTGACATTGATCTCGTGGTTTTCCGCCAGATCGTCGCCTGAATGGTTTTCCCGAATGCCGCCGGCCATCTCTTTACTCCGCCGCAAGCGCCACGGCGGCGCTCTTGGCCGCGGGAGAGGCCTTGCGATAGTCGAGATCGCGGCTGACCAGGCGCTCGATGCCGGCCGCCGCGTCGCCCAGCAACTGGCGATAACCGGTCACCGAACGGGCAAAGACGTTGTAGATGATCACCGCCGGGATAGCGGCCACCAGGCCGATCGCGGTGGCGAGCAAGGCCTCGGCAATGCCGGGCGCGACGACGGCGAGATTGGTCGTCTGGGATTCGGAAATGCCGATGAAGGAGTTCATGATCCCCCAGACCGTGCCGAACAGGCCGACGAACGGCGCCGTCGAACCGATCGTCGCCAGCACGCCGGTGCCCTTGGCGATATGGCGCCCGGCACGCACCTCGATCCGCGCCAGAGCAGAGGCCACCCGCTCCTTGACCCCGGCGCCGCCCGCCCGATCCACGGCGGCATCGGAGAGGCGGATTTCATCGCTGGCACTGCGCAGCATCGAGACGACGACGCCACCGCGACCGGCCATGTCGGCCATGGCCGCTTCGAGCGTGTGGGCCTTGAGGATGGCCTTCAGTCCACGCGTCGCCCGCACCCGGGCGCCGGCCAGTTGCAGCGTCTTGGCCAGCCACACGGTCCAGGTGACGAGAGAGGCGAAGGCCAGCGAGATCATCACCGCCTTGACCACCCAGTCGGCTGCCATGAACATGCCGAGCGGCGAGAGATTATGCGGCAGATCTTCGCGGGCGATCTGTCCAGCGCCGGCCGGTTCATCCACCGCCGGAGAAGCCCCACCCGTCTCGACGGCCGGAGAACCCGCTTGAACCGCGACCGGTTCTGCAGCGGACGTCGCTTCAGCCGCGTCAGACGCTGCCGCTTCGGTCGAGGCAGGCGCCGCATCGCTTACAGGTTCGGGAGAGACCGCCAGACCCGGCTGAGCCGGGGTCGGCGCGACCGCCGCTGCTGCGGGCGCTGAAGGCGCAATGCCGCCAGGCGCAGGCTCCTGTGCGAATGCGGCGGCGGAAGAAAGAAGCAGGCATCCGGCCAGGGCAAGGCCGGTGATGGAAGGTCCCGAATGATGAGGAAACACTGGGAGCTCCTTTGTCTGATGAAACGATACGATGGCCCGTCGTGATCGCGGCAGGACCTGCCACGATCATGCGCTGGCATCCCCCTCGATAATTAACTTGAATTATTTTGACAAGTAATAACGCGCCTGCCGCGCTGAAAAAGTTGAACGCGGCGGTGAGGTTTATGCAGCGCTGTCCGTCTCCGAATCCAGGTGATCGTGATCTGCCGGCTTGCGGGACGACCTGACCGGTTTTTCCTGGCGGAATTCCCGCATGACCAGTGCACAAAGCGCCTCGGCGGGCGGGCTCAGCGGAATGCCCTTGCGCATGATGGTGCCGATGGTGCGCACGACGGACGGATTGCGGATCGGCACGGCGACGATGTCGGAGGCCCGGCTGGCGCCGAGTGCGAATTCCGGCAGCACCGTCAATCCGAGCCCCGCCTGCACCATGTTGATGGCGGTCGCGATGTGGCGCACTTCGTATCGCCACAGCAGGCTCTCCCGGCGACTGCCGAGCGCATCGTCGATCAGGATACGGTTGCCCGTCAGCGTACCGATACGGATCAGCGGCTCACCTTCGAGGTCCTGCCAGGTGGCGGCGTCGCCCTTGGCCAACGGATGGCTTTTGGGGCAGGCAAGAACGAAGGATTCCTTGAAAAGCGGGGTGATCTCCAGGTCCATGGCCATGGAGGAGACGATGGAAATGCCGAACTCGACCTCGCCGTTGCGAACATGGTCGATGATCTCCGAGGCGGAATGGTCGAGGATCCGCACGCGCACATCGCGATAGTCTTCCAGGAAGCCGCCAAGGATGCGCGGCAGGTAGATCGAGGCGATGGTGGGCAGGCAGGCGATCGAGATATGCTCCTGGCGCTCCTTGCCCCGCAGGCGAAGCTGCTCGAACGAGGAGGTGATTTCGTCCATCATCCGCCGCGCTTTAGGCAGCAGTTCGACTCCGGTCGGGGTCAAGGTCACCTGACGCGTCGTCCGCGCCAGAAGCTTGAGGCCCAGATCGTCCTCGAGCTTCTTCATCCGGTGGCTGAGCGCCGTCTGCGACAGATTGAGATGGGCGGCCGCCCTGTGAAAGCTGCCGCGCTCGGCAATGCACAGAAAGGCCTCGAGGCCGAGGAAATCGACGCGCATGAATCAGTCATTCCTTTGATGAATCCTGAGAATGAATACTGCCTAAAACGAAATCCGTTTCAAGTCCGGCCAGGCCGAATATCCGGTCATAAGACAAGCTGCGCCGCAGCCCGCATTCGCGCATCTCTTTGATTATTGTCAAAGCACGGTGACAATACAGTGGTTATTGTCGACAACATACAATCGCTCCGAGCGAGCCGTCATCAAGAACACCATCCGGGAGGGTTTCCATGTCCGCAGTGCAGCAGTCCATCGCATGGTTTGAAACGCTGGGACGCCACGACGTGCCGCGCGTCGGCGGCAAGAACGCCTCGCTCGGTGAAATGGTGCAAGCCCTGGCCGCGGGCGGCATACGCGTGCCCCCGGGTTTTGCCACCACTGCGGACGCCTATTGGAATTATGTCACGGCAAACAACCTCAAGGAACGCATGACGTCCTTCCTCGCCGAATGGGAGTCCGGCAAGGCGACGCTCGCCGAGACCGGCTTGGCAATCCGCAATATCTTCCTCAAGGGCGATTGGCCGGCCGAGATCGAGGTAGCGATCCGTGAGGCCTATCGCACGTTGTCGAAACGGGCCGGCGTGGACGAAGTCGAGGTCGCCGTGCGCTCCAGCGCCACCGCCGAGGATCTTCCGGATGCCAGCTTTGCCGGCCAGCAGGAAACCTTCCTCAACATCAAGGGCGAGACGGCGCTGATCGACGCCTGCCGTCGCTGCTATGCCTCGCTCTTTACCGACCGCGCGATCAGCTATCGCAGGACCAAGGGCTTCGACCACATGAAGGTGGCGCTGTCGATCGGTGTGCAGCAGATGGTGCGCTCCGACATCGGCGGATCGGGCGTGATGTTCTCGATCGACACCGAGACCGGCTTCGACAAGGTCGTGCTGATCAATGCCGCCTGGGGCCTGGGCGAGAACGTCGTGCAGGGCACGGTGGACCCGGACGAGTATCAGGTGTTCAAGCCGCTGCTCGACGACATGGCATTGTCGCCTATCATCGAGAAGAAGAAGGGCGCCAAGTCCATCAAGATGATCTATGCGGTCGGCGACAAGCCGACCCGCAATGTGCCGACCTCCAAGGCCGAGCGGGCCGCTTGGGTACTGAGCGATCCGGAGATCGTCGAACTCGCCCGCTGGGCGGCGACCATCGAACGGCACTACGGCTGCCCGATGGACATGGAATGGGCTCGAGACGGCGATACCGGCGACATGTACATCGTGCAGGCCCGCCCGGAAACGGTTCAGGCGCGGCGTGACGTCGGCATTTTCAAATCCTACACGATCCAAAACAAGGGCAAGGTCCTGACCAAGGGCCTGTCGATCGGCGACGCCATCGCCAGCGGACAGGTTTGCCTGATCGAAACCGCCAAGGACATCGACAAGTTCGTCGAGGGCTCGATTCTCGTCACCCAGACCACCGACCCGGACTGGGTGCCGATCATGAAACGCGCCGCGGCCATCGTCACCGACCATGGCGGACGCACTTCGCATGCTGCGATCGTCAGCCGCGAACTCGGCCTGCCGGCCGTCGTCGGCACCGGCAATGCGACGGAGATCCTGCATACGGGTCAGGACGTGACGATTTCCTGCGCCGAGGGCGACGAAGGCTTCATCTACGAGGGCATCGCCGAATTCTCGGTCGAGGAACTCGACGTCAACGACCTGCCGGAAACCAACACCAAGGTCATGCTGAACCTCGCCAATCCCGGCTCGGCCTTCCGCTGGTGGCGCCTGCCGGCCGACGGCATCGGTCTCGCCCGCATGGAGTTCGTCGTATCCAACGCCATCCGAGTCCATCCGATGGCGCTCGTGCATTTCGACAGGCTGAAGGACGAGGCGGCAAAGGCCGAGATCGCCACCCTGACCGCTGGCTACAACAACAAGCCCGACTACTTCGTCGACAAGCTGGCCCGTGGCCTCGGCCGCCTTGCCGCCGCAGTCTATCCGAAGCCGGTCATCATCCGCATGAGCGACTTCAAGACCAATGAATATGCCGGCCTCGTCGGCGGGGCGGAATTCGAGCCGGAGGAAGAAAACCCGATGATCGGTTTTCGCGGCGCCTCTCGCTATTACTCGCCGCGCTACCGTGAAGGCTTCGCGCTCGAATGCCAGGCGATCAAGCGGCTGCGCGACGAAATGGGCTTCACCAATGTCGTCGTCATGATCCCCTTCTGCCGCTCGGTCGGTGAGGCCGACAAGGTGCTCTCCGTCATGGCGGAGAACGGCCTGAAGCGCGGCGAAAACGGCCTCCAGGTCTATGTGATGTGCGAGATCCCCTCGAACGTCATCCTGGCCGCCAAGTTCGCCGACCGTTTCGACGGCTTCTCGATCGGCTCGAACGACCTCACCCAGCTCACACTGGGCGTCGACCGCGATTCCGGGGAACTGGCCGACCTGTTCGATGAGCAGGATGAGGCGGTCAAATGGATGATCGAAAAGGTGATATCCGAGGCCAACAAGGCGGGCGCCAAGATCGGCCTTTGCGGCCAGGCGCCAAGCGACCATCCGGAATTCGCCGAGTTCCTGGTCGACTGCGGCATCGACTCGATGTCGGTGAGCCCCGACAGTTTCATCGCCGTGAAACAAATCGTCTCGGCGGCGGAGAAGGCCAAGGCTGGCCGGGGCTGATCGCCCGGAGGCAAGGTGCCGTACGGTGCGGGCGAATCTCCCGCACCGATTGATTAGAGTCAATTCGACCTGTTGATATCGTTGTATCGTGATATTGTTCGCATGCCCGCAGAACGCGCATATTCGTGAGCGGGTTTCTACGCAGAACCAAGTAGCCTTTTCCAAAGCCATTCGGCAATCGGACCCTTGCGTCCGCAATAATCGGGAGGATGCCATGCGTAAATTGAAATCCATTTTGACTGCCACCGCCGTCTCTCTCTTCATGCTTCCCGCAGCCGGCCATGCCGGCGGCACCGTGGAGGTCCTGCACTGGTGGACCTCGGGTGGCGAGGCGAAAGCCGTCGGGACCTTGAAGGAAGCCTTCGAAAAGCAGGGCGGCACTTGGGAAGACTCGCCGATCGCCGGCGGCGGCGGTGATGCGGCCATGACCGCCCTTCGCGCCCGCGTGATGGCCGGCAACCCGCCGGCAGCCGTGCAGCTGAAAGGTCCCGGCATCCAGGAATGGGCCGACCAGGGTGGTCTCGCCGATGTCGAGGATGTGGCCAAGGCCGAGAAATGGGACGATGTCCTGCCGCCGTCCATGGCCGAAATCATGAAATACCAGGGCAAGTATGTCGCCGCCCCGGTCAATGTTCACCGCATCGACTGGATGTGGGTGAACCCCGCCGTCTTGGCCAAGGTCGGCGCCGAAGTGCCGAAGACCTGGGACGAGTTCAACGCCGTTGCCGACAAGCTCAAGGCCGCCGGCATCACGCCGCTCGCCCATGGCGGCCAACCCTGGCAGGATGCGACGGTCTTCGAAACCATCGTCCTTTCCGAAGGCGCGGATTTCTATCGCAAGGCGCTGATCGAGCTGGACGAAGAGGCCCTGACCGGCGAAACCATGGTCAAGGTCTTCGACCAGCTCCGCAAGCTGCGGGGCTATGTCGATCCGGGCTTCTCCGGCCGCGACTGGAACCTCGCGACCGCCATGGTGATGAACGGCGAAGCCGGCTTCCAGATCATGGGCGACTGGGCCAAGGGCGAGTTCCTCGCCGCCGGCAAGGAGCCGGGCAAGGATTTCATCTGCGCCCCGACTCCTGGCAACGGCTTCAGCTTCAACACCGACAGCTTCGCCTTCTTCAAGGTTTCGGGCGACGATCGCATCGAGGGCCAGAAGGTGTTGGCGAGCCTGATCATGTCGCCCGAGTTCCAGGAAACCTTCAACCTGGCCAAGGGTTCCATTCCGGCCCGCACCGACATCAAGCTGGACAAGTTCGACAGCTGCGCCCTCAAGTCCTTCGAAGACATGACGGCGGCAGTGAAGAACAACACCTTCGTTCCGTCCATGGCCCATGAAATGGCGGTTCCCCGCACGGTACGCGGCGAATTCCTCGACGTCGTCACCAACTTCTTCAATTCGGACATGAGCTCGGCCGATGCGGCCAAGGCCATGGGCGAAGCGGTGAAGCGCGCCCAGTAAGACTTAACTGCGATCGATCCCCACCGGGGTCCGGCCTTGCCGAACTCCGGTGGTTCCCGTTGATGCGGCGCAGACCGCAAGGGGGAATGAAGACCATGCCGGGAGGATCCGCGAAATGACTGACAGAAGCCGACGGGTCGCCTTCGATCGATTTTTCGAGCGATGGCTGCCGCAGATCGTCGTGTCGCCGATGTTTGCCGCAAGCCTGCTGTTCGTCTACGGCTTCATCGCCTGGACGGTCTATATCTCCTTCACCAAGTCCGGCGTGATGCCGAATTACACGCTGATCGGCCTTGGCCAATACGAGCGGTTGTGGACGACTCCGCGCTGGTTCGTGGCGATCGAGAACCTTTTCATCTTCACAAGTCTGTTCATGATCTGCTGCATGCTGATCGGCCTGTTCCTGGCGATCCTGCTCGACCAGCGGATTCGCGCCGAAGGCATGATCCGCACCATCTATCTCTACCCCATGGCACTGTCGTTCATCGTCACCGGCACGGCGTGGAAATGGATCCTCAACCCGACACTCGGCGTCGAGAAGATCATCCAGGGCTGGGGTTTTCCCAATTTCAATTTCGACTGGCTCGTCGATCCGAACATGGCGATCTACACCATCGTGATTGCCGGCGTCTGGCAATCCTCCGGCTATGTCATGGCGCTGTTCCTCGCCGGCCTGCGCTCGGTCGACGACGAGATCATCAAGGCGGCGGCGATCGATGGTGCGGGGCCGTTCCGGACCTACTGGAGCATCATCCTGCCGATCGTTCGGCCGGTCTTCTTCTCCGCCTTCGTCGTTCTCGCGCATCTTGCCATCAAGAGCTTCGACCTGGTCATGGCGCTGACCGGCGGCGGACCGGGCTATGCCACCGACATGCCGGCGACGTTCATGTATTCCTTCGCCTTCCAGCGCAGCGAACTCGGCACGGCGGCCGCAAGCGCGGTGATGATGCTGGTCACGGTCACCGCGATCTTCATTCCCTATCTCTATTCGGAACTGAGGAGGCCGGCGAAATGAGCAAGACGGCTACCTCCGGCATCGTCCGGCCCAGGGGTCTCAGGAACACGTTGCTGCGGCTCTTGCTGTTCGCCATCCTCGGCCTCTTCTGCCTCTACTATCTCATGCCGCTCTTCGTGATGATTTCGACCTCTCTGAAGTCGCTCGAGGAAATCCGCACGTCCTCGCTCATCAGTCTGCCGAAGGATGTGACCTTCGCCGCCTGGGAAAAGGCCTGGAGCGCGGCCTGCGTCGGCGTGCGCTGCACCGGCCTGCAGCCCTATTTCATGAACTCGATCCTGATGGTGATCCCGGCGGTCACCATCTCCACCCTGCTCGGCGCGCTCAATGGCTATGCCCTGACCAAGTGGAAGTTCCCCGGCGCGGACATCATCTTCGCCCTGATGCTGTTCGGCTCCTTCATCCCCTTCCAGGTCGTGCTGCTGCCCATGGCCCGCATGCTCGGCTATTTCGGTCTCGCCGGCAGCGTCTACGGCCTGATCCTGGTCCACACCGTCTACGGCCTTTCCTTCACCACGCTGTTCTTTCGCAACTTCTTCGTCAGCGTGTCGGACGGCATCGTCCATGCGGCGAAGATCGACGGTGCCGGCTTCTTCCGCATCTTCTTCACGCTGCTCTTGCCCATGTCGCTGCCGACCATTGTCGTCGCCGTCATCTGGCAGTTCACCCAGATCTGGAACGACTTCCTGTTCGGCGTCGCCTTCACGGTCGGCGACAGCAATCCGGTGACCGTGGCGCTCAACAACATCGTCGCGTCGAGTACCGGCGTGAAGGAATACAATGTCGACATGGCGGCCGCGATCATCGCCGCCCTGCCGACGCTCCTCGTCTACATCGTGGCGGGGAAATACTTTGTGCGCGGTCTGGCCGCAGGCGCCGTGAAAGGGTGATGAGATGGCGAAAGTAGAACTGCGGGACGTCTGGAAGAAGTTCGGCAATGTCGAGGTCATCAAGGGGGTCAGCATCGACCTCGATGACGGCGAGTTCGTCGTGCTTGTCGGACCTTCGGGCTGTGGCAAGTCGACCCTGCTCAACTTGATCGCCGGGCTCGAGACCCTGACCAGCGGCGAGATTCGCATCGGCGACACGCTGGTGAACGACGTGCCGCCGAAGGACCGGAACATCGCCATGGTTTTCCAGTCCTACGCGCTCTATCCGACCAAGACCGTTGAGGAGAACATCACCTTCGGCATGCAGACCCGTGGCGTCGATCGCGCAGTGCAGGACAAGGCGCTCGCCGACGTCTCCCAGCTCCTGCACATCGAGCAGCTGCTGGACCGCAAACCCGGGCAGTTGTCCGGCGGCCAGCGCCAGCGCGTCGCCATGGGCCGCGCCCTCGTGCGCAATCCGGACGTCTTCCTGTTCGATGAGCCGCTTTCCAACCTCGACGCCAAGCTGCGCATCGAAATGCGCACGGAAGTGAAGAAACTGCATCTGCGCCTCGGCAAGACCATCGTCTACGTCACCCACGACCAGATCGAGGCGATGACGCTCGCCTCTCGCATTGCCGTGATGGACAACGGCCATGTCCGCCAGTTCGGCACGCCCGAGGAGATCTATGAAAACCCCGTCGACCTCTTCGTCGCCGGCTTCATGGGCTCGCCGTCGATGAACATCGTCAAGGGTAAGGTGGTCAACGAGGATGGCTATGCCATCACCGTCACCGACGAAGAGGGAACGATCCGCTTTCCGCTCGGGCCGGAACAGGCGGCAAAGGTCAAGGGGCTGGAGGGCGAGGAGATCCATCTCGGTCTTCGCCCCGAGACGATCACCCATGTCGGCGCCCACGGCGCGCCGCAATCCGACCTTTTCGTCTTCGAACGCGCGGTCGACGTGGTCGAGCCGACTGGACCGGACACGATGCTGGTCTTCACGCTCGGCGGCATGGAGGCGATCGCGCGGGTCAGGCCCGAAGAGCGCGTCAAGCCGGGCGAGACGTTCCGCTTCGAGGTCAACATGGGCAAGGCCAAACTGTTCGACGGAAAGACCGGCATGCGGCTATGAGGCATCGACCAAGCGGCCGGGCGAAGCTCAGCCCTTGTTCGCCTCATAGAGCGCCAGCACGTCCGCACGACGGCAGAGTTCCGTTCCCGATGTCATGACGGCCGCAGCACCGGCCGCCAGGCCGAAGCGGAAAGCCTCGCCGATCTCGTGACCCTCGGCCAGTGACCAGGTCATCGCGGCGACGAAGCTATCGCCTGCGCCGACCGCCGACTGAACCGGCACCTCGATCGCCGGCACGCGCTGGATCGTTTCGGCTCCAACGAGGATCGCACCGTCGCCACCGAGCGTGACAGCGATATAGTCTGCAGCCCCGCTGCGCACGACGGCCTGCGCGGCGGAACCCGCATTGTCGTGATCGATCTCCTGCCCGACAAAGCTCGCCAGTTCGCCGAGGCTCGGCTTGACGAGGAAGACTTTCGACTTCGACAGCGTCTCATGCAGAGCCTCGCCGGACGTGTCGAGGATCAGGCGGGCTTTCTTGGCCGCCGCGATTGCGGCCATGCGTGCATAGGTGCCGTCACCGACACCGCGCGGCAGGCTGCCGCTGGCGACGATATAATCCGCATCCGTGTTTTCCAGAAGGTCGAAGACCGGCGCCAGTTCCGCCTCGGTGACCTGCGGCCCCTCGGGCACGAAGCGATATTCGAGATTTGTGGAGAGCTCGCGCACATTGTAGGCTACCCGGACCGGGTCGTGAATTGGAAACGCATGCTGGCGGATGCCCAATGGCTTCAACATGGCTTCCAGCAGGGTTCCCGTGGCACCGCCGGAAAGATAAAGCAGTTCACAATTGCCGCCGAGCTCGACGATGACGCGCGCCACATTGATGCCGCCGCCGCCGGCATGCTGGCGCTGGTTATGGGTGCGGGTCTTGTGAGTGTGACGCACCTTGTCAGCGTCACTGGAAATATCGATGGCGGGATTGAGCGCGATGGAGAGAATTTTCGACATGCCCGAGCCTAGCGTCCCTTCATGACAGATCCAAGAAATTGTTTGCACCCCCCAACGGAAGGCTGAGCCATAGCGCCGGTCCCTTGGACAGGGCAAGACGGGGCCCCATGACCGGTCCGCTCGGGAAGACTTGACACAGTGTCTCGTTTAAACGGTTGTCTTTGCCAAGCCGCACATTACCTTTGCGGAAAATCGTTGCGGGCGCTCTGATAGACCCGGGCGCAGAACACAGGAAGATATATGTATACCGGTATCGTTCAGGCGGTTGCTCCCGTCGTCAACATAACCCGTCATGACGGTTACACCGAATTCCACATCGCGTTTCCCGAACGCCTTGTCGAAGGCTTGCAGATCGGCGGCAGCGTCTCGGTCGAGGGCGTGTGCCTGTCGGCGACGTCGATCGACGGGACGACCGTGACCTTCGATGCCATGGATGCGACCCTGGAACGCACCAATCTGGGCGATCTGACCATCGGCGACAGCGTCAACATCGAACGCTCGGCCAAGCCTACGGATGAAAACGGTGGCCACGCGATCGCCGGCCACATTGCCACCACAGCCACACTTGTCGCGGCCAAAAGCGAGATGCCGGGCGCCTTCATTCGTTTCGCCGTGCCGCAGGACTGGGCCAAATATATTTTCCCCCGCGGTTTTCTCGCCGTCAACGGCGCCAGCCTCACGGTTGCGGAAGCCGAGGGCGACGTCTTTCAGATCAATCTCATTCCGGAAACGCTGCGGCAGACGACATTTCCGCGCTACAAGCCGGGAGACAGGTTGAACATCGAGGTCGATCACCAGACGATGGTCATGGTCGATGTCGTCGAGCGCACGCTGACGCGGCTCCTCGACAAGCGCCCGTGAGGCTCCCCGGCCAGTGCCTTCAATGGCTCGGGCGCAGAGATATCCAGGG
The DNA here is from genome assembly GCF_900492205.1 of Ciceribacter sp. T2.26MG-112.2. Taxonomy (GTDB): domain Bacteria; phylum Pseudomonadota; class Alphaproteobacteria; order Rhizobiales; family Rhizobiaceae; genus Allorhizobium; species Allorhizobium naphthalenivorans_A. Next base: position 544,994 of record NZ_UEYQ01000001.1, read on the forward strand.
GCGGTCGCTGATCAAGGAGACAAGCACCTTGAAGTAGTCGGCGGGCTTCTGCGCGCAAAGGCCGGCCGGAATGCCCTTCGCGGCGATTTCGGCAAGCGGCGAGCCCGATACGATGCGAAAGGGAATGCTCCTCTTGCGCAACTCGTCGACGATCGGCGTGACCGCACCGTCGCGCACCTGAAAGTCAAGGATGGCCGCCGAAATATGCTCGTTCTCGAGAATATCCAGCGCATCGTGCACCGTCTCCGCCGTCACGACGTTGACACCGGCGCGCGAAACGCTGTCCGCGGCATCCATGGAAATAAACACGTCGTCTTCGACGATGAGGATTGTATCAGTCTGAATAGCATTCTTGAGCGGCATGGCTTTACTCCTTTGACCGCACAACGCATGCAACTCGAAGTTTGTTTCAGTTTTGAACAAAACTGGAAAAACTTGGTAAACAAAGTCTTTCTTTCGACCAACCCACACGGATCGTCTTAACCGGCGCGCTTCATCTTCGCGCGGCATATCGTCGACTGCCGATGGAACCTGTCGACCATCCAGGCGTTCTTCTCCGGATTGCCAAGATGGAGAACTGCCATGCAGATCATTGATACACAGATTCACGAAGACATGGGCGGCGTGCCCGGCTTTACCGTCGAATTCGTCGGTGACGGTGGCGAAGTCGTCTCGGTGCGGATGAAACAGGGCCAGAGCGGCGAACTGAGCCGTGACAACGCACTTGAAAAGGCGCGTGCCCTGCTGGTGCAGGTCGGCTCCTTCGACGGAAACACGGCAAAGGGCCATGAACGCGCGCCGTCGCAGGACGGCGACGAAACGGTGTCCGACGCCGTGCTCAGCGCCCGTCGCGCTCAGGACGAATCGGAACTGGAATCGCAGGTCGACGAAGGCCTGATCGATACCTTCCCCGCCAGCGACCCGGTTTCGGCGACCTATTCCTCGACCGCCGGCGCCAATCGCCATTAAGGCGCGCCTCGACGAATGACGAAAGGACGTGTCGGCACCGCCGACGCGTCCTCTACCGTTTCAAGGCGACAGCCATGCGTCCCCCTGCAGGAACCCGCCCATGCCGGAACTCGATCCCTATTTCGCCACGCAGACCACCTTGCCACTCTCGGTAATCGTCATGAGGCTGCTGATCGCCATGGTCTGTGGCGCAGCGATCGGCTTCGAACGCGAGCGCAAGAATACGGCCGCGGGGCTTCGCACCCATATCCTGGTCTGCCTTTCCAGCGCCATCGTCGCCATCCTCACCATCGAGATCGCCCATCATTCCGCGTTCCAGGGCCAGTCGGCCCGCGTCGATCCGCTTCGCCTGATCGAGGCCATCACCGCTGGCGTCGCGTTCCTGGCAGCCGGCATGATCGTATTCTCCAAGGGAGAGGTTCGCGGCCTCACGACCGGTGCCGGCCTATGGTTTTCCGGCGCGATCGGTCTTTCCGCAGGCCTCGGCTTCTGGCATGTCAGCCTGGTTGCCACAGCCATGGCCCTCATCGTGCTCTGGCTTCTTCAGGGGCTCGGCGCGCTCATTGCGCCGAACGACGCCGACTAACGCTAAAGTAGAAAGCCGAAGTTCGGGCACTCTTCGACGGTCGTCAGGCTTGGCGTTTTCAGCGCAACAGACTCTGGCCACCGTCGATCCAGACCGGCGTACCGGTGATATGCCGCGCGCGGTCGGAGACGAGGAACGCAATGACCTCGGCCACGTCAGCAGCCTCCCCCGGTTTTCCCCCCGTCAGCGGAATATCGCCCTCCGGAAAATGAACGGGAACCTCGGTATCCTCGCGACTGCGGATCTGGGTGTTGTCATCAATCGACGTGGAAATGGCACCGGGACAGACCGCGTTGATCCGGATGTGGTCATCCCCGAGTTCCAGCGCCAATTGTTGCACCATGGCGAGTTGGGCCGCCTTTGTGGCGGAATAGGCCGTCGCCCCCGGCGACGTGAAGGTCCGGGTCCCATTGATCGACGACACGACGACGATCGACCCACCACCCGTTTTCTTGAGCTTCGGCACCGCATGGTGCAGCGTGAGGTAAGTGCCGCGCAGATTGACCGAAATCGTCTGGTCGAATTCTTCCGGTCTCAGTTCATCGATGGGTGCCCAGGTGCCATTGATGCCGGCATTGGCAACGACCATGTCCAGACGCCCCGCGGCCGACCACAGGCCTTCGACGGCATCACGCATCGCTGTCTCATCGCTGATGTCGGCGACAAGAACTCGCCCCTCGCCGCCCGCCGTCTGGATGGCGAGCAGGACCTCCTGCAATTCGTCCTCGGTTCGGCCCAGAAGGCCGACGAAGGCGCCGCGCGCGGCAAACATCATTGCCGAAGCCTTGCCGATGCCCGAACCGGCGCCTGTCACCAGCGCCACCTTGCCGTGAAACTCCATCTCGTCCCCCTGGTTCTGATCGCCGTCTATCTGCCGGAAACGTGTTCCGGCTTGCCCTTGCGTTTGATGGAAGCGAGCTCTTCGAGTTCGTCTTCGGTCATGGACTTGGCCATGTCCCTTGAGGCCCCCTTCAGCTCACTCTTTTTCGTTTCGCCTCGCTGGGCAGAAAGCGCCGCGCCCGCGGCCTTTTGCTGCGCCTTGGATTTTGCCGGCATGTCGATCTCCTCTTTGCCACGCGCGTGCTGCGCGACCACCCGATCAACCCTGTCGCCGCAACAAAGTTCCGGCATCCCTCCCCTCTTTCGAGGCGGAGGGAACAAAATGCCGCACTGCGGAATTGAGAGGCGCGATCTCGCACTCCTCTCTCCGCCAAAGGAAAATCACGATGGATGCCCGCAGCACGAATTTCGCAGTGGAGCCCGGCGAATTCCACACACTCGGCGCGCGTTTCGACGGAGAGGGCACCAACTTTGCGCTCTTCTCGGCGCATGCCGAGCGGGTCGAGCTCTGCCTCTACGACGAGGACGGCAAGACCGAGATCGCCCGCGTCGACCTACCGGAATATACGAACGAGGTCTGGCACGGCTACCTGCCGGGCATCAAGCCCGGCATGCTCTACGGTTACCGCGTCCACGGCCCCTATGACCCCGCCAACGGCCACCGCTTCAATCCGAACAAGCTTCTGCTTGACCCCTATGGGCGAGAGATCGTTGGCGACATCACCTGGACCAAGGGGCATTTCGGCTACGATATCGACAGTGGCGAGAAGGACCTGTCCTTCAGCACGCTGGACAACGGTTCGGACATGCCGAAGTGCAGGGTCATCGATCCACGGATCAGTCGCGAATACAATGGTTCCCCCAACATCCACTGGGCGGATACCATCGTCTACGAAACACATGTGAAGGGCTTCACCAAGCTCAACCCGGCCATCCCGCAAGACTTGCGCGGCACATTCGAGGGCCTGGGCCACAAGGCCGCCGTCGACTATGTGAAGAGCCTCGGAATCACCTCGGTCGAACTCCTGCCGATCCATGCCTTTCCTGATGACAGTCACCTTCTGGAAAAGGGCCTGCGAAACTATTGGGGCTACAACACGATCGGCTTCTTTGCCCCGGCGACGCGCTATTATGGCCCAAAAGGCCTGACCGGCTTCAGAGACATGGTGCGCGCCTTCCACGATGCGGGGATCGAAGTCATCCTGGACGTCGTCTACAACCACACCGCCGAGGGCAATGAACTCGGGCCGACGCTGTCCTTCAAGGGCATCGACAATTTCTCCTACTACCGCACCCTGCCCGACAATCACCGTTATTACATCAACGACACCGGCACCGGAAACACCGTCAACACTTCCCATCCGCGCGTGCTGCAGATGGTGATGGACAGCCTGCGCTACTGGGCCGAAGAAATGCATGTCGACGGTTTTCGCTTCGACCTCGGCACGATCCTTGGGCGCGAGCCTGAGGGTTTCGACCAGCGCGGGGGCTTTTTCGATGCCGTCACGCAGGATCCGGTTCTGTCGAAGGTCAAGTTGATCGGCGAGCCGTGGGACATCGGTCCCGGCGGCTATCAGGTCGGCGGTTTCCCGCCCGGCTGGGCGGAGTGGAACGACAAGTACCGCGACTCGACCCGGGACTACTGGCTGAACGGGGATAATTGCGCACCGGATTTCGCTGCCCGTCTATTGGGTTCAGGCGACATCTACGATCTGCGCGGACGTCGCCCTTGGTCCAGCATCAACTTCATCACCGCCCATGACGGCTTCACCCTCAACGATCTCGTCTCCTATGACGGCAAGCACAACGAGGCCAACGGCGAAGACAACAATGACGGCCACAACGACAACCGCAGCCACAACTACGGCGTCGAAGGCCCGACGGAAGACGAAGGCATCAACGCTTTTCGCGCGCGGCAGAAGCGCAATTTTCTGGCGACGCTGCTCTTCTCGCACGGGACGCCGATGCTGCTCGCAGGCGACGAATTCGGCCGGTCGCAAATGGGCAACAACAACGGCTACTGCCAGGACAGCGAAATCAGTTGGCTGCATTGGGAAAACCTGCCGGAAGGCTGCGAAGCGCTGCGCGATTTCACCCGCCGCCTGATTGCCCTCCGAAAGCAGCAGCCATTGCTGCGTCGCGCAAGCTGGCGCGATGGAATGGCGATCGACTGGTTCAACGTGAAGGGAGGATCTCAGCGTCCCGAGCATTGGCTCGACGGAAATCCCCTTGCCTTGAAGCTCGGGCGCGATGACCTGGCCGAAATCGAAGGGGTCTGGAGCGAAATTCTCATTCTGTTCAACCCTGTCGATGCGGATATGACCTTCAGACTGCCGAAGACAAGCGGTGGTGACTGGCGGCTCGCTTTGACGACGGTCGACCCGAATGGCCACGGCGACATCGTCGCGGAGGGTCATGACCTGACCCTTGCGCCACGTTCACTCGCCCTGTTGTACCGCGTCTGACAAGCCGTGGGCGGCGAGTGCCGCCCACCTTTCTATGGATGCGAGGCCTCTGCAATCACTTCGAAGTCGTAGAGCTTGCCGGCCAGCTTCATTCGTCGGGCCGAAATCAGCACGGGAACAGGCTCTCCGGCGGCATTGCGGATATCTGCCCGTTCACCCGAATAGCCGCCCTCGCAATCGAGCAAGGCAAGGCGCGCCTCGCGTGCGGAATTGTCGATAACCAGACCGGAGGACACCATTTCCTGGCCGCGGATAGACTCCCATGACTTTCCGACAAGGTCGAGATAGGCCTTGTTGACGCGCACATAGCGCGAACTGTTCTCGCCGATCGTCGAAATCGAGAATGCCACCGGCGAGAGGTCGAACATGGTCTGGATCAGCGAATCCGCCGTTCCCTCCGCCACGCCCGGATCAGCGGCCAGGCGCTCGATCACAGACAGATCATCGGACCCCACCAGATCGTGGTCGATCGGCAAGGATGCCTCATCGCGCAAGATGGCCACCAGCCGCCACAGATCGACTTCGTGGAACAGGACCCTGTGGGCCTCGGCCACCTGGTCCAAGCTGGCGGGCACATTCACAGCGGCCGCCTCGAGCCGATCCTTTTCACCGCCGGATCGGGCCGACACGGCGAGGCCACGAAGGGCATCGACGGTCATCTTATGGACAATTTCATAGGCCTGATCGAGCAGTACGCGACGACTGGCCTCCAGCGTATCATCGACCAGGACCATCTCGTCACTGGTCGGCAGCCGCTCGAGGATACGCCATACCCGCGCCTCATCAGGGCTCTCCCAGGTCGTCGGCTTGCCGCGCGGAGCAAAGCGGATCAGGGCCAGCACGGTCTCCGTGCCGAACACATCCGGATCGGCGGGACAGTCCGCGCCATCGGTCCCCAAAGCGGTGGCCGTGAGACGGACCGGGCTTCCATTGTCATCGAGGAAGAGGGACACTTCCCGCACATTGTCCGGAAAGCTCAGCCAGGGATGCTCACGCCTGAATGTGGCAAGGGCGTCCGCATCCAAAACGGCAACGGCATACATGTCTGTCTCTCCTGGTCTCGTGCCAAGGTCCTGGCGGCAAATCAACGTCTGAACGCTCGATACGTGCCCAGGGTGAAGGCGGATCATCCGAGGACCCGTCAAACGCCCGGCAGTCGCGGCGGGAACGTCGCGCGATCTTCAGCAAGGCGTTGCTAATAGTTCAACAAACCGCCGTTTCATACATCCTGGGCAACACGAAGCCGTGCGCGAACAAGAAAATTTCGCCGACAATTGACAAAGCGCAATAACATGCCGCGCGAGCATCCAAAAACAGATAATAGGAACACGGGCTCGCTGCAGTCATCATCAGATGCGGCCCCAGCTACCACTGGCCCGCGCACCTGAACGGCAATGTTTTGAAAAAAAAAGAGGGCGGCCTTGAGGCCGCCCGGAGAAACGTCGATTTCCGGCCGTTTTCTCAGAAGAACGCCTGGATGCCGGTCTGCGCCCGACCGAGGATCAGCGCATGGACGTCGTGCGTGCCCTCGTAGGTGTTGACCGTCTCCAGGTTCTGCGCGTGACGCATGACGTGATACTCGATCTGGATGCCGTTGCCGCCATGCATGTCGCGGGCCTGGCGGGCGATGTCGAGCGCCTTGCCGCAGTTGTTGCGCTTGATCAGCGAGATCATTTCGGGAGCGAACTGGTGCTCGTCCATCAGCCGGCCGACGCGCAGAGAGGCGAACAGGCCGAGCGTGATTTCCGTCTGCATGTCGGCGAGCTTCTTCTGGTAGAGCTGCATGCCGGCGAGCGGCTTGCCGAACTGCTTGCGATCGAGACCATATTGGCGCGCACGGTGCCAGCAATCCTCGGCAGCCCCCATGACGCCCCAGGAAATGCCGTAGCGGGCGCGATTGAGGCAGCCGAACGGACCTTTCAGGCCGGAGACGTCCGGCAGGATCGCATCTTCACCCACCTCGACGCCGTCCATGACGATTTCACCGGTGACCGAGGCCCTGAGCGACAGCTTGCCGCCGATCTTCGGAGCCGAAAGACCCTTCATGCCCTTCTCGAGCACGAAGCCGCGGATCTCGCCGCCATGGGCCTCCGACTTCGCCCAGACGACGAAGACGTCGGCAATCGGCGCATTGGAAATCCACATCTTGGAGCCACGCAGGCGATAGCCGCCCTCGATCTTCTCCGCACGGGTCTTCATGCCGCCCGGATCGGAGCCGGCATCCGGCTCGGTCAGACCGAAGCAGCCGATCAGTTCGCCCGAAACGAGGCCCGGCAGATACTTGTCCTTCTGCTCTTCCGAGCCATACGCATAGATCGGATAGATGACCAGCGAGGACTGCACGCTCATCATCGAGCGATAGCCGGAATCGACGCGCTCGACTTCGCGGGCAACGAGGCCGTAGGACACATAGCTCGCATCCGCGGCGCCGTACTTCTCGGGAAGCGTAACGCCGAGAAGCCCGGCCTGGCCCATCAGCTTGAACAGTTCCGGCGCAACGGTTTCGCCGAGATAGGCTTCGTTGACGCGCGGCATCAGCTCGCTCTGGGCAAAGGCCTCGGCGGAGGCCTGGATCATGCGCTCATCTTCGGAGAGCGCCTCCGCCATCAGGAATGGATCGCTCCAGGAAAACGGCCGCATTTCGCTCATAGGTCTGATATCCTCTGTAAACTGGTGCATAGATTGACGAAACGGCAGGCGAACGCAAGACATGTTTACTCATGTGGCTATCAGGTCTATTCATAGCCAATGCTGACCCACCAACGCCGCTTCCTGCCTTCGACCAGCGCGCTCGCCGCCTTCGATTCCGTCGCCAAGCTCGGCAGCTTCTCCGCCGCCGCCAACGAGCTGAACCTCACGCAAGGGGCGATCAGCCGGCAGATATCCCTCCTCGAAGACCAGCTCGGGGTCAAGCTGTTCGACCGCAACAACCGCGGCGTGGAGCTGACACCGATCGGCCGGGACTATGCCAAGGGGATCGGCGACGCGCTGGCAACCATCCGCACCCTGTCGCTCGAGGCGATGGCGAAAGCGGAAGACACGCATCTGCGCCTCGCCATCCTGCCGACCTTCGGCACCCGTTGGCTGATGCCGCGCATTCCGGACTTCCTGCAGAAGCACCCCTCGATCATCATCGACTTCGCCACCCGCATCGGCCAGTTCGACTTTGAAGCCTCCGGCCTCGATGCCGCGATCCACATCGGCGAACCCAACTGGCCCGGCACCGATTGCCAGTTTCTCATGCAGGAAATGGTGGTGCCGGTCTGCAGCCCCGCCTTTCTCCGCGACCACCCCGTGGCGCGACCGGAAGACATGCTCTCCATGCCACTGTTCGACATGGCCTCGCGCCCGCGGGCCTGGGAGCATTGGTTCGCAAGTCTCGGCATAGCCAACGGGCGCGGCGGCGGCATGCGGTTCGAACAATTCTCCAACGTGGTCCAGGCCTGCCTTGCCGGCCTCGGCATCGCGCTGGTGCCGACCTTCCTGATCGAGCCGGAACTGGCGAGCGGTCAACTAGTGCGCGCCTGGAACCACGAGGTGAAGAGCGCCAGCGCCTATTATCTTGTCCGCCCGCTGTCGAAGATGGCCTACCAGCCAGCCACCGCCTTTTCCAATTGGCTGCTGGGGCAGGTGCGGGAATTCAACGCGTCGAGCGACGGCACCCCCGGCTGACCGTGTGAAGGCCAAGCCGCCTGCGGTGAACATTCCACTTGTCAAAGTCATCCGATGATTTAATCTATTTGGCATGAAACCTGTTCACAAGACCAGCCTCGCCGACACGGCGACCGAAGCCATTCGCGCCGAGATCATCTCCGGACGTTTCGCTGTCGGTTCGCGCCTGCCGAACGAAGCGACCCTGTCCGCCACGCTTGGCGTCAGCCGCGGAACTGTCCGCGAGGCCGTCCGGGTCCTTGCCTCTCAGGGTCTGCTCGAAGTGCTGCAGGGGTCCGGCACCTATGTCCGCTCCGCAGCAGACGGCGGCCGCACGCTGGACGCCGCCCGCCATGCGAGCCTTCGCGACCGCTTCGAGGCCCGCTGCGCGCTCGACGTCGAGGCCGCCCGGCTTGCTGCAAGGCGGGCAAGCCCGGCGACGATCGCCCGGCTGCGCGCCCTGCTCGCCCAGCGCGGAAATTCCGATGCCTGCGACAGGAAGAGTTTCATCGCCCGCGACCTCGCCTTCCACAAGGCGGTGATCGCCGCGTCGGCAAACTGTGCCCTGGTCGAACTTTTCGATTTCTTCTCCGCATCGATCGCGGAAACGATCCAGGCGACGACCGGCGGCGAACTTCCCGAACCCGACATGGCCGCCCATCTGGCGATCGTCGATGCGATTGAAACCGGCGACCCGGACAAGGCCGATGCAGCGGTGCGCCGCTTCATGGCACCGGTTTTCGCCTTCCTCGACGGAAAGACCGGCACGTGACCATGACGGAACAGACCAAAGCGCTCGACCTGGGCGATGAACTCCTGATCGACGCCGAGGACATGCCGCCCGAGGCGCCGCCCACCGCTTCGATGAGCCCGCTCGCACGCCTGCTGCTTGGCGTCAGCCTGGTACTGATCGCCTTCAACCTTCGTCCGCTGTTTTCCAGCGCCTCGGCCCTGCTGCCGGAAATCCGCTCCGAACTCGGCCTTTCGGCCGCGGGCGCGAGCCTCCTGACGACCGTTCCGGTCGCCTGCCTCGGCCTGTTCTCGCCACTTGCGCCTCGGCTTGCCGGACGCCTCGGCGCGGAGCGCACCCTCTTGGCCGCCGTGGCCCTGCTCGCGCTCGGTACCGCACTGCGTGGCTTCCATTCCGTTCCGCTGCTCTTCCTCGGCACCGCCCTTGCCGGGGCCTGCATCGCCATCGGCAATGTCCTTCTGCCCGGCCTGGTCAAGCGGGACTTTCCCGACAAGGCCGCGCTGATGACCGGCTTCTACACCATGGCGCTCTGTGCCGGCGCGGCAGGCGCGGCGGGCCTGACGCTGCCGATCGAGACCGCCGTCGGCGGCTCGCTCGGCGCTGCCCTGGCGATCTGGGCGCTTCCCGCCGCCGTCGTCGGGCTGATCTGGCTACCCCAGGCCCTCGGCAGCAGGGCGAAACCGGCAAAGACCAGTTTTCGCGTCGAGGGCCTTTGGCGCGACAAGCTGGCCTGGCAGGTCACCCTGTTCATGGGCCTGCAATCGGCGCTCGCCTACTGCGTCTTCGGCTGGCTGGTGCCGATCCTTCGCGATCGCGGCATTGACGGCGTCACGGCCGGCGCGATCGTTTCGCTGTCGGTCATGGTCCAGGCCGCCTCCTGCATTGTCTCGCCGCAGATTGCCGTTCGCGGCAAGGACCAGCGCGTGGTCCATGTCGCACTGGCCGCGATCGCCGTCATCGGCCTGCTCGGCCTTCTGTTTGCACCCCTCTGGACCGTCTGGCCCTTTGCCGTGCTTCAGGGCATCGGCCAGGGTGGTCTGGTCGCGGTGGCGCTCACCGCCGTCGTGCTGCGCTCGCCTGACCAGCATGTCGCAGCCCACCTGTCCGGCATGGCCCAATTTGTCGGCTATACGCTGGCTGCGATCGCGCCGCTATTGGTCGGTCTCATCCGCGACTGGACCGGCAGTTTCGCCGCCACGTCCATCGTCTTCGTCGCCTTCGGCTTAGGCGCCGCGATCAACGGCTGGGGAGCGGGGCGCGCCTTGCACGTCGACGTCAAGACCATCCAGAACGCAGCCTGACCAACGCCTGTGTCGGGGCGCACAGCGCGTCATCGGCTGTGATTGACAAGCGCCTGTTATGGACGAAGAGTATTCTCCGCTGAAATGCTCGAGCGTGGGAGGGACATCATGTCCAGGCGCAGGTCCAACGGTTTCACCGCACTCTTGTTTGGCCTTCTGGCGCTCGCGCCACCCGCGCTTTCCGCCGGCGGACGCAGCGTCGTCACCACCCGCGACGGCGACTATTTTGGGTTCGACCTCCGGACCGAACAGAACGTCTCGCTCGCCCAGTGCCAGTCGAGCTGCATCGCCGACCAGGAATGCCGGGCCTTCACCTATAATCCCAAGGTGAAGTGGTGCTTCCTGAAATCCGATTTCAACCAGCTGAATACCTTCGCCGGTGCCGTTGCCGGGCGCATCATCGAGCAGGGCGCGGAACCCGATATCGGCGCACCCCAGCGGCCCGATTTAGTGTCCGACCAGTTGATGGAAGATGCCCGCCAGCAGCGCGCAGGCCTAAGCCTTAGCGAAGACCAGCAGGGCTTTGGCCACAACGCATTACTCGACCAGGGCCGGCAAGCCCTGTTTGCCGGCAATTACGAGGGCGCCCTCCACGCCTTCAAGGGCGCTCTCGCCTTGACCCCCGAGGATCCTGCGCTATGGATCGAGGTCGCCCGCGCCGCCAATTCCGTCACGGGCAACAGCGAAGTGACCGGCCAGGGCGTACTTGCCGCGCTCAACGGTTTTCTGCTCACCCGCTCCACCCAGGCGCGCGCCGATGCGCTGGCCGTACTCGCCAAGGGGCTGGAGAACTCGGAAAACTACCGCGGCGCGCTCAGTGCCTACAAGGCCAGCCTTGAACTGGTGACTGCCAAGACCGTGCAGGCCGCCTATAACGACCTGCGCGCCCGCAAGGGCTTCCGCGTCGTCAGCCACACGGTCGATGCCGACAGCCTGACGCCGCGCGCCTGCGTCGAATTCTCCGATCCATTGGTCAAGCGCGGCGTGGACTATACGCCCTTCGTCACGCTCGACGGTTCGGCTCCCAAGGCCGTCGACGCAAAGGACAATCAGATCTGCGTCGAGGGCCTGACCCACGGCCAGCGCTACAAGCTGGCGCTGCGTGCAGGCCTGCCTTCCTCCGTCGAGGAGAACCTCGAAGCCCAGGTCGATCTCGAAGTTTATGTGAAGGATCGCTCGGCCGCCGTGCGCTTCACCGGCGACAATTTCGTCCTGCCGTCGACCGCCCGGCGCGGAATTCCGATCGTCTCCGTCAACACCGAGAGCGCCAAGCTGGAGCTCTATCGGATCGGCGACCGCAATGTCGCTCCCCTGCTGGCCGCCTCGCAGTTCCTCACCCAACTCGACGGCTATGGCGCCGACCGCATCGAAAGCGAAAGCGGGGAACTGATCTGGCAGGGCACGATCGACATTGCCAGCGAACTCAACAAGGACGTGATCACCAGCTTCCCGGTCGACGAGGCACTGCCGAAGCGCCGCCCCGGCATCTACGTGATGACCGCAGCCGTCGCCAATGCCACCAGCGAAGACTGGAATACCCGGGCCACCCAATGGTTCGTGGTCTCCGACATCGGGCTCTCGACCTTTGCCGGCACCGATGGCCTGCATGTCTTTGCCCGCTCGCTGGCAAGCGCCGCACCGTTTGCCGATGTCGATCTGCAGCTGATCGCCAAGAATAACGAGATCCTGGCGACGGCCCGCACCGATGCCGACGGCCGCGCCCGCTTCGACGCAGGCCTGATGCGCGCCAGGGCAGCCCTTGCCCCGGCCGTGATCGTCGCTCGCAAGGGCGAGGACGACAACGTCTTCCTCGACATGACCCGCGCCGGCTTCGATCTGTCGGACCGCGGCGTCACCGGACGTCCGGCGCCCGGCGCCATTGACGTGCTCGCCTGGACCGAGCGCGGCATCTACCGCCCCGGCGAAACCGTGCATGCGGCAGCCCTGTCGCGCGACACCGAGGCAGACGCGATCGAAAGCCTGCCGCTGACCTTCATCTTCAACCGCCCCGACGGCGTCGAATTCCGCCGCATGGTGGTGACCAGCGAAACGCTCGGCGGCTATTCCGCCGATCTTCCGCTGCTGGCCGACGCCATGCGCGGCACCTGGACGATCAACATCCACACCGATCCGAAGAAGGAACCGATCGCCCAGAAGGGTTTCCTGGTCGACGACTTCGTGCCGGACCGGCTGGAATTCGACATCACCAGCGTCACCACGAGCGTCGAGCCCGGCGTTGCCGTTCCGGTTTCCGTCGACGGCCGCTATCTCTATGGCGCTCCGGCGGCCGGCCTGATGCTCGAGGGCGAGGTGAACATCCGCCCGACCCGCACGAGCCCGGCCTTCGAACGCTATGTCTTCGGCCTCGCCGACGAGGAGCAGAGCGAGGAGACCCGCATCCCGCTTGAGGCACTCGAACCGCTCGACGAGGACGGCAAGACCAGCTTCGACGTCGACATCAGCGAACTGCCGTCGACCACGCAGATGCTGGAAGCCGAGATCGTGCTGCGTATGGTCGAAGGCGGTGGCCGGGCCGTCGAGCGCAAGCTCACCCTGCCCGTCCGTCCCGAAGGGGCGATGATCGGCGTGAAGCCGGAATTCACCGGCGACCTCGCCGAGAACTCCACCGGCCGCTTCCATGTCATCGCCGTCGGCCCCGACGGGGAAAAGCAGGCGCTGGCCGGCGCCAGGTGGAAACTCGTCAGCCTGGAACGGAACTACCAGTGGTATCGCGAGGGCTCGTCCTGGCGCTATGAACCGATCGTCACCACCAAGCAGGTGTCCGACGGGACGGTGGACATCGAAAGCGACGGCGCGGAAATAGCCGTGCCCGTCACCTGGGGCCGCTATCGCCTCGAGATCGAACAGGCGAGCGCCGGCGGCGCTGCCACCAGCGTCGAATTCGACGCCGGCTGGTTCGTCGAGGCCAGCTCGACCGAAACGCCCGACGCGCTGGAAATCGGCCTCGACAAGGAGAATTACAAGGTCGGCGACATGGCCAAGCTCAAGGTCTCTCCGCGCTTTGCCGGCGAACTGCTGCTGACCGTCGGCACCGACACGCTGGTGACCGCGAAGACCGCCAGCATTCCGGTCGGCGGCGGCGAGGTCGAAATCCCGATCACCGCCGATTTCGGCCCCGGCGCCTATGTCACCGCCACCCTGTTCCGTCCCGGCGAGGCCCAGGAAAGCCGCATGCCGATGCGCGCGATCGGCGTCACCTGGCTGGCGGTCGATCCCGGCGCCGACAAGCTGGCGATCAAGCTATCGCCCCCGGAAAAGACCCTGCCGCGCCAGGCCCTTGAGATCCCGATCGAGGTGGCCGGAGCCGGCATCGGCGAGGAAGCCTATGTCATGGTTGCCGCCGTCGATGTCGGCATCCTCAACCTGACGCGCTATGAAGGGCCCGATCCGGAGAGCTGGTATTTCGGCCAGCGCCGCCTGGGCATCGAGATGCGCGACCTCTATGGCCGCCTGATCGACGGTTCGCTCGGTGCGACGGGCAAGTTGCGCACCGGCGGTGACGGCGCCGAAATGCCGCTTCAAGGCAATCCGCCGAAGGAAAAACTCGTCGCCTTCTTCTCCGGTCCGGTGAAGCTGGATACCGAAGGCAAGGCGACCGTCAGCTTCGACATTCCGCAGTTCAACGGCACGGCCCGCATCATGGCTGTCGCCTGGTCGAAGACAGGTGTCGGCCACGCCCAGACGGATGTGATCATCCGCGATCCGATCGTGGTTACCGCGAGCCTGCCGCGCTTCCTCGCCCCGGGCGACGTCAGCGCCTTGAGGCTCGACATCGTCGCGACAGACGCCCCCGCCGGCGAATACACGCTGGCGGTCACGCCGAGCGATCCGGTCTCAGTCGACGCGGGCGATGCCACGCAGACGATCAGCCTGGAAGCCGGCGGCAAGACCACGGTGACCCTGCCGCTGACCGGCGTGCAGCCTGGTCAGGGCACCATCGACATCGCGCTTTCCGGTGGCGATGGGATTTCGCTCGACCAGCAGTTGATCGTCCCGGTCAGGCCATCCTCGCTGCCAGTCACCGAACGCCGGATCATCAATCTGGCCGCCGGCCGCAGCCTGACCGTCGACGGCGACCTTCTGGCCGACAGCCTGTTGCAGGACGCTTCGGTCAGTCTGAACGTCTCGCGCGCCGAGGGTTTCGACATCCCGGCGCTGATGATGAGCCTTGACCGCTACCCCTATGGCTGCGCCGAGCAGACTACCAGCCGTGCGCTTCCGCTCGTCTATTTCGACGAGCTGCAGTCCGGCTCCGGCCTGCCCGCCGATGCCGAAATCAAGAAGCGTGTCCAGGATGCGGTCTACCGCGTGCTGTCCTACCAGTCGTCGAGCGGCAGTTTCGGCCTCTGGGCGCCGGGCTATGACGACCTCTGGCTCGACGCCTATGTCAGCGACTTCCTGACCCGGGCGCGCGAACAGAAATTCGACGTGCCGGACGAGGCCATGGTGCAGGCACTGGAAAACCTGCAGAACCGCATCGGCTACGACACCAACATCAAGGACCGCGGCAACGAGATCGCCTATTCGCTCTACGT
The DNA here is from genome assembly GCF_900492205.1 of Ciceribacter sp. T2.26MG-112.2. GTDB lineage: Bacteria > Pseudomonadota > Alphaproteobacteria > Rhizobiales > Rhizobiaceae > Allorhizobium > Allorhizobium naphthalenivorans_A. The sequence continues at coordinate 560,113 of NZ_UEYQ01000001.1, forward strand.
GCTCGCGCGGAACCGAAAGGCCGCGATCAGCGACCTGCGCTACTATGCCGACACGATGCTCGGCGAGTTCCCGACGCCGCTGTCCAAGGCGCATCTGGCAGCCGCCCTCGCCCTTTACGGCGATGCCGAACGCTCGCGCGCCGTCTTCCTCGATGCCGCCGGCATGTCGGAAGAAGCCCGCATCCACAAGGTCAGCCTGAACCGCTCGGACTACGGCTCGTCCTTGCGCGACGCCGCCGCCGTCCTGGCGCTCGCCGCCGAAAGCCGGCCCGTGCCGCCGATCGTGCCCATGCTGGCCAAGGTGGTGAGTGCGGAACTGCGCGAGAAGCGTTATCTCAGCACCCAGGAACAGACCTGGGCGCTGCTCGCCGCCCGCGCGCTCGACCAGGGTGACGATGGGATCAGCGTGGAGGTCAACGGCGCCGATCACAGCGGCGGCTACCGCGCCAGCATTTCCGGCGACGCGCTGCTTCAACACCCGGTCACGCTGACCAACAAGAGCAGCGATCCGCTGACGGCATCCGTGACGACGGTCGCCGCACCGAGCGTGCCTCTGCCGGCAACCGAAGAAGGCTTCACCATCGCCCGCGGCTATTACACGCTCGACGGCGAGGAGGCCAATGTCAGCGAGGCCAGCCAGAACGAGCGCTACGTCGTCGTGCTCGAAGTCACCGAAACCGACGAATGGCCGGCCGAACTGCTGATCACCGACCTTCTGCCGGCCGGCTTCGAGATCGACAATCCGAGCCTCGTCGACAGCGCCAAGCTCGCCAATTTCGACTGGATCGGCGAGACCGAAACCGCCCATCTCGAATTCCGCAACGACCGCTTCGTCGCGGCGATCAGCCGGAACAAGGGTGAGAACGATGCGATCACGCTGGCCTATGTGGTCCGCGCGGTGACGCCGGGCGTCTATGACCACCCCGCCGCCCATGTCGAGGACATGTATCGCCCGCAATTCTTCGCCCGCACGGCGACGGGACGTATGGAGGTCGTGGCAGCGGAATAATGAGGCTGGTTCGAACCATCGGCATCGGCACCCTCGCCGCTTCCCTGGCGGGCGTGCTGGTCGCCGGCCTTCTCTGGGCCGACCATGCGTTCCCTCCGCCGCTGGAAGGCGCCGCAAGCGTCTCTGCGGAAGTGGTGGATCGCGACGGACGGCTGTTGCGCGCCTTTGCCACGCGGGACGGGCTTTGGCGGTTGCGGACACATGCAGCGGATGTCGATCCGCAGTTCCTCAAAATGCTGATCGCCTATGAAGACCGGCGCTTCGAGGAGCATGCCGGGGTGGATGTTATTGCCCTCGGCCGCGCAGCGCTCCAGCTCGTCTCCAATGGCCGCATCATCTCCGGCGGCTCGACCATCAGCATGCAGGTGGCACGCCTGATCGAGCCGCGGCGGGAGCGGTCGATCGCCGCCAAGCTCATCCAGATCGCCCGGGCGATCCAGATCGAGCGGCGCCTCGGCAAGGCGGAAATCCTCGATCTCTATCTGACGCTCGCGCCCTATGGGGGCAATCTCGAAGGCGTACGGGCCGCAAGCCTTGCCTATTTCGGCAAGGAGCCGCGCCGTCTTTCGGTGGCGGAGGCCGCCCTGCTCGTCGCCTTGCCGCAGCTGCCGGAACGTCGCAGGCCCGATCGCCATCCGGCCGCGGCCGAAGCCTCCCGTCACCGTGTTCTCGAGCGCATGCAGACGGCCGGTGTGCTCGACGCGACCGAGATCGCCCGCGCCGGGGCAAGTGCCGTTCCGACCCGGCGTGCGCAGTTGCCGGCACTGGCCGCACATTTGGCGGAAGCCGCGCGCAAAAGGGAGCCAACGGCCGAGCGCCACGAAACGACGTTGAACGCAGACATCCAGCAGAGGCTGGAGACCGTCGCGCTGCATGCCTCGGCCAAGCTCGACCCCAAAGTTTCGCTCGCCCTGATGATGGCTGATGCGGAGACCGGCGAAATCCTTGCCGAAGTCGGCGCCGCCGACTATTTCGACGCCTCGCGCTCCGGCTGGATCGACATGACGCGCCAGAGCCGCTCGCCGGGCTCGACGCTGAAACCCTTCATCTATGGCCTCGCCTTCGAAGAGGGCCTCGTCGCCCAGGAGACCATCGTCGAGGACCGCCCTGCCGACTTCTTCGGCTACCGCCCGAAGAATTTCGACATGACCTACCAGGGTGACGTGTCGGTCCGTCAGGCGCTGCAATTGTCGCTCAACGTGCCGGCCGTTCGTCTTCTCGATGCACTCGGCCCGACCAAGCTGATGGCGCGCCTACGCCGCGCCGAGGTGACGCCGCGCCTGCCGACGGCCGAAGCGCCGGGCCTTGCGATTGCGCTCGGCGGGGTCGGCCTGTCGCTGAAGGATCTGGTCCAGCTCTATGCCGGCCTTGCGAACCGCGAGAAGCCGGTCAGGCTCGGTGACGGCATTCGCGATCTGCCCGGAGCGATCGACAGCCCGCCGCTGTTCGAACCCGTCGCCGCCTGGAATGTCGCGGACGTCCTCTCCGCCGTCCTGCCGCCGCTCGGCAGTCCAAAGAGCGGCATCGCCTACAAGACCGGCACAAGCTACGGCTACCGCGACGCCTGGTCCGTCGGTTACGACGGGCGTTACGTGATCGGCGTGTGGATCGGCCGGCCCGACAACGCCGCCATCCCCGGCATATCCGGCTATGCCACGGCCGCCCCCGTGCTGTTCGAGGCCTTCGCCAAGTCGGGCATTGCCGGCACGGCGCTCCCACCCGCTCCCCGTGGCGCTGCCCGCATCGCCCAGGCCGAGCTCCCCATCAGCCAGCGGCGGTTCTCCATGCAGGCGAACGGCCTCATCTCGGCATCCGCGCGGGAAAAGCCACCACAGATCGTCTATCCTCCAGAGGGCGCGCATGTGGAACTCGGCACCGCGCCGGACGGCACGGCCCTGCCGTTGATCCTCAAGCTGCAGGCCGGGCGCGCACCGTTCCGCTGGCTCGCCAATGGCAAGCCGCTCGCCGAACCGACGAGGCGGCGCACCAGCGACTGGACGCCGGAAGGCTCCGGCTATTCGACGCTGACCGTGATCGACGCCGCCGGCCGGGCAGCGAGCGTCGGGATTTTCATACGAAACCCCTGATCTCAGGCTGATCCAGGGCTGCGCGCACTGCGTATCTTTGAACGGACCAGGCTTGGAACCTCCAGGGAGACCGGAAAGATGACGACAGCAAAGACGATCATGGTGTTTGCGGCGCTTGCTTCTGCGCTCATTCTGACAAACCCCGCCAATGCAAACCAGAACCGCTACGACGCCGCCGAGATCAAGCAGTCGGTGATCGGCAAACGGATCTATCTGGCTGTCCCCTTCGGCGGCGAATTCCCGCTCAATTATCGCCTCGACGGACAGGTGGACGGCTCTGGCGAAGCGCTCGGCCTCGGACGCCTGGCCAAGCCCTCCGACACCGGCCGCTGGTGGATCGATGGCAACCGGCTGTGCCAGAAGTTCACCACCTGGTACAAGGGCGAGCCCATGTGCTTCGAACTCGAGCGCATCAGCGACAACAAGCTCAAATGGACGCGCAACAACGGCCAGACCGGAACAGCCCGGATCGGCAGTTCACTCTGACAACCCTCTGGCAGCCCCTGGTCGACGCGCTTGCCGGCCAGGCGCCTCACCGCTATGCAGAGTTGACCGTAAGCACGAGGGAAGGCAGATGCAGCAATCAAAGGTCCGGGCGACGGGAGCCACCGCAAGCCTCGGACGAACAGGCTTCCCCCATATCGCCACGACCACCGGCGGAACACTCGACATCGTCACCGGCCCCTCGCAGCCGGGCTTCAATCCGCTGGATCTGCTCTATGCTTCGCTGGCCTCCTGCATGGCGATGAGCGCGCGCATCGCTGCCCATCGCATGGGCGTTCATGAAAGAATCCGGGAAATCCGCGTCGAGGCGAGCGGCCAAAAGGCGGACGAAGGCCCGTCCCGCATCGCCCGTTTCGATATCCTCTTCACCATCGACGGCGACATCGATGCCCAAACGAGGATGGCGATCGTTCATGACGCCGAGGAAATCTGCACGGTCAGCAACACGCTCTCCGGGAACCCAAGCCTTGACCTGCGCCTGGCGGAATAAGCCCTGGCACAGGATGCGGCACGTATTCCGATGGACGGGCGACAAAACCGTCCTATATCAGTTGCCGCGCGGTGCAAATGCGCCGAGGTCTTGACGCAAGGTCCGACTTCGGTGAAAACGTCCGGGTTCTGTGACACCTGACCATTGGTCTCCACGGATAAACTTTGGTGCCGGGCCCCTCTGGCGAGAGTTTACGGCGCTCTCGTGATGTCGGTACCGCCAGCAATATGAGCCGGCGGATTCAAGAAAATGATATCTTCGAACATGCCAATTTTCCGCGCGTGCTGGGCGACGCGCGGCAGACCACTTCGCCTGTCCCCTTCGACAATTCAAATCAACCGGGAGACACGTCGATGAGCCAGCCCGTATCCGGAAACAACACGCTCGGCTACTTCAAGTGGGCCTTCATCGTCACGGTCGCCGGCCTTGTGCTCGGCGCCTGGCTTGGCTGGCAGACGACCGGCACGATCGGCGGCATGGCCACGGTCTTCTTCATCTGCGCCGTGCTCGCAGTGCTCGAAATCTCGCTGTCGTTCGACAACGCCATCGTCAATGCCAACAAACTTAAGGACATGACGCCGGTCTGGCAGCATCGCTTCCTGACCTGGGGCATTATCATTGCCGTGTTCGGCATGCGTATCGTCTTCCCGCTGCTGATCGTGGTCATCGCCGCCGGAATCGGTCCGGTCGACGCCTTCATCCTGGCGGCGCGGGAACCGGCCGAATATGCCCGCATCATGAACGATGCCCACCTGCCGATCGCGGCTTTCGGCGGCACCTTCCTGATGATGGTCGGCCTTACCTATTTCTTCGACCATGAGAAGGACGTGCACTGGATCGAGATGATCGAGAAGCACATGGCGCGTTCGGCGACGATCAAGGGCATCGAAATCGCCTTTGTCCTGCTGCTGATCCTGCTGTTCTCGAAACTGCTCGAGGGTGAGGAAGCCGTCACCTTCGTCTATTCCGCAATCTACGGCCTGTTGACCTTCCTCGCCGTAGAAGTGCTCGGCGGCCTTCTCGACCAGTCGCAGAAGACGATGTCGGAAGCAGCCAAGGGCGGTCTGGGCGCCTTCATCTATCTCGAAGTGCTCGATGCCAGCTTCTCCTTCGACGGCGTCATCGGCGCCTTCGCGCTCAGCCAGAATCTGTTCGTCATCGCCATCGGCCTCGGCATCGGCGCCATGTATGTGCGCTCGATGACGATCATGCTGGTCGAGAAGGGTACCCTGGCCGAATACCGCTACCTCGAGCACGGCGCCTTCTACGCGATCCTGATCCTATCGGTCATCATGTACTGCCAGACGCTGGTGCACATCCCGGAGGTCATCACCGGCCTCGGCGGCGCCGGCCTTATCGGCGTCTCGCTGTGGTCCTCGATCCGCTACAATCGCAAGGAACGCGCTGAAGAACTGCAGCGCGAACGCGAGACAATCGCCGAAAACATCTAGGACTCGACCAAGGACAATACAGAAAGGCCGGCGGATATCCGCCGGCCTTTCGTCATTTCAAGGGGCATTTGTCGATCAATCAGGGCCAACGTCGGTCTTCGACGCACCCGGTTCAGGCAGTGATCCCGTACCCGGCGTCTTCATCGGGTCGGTCAGTTCCTTGCGGCCGTGCGGCCCGGCCGCCGGCATATCTTCCTGGCGGCGTTCGCGCTCCAACTCGGCCTGGTCGATCTTTTTATCGCGGCTCATGGCTGTCTCCTCGTTTCCATGCCTGAAGAACCGCGCCACCCGTCCTCGGGTTCCAACGGTCATCAACCAATCGACAGCGGCACCAGAACGCGACGGGTCTCCTCACCCAGCGGCACCGGCCGACGTGTCGCGCGATCGACCTGCACATGGATGAAGAAACCCTCGGCAGCGGCGGCCTCTTCCCCGTGGCGAAAGAGGCCCACCTCATAGCGAACAGACGAGCCGCCGAGCCGGGCCACCCGGATTCCCGCATCGACGACGTCCGGAAAGGCGATTTCCGCGAAATAGCGGCACCCCGTCTCGACGACGAGAAAGATCCGCTCGCCGCCATGGATGTCGAGCACGCCCTTCTCGATTAGCAAACCGTTCACCGCCGTATCGAACAGGCTGTAATGAACGACATTGTTCATATGGCCGTAAATGTCATTGTCGGCCCAGCGCGTCGTCAGCGTGCGGAACAGCTTGTAGGCGGAGCGATCCGCCGGGCCGCGTCTCTCCATGCCGCTCACCACGCCGCCCGATAGATCGCCAGCGCATCGGCTTCACTGACATCTCGGGGATTGTTGACCAGGAGACGGCCCTGCTTCATCGCCTCGCTGGCCATGCGCGGCAGATCGGCCTCGCCGATGCCGACATCGCGCAGCCTTGTCTTGAGCCCGAGCCTTTGCGACAGGTCGGCAAGGCGCTCGATAAAGGCCGCACATCGCCCCTGTGTCCCCTGCTCCATTGCCAGATCGGGGAACACGTCGGCAGCGATTTCGGCATAGAAACCCGCTGCCTGTGGCGCGTTGAACCGCAGGACATGCGGCAGGACCAAGGCATTGGACAATCCGTGAGGGATATGGAAGATCCCGCCGATCGGATAGGCGAGCGCATGGACCGCGGCGACCGGAGAGTTGGCAAAGGCCTGTCCCGCCAGCATCGAGCCGAGCAGCATGGCGCCGCGCGCTTCCCGGTTGGCCCCGTCGAAAACCGCCGTCTCGATATTCGCCCCCAGGAGTTGCAGGGCCTGGCGGGCGAGCATTTTTGACAAGGGATTGTTGTTGGCATTGCGCGAGGCATAGGCCTCGATGGCATGCACCATGGCGTCGATGCCGGTCGCCGCCGTGATCGGCGCAGGCAGGCCAAGCGTCAGGTCGGGGTCGAGCAGGGCGACGTCCGGCAGCAGGATCGGCGACGACACACCCCGCTTTTCCTCCCCGCCGACCGTGATGATCGATACCGGGGTCACCTCGGAACCGGTGCCGGCTGTCGTCGGCACGAGTATGAGCGGCAGGCGCGGCCCCTTCGCATTGCCGACGCCCCAGGCAGCGTCGATTTCTTCGCCGGAGCCGAGCAGCAATGCCACGACCTTGGCGACGTCGAGCGAGGAGCCGCCTCCAAAACCAATGACACCCGTCACCTCGGCCGCACGTCCGGCCTCCACCGCAGCCATCACCGTCGCAAGGGAGGGGTCCGCTTCGACCGCGTCGAACACCGTCACCCCGAGCCCGGCTTCGGCAAGCGAATGAAGCGCGGGATCGCAGAGACCGATCCGGCGCAAGCCGGGATCGGTGACAAGCAGGGGCCTGGCACCACATTTCAGGCGTGCCAGGGCGCCGATCTCGTTGGTGGCTCCGGGCCGAAAAATCACCTGCGGCGTGGTGTTGAACTGAAACGCTTGCATTCTTCCTCCTGTCCCGTCCTGTCCATGACCCGCATGCTAAAGCGTGTCGCCCCCATTGGGAACCATGGCGCGCGCATTGATAAGGGGAGCGGCCATCGAAACGCCCTCATCTTGTCCCAGCCTTCGGCGCACCTACATGCAGGCATGAACGCCACAGCGGATTGGCGATGGGGCAATCAACCCGCCGACCGAAGGCCGAGGATCAAAGATCGATGGACCCCGCCCCCACTGAACAGGCAGGCACCGCTTCTACGCAACTCGCAGCCCTCGCGGAAGCGGCGAGTTTAGCGGGAACGATCACGCTCGGCGAACTCCTGGCGGCGATGGGCCGGACCAGCATTGCATTCGCCATCCTCATTTTATCCTTGCCGGCTTTGACACCGATCCCCGGCCCTTTCGGCATGTTTTTCGGCACCTGCCTCGCCTTCGTCTCGCTGCAGATCATGGCCGGGAACCGATCCATCTGGCTGCCGAACATTTTGGCCCGCAGACGGCTTTCGGCGGGCACGGTCGAACTGGTGGTGCGCCACACCGCGCCCCTCGTCAAACGGGTCGAGACCATCCTCAGGCGCGATCGCATGAGACCGCTGACCGGCCGAACCGCCGAGACCTTGCTCGGCATCCCCGTCTTCCTGCTGGCCGTGGCCGTGGCGCTGCCCATTCCGTTCGGCAATGTTCTCCCCGTGGCAGCACTGGTGGTGATCGCCATGGGATTGATGGAACGGGATGGACTGGCCACCCTCTTCGGCATCGTGCTGGCCGCCGTGGCGCTCAGCACCACCGGAGGCCTGATCTACGGCACCGCCGCGGCCTTTGGCTGGGCTGCGGGCTAAGGGAAGAAAACAAGCCGGAACGCCTCTGCCGACCGGACTTGCCGGCAGCCCGGTACAATTATCCACTGACTTTGGCCAACGCGCAAAACTGCGTGCCGATCCGGCGCCGGCGAAGAACAGCGTTTCTCGTGAAAGCGGGCGACAGGACATAGGATCGCGACCTCAACATCAGGAGCCTCCCCATGTCCACAGTCGCATCTCCGCTGAGCGCGCCCGAACGGCAGCCGCTGCTCGGTACCCCCGGCCTCGGCGCTCTCGCCCTCCTCGTTCTGGGCACCCTCTTGCTCGGTTACGCCTATGGCGTGAAACAGGGCGCGCTGTTCCTCGTCGGCGGCGGCCTCGGCATCGCCCTCTATCATGCAGCCTTCGGCTTCACCTCCGCCTGGCGCGTCTTCATCATGGACGGTCGCGGTCGCGGCCTGCGCGTGCAGATGATCCTGCTGGCGCTGGCCGTCATCCTATTCTTCCCCTTCCTGGCCAGCGGCACGCTGTTCGGCAATCCGGTCAAGGGCTTCGTCTCTCCGCTCGGCACCTCCGTCCTGGCGGGCGCCTTCATGTTCGGCATCGGCATGCAGCTCGGCGGCGGCTGCGCTTCCGGCACGCTGTTCACCGCCGGCGGCGGCAATGCCCGCATGCTGGTGACGCTTTTGTTCTTCATCATCGGCTCGGTGCTTGCCACGATCCATTTCGATTGGTGGACCGGCCTTCCGTCCCTGCCGCCGGTTTCCCTGGTCGAGAACTTCGGTGCCGCCGGCGGTATTCTCGTTTCGCTGGTGCTCTTTGCGGCGATCGCCGCTGTCACCATTCTGGTCGAGAAGCGCCGCCATGGCGCGCTGGAAGCAGAACCGGCCTCGCAGCGCCAGGGCCTCTCCCGCCTGCTGCGTGGTCCCTGGCCGCTGGTCGCCGGTGCGATCGCCCTGGTCCTTCTCAACTTCGCGACCCTGGCGCTGGCCGGCCGTCCCTGGGGCATCACCTCGGCCTTTGCCCTTTGGGGTGCCAAGGGCGCGCAACTGATCGGCATCGACCCCTCGGCCTGGGCCTATTGGCAGGCACCCGCCAATGCCAAGGCGCTGAGTGAAAGCGTACTTGCCGACATCACCTCGGTTATGGACTTCGGTATCATCGCCGGTGCCATGCTGGCTGCGGCACTGGCCGGCAAGTTCGCGCCCAGCCTTGATATTCCGCTGCGCTCGGTGCTTGCCGCCGTGATTGGCGGCCTGCTGCTCGGCTATGGTGCGCGCATCGCCTATGGCTGCAACATCGGCGCCTATTTCTCCGGCATCGCTTCGGGCAGCCTGCACGGCTGGCTCTGGGCCGTGTTCGCCTTTGCCGGCAACATGGTCGGCGTGAAGCTCCGCCCCTATTTCTTCTTCGAGAAGAAGGTCCTGTCGCGCGCCGACGGCTGATCAGCCGGCAGCGAGAACGCTCACCCGAAAGCGTTGGCGGGATAGGGCTTCGTCACCACCGGCAGGTGGCGAGCCCCTTCCGCCAGCAGAAAACGCTCGAAGGCCTGCATGGCCGGATTGGTCGCGCGGTCCGTGCGCGACACGCTGAACCACTGCCGCCGGATCGGCGTGTCCACCACATCGAGAATGATGAGACGGCCGAGCTTGACTTCCTGCTCGATGGTATGCGCCGAAATGAAGGCAAGGCCGAGCCCGGCAATCACCGCCTGTTTGATCGTCTCGTTCGAACCCATCTCCGTTCCCAGCTCTTCCAGCCGCCGCGGCACTTCGCTGAGGAAGATCTCCAGCGAGATGCGCGTGCCCGATCCGCTTTCCCGCACCAGGAACTGCTCCTGGGCGATCCGCTCGCGAGAAATGTCGAGCACACCCGCCAGCGGATGCCCGGCCGGCGCGATGAACACCAGCGGATGGTCGCCGAACATCTGGGAGCGAACGTCGAAATCGCGCGGCGGACGGCCCATCAGGGCGATATCGACCTCGTGATCGCGAAGCTTCTGGATGATCTCCGCACGGTTGCCGATGAAGAGATTGATCTCGATCCCCGGCACCTGCTTGCGAAAGGCGGCGATCAGTTGCGGCGCGAAATACTTGCCCGTCGACACCACACCGAGCCTCAGGCGCCCGCTTCGCAAACCCTTCATCGCATCGATCGAGTCGGCAAGAGCCGACAGGTTCTCCTCGATCGCATGCGCCGCCTCGAGAAAGGCAAGACCGAAGGTCGTCGGCACCATCCCCTCGCGGGTCCGATCGAAGAGCGATACGCCCGTGTCGCGTTCCAATTGCTGGATCTGCAGGGTCAGCGCGGGCCCGGTCAAACCCAGCTCGCCGGCGGCGAGATTGATCTTGCCCAGCCGACTGACGGCTTCGATCGTTCGCAGCTGGCGGAGGGTCACATTGCGCATATTAGTAAGTAAATATTTCTAACCGAGTTAGTCAATATAATAAAATTTACAAACTCTGGCAATCCGCCATTCTTCTCCTGACACTTGATGGGAGGAGACATCATGTCAGGCGCAACACTCGAGGCATATCTCGTTTCATGCATCGCCACGCGCGATGAAACGGCACGCGACGTAGCGTCCGTCATACAGCGGCTGGCAACCGCGGCCCTGGATGTTCGCAAGCTTGTCGGCCAGGGCGCACTCAGCGCGCACCTCCACGGCCTGCGTGGTGCCTCGAACAGCGACGGCGACATGCAGAAGGAAATGGACGTCATCTGCGACGACCTTTTCCTCTCCTCGCTGCAGGGCGCGCCGGTCGCCTTCTACGCATCGGAAGAGCTGGAGCATCCCGTCTCGCTCAATCCCGAGGCAAGGCTTGCCGTTGCCATCGATCCGCTCGACGGCTCGTCGAACATCGACACCAATGTCTCGGTCGGCACGGTCTTCTCGATCCTTCCGGCCCTCACGAACGCCGAGCACGACCCGATGCCGACATTCCTGCAGCCGGGCACCCGCCAGCTGGCGGCTGGCTTCTTCATCTACGGGCCCCAGACGGCGCTGGTGTTGTCGCTCGGCAAGGGCACCGAGATCTTCATCTTCTCGAGCCGCCTCGGCTGTTTCGTACAAGGCTACAAGTCCGTCAGCATCGCCGATCGCGCTCACGAATTCGCCATCAACGCTTCGAACTACCGTCACTGGGAAGAGGCGATCCGCCTCTATGTGGACGACTGCCTGGCCGGCGCAGACGGCCCGCGCGAGCGCGACTTCAACATGCGCTGGATCGCCTCCCTGGTCGCCGATGCCTACCGCATCCTCGTGCGGGGCGGCATCTTCCTTTATCCGGCCGACAGCCGAAGAGGCTATTCGCAAGGGCGCCTGCGGCTGGTCTACGAAGCCAATCCGATCGCCTTCCTTGTCGAGAATGCCGGCGGTGCGGCGACCAATGCCGTCACCCGTATCCTAGAGATCGAACCTGAAGGCCTGCACCAGCGCGTGCCCCTGGTCTTCGGCTCTCGCCGCGAGGTGGCGCGCGTCGCCCGCTACCATGTCGACCCCACCATGATCGGTGAACGCGCGCCGCTGTTCGGCAAGCGCGGCCTGTTCCGCGCCTGAGGAGAAACCAATGTCAGCAAAATACCCGATCATTTCGATCACCGGCTCGTCCGGCGCCGGCACCACCACCGTCAAGGACACCTTCGAGAAGATCTTCAAGCGCGAGAACATCTCCGCCTCGTTCATCGAGGGCGATGCCTTCCATCGCTACGACCGCGAGGCGATGAAGAAGAAGGTCGCCGAGGAAAAGGCCAAGGGCAACGACTTCACCCATTTCGCCGCCGACGCCAACGAACTGGCAATCCTGGAGAACGTATTTTCGGAATATGGCCGCCGCGGCGTCGGCCGTACCCGCCACTATATCCACGACGATGCGGAAGCCGCGAAATACGGAGCAGCCCCCGGCACCTTCACCGAATGGGAGGAGTTCAAGGGCAGCGATCTCTTGTTCTACGAGGGGCTTCACGGCTGCGCGGTGACCGAGGACCTCAATCTCGCCCAGCATTGCGACCTGAAGATCGGCGTCGTGCCCGTCATCAATCTCGAATGGATCCAGAAGATCCATCGCGACAAGGCGACCCGCGGCTATTCGACCGAAGCCGTCACCGACACCATTCTTCGCCGCATGCCGGACTATGTTCACTACATTTGCCCGCAATTCTCGCAGACGGACATCAACTTCCAGCGCGTGCCCATCGTCGACACCTCGAACCCGTTCATCGCCCGCTGGATCCCGACGCCGGCGGAATCGATCCTGGTGATCCGCTTCACCAATCCGCGCGGCATCGATTTCCCCTATCTGCTGTCGATGCTGCAGAACAGCTTCATGTCGCGCGCCAATTCGATCGTCGTGCCCGGCGACAAGCTCGACCTCGCCATGCAGCTGATCTTCACCCCGCTCATCCACAAGCTGCTCGAACGCAAGCACCGCATGTCGTGAGGAGGACAGTCATGAACATTTCGCAGAAGATCGAGACCACTGCCGCGGCATCCGAGCAGGCCATGGCGAACGCCATCCGCTTCCTCGCCATGGATGCCGTGCAAAACGCCAATTCCGGGCACCCCGGCATGCCGATGGGCATGGCGGATGCCGTGACCGTGCTGTTCAACCGCTTCATCAGGATCGATCCGTCCAAACCCGACTGGCCCGACCGCGATCGTTTCGTGTTGTCCGCCGGCCACGGCTCCATGCTGCTCTACGCGATCCATCACCTTATCGGCTTTGCCGACATGCCGATGACGGAGCTCGCCGCGTTCCGGCAGATGGGCTCGAAGACCGCCGGCCATCCGGAATACGGCCATGCCCTCGGCATCGAGACGACCACCGGTCCGCTCGGCCAGGGTATCGCCACCGCCGTCGGCATGGCGATCGCCGAACAGATGATGGCTGCCCGCTTCGGTTCGTCGCTCTCAGATCACTTCACCTATGTCGTTGCCGGTGACGGCTGCCTGCAGGAGGGCATCAGCCACGAGGCGATCGATCTGGCTGGACACCTGAAGCTGCGCAAGCTCGTCGTGCTGTGGGACGACAACCATATCTCCATCGACGGCGCGACCGAGCTTTCCACCTCCATGGACCAGCTCGCCCGCTTCCGCGCCGCCCGCTGGGACGCGCAAGCCGTCGACGGCCATGATCCGGAAGCGGTCGCCAAGGCGATCGAGCGTGCCCGCAAGAGCCGCAAGCCATCGCTGATCGCCTGCCGCACGCGGATCGGCAAGGGGGCCGCCAGCATGGAAGGCTCGCATAAGACCCATGGCGCCGCCCTCGGCGACAAGGAAATCGCCGCCACGCGGGAAAAGCTCGGCTGGCCCCATCCGCCCTTCTTCATCCCGTCCGACATCAAGTCGGCCTGGGAAGGCGTGGCGATCCGGGGCAAGGCAGTCCGGACAGCCTGGGAAATTCGCAGGGAGACATCCCGCTCGCGCAAGCGCTATGAGCAGACCATCGGCCGCGATCTCGGCGCCGAGGTCGGGCGTCGGCTGGCGAAGTTCCGTGCGGAGCACCAGGCGAAATCCACCAAGGTCGCAACGCGTCAGGCTTCGCAAATGGCGCTGGAAGTGATCAACGACGCGACAGACCTGACGATCGGCGGTTCGGCGGATCTCACCGGTTCCAATCTCACCATGACCTCGCAGACGGCCCCGATCGCCGCCGGCAACTTCAAGGGCCGCTACCTGCACTATGGCATCCGCGAGCACGGCATGGCGGCGGCGATGAACGGCATCGCGCTGCATGGTGGCTTCATCCCCTATGGCGGCACCTTCCTGGTGTTCTCCGACTATGCCCGCGGCGGGATGCGGCTCTCGGCACTGATGGGCCTTCCGGTCGTCTATGTGCTGACCCATGATTCCATCGGCCTTGGCGAGGACGGCCCGACCCACCAGCCGGTCGAGCATCTCGCCATGCTGCGCGCCACGCCGAACCTCAATGTCTTCCGCCCGGCCGATATCATCGAGACGGCCGAATGCTGGGAAATCGCGCTCACCGAAAAGGCGACGCCGAGCGTGCTGGCGCTCTCCCGCCAGGCCCTGCCGATGCTCCGCACGGTCCCCGGCGACGAGAACCTCTCCGCGCGTGGCGCCTATGTCCTGCGCGAAGCCAAAGGGCCCCGCGACGTGACAATTCTCGCCACCGGCTCGGAGGTCGAGATCGCCGTCGCCGCGGCCGACAAGCTCCGCTCCGAAAAAAGCATCGAGGCGGCCGTCGTCTCGATGCCAAGCTGGGAAAAGTTCGAGGCGCAGGACGAGGCCTACCAGAACAAGGTCCTCGGCAGCGCGCCGCGCATCGCGATCGAAGCCGCCGGCCGGCTCGGTTGGGACCGCTGGATGGGGCCGCGCGGCAGCTTCATCGGCATGCAGGGTTTTGGCGCCTCGGCCCCGGCCGGCGAACTCTACAAGCACTTCGGCATCACCGCCGAGCATGTCGTCGCGGAAGCGCTACGGCTGACCGGCCACAACAAGGGCGATCGCGGCCGATGACGAGAAGCCCCGCCCCTACCAACGCACAGAGAGAGGACGCCTGACCATGGCCCGCATAACGCTTCGTCAATTGCTCGACCATGCCGCCGAACGCGGCTACGGCGTGCCCGCCTTCAACATCAACAACATGGAACAGGGCCTCGCCATCATGCAGGCGGCCAAGGCCTGCGATGCGCCGGTCATCCTGCAGGCCTCGCGCGGCGCCCGCACCTATGCCAATGACATCATGCTCGCCAAGATGATGGAAGCGCTGGAACTGATGTATCCGGACATTCCGCTCTGCATCCACCAGGATCATGGCGACCGGGTCTCCACCTGCCTCTCTGCCATCCAGCACGGCTTCACCTCGGTGATGATGGACGGCTCGCTGAAAGAGGACGCCAAGACGCCCGCCGACTATGCCTACAATGCCGGCATCACCGCCGAAGTCGCGCGGCTTGCCCATATGGTCGGCGTCTCCGTCGAGGGCGAACTCGGTTGCCTGGGCTCGCTGGAGACCGGCCACGGCGAGGCCGAGGACGGCCATGGCTTCGAAGGCGCGCTTGACCGCTCGCAATTGCTGACCGATCCGGACGAAGCCGCCCGTTTCGTCGCCGAGACCGGCGTCGACGCACTGGCGGTGGCGATCGGCACCTCGCACGGCGCCTACAAGTTCACCCGCAAGCCGACCGGCGAAGTGCTGGCCATGGACGTGATCGAGAAGATCCACCGGCGCTTGCCCGACACCCATATCGTCATGCACGGCTCCTCCTCGGTCCCTGAGGAATGGCAGGAGATCTTCAACGCCCATGGCGGCGAGATGCGTGAGACCTATGGCGTCCCTGTCGAGGAGATCGTCCGCGGCATCCGCTTCGGGGTGCGCAAGGTCAATATCGACACCGACCTGCGTCTTGCCGCCGCCGCCGAATTCCGCCGCGTCGCCGACACCCGCCGCGACGAATTCGATCCGCGCAAGTTCTTGAAGCCCGCCATGGATGCCATGGCCTCCGTCTGCAAGGCCCGCTTCGAGGCCTTCGGCACGGCGGGCAATGCGTCGCGCATCAAGGTCATCCCGATGAGCGACATGGCCAAACGCTATGCGAGCGGCAGCCTGAAACCCTCAAACGCGCGGTCAGAAGCCGCCTGAACTCCCATCCGACCAAGGAAAGGACAGTGCCATGAACGCCGATGCGAAAACCGAGATCAAGGGCAAGGAACGCTACAGGGCGGGCGTCCTGAAATACGCCCAGATGGGCTATTGGGACGGCCACTACGAGCCGAAGGACACCGACCTGATCGCCCTCTTCCGCATCACGCCGCAGGAAGGCGTCGATCCGATCGAAGCGGCGGCCGCCGTCGCCGGCGAGAGCTCGACCGCCACCTGGACGGTCGTCTGGACCGACCGCCTTACCGCCTGCGACCAGTACCGCGCCAAGGCCTACCGGGTCGATCCGGTGCCGGGAACGCCGGGGCAGTATTTCTGCTACGTCGCCTATGACCTCATCCTGTTCGAGGAAGGCTCGATCGCCAACCTCACGGCCTCGATCATCGGTAATGTCTTCTCGTTCAAGCCGCTGAAGGCCGCACGGCTTGAGGACATGCGCTTCCCCGTCGCCTATGTGAAGACCTTCAAGGGACCGCCGACCGGCATCGTCGTCGAGCGCGAACGGCTCGACAAGTTCGGCAAACCACTGCTCGGCGCCACCACCAAGCCGAAGCTCGGCCTGTCCGGCAAGAACTACGGCCGCGTCGTCTACGAAGGCTTGAAGGGCGGGCTCGACTTCATGAAGGACGACGAGAACATCAACTCGCAGCCCTTCATGCATTGGCGCGACCGTTTCCTCTACTGCATGGAGGCCGTCAACCATGCCTCCGCCGTCACCGGTGAGGTCAAGGGCCACTACCTCAACATCACCGCCGGCACGATGGAGGAAATGTACCGCCGCGCCGAATTCGCCAAGGAACTGGGTTCCGTCATCGTCATGGTCGACCTGATTGTCGGCTGGACGGCAATCCAGTCGATCTCGGAATGGTGCCGGCAGAACGACATGATCCTGCACATGCACCGCGCCGGGCACGGCACCTACACGCGCCAGAAGAACCACGGCATCTCGTTCCGCGTCATCGCCAAGTGGCTGCGTCTGGCCGGCGTCGACCACCTGCATGCCGGCACTGCCGTCGGCAAGCTGGAAGGCGATCCGATGACCGTACAGGGCTACTACAATGTGTTGCGCGAAACGAAGAACGAAGTGGACCTGCAACGCGGCCTCTTCTTCGAGCAGGACTGGGGCGACATCAAGAAGGTCATGCCGGTCGCCTCGGGCGGCATCCATGCCGGCCAGATGCACCAGTTGCTGGACCTGTTCGGCGACGACGTGGTTCTGCAGTTCGGCGGCGGCACGATCGGCCATCCCATGGGCATCCAAGCCGGTGCGGCCGCCAACCGGGTGGCTCTCGAAGCCATGGTGCTCGCCCGCAACGAGGGCCGCGACATCGCCAATGAAGGTCCGGAAATCCTGAGGGCCGCCGCGAAGTGGTGCAAGCCGCTCGAAGCCGCCCTCGATACCTGGGGCAATATCAGCTTCAACTACACCTCGACCGACACGTCGGACTTCGTTCCGAGCGTAAGCGTCCTCTGACAGAGCGAGAGAAAAGGAGAAACGACAATGCGTATCACCCAAGGCTGCTTCTCGTTCCTGCCGGACCTGACGGACGAGCAGATCACCGCGCAGGTGGAATACTGCCTGCGCAAGGGCTGGGCGATCGGCGTCGAGTACACCGACGATCCCCACCCCCGCAACACCTACTGGGAAGTGTGGGGCAATCCGATGTTCGACCTGAAGGACGCCAAGGGCGTGATGATGGAGCTCGACGATTGCCGCAAGGCCAATCCCCAGCACTACATCCGCCTCAATGCCTTCGATTCCCATCGCGGTTTCGAGACGGTGACGATGTCCTTCATCGTCAACCGCCCGGACAAGGAGCCGGATCTCCGGATGGTGCGGACCGACGGTCCGGGCCGCTCCCAGCATTACTCCTGGTCGACCACGACGAACTGACGAAAGGACGAGACAATGGCAATGCCCGAGACAACCGTGACGCAGGAGAGCTTGCCGACTTCGGTCGACCTCGCCGAGGAATACCGGACCTCGGGCGTCGCCGAGATCCTCGAAGAACTCGACCGCGACCTTGTGGGCCTGAAACCCGTGAAGCGGCGGATCCGCGAGACGGCCGCACTGCTCCTGGTCGAGCGCGCCCGCCGCGCCATGGGACTTTCCCATGAACCGCCGTCGCTGCACATGAGCTTCACCGGCAATCCCGGCACCGGCAAGACGACGGTGGCGCTGCGCATGGCGAACCTGCTTCATCGCCTCGGTTATATCCGCAAGGGCCACCTCGTCTCGGTGACGCGCGACGACCTCGTCGGCCAGTATATCGGCCACACCGCGCCGAAGACCAAGGAGATCCTCAAGAAGGCCATGGGCGGCGTGCTGTTCATCGACGAGGCTTACTACCTCTACCGGCCGGACAACGAGCGCGATTACGGCCAGGAGGCAATCGAGATCCTGCTGCAGGTGATGGAAAACAACCGCGACGATCTCGTGGTGATCCTTGCCGGCTATTCCGACCGCATGGATCGCTTCTTCGAAAGCAATCCGGGCTTCCGCTCGCGCATCGCTCATCACATCGACTTCCCCGACTATGCAAACGAGGAACTGCTGTCGATCGCCGAGACCATGCTCGAGAGGCAGGGATACCACCTCGACGCCGAGGCGACGGACGTGATGACCGACTACATCGCCCGCCGGCGCAGCCAGCCGCATTTCGCCAATGCGCGGTCCATCCGCAACGCGCTCGACCGGGCGCGTCTGCGCCAGGCCAACCGCCTGTTCGAGGAGGCCAAGGGCCCGGTCAATGCCGAGCAGCTGTCCACGATCATCGGCCGTGACATTGCCGCCAGCCGTGTCTTCGCCATGAAACCGCCCACACCCTCCGAGCAGCGTCAGGAGACGGCATGAAACAGAACACCATCATTGCGCCCTCGGTCCTGTCCGCCGACTTCTCGCGCCTGGGCGAGGAAGTCGAAGCCGTCTGCCGCGCCGGTGCCGACTGGATCCATCTCGACGTGATGGACGGGCATTTCGTGCCCAACATCACCTTCGGCCCGCCGGTGATCAAGGCGATCCGCAATCGCACCGACAAGGTGTTCGACTGCCACCTGATGATCGAGCCCGTCGACGGCTTTCTCACCGCCTTCGCCGATGCGGGCTGCGACATCATCACCGTCCATGCCGAGGCCACGACCCATCTCGACCGCTCGCTGCAGGCGATCCGCGACCTCGGCTGCAAGGCGGGCGTCTCGCTCAATCCTTCGACACCGGAAAACGTCATCGAATACGTCCTCGATCGCCTCGATCTCGTCCTGCTGATGACGGTCAATCCCGGCTTCGGCGGCCAGGCCTTCATCCCGGCCGTGGTCGACAAGGTCGCACGCATCAAGGCGATGATCGGCAATCGCCCGATCGTGATCGAAATCGACGGCGGCGTGACGCCCGAGACCGCGCCGCTCGTCGCCCGGGCCGGCGCCGACATCCTCGTCGCCGGCTCGGCGGTCTTCAAGGGCGGAGCGGATGCCTATGCCGGCAATATCGCCGCCCTGCGCCACGCTGCAGACAACGCGACCCGTCCCCTGGTCCAGAACGAAAGGTAGCTCCATGGCATCCACTGCGCCGCTTTGCCATTTCGGCTGGAAGGCCATCGACGCCCGGCTTCCCGGCACCGAGGGACGCGCCCGCTCCATACTCGACTTGGCCGGACCGAACGGCCTCGTCGTCGCCTTCATCTGCAATCACTGCCCCTATGTGAAAGCGGTGATCGGTCGGATCGTGCGCGATGCGCTAGAGCTGGAGGCGCACGGGATCGGCTTCGTCGCCATCAACTCCAACGATGCGACCGCCTATCCGGAAGACAGTTTCGACAACATGAAGCGGTTTGCCGCCGACCACGCCCTGCCCTTTCCCTATCTGCATGACGCCGACCAGTGGGTTGCCAGAGCCTATGGCGCGGTCTGCACGCCGGACTTCTTCGGCTTCAACAAGCGCATGGAATTGCAATATCGCGGACGGCTGGATGCCTCGCGCAAGGAGATTGGCCCCGCCGATCTGAAGCGCGACCTGTTCGAAGCCATGGTCGGGATCGCCAGGACCGGCAAGGGGCCGGAAGAACAGCACTCGGCGATCGGCTGTTCGATCAAATGGAAGCAGGATCCGTCCTGGCTGGCGCAGAAGCGCTGAGGCAACTGCGGAACCGGCGATCACCCTCCCCGATCGAAAGGGCGACAAGGACCTTCAACACCAAACGCCGGTCGCATGCGGACATCCCATGAAACGTCCAAAGCCGCCGATGATCCACCATCGGCGGCTTTGCTTTTGGCTGCTTACGCTTCCAACCCAAGGATGCCGGCGTGTCACCGACAACCTCAAGCCCCGCCCGTTTTCGCTTCCGAAAGGGAAGAGACACGGACAGGGCTCGGGGGAGGAATGGTTAGCCTTCTTCAGGCCGCAAGCGCACCCGATTGCTTGGCGACATGGGTCGCGATCGCGTCCATCAGCGCCGGTGACAGCGCGTCATAGGGCGGCAGCCCGAGTTCGTTGAGGCGCGCGCGGATCTCGCCCATCTTGTCGGGGCTGACCCCGCTCTCGATGACCGACGAGACGAAGGCGGCGAATTCCGGCGGAGACCAGCCCGTCTCGTCGCTGAGTTCGGTATGGACGAAGTCCAGGCCGTAGAACGGATGCTTGGTGTTTTCGATGCGGCCGTACATGTGCGTGCCGCAATCCTTGCAGGCATAACGCTGGATCGTGGCACTGGGATCGACGATCTGGAGCTTCTCCGCCCCGGAAGTCACCTTGACATTGTCCCGCGACACGACGGCGATCTGCGCGAAGATTGCGCCCTTCGGCTTCCAGCACTTGGTGCAGCCGCAGGCATGGTTGTGGGCCGTCTGCGAGCTGATTTCCACGGTCACCGGATTGGTCGCGCACTTGCATTTGAGCGTACCGCCGTGGAAGCCGGGCTTAGCCGGCGGAAAGCCGTTGTCGATGGCCGGATGCAGTTTGATCATGGGTCCCTCCTCCTCAAGTCTGGACGTCTGGAGCGTCTCAGTCGATGACAGGATCGGAGCAAATCAGGCGATCGGCAACATAGCGGAAAGTGGCGGTTTTCAGTGCGACGATGCGACGAAGGCGTAAGTCTTGGGCGACTATCGACCGCGCGCGCGCAGCATGGCGCGGGCCGGATCATAGCCCCACACCGCCGCCAGCATGAAAACGACGAAGCAGGCGGAAACCCAGGCGAGCGCCTCGAGGTTCAACTGGCCATAGAGCGCGAACCGGATCAACTCGACGGCATAGGTAAAGGGATTGTAGGCGCAGATGTCGCGCAGCAACGGTGAGCTTTCGGCCATCTTCCACAGCGGATAGAGCGCCGACGACAGGAAGAACATCGGGAAGATGACGAAGTTCATCACCCCGGCGAAATTCTCCAGCTGACGTATGGTCGAGGATATCACCAGGCCGAAGGCCCCGAGCATCAGGCCGCTCAGCAGCAGCGCCGGCAGCACGGCGAGATAGCCGAGCGGCGGCAGGTCTATGCCGGTCAGCGCCGCAAGACCCAGGAACACCATGACCTGCACGATCGACACGATGACCCCGGCCAGCAGCTTGGAAAACAGCAGCCACCAGCGCGGCAAGGGCGATGTCAGCAAGAGCCGCATCGACCCCATCTCCTGGTCGTAGACCAGCGACAACGACGACTGCATGCCGTTGAACAGCTGGATCATGCCGCACAGCCCGGGCAGGATATAGACCTCGTAGGTGATGTAGGTCTGGTAGGGCGGAATGATCGACACGCCGAGCGCGGCGCGAAAGCCGGCGGCGAAAACGATAAGCCAGACGAGTGGGCGCACGAGAGCCGCGAGAAAGCGTCCGCGCTGCCTGACGAAGCGCAGGTTCTCCCGGGTGATGATGGCGAGGAGCGCGGTCAGCCAGGCTTTCATGCCGTCGCCTCCGCATTTTCGGCCGTCATGGCGAGGAAGGCCTTGGAGAGACCGCGGTCCCCGGCCAGTTCAGCCGCGGGACTGTTGCTCAACACCCGCCCGCGATGCAGCACCACGACCTGGTCCGACATGGCGATCTCGTCGACCAGATGCGTCGCCCAGAGGACGGCAAGTCCGCTCTCGGCAAGCTGATGGACATGATCGGTGATCGCCTGGCGCGAGGCGGCATCGAGCCCGACCGTGGCCTCGTCGAGCAGCAGGATTTCCGGTTGATGGACCAGGGCGCGGGCGATCTCCATGCGCCTGCGGTGTCCGCCGTTCAGCGCACGCACCAGTTCGTCGGCGCGCTCGGCCATGCCGAGCTGTGCCAGTGCCCGATCTATGGCGATGGCGGCGGAACGCCCGGACAGACCGTGAAGCCCGGCGAAGTAGCGCAGGTTACGGCGCACCGTCATGTCGAGATCGAGCGTCGCCTGCTGGAATACGACACCGATCCGGGCGAGCGCCGCCCTTGGCGAACGGGCCATGTCGAAGCCCGCGACATTGATCACTCCCTCGTCTGCAACGATCAGCCGGGTCAGAAGGGCGAAGAGCGTCGACTTGCCGGCACCGTTAGGCCCGAGCAGCGCACAGAACCGGCCGGGCTCGACATTGAACGAGACATCGTCAAGCGCCTTGCGTTCGCCATAGCGAAATCCAACATGGCTGATTTCGAGGCCCTTCATGCCGTGACCTCCCGCTTCGCTGCCGGTGGGTCCGCTCCGTCAATGATCGTCGCCGGACGCCCGGCAAGCCGGAGCGTGCGTCTGGCCAGCCGTCTCGCCTCCGCCTCGGAATGGGTGACCAGGATGACCGTCGGGCGGGTTTCGGCAATGAGCGCCTCGGTCAGTTCCAGCATTTCCTCCGCCGTCTGCAGATCGAGCGAGACATAGGGCTCATCCATGACGAGAAGTGCGGGACGCCCGGCAAAGGCGCGCGCCAGTGCCAGTCGCCGCTGCTGGCCAAGCGACAGCTGGCCAGGGAAGAGCCCGGCCTTGTCGGCGATGCCGATGCGTTCGAGTGCGCCGCGCGCCGCCTGCTCCCCAAGCGTCGGATGCACCAGGGTGAGGTTCTGCAGCGCGCTGCGCCAGGGCAGCAGCACAGGCTCCTGGAAGACCAAGGCGATGTTCGACGGTCGGACGATCTCACCCTCGAAAGCCTCGTCGATGCCGGCGATCAGCCGGAGCAGCGTCGACTTGCCGATCCCCGAAGCCCCGAGGATCGCAACCGTCTCGCCATCCGCCACTTCGAAGCGAATGTCGCGCAGGATCTCGGTCTCGCCGAATGCCTTGCGTTCGACGTCGATCTTGATCATGCCGTCCTCCAGGCCCGCGCCCGGCGCTCGAGCGGCTGCAGGATCAACGCCTCGACGATCAGCATGACGATGATGAAGGTCAGCGAATAGACCAGCACCATGGCAACATCAAACAGTTGGAAATAGAAGTGGATCTGGAAGCCGATGCCGCTGGAGCGGCCGAGAAATTCAACCACCAACACGATCTTCCAGATGACCGCGATGCCGGCGCGCGCGGCCCCTGCGATATAGGGAGCCAATTGCGGAACGACGACATGACGCAGCCGCGCTAGCGACGACATGCGATAGACCTTGGCCATGGCATCGAGATTGGGATCGAGCGCGCGGGCGCCCTCGCGGATCAGCGTGGCGACATTCGGGATCTTGTTGAGCACCACGGCGATGATCGCCGCCGTCTCGTTGAGACCGATCCACAGATAGCAGAGCACGATCAGCACCAGCGCCGGAAGATTGAGAAACACCACCAGCCAGGGGTCGAGCCAGCGATCGAAGGCGGGATAGCGCCCCATCAGGAAACCCAGCGCCACGCCGATCGCCATGGCCGGCACGAAGGCCATCACCACACGCCCGAGCGTCATGGCGAGATGATAAGGCAGCGCGCCAGAGCCAGCCGCGCGGGCAAAGGGTTCGCCGAGCGCCCATGGCTGCGGCAGGATGCTCGCATCCGCCGTCAGCGCCGCCGCGCCGACCCAGACCAGCAGGAGCAGGCCGAGCGACAGCGCGCGAACAATTGACGGATGGCGGGCAAACTCACTCAAGATGCAGGAACACTCCCTCCGGAAGCGTCGTCGCCTTGCCGACGAGTTCCTCGCCGCCAAGTTCCGCCATCAGCGTGAGGAAGCGATCGGCAGCCGCTTCGTCGATCGGCTTGCCACTCGGGATTCCGGCTCGATACCCGTCGCGCAAGGCAACGAACTCGGCGTCGTCCGCTGCGTTCATCATTCCGCGCAGACCCTCCCAGGCTTGGTCGTCGGTGCGCAGCAGTTCCTTCGCCCCCACGGAGGCCTTGTAGAGCCCTTGCGCCACCTCGGGATGTGCCTTGACGAATTCGCCCTTCAGCACATAGCCCAGGAGCGGAGTATCGGGGTCCAGCCCGAGTTCGGTCGCCGCGTCTGCGACGGTCACCAGATCCCGCATACCCTTGGCCTTCATCTTGGCGAGGAAATGCCAGAAATTGATCGCCGCCGCGGTCTCGCCGGACAAGGCCGACTTGAAGATCAGCGGCGGCGCGGCGAACACCTGTTCGGTCTCCTTGGCGAGATCCATGCCATGCTTCTTGGTCGCATAGGCACGAAGGATCAGCCAGCTCTTGTCGAGCGGCCCTCCGGCAATGCCGATCTTTTGCCCCTTCAGATCGTCGAGCGCCTTGACCGGGCTGTCGTCCTTGACGACCAGTCCGCCGACAGCCCGCGAATAGGGGATGAAGACATAATCCTTGCCGGCGGCGCGCTGATAGGCGACCCAGATCCAGTCGGCCACCATGGTATCGGCCTCGCCGCCCTCGAAGGCGACGCGCGTCGCGCCGTTGTCGGCATAGTCCTGCACCGCCATCTCGAACCCGTTCGTCTTGTCGAGCGCGTTCGCCTTGATCGTGGTGATTTCCCAGTTGACCGTGCCGGACGCCAGCATGGCCGCCCGCAGTTTCGGCAGATCCCCGGCCAGAGCCGGCGAAAGGCCGAGCGCCAAAAGGCCCGTCGCCAAGAAACGTCCCAGTTTACCCATCGCGCGTCCTCCCACGGCTTACCGCCGCCTTCCCGGTTCCTGTCCGGCCGATCTCTATGCGATTCGTCCGCCCAGCGGCCAACGTCTCGCCTATTCCTTGCGTTTCTCCGCCACAGTCAAGTCGGCCTTCAGATCCATGTCATACTGGCCGTCGGCGCAGAAAACATCATCGAGCTCGAAACCCTCGCCATCGGCCTCGATATTGGCCGGATCGACCTCGCATTGCATGGTCTTCAGCATGGCCTGGATCGCCGTCACCTTCTCCGCTGGTACTTCCTGTGCCCCGGCTGCCACGGGCAGGGTCAAAAAGGCGGCAACAAGCAGGTACTTCATCGTGCTGATCTTCATCGTCTTCATCCCTCTGTCGATGTTGGCTTACTGGATCGAAATCGTGATCTTCTGGCTGTCGCTCGTGGTATTTGGAATGCGAACCTCATAGGAACCCGGCTTGATCGCAATGAACGACATGGTCGCGACGCCCGCCTGGTCGAACTCGAGGCTATCGATTGCCATCGGGCGAACCTCGATCCCGTTGATGACGATCTCGTTCATCCAGATCGCCCGGAAGAACGGAGCACCGGTAATCGCAAGCTCGGCCGAACCGTCCGCCGTGATCTTCATCTCGTAATAGGCGCCGGATTGCAGCGCCACATCGCCCTTGGCGAGCGGCTGGCCAGAGGCGAGCGTGATCTCGATCGGCTCGCCGCGATTGCATTTGGCCAGAAGTCCGGCAAAGCCGAGCTTGTCGCACAGCGGTGAAGCCGCAGCCGGAGCCAGGGTAACGGTCGAAGTGACCAGTGCGGCGAAAGCCGCGATAACAATTTTGCGCATGAAATCCTCCCAATATCGTTTTGATTGGTAACTGGTCAGTTCGGCGCGACGACCACTCCCCAGGGCTGTTCGCCGACGGGAACGGAACGGATGACCTTTTCGGCCTTCACGTCGATGATGCTGACGTCGTTGGAATTGCCGTTGGTGACCACGAGAAACTCCTCGCCGGGCGTGAACGCCATCTGCCAGACCCGCTGGCCGACGAGCAGATAGTCCAGAACCTCGTCGGTCTTGCCGTCGATCATCGCGACGCGATTGGCCGGACCGAGCGCGACGAAGACCCGCGAGCCGTCGCTGGTCGCCTTGACCCCGACCGGCTGCAACCACTCCGGCAGAACGCCCGGCACCTCGAAGGTGATCTTCTTGTCGACCTTCGGCGCCTCCGTGCCGAGATTGATGACCGAAACGGTCCCGCCGATCTCCGCACTGACATAGAGCTTCTTGCCGTCGGCGGTGAACTCGGCATAGCGCGGCCGCTGGTCGACCAGCACATTGTGGACGATCTCGTAGGTCGAGGTGTCGATGAAATGCGCCATGTTCGTCGTTTCGGACGTGTTGATCAGCGTCTTGGCGTCGGGGCTGACGGCAACGCCCTCCGGCTCGACCCCGACCGGGATTTCCGCCAGGACCTGATAGGTCTTGACGTCGACGACGGTCACCAGGTTGTCGTCCTCATTGGCGACATAGAGCGGATTTCCGGAAGGATTGAGCGCGAAGAGTTCCGGGTCGGGACCCGACGGCAGGGTACGGATCTCCTTGTAGGTTTCCGGGTCGAAAACGCGGACGGTATCGTCGTCGGAAGCGCAGACATAGAGCTCCTTGCCGTCGGGGCTGATGGTGATGCCGCGCGGCCGGTTGCCGGCGGGGAACTCGGCGATCTTCTCCCAGGTCTTGCTGTCGAGGACGGTGACCGTATTGCCCCGTTCATTGGTGACGAACACCTTGTTGGCAAGCGCGGGCTCGCTCGCCAGAATGGCGGCGGGCAGGATCATCCAGGCGTATTTCAGCATTCTATCCTCCAAAGGCGCGGCAGGCGGTTTCGGGTGCATCCGTGCCCAGTGTGTCGAGCGGCGAATACTGGTGCAGGTAGCCGTCCTGCGGCGAGACGGAGACGGTGATGCGGCCATCGCCGAGCAGGATCGGCTGGCGCAACTGGCCGTTCCAGGGGCGGAAGGTCAGCTTCTGCCCCTTGAACGCGGCGATCTCGAAATCCTTCGACAGCAGGAAAGACCGGATCGTTCCGGCGTCAGCCTTGCCCGATCGCGTCACGGCCTCGCCGATCACCCGCATGGCAAGCCAGGCCTGATAATCCTCGTCACGGGCGCCCCGCCCCGTCAGCTTTTCGAAACGGCGCTGGAATTGCGTGGCGCCCCAGGATTCATGCGCCTGGTGCCAGGTGAGCGGCATCAGGCCGGCCGAACCCGCGACGGGACGCGGGTCCCAGGAATGATAAGGCAGATAGGCGGCAAAAACGTCGGTCTCGTCGGCCGCGACCGTCACGTCATGCTCCTCGGCCTCCTGCATGAAGACGGGGATCTGCTTCTGCACCAGGACATGGCCGGTATCGGTACGCCGCGCGCCGCCGGTATCGACGAATTCGCGCTCCTCGACGATCTTCGCGCCGAATTTTGTTGCCGACTTTCGGTAGCTGTCGGCCAGCAGCTTGTCCTCGGGATGCGAACCGTGCACCAGCAAAATGCGCGACCATTTCTTCCACATCAGGAATTGAACGACGCTGTCGGTGATCATCTGCCGGCTCGGCGCCACATGCAGGACATTCGCCCGGCACTCCGCGTCGCGCAGCGCCTCGTCGCGCGCGCCCGCATTTAGAATGAGCATGTCCGGCCCGGCCCGATCGGCCAGCGCCTTCAGCGTCTCGCCATCGGCAATGACCGCGACCAGCCGTATGCCGGCGGCCTTGAGCTCATCCAGCGCCGCTCCCGCCTGGTCCGGCGGAACGGCCTTGGTGGTCAACTGATAGTCCATGCCGGTAAAGGCACCGGTGGTGCGGTTGTCTTCGTTGCCGAGCGTCGCACCGGCAAAACCGAGATCGGCGGGAGCAACATCCAGCCGGGAGATAGGCGGCAGCTTTGTGAGATCGACACGCAGGACGGCTGTTTTCACCTCCTCGGCCGACGCGGTCTGCGTTGACATCAAGGCAGCCCAAAGGATGGCGAGCGTTAGCCGCGGAATAGACATCGCCGGAATGACCTCCCAATCCTCCTGACACATCTTAAAGTGGAGGATAGCAGCGAGGTTTATGGTGCGAAACCGATACTTATGGATCGTGGTATGACCGTCCCGGTGTGGTTAGGCTGGTCTGCATGCAGCGTATTCTGATAGCTCTCCTGCTGGCCCTCATGCCCGTGTTCGCGCTTGCCGCGCTGGACAAGCCTTTGATGCCGGGCGCCAAGGTCGCCTTTCTCGGCATCACCTTCATCGATACCTCGACGGAAGGGGCCTATGACGGCGAACGTCCGGACCAGACGGCGCGCACCCGGCTTCTGGAAGAAAGAACGCGGCAGCGATTCGGCGAAGAGGGTTTCGTCCTTCTCGCCAATGATGCGATCGCGGACGAACTCGCCCGCACCACCAATCCCGCCGACTGCTACGGCTGCGAGCAACGCATGGCCGAGCGCCTCGGTGCCGACTATGTGCTGGTCGGCGAGGTGCAGAAGGTCTCCAACCTCATCCTGTCGATGAACCTGGTCCTGACCGACGTTAAGACCGGACAAACCCTGCGCGCCCTGGCCGTAGACATCCGTTCCAACACCGACGACAGCTGGCTGCGCGGGTTGAACTACATCTTCAAGAACCACTTCTTCAAAAAGTGAGGATACCCATGCGACGGCTGCCTACTATTCTGCTGACATTTCTTCTCTTCCTTCCGGCGATCGCCTTCGCCCACGGACCGACCCGGCAGAAGCTGTCCCTCGCCGTCGACGTCAAGGCGGCCCCGGCAGAGGTCTGGGCGGTGATCGGCAATTTCCAAGACATGAGCTGGCATCCGGCGGTCTTCAAATCGACGGGCACGGGCGACAATGCTATCGATGCAACGCGCGTCCTGACCCTTGGCAAGGAAGGCGGTCCGACAATCTCGGAACAGCTGTACAAGTATGACGCGACGAAGATGACCTATTCCTACCGCATCACGGAGGTCGACGTCGCCGTGCTGCCGGTTACCAACTATTCGTCGCACCTGACAGTCACGCCCACGGCGAGCGGCGGGTCGCATATCGAATGGCGCGGCGCGTTTTATCGCGGCTATCCCAACAACGATCCGCCGGAAAACCTCAATGACGCGGCCGCAATCGCCGCCGTAACCGCGGTCTACAAGGCAGGCCTTGATGCGCTGGAAGCCAAGTTCGGCAAATAGAACAGTCCTGTTCTGTCTCCTCGCGGCTCTTCTGGGGCCGCGTGAGGGTGTGGCCGACTATGCCTATGTGACCAATCAGTCCTCCAGCGACCTGAGCGTCATCGACCTTGAGCGGATGAAGGAGATCCGGCGGATCCCGGTACCGGGAATGCCGGCCGGCGTCGCGGTTTCGCAGAAGCTTGGCGCCTTTTTCACGGTCAGCCCCGACAGCAAGACGATCCGGCGCTTCGGACTGGCGGACGCAAATCCGCAAGTTGAACGCCAACTGGACGGCGGCCCGATCGGGATCGCGGTTGACGACAGGCGCCGCAGGATCTTCGTCTCCGACTGGTACAACGCCCGCGTCTGGGTTCTCGCCGCTGACGATCTGAGCCTGACGGCGACCTTGAACACAGGCAGCGCTCCGGCCGGTCTCGCCATTTCGCCCGACGGCCGCTGGCTGGCGACGGCCGATCGTGATTCCCACCAGATGTCGATCTTCGACGCGGATACACTTGCGCTCAGGCACCGCATCACTGTCGGTGAACGCCCCTTTGGTCTTGCCTTCGCACCCGACGGCCGTGTCTTTTCCGCAGATGTCGGCAGCAACACGGTCACCGCCGTCGATCCTGAAAGCGGCCGCGTCCTGGGTCGGGCAAAAACCGGCGAGCGACCCTATGGCATCGCCTTTGCCACCGATCGCGGCTTCGTGACCAATCAGTATGGCGACAGCGTCACCGTCTTCGACGCAAGGACCTATGCAGAGGTTGGCGTGATCGATGTCGGCGGCTATCCCGAGGGCATAGACACGACCGCGGATGGGGCGCGCATCGCCGTCGCCAACTGGGACACCAATACCTTGTCGATCATCGATGCGAAAAGCCTGGAGGTGGTCGGGGAAATCGCCACGGGCGACGGTCCGCGCGCCTTCGGCCTGTTCCTCACCACAGATATGCCGAAGGAGTGATGGCATGCGCACGCTTTGCCTTCGTTTTTCCCTGCCCCTGTGCCTTTCCCTTGCCTTCGCCGTGGGAACGGTCCTGATCGGCCCCGCGAGCGCTGCCGAAGATGACCCTTGGCCAGCCATCCGGGAACAGCTCTATGGCAACCGACCGATCGCGCCCGGCGACGGAACGGTATCGCTGGAAGCGCCCTATCGCTCCGCAAACGATGCCAGAACGGTCATCGGCGCCACGCTCGCCGCTCCGGATGGCCAGTCGATACGCGCGGTGACCCTGGTGCTGGATGAGAACCCGATGCCGGTTTCCGCGGTCTTCCACCTGTCGCGACCGATGGCACGTTTCGCCTTCGAGGCGACCGTGCGGGTCAATGGTCCGACGCCGGTTCATGTCGTGGCGGAGTTGACCAATGGCGAACTCGTCTCCACCGAAGGCTTCGTGAAGACCTCCGGGCTGGGCGCCTGCGCGGCCCCTCCGGGCAGCGATCCCGCAATCGCGCTCGCGACTTTGGGCGACATGACGATCGACATCGGCCATGAGGCCCGCGGCTCGTCAAGCCTGCTGGGCGAGTTTTCACGCCTGCGGAACCAGCAGGCGTCGCTGAACCTTGGGATCAGCCATCCCAGCCACTCCGGCATGCAGATGGATCAGATCACCCTGCTTTTCATCCCCATGCGCTATGTCGAGACGATCAACATCGATCTGGACGGCCAGTCCTTCGTCGAGGTGACCGGGTCGATTTCGCTGAGCGAGAATCCGGAGTTCAGATTGTCGATACCGGCCGCGACCCAGGTGGTCGATGTGACGATGACGGACACGAACGGCACGGTGAGCCGCAAGACGCAGCGGCTGACGAGCTATTGATCCGCCCCCGGCTCGGGCTGCAAAGGCGCAGTCGGATAGCCGTCGAAAGTCCAGCCTTCGCTACCGTCCGGATACCAGTAGACCTGGCTGTAGCCGAGCTCGAGCGCCCGCTTGGCAGCGTTCCATGACATCCAGCAGTTGGGAAGGCAGAAGAACAGGACCGGTTTGCCTTTGTCGCCCTCAGTTGCCTTTTCCAAGCCGGCGCGGAAATAGGCGAGCGTGACGTCGGCCAACTTGCCGTAGCCGGTATTGGGAAGCCAGATAGCCCCTTCGATCGAAATGCGCGGCTTTTCGTTCCAGATAGTGCCCTCGGGCAGGTTGGCCGGCTTGGGCGGGCGGGGAAGCACGTCGATGAACGCGACCTCTCCTCCCTGCCAGAGGGCATAGGCCTCATCGGTCGAAACGACGGTTGCGCCGGCAAGCGTGGCTGGAACGGGCGACCTGTACTCGTCTTCGCGATAGTCAGCCGGCTCCTCGACGGAGGGCGACCCGCCCGCCTGCCCAGCAACACCGGCTTGCCCTGCGGTGAGCGCCGTCGGCGCAAGACAGAGCAAGGCCAGAAGCGCCACCCGTCCCCAGGTCATTTCTTCGCTTCCAGAGGACCTGTTCCCATGTCGTTGAGAAGGGGAACGCCCGCATCGGCGAGAATCGCATCGATCTTGGCCTGGTTGCGGCGGATCAGCGAGTTGAGTTTGCGCTCCCAGACCTTCTCGCCCTGCCTCACCCCCATCGTGATGCGATAGAACATCTTCGGCGGCAGGGGCTCGGAGAGAAGCGGCGTGATCTTGAGACCCGGGTGGCTCTGCTTCACCAGCGGACCACCGATCGGCCCCCACAGGATCGCCGCGTCGATCGTGCCGGCCTCGAGATCCGCCAGCATGTCGCCCGCCGGATCCTGGTAACGCCGGTCGACCATCAGGTCATAGCCCTTCGCCTTGGCCAACAACCCATGCAGCGCCATGTGGGTTCCAGGCGGACTGCCCGCCACCACCCCCACCCGCTTGCCCTTGAGCGCCGGATCGCCGATCGTCGTTACGCCGGCGAGCGGTCCGTCCGCAGGTACGATCAGGACGAAGCCGGAGGTATAGTAGTGATTGGTGTTGAGCACCATCTCGTCGCCCTGCGCATAGCCGATCACCACGTCACATGCATTGGCCTGCAGGGTCTTGCGGATGAAACCCGTCGCCATCGGGAACCACGTATACTCCAGCGGCAAGCCGAGCTCGCTCGCCATCAGCTCGGCGATCTTGTTCTCGAACCCCGCCTCCGACTTGTCCGACAGGGGAAAATTGGCCGGATCGGCGCAGACGCGAAAGGCCGTCTTCGACACCAGGTCGGATGTCTGGGCGAGGGCCGGTATCCCGGCGAGGCTCGCGAGGCACAAGGCACCAGCAATGACGATGCGACTAGTGACCAAGGCAATCGGCCTCCGCCTGGCGGATCGCCTCATGCTTCGCCTCCTTCTTGGCGGGCCGTCCGCGGGGGACCGCATCGGTGCCACGTGCCTTGAGATAGACGTAGATGTCGTCGAGGTAGCACATGACATTGGCGTTCTGGCCGAAGGCCGGCATGACCGAATTCTCGGCCGCATTGACCTTCTTGCGGCCATTGGTGACCACATCGACGAAGTCGTAATAGTCCATCGTGATCGCGGATGTCTTGAGCGCGGGCGCGTAGCTCGAGCCCTCGCCTTCCGGGCCGTGACAGACATGGCATTCGGAATGGTAGCGGCGGAAGCCGGAATAGGTCAGCCAGTCGATCGTGCCATCGGGCGCGACATTGTAGGTCGGCACGCCGTCGGCGGTGAGGTATCGACCGTTCTCATTGGAGGCGGCCGTGATGTTGTCGGGCTTTTCCGCATCCTGCGCCGTCGCGGCGCTGGCAAGCAGCGCGAGTGCGGCAAACGTGATCGGCAGGGCTGATGCTGGTCTGGTCATAATTCGTCCTTTTGGGCCTTGAGAACGAACTGGCGCGGGTCTTGGTCACCCGCGCCAGTCACCTGGGCGAAACCGTTCGTCAGTTCGGCAGCGAGAAGACGGTCAGCGTGCCGCCGAGGGCGGTGTAGTCGCTGAGCGCCGCATAGCCGCCGACCGCGCCCAGACCTTCGGTCGGGTTGGTCAGGCCGGCTGCGAGGCCGATACCGGCCCAGCCACCGACACCGGACAGAACAGCCACGTACTGCTTGCCGCCATGGGTGTAGGTCATGACGTTACCGATGATGCCGGACGGCGTCTTGAAGCGATAGAGCTCCTTGCCCGTATTGGAATCGACGGCCTTCAGGTAGCCTTCCAGCGTGCCGTAGAACACGACGTCACCGGCCGTTGCCAAAGCGCCGGACCAGACGGAGAACTTCTCCGGCAGAGACCACTTGATCTTGCCTTCCTTGTTGTCCCAGGCAATGAAATTGCCCATGCCGCCGTGGCTGCCTTCCGGCGGATACATCGACAGCGTTGCCCCGACATAGGGCTGGCCGGCGGTATAGCTGACACGGAAAGGCTCATAGTCCATGCAGACGTGGTTGGTCGGCACGTAGAACAGTTCGGTCTTCGGCGAATAGGCCGCGGGCTGCTGGTCCTTGGTGCCGAGCGCCGCCGGGCAGATGCCGGTCGAGTTGACGTCCTCGCCGTTCTGTTCGGTGGAATACTGGGCGACCACCTGCGGCCGGCCATACTGCTCGGACTTCGGGTCCATCACGACTTCGGTCGCCCAGTTGACCACGGGGTCATACTTTTCCGCCACCAGCAGTTCGCCCGTGACGCGGTCCAGCGTGTAGCCGAAGCCGTTTCGGTCGAAATGGGTGAGGAGCTTGCGCGCCTTGCCGTCCATCTCCTGTTCGGTCAGGATCATCTCGTTGATGCCGTCATAATCCCACTCGTCGTGCGGGGTCATCTGGTAGAGCCACTTGGCCACACCGGTATCGGCATCGCGAGCGAAGATGGTCATCGACCAACGGTTGTCACCGGGACGCTGCGACGGGTTCCAGGTCGAAGGGTTGCCCGAACCGTAGTAGATCAGGTTTTCTTCGGCATCATAGGAATACCAGCCCCAGGTCGTGCCGCCGCCGATTTTCCACTGATCGCCTTCCCAGGTGTTCAGACCGGAATCCGCACCGACGGGCTTGCCGAGATGGGTGGTCTTCTCCGGATCGATCAGCGTGTCGCTGTCGGGACCCATCGAATAGCCGCGCCAGAGCAGCTTGCCATCGGCGATGGAATAGGCGGTGACGGAACCGCGGACGCCGAACTCGCCGCCCGAGATACCGACGATGACCTTGTCCTTGACCGGCAGGACGGTCGCGGTATTGGTCTCGCCCTTCTTCGGATCGCCGTTCTTGACGCTCCACACCACCTTGCCGGTCTTTGCGTCGAGCGCGACAACCGTCGTGTCGGCCTGATGCAGGAAGATCTTGCCGTCGGCATAGGCCACACCGCGGTTGACGGTGTCACAGCACATGACCGGAATGACGTCGGCGTCCTGTTTCGGCTCGTATTTCCAGACGATCTGGCCTTCCTTGCTGAGGTCCAGCGCAAAGACCGTGTTGGGGAACGGCGCATGGACATACATCATGTCGCCGATGACCAGCGGCGAACCTTCGTGACCACGCAGGACGCCGGTCGAGAAGGTCCAGGCGACCTGCATCTTGCCGACATTGTCCTTGTTGATCTGGTCGAGCTTGGAATAGCGCTGGTTGGCGTAGTCGCCGGTCTGGATGGCCCACTGATTGGGGTCATCGATGATTTTCTGCAGTTCCGGATTGGCGTAGGCGAGTTGTGCACCGCCCATGGACAACACGGCAAACAATGTGAGAAGTCGTTTCATTTCATCCTCCCGTTGAGTGACACCGATCAGGGCTTCCACCCTCTTCGCCCCGGGAAAACCTTACGGTCTCCTCCTTCCCGGCATCGGCTGCGCGAAAATCCCCCAAGATCGCGACACGGCTTTCCGCAGCGTCGATCCCATTCCGTAACGATCCCCTTCCTCCGATCCGTTAAGTGCGTCAAAACTTACAATTGAAGGCAGCAACCCGTGCCTTTCGATTCGGGGCAGATCGCGTGGCGGCGGCCCAACCGACGCCACGCATTTCCGTCACGCGGCCTTGAGCCGTTCGGCGTGCCAGCGAATGTGATCCTCGCCGAAGC
This sequence comes from Ciceribacter sp. T2.26MG-112.2, assembly GCF_900492205.1. GTDB lineage: Bacteria > Pseudomonadota > Alphaproteobacteria > Rhizobiales > Rhizobiaceae > Allorhizobium > Allorhizobium naphthalenivorans_A. The sequence goes on from NZ_UEYQ01000001.1 coordinate 595,101, forward strand.
TCGCGACGAAATAGTAGCTGTGATCATAGCCGGCCTGCATCCGCACCACACCCGGCTGACGCCGTTCGGCGATCAGGCTGGCGATCGCTTCCGGCTTGAGCAGATCGAGAAACTGGTCGGTCGCGCCCTGGTCGATCAGGATGTCGCCGGCCCATCCGCGCTCGGCGAGAAGGAGACAGGCATCATAGTCCACCCAATGCGCCTCGTCGTCGCCCAGATAGGCCGAGAACTGCTTGCGGCCCCAGTCCGACCGGGTCGGATTGACGATCGGCGCAAAGGCGGAAACCGAACGGAACAGTCCCGGATTGCGAAAGGCGATCGTCAGGGCGCCATGCCCGCCCATCGAATGGCCGGTAATGCCGTGAACCCCGTTGAGCGGCTGATTGGCCATCAGCAGCGCGGGCAGTTCGGTAACGATGTAGTCGTACATGCGGAAGTGCCGCGACCAGGGTTTCTGGGTCGCATTGACGTAGAAACCGGCGCCTTGCCCAAGGTCATAGGCCTGATCGTCGGCAACGCCCTCGCCGCGCGGCGACGTGTCGGGAAAGACGACCGCCAGGCCGTGTTCCGCCGCATGCCGCTGCAAACCTGCCTTGGTCATGGCGTTCTCGTGGGTACAGGTCAGGCCGGACAGGTACCAGAGCAGCGGCACGGATCCGCTTTTTGCCTGCGGTGGCAGGAACAGACCGAAGGTCATCTCGCCATCGCAAACCTCGGACCGGTGTCGATAGACCGATTGCGTGCCGCCGAAGCACCTGTTTTGCGAGACGAGTTCCATTGGCGTTCTCAATAGACCACCACGCCGCGGATGCTCTCACCCTTGTGCATCATGTCGAAGCCCTTGTTGATGTCGGTGAGCGGCATGGTGTGGGTGATCATCGGGTCGATCAGGATCTTGCCCTGCATGTACCAGTCGACGATCTTCGGCACGTCGGTGCGGCCGCGTGCGCCGCCGAATGCCGTGCCCATCCAGTTGCGGCCGGTGACCAGCTGGAAGGGACGCGTCGAGATCTCCTGGCCGGCGCCGGCCACCCCGATGATGATCGACTTGCCCCAGCCGCGATGGCTTGCCTCCAGCGCCTGGCGCATGACCTTGGTATTGCCGGTGCAGTCGAAGGTATAGTCGGCGCCGCCGATCAGGTCGCCGTTGCGCTTGGTCATGTTGACCAAATAGGGCACGATGTCGTCGCCGACTTCCTTCGGATTGACGAAATGCGTCATGCCGAACTTTTCGCCCCATTCCTTGCGGTCCGGATTGATGTCGACGCCGATGATCATGTCGGCACCGGCCAGGCGCAGGCCCTGCAGCACGTTCAGCCCGATGCCGCCGAGGCCGAAGACGATGGCGGTCGAACCGATCTCGACCTTGGCGGTGTTGATCACCGCGCCGATGCCGGTGGTGACGCCACAGCCGATATAGCAGATCTTGTCGAAGGGGGCGTCGGGGTTGACCTTGGCGACCGCGATCTCCGGCAGCACGGTGAAGTTGGAGAAGGTCGAGCAGCCCATGTAGTGGTGGATCTTGTCCTTGCCGATCGAGAACCGCGAGGTGCCGTCCGGCATCAGGCCCTGGCCTTGCGTCGAGCGGATGGCGGTGCAGAGGTTCGTTTTGCGGGAAAGGCAGGAATAGCATTCGCGGCATTCCGGCGTGTAGAGCGGGATAACATGGTCGCCCTTCTTCACCGAGGTGACGCCGGGGCCGACATCGACGACGATGCCGGCGCCCTCATGGCCGAGAATGGCGGGAAACAGGCCTTCCGGATCGGCGCCCGAGAGCGTGAAATCGTCGGTATGGCAAATCCCGGTCGCCTTGACCTCGATCAGCACCTCGCCGGCCCGCGGGCCTTCGAGCTCTACCTCTGTCACGACAAGGGGTTTTCCGGCCTGAACAGCCAGAGCAGCGCGTGTGCGCATGGAGTGCCTCCCGAAATCTGCGTTATTGAATGCCCGCTTTCTGCGACATTGGGATGAGATTACAGACCAGCCAAGCGCACTGACAATTGCGACCTTAGTGTGTAAATCGGCACCTTTGGTATCTGCCTCCGTTTGCCTATAGTGACACAAGGTCGAGGAGGATCTCATGATGAAAGCCATGCACCTGGGGTTTCTGCTGGCGCTCTTTCCAGGTCTGGTCGCTGCCGCGGATTTTTCCGATCCCGACTGGCCCTGCATCCAGCGCAAGGTCGAAAATCTTTCGGCCGGCCTGATGTGGCCGCATCCCGTGGCCCGGACACCTCTGCCCCCGGAGGCTGAGGAACTGGCGGCCGTGCTGGCACTGCGCCGCGTCAGCCTGGAGGAGGCGGAGGCCCACATCCGCACCTTCCTCGAGCAGCAGGCGGCCGACGAACAACTGCTCGGCAACGTCTTCCACGCTGTCTTCGACAAGCTCTCCGCGGATCGCCTGCGCCTGATCGGCGGCATTGCCCGTTATTCGCGCAGCCAGATCGAACTGTCCCAGAAGATCGAAGCGGAGCGGAGCGAAATGGCGAAACTGACCGCGGAGAAGGCACCCGACTTCGACCGGATCGACAAGCTCGAGGAGGAGATGGACTGGAACGAGCGCATCTTCCTCGATCGTTCGCGCGCGTTGACCTATGTCTGCGAAACCCCGGTCCTGCTTGAAAAGCGCGCCTATGCGGTCGCCCAACTGCTTTTGAAGCACCTGCCGCAATGACCGAAACCCGCTATTCCCATTCGAGCTCCGTATAGGCGACGGTGGCATTGCGCGGATTGTAAAGGTCGAACAGTTGCCAGTGCCCTGCCTCGGCCGAACCGATGACGGTGGCAGCCGCACTAAGCGTCAAGCCTGCCGCAAGGGCGGCACGCGTATCGGTCTCCAGCACGCCAAGATATCGCCCGAGCGGCTCGCCGCCTTGGGGCCAGTCGAGCAGCGGGCCGCCGTGGCCGGGAACAACACGACGCGCCGGCCCCCTGCCAAGATCCCCGAGAACCGATCGCCAGCCCTTGAGCGAGCCATCCAGAGCGGGGGCATGCTCGTGGAATACGAGATCGCCGGCGATCAGCACCCCCGAGGAGAGGTCGAGGACCGTCATGTCCGTTGCCGTATGCGCCGTCGGCCACACCTCAAGCTCGATCACGCGAGAGCCGAGATCCATCTTCTCCAATGTGGCGACGGCCCGATCCGGCGCAATGATCCGGCTGCCGAGGAAAGCCGGCGCGCCGATCAACCGCCCGAAGCTCGTCTCGTAGCTGCCGGCCCGGTCGGCCAGCGCCCGCGGCAGGTTCAGTTGGCCGACGATCTGCGCACCCGCCTCGCGCAAGGGCTCGGCGCCGAAGACATGGTCCGGATGCATGTGCGTAAGGATGAGATGCGAAATCGGCAGGTCGCTTATGGCGCGAATGGAAAGATAGACCTGTTCGCCCACCTGGCGCGAACCACCGGAATCGATGACCGCTACGCTGCGCTCGCCGATGACGAAGGCGATATTGGAGACATCGCCGGCATTCGCCGCATCGGGTTCGGCGATCGCGCCGCGGTGGACGAAGAGGCCGGGAGCCGCTTCGACGAAGGCGAGCCGGGCCGGCGGCCGGGGCTCGCAATGGGGCACACCAGCACTACTCCTCGCCAGCCAGGCGGGTGGATTGGCGCGCACGCCCGCCTCGCAATCCGCTTGGCTCTCCGACGCATAGCCCGGCAGGAGGGCCGTCCGGCATCGCTGTGGGGCTTGCGTGCCGGCCTGCGCATCGCCCGATGCGAGCAGGCAGATTGCAACGAATGCCTCGAACACACCTCACCTCCGCATCCGTCCCCGCGACGTCCCTGATCATCCAGCCTGAGACCGGCACGCAAGCCCCGCAACACATCCGAAAGGCTTGGTTCTGCGCAACGGCCTCAGGGCGTATGATACAAAATCAAGCGGGCCGGCACCGCGTCCGGTGCTTGGAAGAAGAGGGGCTTTGCCATGATGCGCCAGGTTCTAGCCGGAATGTCCTTCCTGCTCATCGCCGGGCTGGCCGTAGCCGAAGAGCCCGTCGCCGACAATCCGCTTGTCGAAGGCGCGACCTGGGCGACGATCAAGGATGCCATCGCCGGCGAGGTCCCGCTCAGCGACGGTTCCGCCCTGCTGACGGTGACGGCGCCCTATCGCGCCAATGACGCGGCCACGGTGCCGGTCGTCATCGAACAAAGGGAGGCGGGCACCGGGCCGATACAGGCGATCAAGCTGGTGATCGACGAGAACCCCGCACCACTTGCCGCCGAAATCCGCTTCGGTCCCTCCATGACGCCGCTGAAGTTCGAGACCCGCGTGCGGGTCAACCAGTATTCCAACATCCGCGTCATCGCCGACACGCCGGACGGCAGCTACATGACCGGACGTTTCGTCAAGGCTTCCGGCGGATGCTCCGCTCCCGCGACCAAGGACCCTTCCGCAGCGCTCGCCGGCATGGGCGAGATGCGGCTTAGATTGTTCGACGCGGCCACGCCGGATCAGAGCGGGCGGCGCGAAGCGCAGATCATGATCCGCCACCCGAACTATTCCGGGCTGCAGCGTGACCAGATCACCCAACTGTTCATCGGGGCGCATTTCATCACCGAACTCGAAGTCCGCCAGGGCGAGGACCTGCTGTTCGCACTGGAGGGCGGAATCTCGATCAGCGAAAACCCGGTCTTCCGCTTCAGCTACCTGGACGACGGCTCACCCGATTTCGTGGTGCACGCTGTCGACACCGAGGGCAATGTCTTCGATCGGGTCCTGCCGAAGCGACCGCCGGCCTGAGGCCTGACCGGTCCTCAGACCTGCGTGCTGACCTTAGTGGGTGCTTCAGAAGCACAACATCTCGGCTTCCGCCTGGGCACGCCTGAGTTCGGCCACCATGGTCTGCGACACGACTGCGGTCTTGTACATGGCCAGTTGCTCGCCGCTTCCCTGCTGCAGGGAAAGCACCGTCTCCGCCTCGACATATTTCTCGTAAGGCAGGATCGATGCGATGATGTCGATCGAACAGGCGCATTTGCGCAAGACCTCGCGGGTCTGCCCGTTTGTCGCCATGCAGCCGAAGACATAGTCGGTGCGCGCCTCGGTGGGATAGTCGTTGAGCCGCTCGGGCATGCCCTGCCCGCCGGCGGAGCCGGCCCCCAGTGCCAGGGCAAGACCGATCAGGAGCCGCTTCATGGTTTCGCATTCCCGCCCTGGGTCAGAGTGATGGCGTTGGAATAGCCGATATCGGCGGGCGTCGATCCCTCGGGAACGGACGCCTTCAACGAATAGTACCAGCCAGGCACATCCTGCGAGACGGTGACGGCGAGTGCCAGTTCGGCGAACCGCCCCATCTGGCCACGCGCCTTGTCTTCGGCGAAGGGCCGGATGGTCACCTGCCTTGCGGCAATGTCGCGATCACCGATGCGAACCGAGACCGGCACGATCTCGGCATCCTTCAGCAGCGCTTCCTTGATGCGGTTGCGCATGTAGAACGGGCTCCCGCCCGACTGCTTTGCGATGTCCGCGACGGCCGTCTCGAGGAAGTACATGATCAGCGGGTTGCCGACCGAAGCCGGGAAGGTGCCGATCATACGCATCTGCGGTCCACGATGCAGGATCAGCGCCGCATTGTCGTCCGAGGTCAACTGCAAGCCGATCGTGTCAGTGTCGCCAGATTCGTCCTTCTTGAGGGGGGAGACGATCCGGTCGTAGACGAGGATGTCTCGACCTTCTTCGCCCGCCGCCGGTGGGAGCGAGGCGGGAAGGCCCGAGAGCGCTCCCTTGCGGAACAGCAGATCATAGGTTTCCGCGGCCGACAGCGGCGCTGTCGACCCGCCGAACAGGGCGAGAAGAAGCAGAAAGACACGCATCGAAATCCTCCCTTTTCCTAAAGAGCCTAACCCCCTGCACCCGTTAGTCACCGCAGACATTGGTCGGTATTGGCTCAAGCCGCGCGGCCTCGGGTCTGCCAGTCGATCAATGCCCTCAGCCGAACGAGCTGGACGGGCTTGTTGAGCACGGTGAAAGACATTTCGCGGGCAAGCAGCAGGAGCTCGCGCTCACGGTTGGCCGAAATGATGACCGCCGGTATCTCCTCGCCGGACATGGCCCGCAATGTCCGGATGGTGTCGATGCCGGTGTCCTCGTCGTCCAACTGGTAATCCGCAAGCAGGATATCGGGCGGCGTGCCGATTTCCTGCATCAGCGCCAGGGCCTCCGCGGTCGAGCTGGCCGCCAGCACGCTCGCCCCCCAATTCTCCAGCTTTCTGGTCATGGCATTGAGCTCGTCGGCGTCATTCTCGACCACCATGACGATCAGGTCGAGGCTGCCTTCTGGCGGGGTCTCGGCGACCGGGCTCTCGCCATGCCCGCCATATTCGGCAGCGGCAAGCGGCACTTCGATGGAAAACATGGTGCCGTGGCCTGGGCGGGACTTGAGCTTCAGCGCGTGATCGAGATGCCGGCAGGCGCGCTCGACGATCGACAGGCCGAGCCCCATGCCGGTGCCCTTGCCGCCGCTGCCGCGGGTGAATTCCTTGAACACCCGCGCCTGGTCATGGTCCGAGATGCCGATCCCGGTGTCCCAGACCTCGATGCGCAGCCGGCCTTCGGCCATGCGGCACCCGACAAGAACACGGCCGCGTTCGGTATACTGGATGGCGTTGACCACCAGGTTCTGCACGCAACGCATCAGATAGCGCTGGTCGCTCGTCACCCACCGGGTCGTCGGCAGGATGGTGAGCTTGATGCCCTTCTCCGCCGCGAGCGGCGCCAGATCTTCCGCCAAGCCCTGAAGCATATTCCCAAGGCTGAAGGACGTGAGGTTGAACTCGACGCCAGAGCTATCGAGACGCGAAATGTCGAGCAGCGCCTGCAACAAGGTCTCGATCGAGTTGAAGGATCGATTGAGGCGGTTCACCACTTCCTTGGCTTCGGCCTGCTCGACCGTTTCTGTGAGGGTGGAGAGATAGAGCTTTGCCGCATTGATCGGCTGCAACAGGTCATGGCTCGCCGCAGCGAGGAACCGGGTCTTGGACGTATGCGCCGCCTCCGCCACTTCCTTCGCCTGCCGAAGCGCAGCCTCGATCTTCGTCTGCTCGGCGGCATGCTTCTGCAACAGCCGGTTCGCTTCGGTCAGCTCGGCGGTCCGCTCCCGCACGCGCCGTTCGAGAAGCGCGGCCGCCTCCGTCTCGGCGGTGATGTCCATGATCGAGACGATGAACCCGCCGTCGGGCAGGGAATGCACCCGCATGTCGAGGCTCATGCCGTCGCGCCGGCGAAAGCGCTGCTGGATCGTCTCACCCCGCAAAAGCGCCTTGAACCAATTCGAGATCTCCGGGTCCTGAGACGTCCTGTCGAGAATTTCATGCCGTTCGATGTGCTCGATGATGCGCTGGAACCGCGTGCCCTTCTTCAACAGCGGCAGCGGAATTCCGAGCAGTTCGCCAAACCGCTCGTTGCGCACCAGAAGTTCGCCGGTGGAGGAGAAGGTGCACACGCCAAGCGACATGTGGTCGAAGGCCGCCTGCAGCAGATGCGCCTGCTGGTCGATCAGCCGGTTCTTCTCGCGACGGTTCTCTCGGACCAGGTCGGTGATTTCCGTCTGCAGCACCGCCATATTGTCGGAACTGGTCTGGCGATAGGAGATCTGGAACCAGCGATCGTTGCGCAGCGCCATGACGAAGGAGGAAAAACGTTGGCCGGAAGGCCCCTGGGCGGTCACGGCCAGCCGACCTCGCGCCTTTGATCCTTCGCCCTCCTCATGGACCAGGTATCGACTGGCATTGACGGCCGCGAGATAGTCGTCGAAGGCGAGACCCGGCTTGATGATCGGCTCGACATCCGGCAGCAACTGGCGAAACTGGCTGTTGCAGACCTGTAGCCGGTCTTCGGAAAAGAGCGCGAAGCCCCCCTCCATGGCCACCATCGCGTCGGCGAGATTGCGCTGAATGCGCTCCTGCGCCTGATAGGCGATTTCCAGCTCACTGGATGCCCGTCCGAGGGTATCCAGCGCCTTTTCCAGGTCCTTGGTCTTCTCCCACACCTCCGCTTGCAAGGCGATGGCCGACTGGAACAGCGAATAGGCGGTTCCGCCGACCTCGTGGCCGCGCTCGGCGCGATTGATCAGCGCATCGATGATCTTCGCCTGCTTGGCGATCTGGATCTCATACGGATCATTGGGATCGATCACAGCGGCGCGCTCCCCCTGGGACGAAAGAAGGCGACGCCGACGAAGGTCTGGTTCACGTGCACGCCCAGGTGCTGTTCGCCATAGGTGCTGAAACCGACGACGCGGCGCTCGCGGAAGCGGCCGGAAGCCTCGGCCTCCAGCCCCTTGCGGTCGATTTCCAGCTTGCGCAGATAGCAGTCGAAGCCGAGAATGAAGTCCGGCGGCTCTCCCTGCCGGTCGGTGACCGTCAGGCCGCTGTCCAGCGTGCGGATGATCTCCTTGCCGCGACCGAGCGTCAGCAGCAGGCCGTCATCGATCGCGGACAGAAAGGTCAGGCCATTCTCGCCGTGGATCTGCTGGATTGCCCGCACGTGATAGATGTTGCCATTGCGCACGAGGACCGGGTTTTCGGCAAAGATGGTCGGCGAAAGGGCGCCGACCGGCACCTTGACCAGCCGCGCATACTCCTGCGCCGCCGGAGCACCGTTGATCTCCAGCACCAGTCGCTCCTCGGGGACGGCCTTGGTTACGACCATCCGGCTCTCTGTCGGCTGGAAATGATCGAAACCGAGACCGCAAAAGGCGAGATCCGTCTCGAGCAGCAACAATAGCGCCGCATTGCTGTGGAACTCTCCATTGCGCAGGACCTGGGTTCGCTCGAACCGAAGACCGTCACCGGCCGAGCCGCCGAAGACGGGGATGTCCTTCAATCCCGCCTCCAGCGCCGCCACCAGGATGTCCTCCTGCTTCGACAGCCCGTCGGCGAAGATCAGCGCCAAACGCTGGCGTCCGGGCGTGGCGCGAAACTGCTCGGACAATCGCTCGGTCTGCTGCACCACCTCGGCGATCGACACCGGCGAAATGGGGACGAACAGTGTCGAGGCGACGCGGAAATGGCTCCGCTCGAAGGCAAGCGCCACCAGGGCGTCGTCTTCATAGCCACGCGGCGTGATCTGGCCCGCCGTCGTGCAGCCGAAGACGACGGCATCCGGCAAGGCCGCCGGCAGTGCGGCGGCAAGGCCTTCGGGCGAAAGCCGGCTCGGTACGAACAGCAGGATGAAGCTCGGCCGGGCATGCGCGAGCTGGCGTCGTATCTCGGCGAGCGCCGTCACCGGGTCCTCGGCATGGGAGACCGCGATGCGAACGGCTTTCGCCGGCCGGTGATCCAGGTCCTCGAGGACCGCTGCGCTGCCCTGCGGATGGACAAGACCGGCCACCATCTGCGGCTCCGTCATTGCAGGCTGTGGCGGATCGAGACCTCGCGCACCAGCATGGCCGCCTGCGTACGATTGTGCACGCCGAGCCGCCGCAGCAGGGCGGTGATGTGCGCCTTGACCGTCGCTTCCGCCAACTGCATTTCATAGGCAATCAGCTTGTTCGGCATGCCTTCGCAGATCAGGCTGAGGATGCGGGTCTGCTGCTGCGACAAATGGGCGATTTTGCGCGATATGGTTTCCACGGATCGGTCAGTGGATTGGGCCCGCGCCGGATGCGTGAAGCCCGGCGGCACATAGGTCTTGCCGTTCCAGATGTCACGCATCGCATCCTGGAAGGTCTGGCGCCCCGTATCCTTCGGGATGAAGCCCGCCGCCCCGGCCGCAAGCACGGATTGGACGATGCCTTCCGTCGTGATGGCGGAAATGACGATGACCGGAATATCCGGTGTGCGCTCCTTGATCTTCAGGAAACCGCTCAAACCGGAGGCATCCGGCAAATTCAGATCAAGCATGATAAGATCGGGCGAGAAGCGCATCCGCAATTGCTGCAGCGCCTCGCCCAGCGAAGTCGCTGTTCGAATCCGTCGGGTATTGAATATGCTCTCCATCGTGGTGGCGAGAGCATCGCAATAGAGCGGATGATCGTCGATCACCAACGCCGATTTTATCGAAAGCAAGTGGTCGGACATTTCGGCCCGCGACATGGCTTTCCTCCCAAAAATACTTCCTGATTGTCATCAGCGGAGCAGCCTCCAACCGCCCCGTATGCCATGGATAATATTTCCGCTCCCTAGCGTGGTCGGGCTCTCCCAAACGCAACCACACGTAATTTGTTGCACAGATTCGGGGACTGCGCAATTGCCGAGGTGACCGTCCTGATCTTGCTCGCCGGTCGGCGGATGTCGACGGCTAACTTATTGTAAATAAGCTATATTTCATATAGCTTTCCGGATCTTTAAGTTAGCATTAACTTACGCTTCACCTAGGATTGTGGCGTAATGGCGTACGGGCCTGGGCAGCGTCCCCACCGAAAACCACGGCTTGTTCTCCATTGGCCCCGGTCGACCCGCCACCGCCGGACACAACCACTTTGCTTTTCAATGCGAACCGGTGAGCCGCCCGCTATCCACCGTTCACCAATTGCAGGATCAGCGTGTGCACATTCCCGCCGGGATTGAGTTCTTCGCGATCGAAATCTCGGCTGCGCTGGCGCTGTTCATTGGAGAGCGCGCCCAGCCGCTTCGTCATTTCTTCCCGGATCTTGCGGCACTTGGGATCGCCGGGCACCGTCAAGCCGACGGTCGCCGCCTCGATCTGGCGCACCATGTCGACGATGTAATCGCCATGCACCCGTTCGTGCTCGGTCACGCCGGCAATGAAACTGTTCCAGTTCCCCTGGACCGGGCCCGGCAGGGGATTTGCCGCCTTTGGCAGAACATAGGTGATGATGAGCTTCGGTCTGGCGCTCGCCAGCACGCAGGCATCGCCGCGGGTTTCATATTTCCGGCTCCACGTCAGGGCGAAGCTGGTATGGGCGATCGACCGGACCCCGATGGCCAGCTTCGGCCCCCTGGCGCCGATCGATTCATAGAGTTCCGGTCCATTCTTGCCCGTGACGGAGTAATTCTCGACCTTTTCAACAGGCTGCCATTCACTCACAGCAGCCGATGGGGCGACCGTCAGGCAGGCGATGATCAGACTATATGCAATACATGCTTTCACGCGTCGGTCCTGCTCGTGCTTCATCCTCAGACTAGAAGCAAAGCCATGGTGACGCAATCAGCGGCACGCCGTGCTGCCTCGGGCCGCGCCCATGAAAAAGCCCGTTCCGGTTGAGCCGGAACGGGCTTGCAGAGGCGAATGACCCGACCTTACTTGAGCGAAGCCAGCGCGGCGGTGAGACGTTCCTGAGCCTTCTTCGGCACCTTCACGCCCTTGTAGGCTTCAAGGTCGGCCGGCGCATCGCCGACGACCACCAGGGCGACCATGCCCATGCCCACATGCGGCGCGCACTTCACGCCATAGGCGCCCGGGACGTCGAAGGTCACGGTGATCTTCTCGTTCATCTTGCCCTTGAACTCGGCGGCACCTTCCGGATGCAGACCCTTGATGATCTCGGCATTGTGACCCTTGTCGGTCGGGACGAAGGTGACGGTGTCGCCGGCGGCGATCTTCACGCCGGCCGGTTCGAAGACCATGGCGCCGTCCTTACCCTTGTTCAGCATGAGGACTTCGTGGTCGGCAGCGGCGGCAGAACCGGCAAAGGCTGCAAGCACGACAGCGGTGGCGGCAAGGCGCTTCAACATCATGGACATTTCTCTATCTCCTTGAAATCAGGACCCTTCGGATCCGTTGGGACAGGAGATACGATGTTCAGGGTGAGGCTTCTTTGACCTTGCGCAACTAACAAAGCGCAAATTGCAAAACATTCTCATTCCCAGGCTCACGAGTGATCCTTGAGCCCTTCGGCCAATTCGGACAGGCCCGGGATATTGCGCACAAGCAGTTTCTGCCGCCCGCCTTCGACAAGGCCCAGGCCTTCCCAGGCGCTGAGAATGCGCGACACGGTATGCAGTGTCGTCCCGGTCATCTCGGCAATGTCCTGGCGTGAAATGGGGAAGTCGATCCGGATGCCGCCTTCCTCCTTGCGGCCCGCTTTGCGCGCCAGCCGCAGCACCACATGGGCCACACGCCGCTCGACCTCCTGGGTCGACATTTCGCGGATACGCGTATGCGCCTCCTCGAGCCGCTGCCCGATGGTCTGCATCGCCGTCACCGCAAGGCGGGGATTGTGTTCGACGAAACTGGGCCAAAGATCGGTCGGCCAGCCAAGCGTCAGACTTTCGGCCGCGGCGATCGCCGTTCCCGGATAGTCGGTGCGCTGGAGCGCCTTGGCAAAACCGAAGAGATCACCGGGATGTACGACCCGCACGATGATCTGCTGGCCGTCTTCGGTCACCTGCGTCACCTTCAGGCGTCCGTGCAGCAGCAGATAGAAGCTGACCGCCGGCTGACCCTGTTCGAAAACCGATTCCCCCTGGGGAACCCGCCGGGCTGCGGCGTGGCCAAGAAGCTTGTCGAGATCCTCGTCGCTCATCCGGTCGAACAGGGGAAGAGCCTTGACGACGGTCCGATCGATCTTCACCGCCGCTGTTCCTTTCTGCGCGCGCCCGTCGCCCGGAAAATCCGGGCGGCGAGCGAAACAATTCATGGCTACAAACTGAATTGTCCTTCTAGACTAGGATGCCGCGTGACGAAAGGTAAAAACTAGCCTCGAATACCAGGTATTGTCCCGAACCAGCCGGAAGCCGACATTGTCCGGCGGCGTACCGACCGAGCATCCGCCGCTTTTCGGGTCGCGGATGAAGGAACTGAGCGGGGACCGGTGCTTGCCGGATGCGATGTAAATGCCGCAGCTCTCACTGGCGCTGGCTGTCACCCCGCCCTCCGCGAGCGTGACCTTGCGGTTGCACGTCGTCGTCCATTCCCAGACATTGCCGGCGAAATCGGCAAGACCGTATTCGCCCTCGCCGAAGCGCCCCAGGGACTGCGGCGTCGGATCACGGGACGCCTTGCGCGAGGCCTCCCGCTGGTAATCGGCCAACCAGCGAAGCGCCGGGTTCTTGCTGTCGGGATCGACCCCGAGGGCATCGTCGGGAAATTTCGACCCGGCCGCGAAGGCGAGGTCCTCGTCGCTGGGCAGGGTCCAGACAGCATTGGTACGGCGGCTCAGCCACAGGGCATAGGCCGTGGCATCATCATGGCTGATGCCGGTGGCCGGCAGGTCCAGCGAAGACGGGGTTTGCTGCTCGCGAGCAGGGCAAGCCCCCTCGGCCACGCAAGCGTCATATTCGGCGGTGGTGACCTGATATTTCATGATGTCGAGCGTCCGCGTCCGCCTGACCTCCACTTTCGGCGCATCGACGGCAAAGCCGTTCTTGTAGAACTCGCCGGCGGGTCGATAGGTGAAGCTGTGCGGCTCGATGAGGATGGTGGCGGGCACCGGGATATCGGTCGTGGCCGGCCGGAACAGCCCGGCTTGAAAGGCAAGCCCTCCGGCAAAAGCCAGCATCAGCAAAGCCGGAAGAGCTATTGAAGCACTTGGAGAAAGATGGGGTGAACTGAGAGCGGACATGACGACCTTCCAGAGGCAGTCGATTGATTTGGGAAGAGACCCATGCCCGCACAGCGCGCGGGCATGGGCTTAAGCCTTGGCCGATCAGCTGGCCGAGGGAGCGAGAACCGAGGTCATCAGGTCGTCGTTCCAGTCGCCCGTGACGGCGAAGTGGGCAGCGGCGCCGAGTTCGAAGGCCTCGATCAGGTTGTGGTTGACATAGGCGTAGATGCCCGGCTGCAGGAAGGTGTAATAGGCAGCCCCGGCAGCACCACCCGGGATGAACCAGGTTTCCTGGTCGGTTTCCGGCGGGTTGTGGAACTTGCCGGTGGCCCAGACATAGTCGCCATGGCCGCCGATCAGGTGCGGACGGGTGTCGCGGTTGGCCTGCGAATGGACGATCAGCACGCGATCACCAACTTCGGCCTTGAGGGCATTTTCGCCGGTCAGGGCACCAACCGCACCGTTGAAGACGATATGGCTGGGGGTCAGGGTGCGCATGACCTGCAGGACGTCCTGATAGGCGTCGCCGGCAGTTTCATACTTCTTGAAATTGCCCTTCTCGTCCTTGGGGACATAGAAATCCTGTTCGCCGACATAGTAGACCTTGTCATAGACCAGTTCGTTGCCCTTGTGATCCTTCAGACCGTCGCGCGGCAGAACCATCATGGCGCCATTCATGCCCGAAGTAACGTGCCACGGAACCATGCCGGGAGGTGCGCAATGGTAGACGAAGACGCCGGCCTTGGTGGCCTTGAACCGCAGGATGGTCTTCTCGCCGGGATTGACGATGGTGAGTGCACCGCCGCCCAGGGCACCGGTCGAGGAGTGGAAGTCGATATTGTGCTGCAGCGTGTTGGTTTCGGGATTGATCAGCGTCAGCTCGACATAGTCGCCTTCATGGACGACCATAAGCGGGCCGGGGACCGAACCGTCGAAGGTCATGGCATGAACCTCGGTTCCCTGGTCATCGACGATGAGCTTCTTTTCCTCGATGGTCATGGTGAACTCGACCACCTTCGGTCCGCCCTCGGCCTTTTGCGTGTGGGCATGGACGAAGGGAGGCTTGACCAGGTCGACCTTGACGCGGGGAAGCTTGGCGATGTCGGCAGCGGTCGCGGAAGCGTTGGTCTTGATGTCGCCGCCTTCGGCGCGAGCTGCGGTCGGCATGACGATCGGCGCCAGAGCGCCGGCGAAGGCCGCACCGGCCAGTATCGTGCGGCGAGTTACCTGAAACTTCTCGGTCATCGGAATATCTCCTTTAGAGTAGAGCGGAGCGAATATCGTCCGGTCGAGAATGGTTTTACGCCCGCACTGCACTGCGCAATTTGTGCCAGCACAAACTTCCCCTGGCGCGGGGCCCCCTGCGTCATTTTGGCAGAAAACGTTCCTTGGAAGACGCTGAATATATTGACAGAACAAGGTTTTGCTTGCGCGCGATCAAAGAGAATTGGTGCATCGCACCGTATCAATGCTTGCGCTTTATCAAAACCACGGAGCCTCACCCATGGCCGGTCCACAGAAACGACGTAGCGGCGGCATTCCGCGCGGCCTGGCGACGACCGGCCCGGTCCTCTTCTCCTATGGCTTCCGGCCGTTCTTCCTCGGCGCCGCCCTGATGGCGATCGTGGCGATGGCCTTGTGGATTCTCGCCTTGACATCCGGACTGCCGGTCGGTGGCTCTTATGGCGCTGCGCATTGGCATGCCCATGAAATGTTGTTCGGTTTTGCCCCTGCGGTGGTGGCGGGCTTCCTGCTGACATCCGTCCCGAACTGGACGGGTCGGCTCCCGGTATCCGGCCGCCCTCTGATGGCTCTATTCGGCCTGTGGGTCGCAGGCCGCATCGTGCTTCTGCAACCCGACCTCAGCGGCATCGGGATCGCCATCGCCATCGCCATAGACAGCCTGTTCCTGCCCGCACTGCTCCTGATCTTCGCCCGCGAAATCGTCGCGGGGCGGAAGTGGAAGGACCTCAAGGTTCTGATAGTGCTGGCCTTGCTGTCCGCAGCCAATATCGGATTTCATGCCGCGACGCTGAGCGGTGAACACGGCGGCTTAGCCCAGAGGCTGGCCGTCTCGGCCTACACCGTCCTCATCATGATCATGGGCGGCCGCATCATTCCCAGTTTCTCGCGCAACTGGCTGAACCAGCGTGGGGAGAAGCGCTTCCCGATCCCCTTCAACACCTTTGACACCGTCGCGATTGCCGGCGGAGCCGTGGCGCTCGGCGGCTGGACGTTATTGCCAGAAAGCCGCCTGACGGGCCTGATCGCCCTTGTCGCCTTCGGCCTGCACATCGTGCGCCTGGGGCGCTGGCGAGGGCACACAGTCTTTGCGGAAAAACTGCTCTTCATCCTGCACACCGCCTACGCCTTCATCCCCTTGGGGTTCCTGGCGATCGCACTGGGCACACAAGACTATCTTGGTGCCAATTCGGTACTCCATGTGCTGACGGTCGGTGCCATGGCAACGATGATGCTGGCAGTGATGACCCGCGCGACCAGAGGCCACACCGGCCGTGTCCTGGCCGGCTCCCGCACCACGACACTGTCATACGCGTCGATCCTCCTCGCCGCCCTCCTGCGCCCCGCGGCCGACCTCATGCCGAACCATATGACGACATTCTACGCGGCCGCAGGCTTGTTCTGGATCGCAGCATTCGCTCTGTTCGTCGTCGAATACGGGCCGATGCTGACCCGCGTCCGGCGCGTCGGGCTGGCCGATCGCTGAGACCGACAGTCCTGCGTCCGCCGCTCCATCTCAAACCATGTCGATCATCGGTGGTCAGTGACGGACGGCTGCAGGAAACACGCCGGATCGGATGAGATCGGGCGTCCAATGCGGTATGTAGGTCAGTTCCACAACCGCCATATTGACCCCGTCGATCGCTTCGACGGCTGCCTGCACTGCCTGTTGCAAGAATCCGGCGGCAGGGCAGCCACGCGACGTTGTCGTCATGACGACGAGCGCTCTGCCGCCGACATCGACCGTCACATCGTAGATCAGGCCGAGATCGACAATATTGCCGCCGATCTCGGGATCCGTGATCCCCTTGAGCGCGGCGACGATTTCTCCGGCAAGCCCCGGCAGGCTGTCGATGTCCATCACCTCACTCCTGCATCGCCGATGCGGATGAGCATGCGATAGGCGGTTCCCGTCTCGTCGTAATTGCCGACCCACTGGTGGCCGCGCTTTTCGAGTTCCGGCATCAGGAACACCGGCTCGCGCGACAGCAAGGCGAACAGCACCTCGCCGGGGTCCATGAGTTCGGTTTTGGAAAGAATGCGTGCCATCGGCTCGGGCGGATCGAGCTCGGTCAGGTCGAGGTGGAACACCGGTTCGGCCCACATCGCCGCAGACACCGCATCGTCGGAAACCGCGACATCGGCCGGCCCGCCCGCTTCGGGCGTAAACAGCACCTCCCATTCGCCACCGCCGATTTCCGATGCCTCGTGCGAGAAGCCGCGCTGTCCCATGACGCGAAACAGCGGTTCGGGCTTGAACGTGGCGATCAGGCGAAGTCCCTCGCCCGGCTTGAGGGACTGAACGGCTTCCATGATCGCCTGGAACGGTTCACCGCCATTGCGCAGGATCGGCCGGACGTCGAGTTCTTTATAGGCGTGTGTCATCTGGACCTCGTGGGCTGAAAGGACGGCAGGAAGAAATTGGGACGGATGGCTCCGGCAGGCAAGCGCTTGTCTGGCACTATTTCCAGAAGACGACGCGTGCGCAGGAATTCGGCAACCAGCGCAATGCTTCCGCCAAGCTGCAACCCGGCGCCGGCGCGATAGAGCAATGGCTGGTCCAGCGCCAGCGCAAGGGTCGAAAGCAGCACCCCGGCATGGAACAGCAGGAACCAGCGCCGGCTGCGCGGCTCGCTGACGAGATCCTGCACGCGCGGGGTGGGAACGCGCCCCAGTACCGGTCCGTAGCATTCGAGCCAGGTCAGGAAGGGAATGATCTTGAAGAGCTTGGCAAGGCCGAGGCCCGTCAGCCATCCGAAACCAAGAAGATAGACGATCGGCACCATGTCGCTCGACAGTCGCCCCACCACCGCTGCCGCGCCGAGCCAGCCCGCACCGACGAACAGCGCGGCAAAGGCAGCGATGCTGGCAAGGCTGTTGAGCTCGAGCTTCGGCCGCCGACGCGCACGATAGATGGCATAAAGATCGACGGCGTAGAACCCTAGGGCGGCGAGTGAAAACACGAGGGCCAGGGTCAAGGTCGACGTCATGAAGCCGGCCTCATCCTCGTTGACGGACAAGAGCACGGCGACCAGAAGCATGGCGATCGACGCCGCACCCGCAAGCCAGACTCGCCTGGCTCCGCCGGAGGCGCTATCCGGCGAAAGAAGGAACATGGGCAGCAGCTTGTAGCTGACGCCGACGGCCGAGACCGTCAGCCAGCCGCCAAGGCCGAGCGCCGCATGCAGCGGCAGTCCGGCCGGCAGGAAACCCGTCCAGGACGACGGCAGATAGCCGGAAAGGACGAGCGCGAATGTCGCCCCGAGCCCGAGCGTCGCCAGCAGCGCGACCAGCCCGAGGCCGACGAATTGGGCAGGCAGGGCTAGCGGCCATGCACTGGCAAGCGTGATGCCGACAATGCCGGCGATCGTCAGGTAGCCTGCGGAAAGGCCCAGGGCGCCGAACGAGAGCAGCGGGGCCGCGAACGCCCCGCCCCTGTCCATGAGCATGAAGCCGAGCACGAGTGAGGCCTCCCCGATGACGATTGCAGCGAGGCCCGACAGGGCCGCACCGCCGCCCTTCAACGGCTTGGCCACCAGCACCGGCACGAATTGCAGCAGGGCGCCGGACATCAGTAGGCCGAACCAGCCGGTGGTCAGCAGATGAACGACAGCCAATGTCGGCGGTGCCTCGATCGCTGCTCCGGGATAACCGTAGCCCGTGACCAGCAGTCCCTCGGCCAGCAGCAGAAAGACGCAGCTGGCCGCGAAATAGGCCATCGTCCAGCGGGAAAGGCTCGCACCCGGCATGTCCGTCTCCTCATTGCGGCGCCGTCGACGGCGATCCGCTCAATGGGCTCCGCCGCAGCCGCAACCGCAATTGGAGCCGGTATCGGCGCCGGCCGCGGCAGCCTCGTTCAGCCGTTCGATCGCGACCCGCCACACCTCAGGTCCCTGCTCGAGATATTCCCAGCCGAACAGGCCGGAGAAGTTCGACTGCAGATGATAGTGAAGCGGACGGGGATCATGATCGCTGGTGATCAACATTGCCGCCCCCGGCGGCAGTGCATGCAGCATTCCGAAAATCCGCGGATGGCGTTCCGGCGGCGGAATGAGGCGCACGTCGATATGGGGCCTGGTCTCTGCAATATCGGTCATTGGTTCGTCCTGTCTCCGTTCGGCCCGCAAATCATCATCGACGGCCCGGGCCCGGCCGATGCTTTGGATCTAGCCCCAAGCCTCGGAATCGACCTTGTCGCCGCGCAAATAAAACGGCGAAGGCGAATGTGGCCTTTCGCCTCGTTCCTTGGGATTTGGCAAAGAGCAAGAATGCGATCGGGTTTAGGCAGGGGATGACTGTGAACCCGGAGTAGCCCCATGTCCCGAGAATTGATCGAAAAATACGGAGAGGCCCGCCTGCCCCGCTACACCAGCTATCCGACCGCACCGCGCTTTGCCCCGGGCATCGGTGCCGGCACCTATGGCGACTGGCTGGCTGCCATCCCGGCCAACGAGGTGGTTTCGCTCTACCTGCACATCCCCTTTTGCCGGTCGATGTGCTGGTATTGCGGCTGTCACACCTCCATCACCCAGAAGGACCAGCCCATCCTCGACTATCTCGACGTGTTGAAGCGCGAGATCCGACTGGTGGCGAAGGCGGCCGGCAAACCGCTGAAGGTCGGCCAGATCCATTTTGGCGGCGGCACACCGACCATCATGACCCCGCAGGAATTCCTCGATCTGTCGATCTTCCTGCTGCAGGAGTTCGACATCACCTCATCCGCCGGCATCGCGGTTGAAATCGACCCGCGGACACTGACGCCGGCGATGATCCGGGCGCTCGGCCAGTCCGGCGTGACGCGCGCCAGCCTCGGCGTCCAGAGTTTCGATCCGGTGGTGCAGAAAGCGATCAACCGAATCCAGACCGAGGAACAGACGGGCGAGGCAACCCGCGGGCTGCGCGCCGCCGGCATCGACGGCATCAATTTCGACCTTATCTATGGCCTGCCGCACCAGACGGTGAAATCCTGCATCGAGACAGCCAAGGCCGCAATCGCCATGCGGCCCGATCGGTTTGCCGTGTTCGGCTATGCCCATATCCCCTCGTTCAAGAAGCACCAGCGGCTGATCGATGAAAACGCCCTGCCGGACGCCGCCGCGCGCCATGCCCAGGCCGAAGCCATCGCCGAGACGCTGGTTGCTGCCGGCTATCGCCGCATCGGCCTCGACCATTTCGCCCTGCCTGAGGACGATCTGGCGCTCGCCGCCGAGACCGGTAGCCTGCACCGCAATTTCCAGGGCTATACGACGGATGCCTGCAAGACCCTGATCGGGCTCGGCGCCTCGGCGATCGGCCGCACACCTGAAGGCTATGTCCAGAACGACGTGGCGATCGGCCAATATGCCCAGCGCATCGCCTCCGGCCAGCTCGCCACGGCCAAGGGCTACCGCCTGACGGCGGAAGACCGGCTGAGAGCACAGGTGATCGAACGACTGATGTGCGACTTCCGCGCCGATCTGGCCGACCTTTGCGCGCAACACGGTTTTGCCGTCGACCAATTGCTGTCCGGCAATGCCATGTTCCAGCGCCTGCTGGAAGACGGGATCACCGAAATCGCCGAAGGTGTCATCACCGTCAAGGATGATTGCCGCTTCATCATCCGCGCGGTCGCGGCGAGCTTCGACGCCTATCTCGACCAGTCGGCGCGAACCCATTCCAAGGCGGCCTGAAAGCCGAACCTTCACCCTTCAACAAGAAGAGGCCCGGCACCACCCCGATGCCGGGCCTCCCTTTGCGTGCCTTGCCGTGTCCGCCTCAGCCGGCAAGGCCGCGATAGATGGCCGGCAGGGCTGCCGGCAGTCGGGCGATGTTCGAGACCACGGCATAGCCGTGCTGGCCGAAGATCGCCGGCACATAGGATTTCGCGTCGCGGTCGACCGTCACGCCGAACACCCTGACACCCTTGCGCCGCGCCTCGATCACCGCGCGGCGGCTGTCTTCCAGCGCAAAGCGCCCCTCGTAGTGATCGACGTCGTTGGGCTTGCCGTCGGTCAGCACCAGCAACAGCTGGCGCCGGTTCGGCTGCTCGGTGAGCTTGGCCGTCGCATGACGGATCGCCGCGCCGATCCGGGTATAATAGCCGGGCTTCAGCGCCGCGATGCGGTTCTCTACCACCGGCCCCATCTTCTCGCCAAAATCCTTGACCGTCTCGACCCGCACCCAGGAGCGGCGGCGCGACGTGAAGGTCAGGATGGAGTGATTGTCGCCACAGGCCGCAAGTCCATTGGCCAGCACCAGAAGCGCCTCCTTTTCGACGTCGAGCACCCGCAGGTCGTCGAACCACGCATCCGTGGACAGAGAGACATCGACGAGCAGAGTGACGGCGAGATCGTGCGCCTGCGGCCGGCTCATCAGGTGAATGCGGTCGCTGCCCTCGCCGCCGGCCTTGAGGTCTGTCCGGCTGCGCACCACCGCATCGAGGTCGAGATCGGCGCCGTCGAGCTGGGCTCGCAGCATCTCGTGCTTGGGTCGCAGCACCTCGAACTGGCGGCGGACGCGGCGGATCAGGCTCTTCATCGCGGCGCTTGCTTCCGGGCCTTGCGCCTCTTCGGGAGCAGGTCCTGCCAGTACGCGGCAATAATCCTTGAGATAGGCATTGCGCCGATAGTCCCACTCCGGATAGCTCAGCTCCGCCGTCAGCGGCGTCCGGTCGAGCGCCTCGGGCGGAAGATCGAGATCGAAGCGGAAGCGCGCCGACGGACGCCCCTTGCGCTCGCCGAGCGTCATCTCGTCCAGTTCATCCGCCGCTGCGGCGTCATGGTCGTCGCTGTCGTCACCGGGGCGATCGACATTGACCATCTCCGCCATCGCCAGGATCTTTTCGAAACGGTTGAGGATGAAAGGACTGCGGTCCTTGTCGCGGCCGTCGCTCTTTTCACGCGTGGCGATCTGGCGTCCGGTCGTGGCCCCCTGACGGTCCCCGCCGGCGGCCGGCCTGTCCTCTTCCGTGCGCGGCGCGCTCTCCTCGCGCAGCAGCGCATCGGGCCAGAGCGGCACGGGCATCATCGGCAGGTAGCCGGGCGGCGCCCTTGCCGGCAAGGGTTCGGGATAGGCGAGCGGCGCAAGTCCCGCCCCCTCGCGCAGCAGATCGATGATGCGGTCCTCGACCAGTCGCTCGACGCGCGGCAGCTTGCCGCGCTGCCTCTCCACCAGGACGGCGGTGCAAAGCGTGCGATAGCGGGACCTGAGACCGGGAAACCGCTCGAGCACCGCGTGAGCCGTTTCGCCGGCCCGGTCGATCAAGGCGAGGTCGCGGGCCAGCGGATCGCTTGCCGAAACCGGATCGAGCGGCATGACTGCCATGGCGGCCGCCAGCCAGACATAGAGATCGCGGTTGAGCTCGGCCCTGGGCAGCAGATCGAGCACCGGCGGCAGCATGACGGTCGCGTGATCGCGGCCCGGCTGAACCAGCTTCTCCTCGCCGAGACCCAGCCGTTGGCGAAACTTCAGGCGATGACTTGACGTGCGGCCACGCGCCGGGGCGAGTTGCACCGCCCGTTCACCACCGAAGCCACGAAAGCACACGGAGAGCACCGGCTGGACGTCCTCGAGCAGGACGGCGGCTTCCGGATAGCGCGGCCATGTGCGGGTATTGCCGGCGATGTTGTGCCAGGCGCGCCCGACGGTCTCTTCCAGTTCCAGGAAGTCCAGCATGATGCACCTCTTTAGCGGATGACCGCGCTCGCCAGCTCGAGAAGGGCCGAGCGCACGTCCGGCTCGTCGGTCAGCGGCTCGATCATCGCCGAGCGCACGGCTTCCTTCGGCGCAAGGCCCGCGTCGATCAGGCTGGCGCAATAGACCAGCAGACGCGTGGATACGCCCTCTTCCAGATCATGTCCTTTGAGCGCCCGCAACCGACGGGCCAGTTCGACCAGCGGGGCGACCCGCGCCTCGTCCAGTCCGCTCTCGGCCGAGACCACGGCGATCTCGCGATCCTTCGGCAGGAAATCGAACTCGATGGCGACGAAACGCTGGCGGGTCGACGGCTTCAGCGTCTTCAAGAGGTTCTGGTAACCGGGGTTGTAGGAGACGACCAGCATGAAACCGGGCGGTGCGTTCAGCACTTCTCCGGTACGCTCGAGCGGAAGGATGCGCCGGTCGTCGGTCAGCGGATGCAGCACCACCGCCACGTCCTTGCGCGCCTCGACGACCTCGTCGAGATAGCAGATACCGCCTTCGCGTACGGCCCGCGTCAGCGGCCCGTCGACCCAGACCGTATCGCCGCCTTTCAGCAAGTAACGGCCGGTGAGATCGGCAGCCGCCAGGTCGTCATGGCAGGAAACGGTCGACAGCGGCAGGCCGAGCTTGGCGGCCATATGCCCGACAAAGCGGGTCTTGCCGCAGCCGGTCGGCCCTTTGAGAAGAAGCGGCAGCTGGCGGGTCCAGGCCGTCTCGAACAGGGCGCATTCATTGCCGGCCTGCGAATAGGCCGGGATGTCAGGCATGGGCGGATTGGTGAGCATGAGGTTCATGGGGTGTTTCCTTCAAGATTGGGCGATATCGACGCCATGCAGTGGCAGGCCGGTCTTTCCCCCGCAGGGGAAATCTGCCGAGCGCCCTGCGGCAGGCTCCGGCGGGGCGATGAGGGGACTTGTGGACATCCCCCCATCCGGCCCTCCGGGCCCTATTCCCCCGGGTTCGGGGGAGCAGCAATGCTTACTCGGCCGGTTCGGCGACACCGCCGAAGGCCGGGGCCTTTTCCTTGCCGGGCATCAGCACCGACCAGGCGAACATCAGGGCAGAGACCAGCACAACGGCGCCGGAGCCGAGACGCACCCAGTAGAACAGCGCGAGCTGATCCTGGACGGCCATGTAGCTTTCGCCCAGCACGCGCTGCAGGTGGACCTGAAGCACACCGGCGAAGGTGAGCGCGAAGGTCATCACCGACATGGCCGTGCACATCATCCAGAAGCTGGCAATCGACAACCACTGGTTATACGGCTGGCGACCGCGGATTTCCGGGATGGCATAGGCCATGATGGCGAGGTTGAGCATGACATAGGCGCCGAAGAAGGCGAGGTGGCCATGCGCCGCGGTCACCTGCGTGCCGTGGGTATAGTAGTTGATCGAGGACAGCGTGTGCAGGAAGCCCCAGACGCCGGCGCCGAAGAAGGCCATGACCGAGCAGCCGATCGACCACAGCAGCGCTGCCTTGTTCGGATGCTTGCGGCCGGCCTTCCAGGTCATCACGAAGGTGAAGATCACCATGGTGAAGAACGGCGCGACTTCCAGCGTCGAGAACAGCGAACCAATCCACTGCCAGTAGCCCGGCGCGCCGATCCAGTAATAGTGGTGGCCGGTGCCGAGAATGCCGGAGAACAGCGCCAGGCCGACGATGACATAGAGCCACTTCTCGACCACTTCGCGGTCGATGCCGTTGAGCTTGATCATCAGGAAGGCGAGAACGGAAGCCATGATCAGTTCCCACACGCCTTCGACCCACAGATGCACCACATACCACCAGTACATCTTGTCGAGTGCCAGATTGACCGGGTTGTAGAAGGCGAACAGGAAGAAGATCGCGACCCCCCAGAGCCCGAAGATCAGGATATTGGTCACGACGGTCTTGCGGCCCTTGAGCACCGTCAGCGTGATGTTGAACAGGAACATCAGCATGACGACGACAATGCCGACCTTGATGATGAAGGGCTGCTCGAGGAATTCGCGGCCTTCGTGGATCCCGAACAGATAGCCGACCACGGCAACCGCGGCAGCAATCAGGAAGATCCAGAACTGGGCGATTGCCATCTTGGGGCTATAGAGTTCCGTCTCCGCCTCTTCCGGCAGGAGGTAGTAGGTGGCGCCCATGAAGCCGATGAGCAGCCAGACGATCAGGGCATTGGTATGGACCATGCGCACGATGTTGAACGGCAGAAGCTCGGACAGCGTGTTGGGCAGCACGTAGACCGTGCCGGCGAGTACGCCGAACAGCACCTGGGCGAGGAAAAGGCCGAGCGCGCCGTAGAAATACAGCATCGCGACCTTCTGGGTTTGGTATTTCATTGTCGTTTCTCCTTGTCGCGGCGCTTGCTCAACCGGCGTCGTTCGGCGGCCAGTTCTGCGTCTTGATGCGGCTCGTCCATTCGAGGAAGTCGGCCAGATCGTTCAGTTCCTGTTCGCTGAGGTTGAACTGCGGCATCTGCCGGCGACCTTCGACGCCCGATGGCTGCGCGGCCATCCAGGATTTCAGCGTCTCGCGAGCACCCTCCGGATCTTCCTTGCCGCCCCAGCGCACCCAGACATTGCCCACTTCCGGCGCGAAATAGGCGCCTTCGCCGAGCAGGGTGTGACAATTGATGCAGGAGTTCTTTTCCCAGACGTGCTTGCCGCGCGCCACTCCGTCGGTCAGCGTCGATTCGTCGGTGGACGTGGTCTTCATGTAGTAGTGGCTGTGGGCCGTCAGGCCCACGAAGATCGTGAAGAAGAAGATGGACCCGCCATAGAAGACGTTGCGGGCCCCTGTCTTGGTTAGGCGCTCTGCCATCCCCATGGTCCTTTCGTTCGCCGCAGCTTTCATTCCGCCGTCGGCCTGGTGAAATCCCCCTGCAGCGGTCGGCGGCCTGGCCGCCCCTCATGCCGTTCTGCGGGACGGTCCCTTTCTAGCGGCGGACGAAAAGCCTTCTTTGCTATTTGGCAAATAAGCGGGCGATGGTCCGATCGCTCAGACCGGAGCGGTAATCGCCACGAAGACGGCGCGCGAAAGCGCCAGCAGTACGAAGGTCAGCGGCCAGGCGACGAGCGCGAAACGCAGCACGCCACCGGCGTGGCGCAGGCCCATGAAGTCGAGGATGATGATGCGCGCCTTGGCAAGCGCGGCCATCAGGACGATGCCGATCGGGACCAGCATGTGGCCGCTGAGCGCGGCCGTGATCGCCCCGCCGGCGGCCAGCACGCTTGCGGTGACGAAAGCCCAGTGAAGGCGTTCTTGGGAAAAGCGGTCCATCGGATCAGGCCAGATAGATGATCGGGAACATGACGATCCAGACCAGGTCGATCGCGTGCCACAGGGTGGTGATCAGCGCGACATTGCCGCGGGTCGGCCGCCAGGCGATCAGGAGCATGACAAGCGCCCCGAACACCACATGCAGCAGATGGAAACCGGTGAGGATGAAATAGAGCTCGAAGAAGCCACTGACCGCCGCATCCCCGGCATAGCGGATCTCCCCGGCATATTCGGCGAGCTTGACGAGAAGGAAAACGAAACCCAGCAGGGCCGCCGCGATCAGCGAGCGACGGACCTGCCGGGCCGAGGCGGTGGGGCGAGCCGCCACCGCCGCCTGCCAACCACTGGTGAGAAGCACGACCGTGTTGATGGCCGCGAGCCCGGGGCTCAAATGCAACCGCGCCAGGGCGAACCGTTCCGGCTCGAAAGCCGACATGACCAGGAAGGCACCGATCAGAATGCCGAAGGCGACAAGCTCGCTCCACACCAGCACCCAGAGCAGAAGAACGTCGCTCTCCTCCTCATCGACCGTGGGCGCCAAGGCGACCGCTGAAATATTGGTTCCCGTCATCATGGGTTGATTTTTAGGCGCCGGCGATGGGCGCGTCTTTGCGGCAGCACAAAGAAAAATGACAGTCGCCAAGTTACGGTCACACGATCGAAGGAGATTGCTTCCATGACTGACGCCCAGATCGGCCTTGCCGTCGCCACACCCATCATCATCGGCTTTGCGGTCATGCTCTACCGCATGGGCGTCTTACAGCGCGGCGGAACGATCTCGGCCGTGCTCGCCTCGATCGCCATCGCCACCGTGCTTTTCGTCAGTCAGTGAAGAGGAGTTCGACATGCGCACCGTCCGCCCCCTCGACCGACAGGACCTGACGACACTGGGACGAAACCACGAGGACCTGCTGCAGCTCTGCAGCGACCTCGAGAGCCTGGCCGACAGCCTGCCCTTCGCGATCGACGAGGCCCTCTGCCGCGAGGTGGCGGAACAGGTTCTCCCGCTTCTCGCCCGGACCCAGGACTTCGAGGAGCAACTGCTTTTCCCCGATCTCGACCGAAGCGCCGGTTCCTGCTTCACGGCGATGATGATCGAGCGGCTGAAGAACGAGCATCGCTGCGACCGCCTCGCCGCCGAGGAAATCTCGCTGACGCTGAAGGCCATGCTGCGCGGCCATTGCGGCCTGACCTTCGAGACCATCGGCTACATGCTGCGGGGCTTCTTCGAATGCGTGCGCCGCCACGTCGCCTCGGAAAAGGCGATGATCCACCAGTTGATTTCCCCTGAGCCGGAATCGCGGATGACACTCGCATGACCAACCTTTTGATCGCGCTCGGCGCCTTTCTCGCCCTTCACTCCGTGCCGGCCATCCCTCCGATCCGCGCCGGCGCCATCGCCATGCTCGGCCGGCGCACCTATCTCGGGCTCTATTCGCTGATCTCGGTTCTGGTGCTGGCCTGGGTGTTCCAGGCGGCACTCACGACCGAATACATCCCGCTCTGGGAGCCGGCCGGCTGGCAGGCCAAGGTGACGCTGGTCACCGCACCGATCGGCATGTTCCTCGTGCTTGCCGGCCTTGCGAGCGCCAACCCGCTATCGATCACCATGCGGCAGGAAATGGCCCCCGGTGCCATCACCACGATCACCCGCCATCCGGTACTCT
This sequence comes from Ciceribacter sp. T2.26MG-112.2, assembly GCF_900492205.1. Classification (GTDB taxonomy): domain Bacteria; phylum Pseudomonadota; class Alphaproteobacteria; order Rhizobiales; family Rhizobiaceae; genus Allorhizobium; species Allorhizobium naphthalenivorans_A. Next base: position 622,398 of record NZ_UEYQ01000001.1, read on the forward strand.
GGGGCTTCCTGTTCTGGTCGCTCGGCCATCTGGTGCCGAACGGCGACCTGCGCTCGCTGATCCTGTTCGGCGGCCTCGCACTTTTCACGATTGCAGGTTTCGCGCTTCTCGACCGCCGTGCCCGCAAGCGCCTCGGCGGACGCTTCGAGCAGATGGCGAAGGCTTCCTCGCTCGTGCCCTTCGCCGCCGCTCTTTCCGGCCGCAACCGGCTGCGGGTCGATGGTCCCCTCCTGCTCTCGGCGCTCGCCGCTGCCGCCATCACCGGATGGCTGCTCTCCGGCGGGCACGCCCTTCTGTTCGGCGCCGATCCGCTGCTTGCCACCAGTTTCTAGCCTGACACGTCGCCGCCCCATTCGGCCGCCAACGGCTCGTCCGTGATCCGCAACAGATCGATGGCACGCGCGGCGATATGGTCGACGATAGCATCAACCGTCTCCGGCCGTCGGTAGAAGGCCGGGACCGGCGGCATGACGATCGCCCCCATCTCGGTTACCGCCACCATGTTACGCAAATGCCCGAGATGCAGCGGCGTCTCGCGAGCGAGGAGAACGAGCGGCCGGCGCTCCTTCAGGTGCACATCCGCAGCCCGGATCAGCAGCGTATCCGCAAGCCCGGTCGCGATACCGGAGAGACTGCGCATCGAACACGGAGCGACGATCATGCCGGCCGTGCGAAACGAGCCGCTGGCAATCGCCGCGCCGATATCACGGATCGCATAGCGACGAACGGAGAGCGCCTCGAGCCGGTCCAGCGCCCCCTCTCCGAGTTCATGCACAAAGGTCCGCTCCGCCGCCGCCGACACGACCAGATGCGTCTCTACACCCGCAAGCGCGACCAGCCGCTCGGCGATCCTCATGGCAATCGGCGCTCCGGATGCGCCGGAAACACCGAGCACGACGCGTTTGACGCTCATGGTAGATCCCCCAAACCCAGTTCGCTCCACATGGCATCGACCTTTGCGGCCACCTCAGGTGCCATATCCAGCACCCGCCCCCATTCGCGGTCCGTCTCCGGCCCGATCTTGGTCGTGGCGTCGAGCCCGAGCTTGCCGCCGAGCCCCGGCTTCGGCGAGGCGAAATCGAGATAGTCGATCGGCGTGTCCGCGATGATCGTGACGTCACGGCTGGCGTCGAAGCGCGTCGACAGTGCCCAGATCACGTCGTGCCAATTGCGCACGTCGACATCGGGGTCGACCGCGATGATCAGCTTGGTATAGCTGAATTGCGGCAGCATCGACCACAGCCCCATCATGATCCGCTTCGCCTGACCCGGATAACGCTTGTCGATCGACACGACGATGGCGCGATAGGAGCAGGCCTCCGGCGGCAGCCAGAGGTCGGAGATCTCCGGGAACTGCTTCTTCACCAGCGGCAGGAACAGTTCGTTCATCGCCTCGCCGAGCTTCGAAGGCTCGTCCGGCGGCCGGCCGGTATAGGTCGAGAGATAGATCGGTTTCTTGCGCATGGTGATCGCCGAAAGCGTCATCACCGGGAAGCGCTCGACCGAATTGTAATAGCCGGTATGGTCGCCATAAGGCCCCTCCTCAGCCAGCTCGCGCATCGAAACCGTACCCTCGAGCACGATCTCCGCATTGGCCGGCACGCAGAGCGGCTGGCTCACCGCCTTCACCACCCGGCTACGTCGTCGCTTCAGAACCCCGGCGAAACCGAGTTCGCTTATGCCTTCCGGCAGCGGCATGACGGCCGCAAGAATCGTCGCCGGGTCCGCACCGATCACCACGGCGACCGGCATGTCCTGCCCCAGCTTCTGCCACTGGAGATGATGCTTTGCCCCGCCGCGATGGGCGAGCCAGCGCATGATCAGCTTGTCGCGACCCAGCACCTGCATGCGATAGATACCGACATTCACATCATTGGGACCATCCGGCGAACGCGTGATGACCAGAGGCCAGCTGACGAGCGGCGCCGGCTCGCCCGGCCAGCACCACTGGATCGGCAGGCGGCCAAGGTCGATCTGATCGCCACGCCAGACGACCTCCTGGCAGGACGCACCGGAAACCTGCTTGACCCGAAGTGCCAGAGCCGACTGCAAGAGCGGCAGTTTCCCCATTGCCTCCTTGAGCGAGCGCGGCGGCTGCGGCTCGCGCAGTTCGCCGAGCAGATCCGCGAGTTCGCCGATACCCCCACTGTGGAGCCCGAAGCCCCATTCGATCCGGTCGCGCTTGCCGAACAGATTGGCGAGCAGCGGGATCGGGACGATCTCGCCGGCCGCATTGACGGGCTTTTCGAACAACAGTGCCGGCCCGCCGGAGGCGAGCACGCGCCGATGGATTTCGGTCACCTCATGTACCAGTGACACCGGCTTTTCGATGCGCTTGAGGCTGCCGCGGCGTTCCAGCGCGGCGGCGAAATCCTGAAGGTCGGCATAACGCCTTGCGGCGGAGGATGCGTTTGTCATCCCGCCTGTGTGGCGGCTAAAAATCATCGAGTCTTTGCGCTGGCTCAAACGCGTGCGTCGAGCGAGCCGTTAGCATGACGCGCACCGCTTTCCGCAAAGGCCTTGAAAATATGGAATTTCCCAGAACGCTCGCCACGCCCCTGAACTATGTCCCCATAGCGGTGATCGAGCGAGCGACGGGCCTGCTGTTCAGCCGCATGATGAAAGAGCATCCCGGCCTGTTCGAACGCCTGGGCGAGCACAAGGCCAAGCGTTTCGCCTTCCTGCCCAGCGACATTCCGCTCGCCTTCGTCGTCGAGCCCGCCCGCCCGTCGATCCGCGTGCTGCGCAAGAACGGTTCGACGCTGACCGCAGATGCGACGGTCGAAGGTCCGCTCTTCATGCTGCTCGCATTGCTGGAAGGCCGCTGCGACGCCGACGCGCTGTTCTTCTCCCGTGACCTCAACGTCACCGGCGACATGGAGGCCATGCTCGCCATGCGCAACGCCCTCGACGACTGCGACATTGACCTGCCGCGCGACCTCTCGACGCTGGCCGGTCCCTTCGCCCCGATCTTCGGACGGATGGCGGAGGGTATTCGTCGCCGTGCCCTTGCAGGGGAGGGATCGGCATGGAACTGATCTGTCCGGCCGGCACCCCCGCCGCCTTCCGCGAGGCCGTCGATGCCGGCGCCGATGCCGTTTATTGCGGCTTCCGCGACGAGACCAACGCCCGCAACTTTCCCGGCCTCAACTTCAGCCGCGACGAGTTGCGCGAGGCGATCGCCTATGCCCGTCGCCACAAGACGCAGACCTTCGTCGCCCTCAACACCTTCATGCGCGCCGGCGACGAAGAAATCTGGTACCGCGCCGCGGCCGATGCCGTGGCCCTTGGCGCCGATGCCCTGATTCTCGCCGATTTCGGCCTGATGGCACATGTGACGGAACGCTATCCCGAACAGCGGCTGCACGTCTCGGTCCAGGCCTCCGCCTCCAATGCCGACGCGATCAATTTCCTCGTCGACGCCTTCAACGCCAAGCGGGTCGTTCTGCCGCGCACGCTGACCATCGCCGACATCGCCCGCATCGCCCCGAAGATCCGCTGCGAGATCGAGGTCTTCGTCTTCGGCGGCCTCTGCGTCATGGCCGAGGGACGCTGCTCGCTCTCTTCTTACGCAACTGGCAAGTCGCCGAACATGAACGGCGTCTGCTCGCCGGCAAGCCATGTCCATTACCGCAAGGAGGGCAATGAGCTCGTCTCCGAGCTTGGCGACTACACCATCAACCGCTTCCCGGCCGGCGAGGCCGCCGGCTATCCGACGCTGTGCAAGGGCCGCTTCGACATCGCCGACGACCAGGCCTACGCTTTCGAGGATCCTGTCTCGCTCGACGTCATGAGCGAGATCGACGCCTTGACCGCCGCCGGCGTCAGCGCGCTGAAGATCGAGGGACGCCAGCGCGGCAAGGCCTACGTCGCCGAAGTCGTCTCGACGTTGAAGAAGGCGCTCTCGGCCAAGCCCGAACAGCGTACTGCGCTTCTCGCCGGCCTGCGCGGCCTGAGCGAAGGGCAGAAGACCACATCGGGCGCCTATGAGAAGCGCTGGAGATGAGCATGACCGATACCGATACCCCTTCCCCCTCGCTTACCATGGGCCCCGTCTACTATCTGTGGGACGGCCCCAAATGGCGCGACTTCCACTTCCGCATCGCCGACGAATCGCCCTTCGACACCGTCGTGATCGGCGAGACCGTGTGCTCCAAGCGCCAGCATTTCATCGAACCGCATCTCGCCGAAGTGACCGAACGGCTTGAGGCCGCCGGCAAGACCGTGGTGTTCTCCACGCTGGCGCTGGTGACGCTGGAGCGGGAAAGCCGGCAGGTGCGCGAACTGGTCGAGGAGAGCGATCACCTGATCGAAGCGAACGACCTTTCGGCGCTCGGGCTGCTGAACGGCAAACCGCACAATGTCGGGCCGCTGGTCAACGTCTACAATGCGGCGACCGCAAGGCTGCTGGCGAGCCGGGGCGCCCAGACCATCTGCCTGCCGCCGGAACTGCCCTTCTCATCGGTGGAAAAGATCGTCGGCGACAGCCCCGGCATCGATTTCGAGGTTTTTGCCTTCGGCCGCATGCCCCTCGCCATATCGGCGCGTTGCGCCCATGCCCGCTCGAAGGGCAAGATCAAGGACAACTGCCTGTTCGTCTGCGGTGAGGAGCCGAACGGTCTGCCGGTCAAAACGCTCGACCGTCAGTCCTTCCTGGCCCTCAATGGCGTTCAGACGGTGTCCCATACCTGCCAGGCACTTCTTGGCGAACTGGCAGATCTGGCTGCTTGCGGCGTCTCGGCGATCCGGCTGTCGCCGCAGGACTGCGACATGGTCGCGGTCGCCGACCTCTATCGCGCCGTGCTCGACGGTTCGCTGGAGGCCGAAGAGGCGATCGACCGGCTGCGGGACATCTATCCTGCAGCGCCTCTGTCCAACGGTTTCCACCACGCCCGCGAGGGCGCGGCCTGGGTGGCACGCGCCCGCGACGTCGCCAGCGGCGCCATGGCCTGACGATCCACCTGGCCGATCAAGCGGATCGGCCAGGCTTCCCCTGGATTTTCAGCTCCGCAGACCCGGTGCCTCGTGGCCGGTCCGCGCCACATATTCGGTGTAGCCGCCGCCATACTGAAACGCGCCTTCCGGCGTCAGCTCCAGCACCCGATTGGAAAGCTCCGCGAGGAAGTGGCGGTCGTGGCTGACGAACAGCATCGTGCCCTCATACTGCGACAGAGCCTTGATCAGCATTTCCTTTGTGTCGAGATCGAGATGGTTGGTCGGTTCGTCGAGCACCAGCAGATTCGGCGGGTCGAACAGCATGATCGCCATCACCAGGCGCGCCTTCTCGCCGCCGGAAAGCACGCGGCAGCGCTTTTCGATATCGTCGCCGGAAAAGCCGAAACAGCCGGCAAGGGCACGCAGCGGCGCCTGCCCTGCCCGCGGAAATGTGCTTTCCAGCGTTTCGAATATGGTCATCTCGCCATCGAGAATGTCCATCGCATGCTGGGCAAAATAACCCATCTTGACGCTGGCACCGACGCTCACCGTACCCTCGTCAGGCGTGGAATCGCCGGCCACCAATTTCAGCAGGGTCGATTTTCCGGCGCCGTTGACGCCCATGATGCACCAGCGTTCCTTGCGCCGGACCATGAAATCGAAGCCCTCGTAGATGACCCGCTGGCCGTACTTCTTGTGCACGTTCTTCAGGTTGACCACGTCTTCGCCCGAGCGCGGTGCCGGCTGGAATTCGAAGGCGACGACCTGGCGGCGCTTTGGCGGCTCGACGCGGTCGATCTTTTCCAGCTTCTTCACCCGGCTCTGCACCTGCGAGGCATGGCTGGCACGCGCCTTGAATCGCTCGATGAACTTGATTTCCTTGGCCAGCATCGCCTGCTGCCGCTCGAACTGCGCCTGCTGCTGCTTTTCGTTCTGCGCCCGCTGCTGCTCGTAGAACTCGTAATTGCCGGAATAGGTGTTGAGCGAGCCGGCATCGATCTCGATGATCTTGTTGACGATGCGGTTCATGAACTCGCGGTCGTGCGAGGTCATCAGAAGCGCGCCTTCATATCCTTTGAGGAACTGCTCGAGCCAGATCAGGCTTTCGAGGTCGAGATGGTTCGACGGTTCGTCGAGCAGCATGACATCGGGACGCATGAGCAGGATGCGGGCCAGCGCGACGCGCATTTTCCAGCCGCCCGACAGCTTGCCGACGTCGCCATCCATCATCTCCTGACTGAAGCTCAAGCCCGCCAGCACTTCGCGGGCGCGACCCTCCAGCGCATAGCCGTCTAGCTCCTCGTAGCGCGCCTGCACCTCGCCATAGCGTTCGATGATCTGATCCATCTCGTCGAGCCGGTCCGGATCGACCATGGCGGCCTCGAGTTCGCGCAATTCGGCGGCGACCACGCTGACCGGGCCTGCCCCGTCCATTACCTCGGCCACCGCGCTGCGGCCGGACATCTCGCCGACATCCTGGTTGAAGTAACCGATCGTCATGCCCTTCTCGACCGAGATCTGGCCTTCGTCGGGCTGCTCCTCACCGGTGATCATGCGGAAGACCGTGGTCTTTCCCGCCCCGTTCGGACCGACCAGGCCGATCTTTTCGCCCTTGTTGAGCGCGGCGGAGCTCTCGATGAACAGAATGCGGTGGCTGAGCTGCTTGCTGATGTTTTCGATACGAATCATGACCGGACGTGGAGCTGGAGAAGAATTTCCGCGCCTTATGTCACGGCTCGTGCGGTCTGTCGAAATCTTATCGCAGTGCAGCGGCCGATCCGGGGGTCTTGGTCCGCGCTATCTTCGCGCAAGCTCATGCTCGACCGGGCCAAGGGCGCCGGCCGCGCAGCGTGCCACCAAAAACAGCAAGCACCACGTCATTTGCACATCATTTAATCAACATAAAGTATTGCACTCTTTATGTGCATTATTCACTTGCACAAAGGCCGAACTTTGGCTTCAATCGCCGCAACAAACCAACAGAGGGAAATTCTGACCATGCTTTCGAGACGACTGTTTTCCAGTCTGGCCGCAACCACAGCCCTTGCCTTCACGCTCGGCCTCTCCATGCCGGCCGCCCCGGCACATGCGGAAACGCCGATCAAGTTCACGCTCGACTGGAAATTCGAAGGCCCGGCCGCCGGCTTCCTGCTGGCGCTCGACAAGGGCTACTTCAAGGCCGAAGGCCTCGACGTCACGATCGACAGCGGCAATGGCTCCGTCGAAGCGATCCCGCGCGTGGCCACCGGCGCCTACCAGATGGGCTTTGGCGACATCAACTCGGTGATCAAGTTCCTCGACGAAGACGCCTCGCAGAAGGTCAAGGCCGTCTACATGGTCTATGAACGCCCGACCTTCGCCGTCGTCGGCCGCAAGGCCCTCGGCATCACCGAAGATCCGAAGTCGCTCGAAGGCAAGAAGCTCGGCGCCCCGCCGCCGGACGGCGCCTTTGCGCAGTGGAAGGCCTTCAAGCAGGTGGCCGGCATCGACGACAGCAAGATCGCGATCGAATCGATCGGCTTCCCGGTCCGCGAACCCATGCTCGCCAAGGGCGACGTCGACGCGGTCTTCGGCTTCGCCTTCTCGGTCATCCTCAACCTGAAGGCGCAAGGGGTACCGGCCGACGACATCGCCACCATCCTGATGGCCGAACACGGCCTGAACCTTTACGGCAACTCCGTCCTGGTCAATACCGACTTCGCCGAGGCCAATCCGGATGCCGTCAAGGGCTTCCTGAGAGCGCTCGCCAAGGGCTTTGCCGATGCCGTTTCCAATCCGGAAGAAGGCGTCGCCGCAGTATTGAAGCGCAACGAGACGCTGAATTCCGACATCGAGCTGGAACGCCTCGGCATGGCCAATGCGATGAACATCAAGACCCCTTACGTCGTCGAAAACGGCATGGGCGGCGTCGACATGGCCCGCCTCTCCGCCTCGATCGAAACGCTCAAGCTCTCCATGGGCCTCAAGGGCAATGTCACGGCCGAGCGCGTATTCGACGCAAGCTATCTGCCGGCCAAGGAAGAGCGGATGCTGCCCTGACCATGTCCCCTTCTCTCCAACGGGGAGAAGGTGGTCCGAAGGACCGGATGAGGGGGGCGAAGCCAGGAAAGCTGGCGACCTGCATCCCCCTCATCGCCTCGCATACGCTCGGCACTTCTCCCCGCTAGGGAGAAGAGGTCGACGCCGCCCAACACGGAGACCCCATTGTCCCACCTCGTTTCCATCGACAATGTCGACATGCGCTATGGCGGCGCGGAGGGCACGCTCGCCGTGTCCGGCCTGACCCTGCGCGTCGACAAGGGCGAATTCGCCGCCGTCGTCGGCCCTTCCGGCTGTGGAAAGTCGACGCTCATGAAACTGGTGACGGGGCTGCATATTCCCCAGGCAGGCGACGTAATCGTTGCGGGTCGACAGGTAACCGAACCCGTATCGATCGTCGGCATGGCCTTCCAGAACCCGACCATGCTGCCCTGGCGCACGACGCTGGAGAACATTCTCCTGCCGCTCGAAATTGTCGAGAGGCACCGGCACCGGCTGCGCGCGCACAAGAAGGAATACATCGAGAAAGCCGAAAACCTGCTGGAGATCGTCGGCCTCAAGGGGTTCGGATCGAAATTCCCCTGGCAGTTGTCTGGCGGCATGCAGCAGCGTGCCAATCTCTGCCGCGCGCTGATCCACGAACCGGAACTGCTGATGCTGGACGAACCCTTCGGCGCGCTCGACGCCTTCACCCGCGAGGAACTGTGGTGCGTCATCCGCGACCTGCATGCAGCCCAGGGCGTCACCATCATCCTCGTCACCCATGACCTGCGCGAGGCGACCTTTCTCGCCGACAAGATCTTCGTCATGAGCAGCCGCCCCGGCCGCGTACTCGCCGAACACAAGGTACCCTTTGCCCGCCCGCGAGATCTTGAGCTGATGTACGAGACACCGTTCAACGACATGGTCCACGCCCTGCACGGCGAGATCGCCAATGCGCGGGTGGCCGCATGAGCACGATCGTGGAGAAGCCAGCCATGGCAGCGCCTGTCCGCACACCGCTGATCGCCCGCGTCAACTGGGTGCGCGCCGCTCCCTGGCTCTATACGCTCGCCCTTTTTGCCGCCTGGGAATTGCTGGTTCTCGGCCTCGACATGCCGCCGACCATCCTGCCCTCGCCGACCCGCGTCTTCGAGGCGATCGTGCAATACTGGTCGCCGATCTGGAAGAACTCGCTGCAGACGCTCTACACGACGACGCTCGGCTTCATCATCGCCGTCGTCGCCGGCCTAGGCATTGGCCTCTTTATCGGCTGGTCGAAGACCATCTATGCCGGCCTCTATCCGCTGATGATCGGCTTCAACGCCATCCCCAAGGTGGCGCTCGTCCCCATCCTCGTCATCTGGTTCGGCATCGGCACGGTGCCGGCGGTGCTCACCGCCTTCCTCATTTCCTTCTTCCCGATTGTCGTCAACGTGGCGACCGGGCTTGCCACCATCGAGCCGGAGACGGAGGACGTCCTGAGGGCGCTTGGCGCGAAGAAGATGGACATCATGCTGAAGGTCGGCATCCCGCGCTCCATGCCCTATTTCTTCGGCTCGCTGAAGATCGCCATCACGCTTGCCTTCGTCGGTTCCGTGGTGTCCGAAACGGTCGCCTCGAATTACGGCCTCGGCAACATGATGAGCTCGGCCCAGAGCCAGTTCAACGTGCCGCTGGTCTTTGCCGGCCTGCTCATGCTCGCCGTCGAGGGCATCGCCATGTATGCGCTAATGGCCTGGCTCGAGCGGCGCATGACGGGTTGGGCGCACCGCTCGACCATGGCCAATTGAGGCAAGCGGCCGCCGCTTCGAAACAGTTTCGCACAGATCGCCTCTAGGAAACGGCGGTCCGGCTCTCTAGACTTGCTCCCCGCGGCCGCTTCGGCCGGGAGGAGCGGAGGAGGAGGCCGTTGTCTTCGTGAAACTGCGACATGCGCTGGTCTTTGTCATTCTGCCGGTTTTCATCGGGCTTGCCGCCCTCCAGGGCGGTGCCGTTGCCACGCGCGCCTATATGGACGAGGCCTCCCTCCAGGCCAGTTCGGCGTTGCGTCTTGCCGTTTCGGCTCTGGGTGGCCACCTGAGCCGTTACGAACCGCTCCCCGCGCTGATCGCCGATCACGACGACATCAAGGCGCTGCTTCGCGCGCCCTCCGACCCGGCCCTGAGAGAGACAGCGAACACCTATCTCCAGCAAATCAACACGCTGCTGCGGTCCTCCGACATCTATGTCATGACCATGGACGGCGAGACGATCTCCGCCAGCAATTACGACGGACCGGCCAGCTTCGTCGGCCAGAACTTCAGCTACCGCCCCTATTTCCAGGATGCCGCCAGAGGGCTCCAGTCGCGCTTCTACGCGCTCGGCACCACCTCGCTGAAACGAGGCTACTATTTCGCCTCGCCCGTCAGCGTCGATGGCGCCATCCGCGGCGTGATCGTCTTCAAGGTGGACATCGATTCGATCGAGACATCGTGGAAGGGCGGCGAGTACAAGATCTTCGTCGCCGATCCGGAAGGCATCATCTTCATGACCGGCAGCCCGGAATGGCTCTATAATGGCATCCTGCCGCTCGACGCCGCGAGGCTCGCCCGCACCCAGGCCTCGCGCCGCTATGCCGACGCGCCGCTCAAGGAATTGCCGCTCAAGCGGAAGACCGAGGACGGACATAGCCTGATGACGGTCACGGACGACGCCGCCGCGCGCGAATATCTCGTGCTGTCGCACTACATGCCCGAGGCCGACTGGACGGTGAACGTGCTGATGGACACAGCATCGGTGCGCGGCCAGGCGCGCACCGTCGTCATCGCCCTCATCCTTTTCGTCTGCCTCGCCGGACTGGCCCTCGCCATCCTCCTGCAGCGGCGGGCCCGCACTGCCGAACGTCTGCGCCTGGAGGAGCGGGCCCGCAACGAACTCGAGCACCGCGTCGCCGAACGCACCGCCGACCTCGCCCGCGTCAATGAGCAGATCGAACTGGAAATCGCCGAGCGGCGCCTGACCGAACAGGAATTGCGCAAGACCCAGGCCGATCTCATCCAGGCCGGCAAGCTCGCCGGCCTCGGCCAGATGTCGGCCGCCCTGTCGCACGAATTCAACCAGCCGCTGGCCGCCGCCAAGACCTATGCCGACAGTGCCGCGCTGCTGATCGACCGCGGCCGGACGGAGGAGGCGCGCGACAACCTCTCGCGCATTTCCGGCCTCGTCGACCGCATGGCCTCGATCAGTCGGCACCTGCGGAATTTTGCCCGCAAGCCGAACGAGAAGCTCGGGCCGATAGGGCTGGATGCAGTGGTCGACGACACGCTGGAAATCGTCGCAGCGCGGCTGAAGGCGGCCGACGCCACGCTCGACGTCGATCTCGGCAGGCATCCGCCGGCTGTCGTCGCCGGTCCGGTGCGCCTGCAGCAGGTCCTGGTCAACATCATCACCAATGCCGCCGACGCGGTAGAGGGCCAGAGGAATAGAACGATCGAGCTCAAGGCGCGCCGCAAGGGTGGCAGGGTCTTGTTGACGGTGCGCGACCATGGCCCCGGCGTGCCGGCATCCATCGCCGAACGCATCTTCGACCCCTTCTTCACCACCAAGGGGGTCGGCAAGGGGCTCGGGCTTGGCCTGTCGATCTCCTACAACATCGTCAAGGATTTTGGCGGCAGCCTTTCCGTCACCAATCATGCCGATGGGGGCGCGGTGTTTCGCATCGAGCTCGACGCCGCAGAGAAGATGAAAGACGCAGCGGAATGAGCGGCCGGCGCATCCTTCTGATCGATGACGAGGAGGACATGCGCCGCTCCTCGGCCCAGGCGCTCGAACTCTTCGACCTGGAGGTGACGACCTTTTCGACGGCCGAGCCGGTGCTTGAGCTGATCGGCTACGGCTTCGACGGCGTCGTGGTCAGCGACATCCGCATGCCCGGCATGGACGGCATGACGCTCTTGCAGCGCATCCGGGAAGTGGACGCGGAAATCCCGGTGATTCTGGTGACCGGCCACGCCGATGTGCAGCTTGCCGTCAGCGCCATGCGCGCCGGCGTCTACGACTTCCTCGAAAAACCCTTCACCGCTCAGCATCTCGCCGGCATCATTCGCCGGGCGCTCGACCGGCGCGGTCTGGTCCTGGAGAACCGCCGTCTGCGCGCCGTCGCCGGCAAGCGCGACGACATCGAAACCCGCCTGCCCGGCCGCACCCAGGTCATGGTCGACCTGCGCTACCGGCTGCGGGCGATCGGCGCCACGGATGCAGACACCCTGATCATCGGCGACACCGGGGTCGGCAAGGAAGTGGTGGCGCGCGCCCTGCATGATGTGAGCGCCCGCGCCAACCGGCCGCTGATCGCCATCAACTGCGCGGCCCTGCCGGAAAACCTGATCGAGAGCGAATTGTTCGGCCACGAGGCGGGGGCATTTCCGGGCGCGCTTCGCCCGCGCTATGGCAAGTTCGAACATGCCCGCGGCGGCACGATCCTGCTCGACGAGATCGGCTCCATGCCCTTCGACCTGCAGGCAAAGTTTCTGCGCGTGCTGCAGGAGCGCGTCATTACCCGGCTCGGCTCGAACGAACTCGTGCCGCTCGACGTACGCTTCATCGCCACCAGCAAGGCGGACCTCGAGGCCGAGGTCGCCGCGGGGCGCTTCCGCGCCGACCTGTTCTATCGCCTGAATGTCGCAACCATCCATGTGCCGGCCCTGGCGGACAGGCTCGCCGACATCCCGATCCTGTTTCTCCAGCTCGTGCGCGAGGCAGCCGCCCGCTACATGCGCGACGACATCGAGGTCTCGCCCGATCTTCTGGCCGAAATCGCCGCCCGGTCCTGGCCCGGCAATGTCCGGGAGCTGCGCAACGCCGCCGACCGCCTGGTCCTCGGACTTGATCCCGTTCCTGACGAGAGCCAGCCGATCGTCAGCCGCCAGCGGCTCTCCGACAAGGTCGGCGCCTACGAGCGCGGCCTGATCGCCAGTGCGATTTCCGCCCATGGCGGCAATCTGCGGCGGGTCTATGAGCAGCTCGGCATTTCCCGCAAGACGCTCTACGAAAAGATGCAGAAATACGGCCTCGAACGAAAGCCGGGCACCGATCCAGACCCATTCGACAACTGAGCAAGAAATGGGTGGATTTCCACCCATTGCCCAGCCCATTTGTTCCCGAACCTACCCATGCTGCGTTGCATGAACCCTCAAAATCCACTGTTCGCTGCTCCACCCGACTTGCGAGCCACCTCCTTCGCCGCGCTGATGGCGCATCCAGGACCGACGCGGAAGGAGCCGCATCGGCCTGGCGTGTTTCATCCGGGAGGAATTCGATGAAAACCCTGAAAACCGTGCTCGGCCTCACGGCTGCCATTGCCGTCACCCTGTCTTCCGCTGCCGCCTTCGCAGCCGGCTATCCCGAGCGCACCATCACCATGGTCGTGCCCTTCGCCGCCGGCGGCCCGACCGACACCGTGGCCCGCCTCGTCGCCGAATCCATGTCGAAGGATCTCGGCCAGCAGATCGTCGTCGAAAATGTCGGCGGCGCCGGCGGAACGCTCGGTGCCGGTCGCGTCGCCGCGGCAGAGCCGGACGGCTACACCGTCCTTCTGCACCATATCGGCATGGCGACCAGCGCCACACTCTATCGCAAGCTCGCCTATGACACGCTGAACGCCTTTGAATATGTCGGCCTCGTCACCGACGTGCCGATGACGATCGTCGCCCGCAAGGACCTCGAGCCGACCGACCTCAAGGGCCTGATCGACTACATGAAGGCCAACAAGGACACCGTCACCGTGGCCAATGCCGGCATCGGCGCCGCCTCGCATCTCTGCGGTATGCTGTTGATGAGCGCGATCGACACGCCCCTCGTCACCGTCCCCTACAAGGGCACCGGCCCGGCCATGACCGACCTGCTCGGCGGCCAGGTCGACATCATGTGCGACCAGACCACCAATACGACGAAGCAGATCCAGGGCGGCACGATCAAGGCCTATGCCGTGACCTCGCCCGCCCGTCTCGACGTGCTCAAGGACGTGCCGACCGCGGTCGAAGGCGGCCTTGCCGACTTCCAGGTCGGCATCTGGCACGGCGTCTATGCGCCGAAGGGCACGCCGTCGGAGGCCGTCGAACGCCTGTCGAAGTCGCTTCAGGTCGCCCTCAAGGACGAAAACGTCGTCGCACGCTTCGCCGAACTCGGCACCGCGCCTTCGCCGGAAGCGGATGCCACTCCGGCAGCGCTCAAGGCCAAGCTCGAAGGTGAGATCGCCCGCTGGAAGCCGGTGATCGAGGCCGCCGGCCAGTTCGCCGACTGACCGCCCACCTGTAAGGACGCCGCCCGCGACCTTGCGGGCGGCATTCGCGCGCTCGGCGCGACACCGCGGCCGTGATGGCCACCATGGGGGACACCATGAAATCAATGAAATTCGACCGGACGGACGCGCTGTGTGGCGCCCTGTTCATCGCGCTCGGCGGCTTCTTCGCCTATCAAAGCCTTGGTCTCGATCTTGGCACGGCGTTCCGCATGGGACCCGGCTTCTTCCCACTCGTCCTCGCCGCCATCCTGATCCTGCTCGGGGCTGTCATCCTGATCCAGTCCGGCAAGGTCGAAGGCGAGCCGCTCGGACCGATCGCGCTCCGGGGCATCCTTCTCATACTGCCGGCACCGATCTTCTTCGGCCTGACCGTCAGGGGGCTCGGTTTCGTACCATCGCTGTTCTTCGCCGCTCTGATCGCCGCCTTCGCCTCGCATCGCATGGGGCCGCTCATGGCGGTGCTGCTGGCAGCCGCCATCACGGTCTTCTCCGTGCTCGTCTTCAGCTATGCGCTCGGGCTGCCCTTCGAGCGGTTCGGACCCTGGGTCCGGTTCTAGGAGCGCGGCATGGATTTTCTCAGCAATCTCGCCCTCGGCTTCTCCACCGCGGCCTCGCCGGAAAACCTGTTCTTCTGCCTGATCGGCGTGCTGCTCGGCACCCTGATCGGCGTCCTGCCCGGCATCGGCGCCACCGCCACCATCGCCATGCTGTTGCCGATCACCTTCCAGCTGGAGCCGGTCTCCTCGCTGATCATGCTCGCCGGCATCTATTACGGTGCCCAGTATGGCGGCTCCACCACGGCAATCCTGATCAACATGCCGGGCGAATCCTCGTCTGCCGTCACCGCCATCGACGGCTACCAGATGGCCCGCAAGGGCCGCGCCGGAGCGGCCTTGTCGATCGCCGCACTGGGCTCGTTCTTCGCCGGCTCGGTCTCGACCTTCCTGGTCGCCATCCTCGCCATCCCGCTCACCGCCGTGGCGCTCAAGTTCGGCGCCGCCGAATATTTCTCGCTGATGGTCGTCGGCCTCGTCTCCTCGATCGCGCTCGCCCACGGCTCGATCGTCAAGGCGCTCGCGATGGTCTCCCTCGGCCTGCTGCTCGGGCTCGTCGGCACCGACATCTATTCCGGCACGCCGCGCTTCACCCTTGGCATCCGCGAATATGCCGACGGCCTGAACTTCGTCGCGGTCGCCGTCGGCGTCTTCGGCATCGCCGAGATCCTGCGCAACCTGGAAGGGGAAAAGACCCGCACCGTGCTGATGTCGAAGGTAACCAACCTCTGGCCGACGCGCGACGACTTCCGCCGCATGGTGGCGCCCGTGCTGCGCGGCACGGCGATCGGCTCGGCGCTCGGCATCCTGCCGGGCGGCGGCGCCATTCTCGCGGCCTTCGCCTCCTACACCGTCGAAAAGCGCATTTCCAAGCATCCGGAGGAATTCGGACAAGGCGCGATCGAAGGCGTGGCCGGTCCGGAATCGGCAAACAATGCCGGCGCCCAGACCTCCTTCATCCCGCTCCTGACGCTTGGCATCCCGGCCAATCCGGTCATGGCGCTGATGGTCGGCGCGATGATCATCCAGGGCATCGTTCCCGGACCGAACGTCGCATCCGAACAACCGGCGCTGTTCTGGGGCATCATCGCCTCGATGTGGATCGGCAACCTGATGCTGGTGATCCTCAACCTGCCGCTGATCGGGCTGTGGGTGAAGCTGCTGACCATTCCCTATTACGTGCTCTTCCCGATCATCATGGCCTTCTGCTCGATCGGGGTCTACAGCGTCAATTCCAACGTCTACGACCTCTATGCCGTCGCCGGCTTCGGCCTGCTCGGCTATGTCCTGGTCAAGCTGCGCTGCGAGCCGGCGCCGCTGCTGCTCGGTTTCGTGCTCGGCCCGCTTCTGGAAGAGAACCTGCGCCGCGCCATGATCCTGTCGCGCGGCGACCCGATGACCTTCGTCACCCGGCCGATCAGCGCCGTTCTCCTGCTTCTCGCGCTGGCCGTCCTCGTCATCGTCTTCCTGCCCTCGGTCAAGGCCAAGCGCGAAGAGGTCTTCCAGGAAGAGGACTGAGGCCGGACAACCGCGCCTGAAGGCGGCGTGAAGAAACGAAGGCCCGCGACAGGCATCTGCCGCGGGCCTTTGCCATTTTTCCAAAGAGGCATCATCAAGCCCCTGAATTGGAATCCGACGAGATCAGTTCCACTGCTGGCTGCGCCATTCCCACGGGGTCACCTTGCCGTCCTTGTCGCCATCGGCAGCATTGAAATGGGCCTTGGCGCCGGCGATGAACTCGGCCTGGGACACCGTGTCGTTCTTGTCGAGATCCATCTCGCCGAAACGCTCGGTCTTCTCCTTCTCGCGCGCGGCCTGGCGGGTCTTGTTCCAGCCGTCCTGCGGCCCCATGCGGACCAGCATATATTCTTCCATGGTCAGTTCGGCATTGTCGTCGGCGTCCATCGCGGCGAAGACTTCCTCGGCGGCCGAAGCCGCCTCCTCCGCGGAGACCACACCATTGTCATCGGCATCGATGATCGGAAAGCGGCCACGCCCGGGCATATTGCCCATCATCATGTTGCCACGTCCCCAGCCGGGTCCCGAACCATAACCGAATTGCTGCGCCTCGGCCACGCCGGCGAGCAGCATCACCGTGACCATCGCGCTCACCGTGGATTTCATTGTTCGTCTCATTGGGTATCTCCCTTACATGTGTGAAAGAGGAAACGAAGTCTCGCTGTGGCGCCAGATGCCACAGGCGCAGACTAGCCCCTTTTCAGTAATATAGGAATATCACTATCCAATGACGGGACAGCCGCAGAAAAGGGCACAAGTCCGGACCGGCCCCCATGCGATCTCCCTTCATTTTTGCCGCGGAGCGACTGTCACAGCGACCCGCAATCGCTATAAGCGGCACAACGGAAATCTATGGAGAGACCAGTGATGGAAACGACGGAAATTGGCAGTCGGGCGGAATTTGCGCTGTGGGCGATCCAGCGGGCGCAGGAGATCGTCACGATCGAGGGCGCAACCTTCGCGCTCGCCGCGCGCGACATGGACGAGGAGGCGCTCGCCTCGAGCGCCGCCGGACTCGGCAAGGCCATAGCCGACGCCATGCTGGAAGTATTCGACGGCCTGCTGGCAGAGTAAATCCGGTCACGGACCAGCGCGAGCGATTTGACAGCCTTGCCAAAACTTGGCAGCACTGCTCTTTGAAAGGGTGGTGCCGATCCGCATGGCAAGACGAGGCGAAGCACAGACAAGGCTGGACGATGCGGCGCGAGCCGGCTGGCTCTATTATGTTGCCGGCCGCACCCAGGACGAGATCGCCGCCGCCATGAGCATTTCGCGCCAGAGTGCCCAGCGCCTGGTCTCGCTCGCCGTCGCCGAGAAGCTGATCAAGGTCCGTCTCGACCATCCGATCGCGGCCTGCATGGAACTGGCCGAGGCGGTAAAAGCGAAGTTCGGCCTCAGACAGGTCGAGATCGTGCCCACCGATCCGGGTTCGGACTCGGCATCCGTCGGCGTCGCCGAAGCCGGGGCCGCCGAACTGGAGCGCTGGCTGAAGCAGCCGGATCCGCTGATCATCGGCATGGGAACCGGACGGACGCTGCGCGCCATGGTCGACCAATTGCCGCCGATGGAATGCCCGCAGCACAGAATCGTCTCGTTGACGGGCAATATCAGCCCGGACGGGTCCGCCGCCTACTTCAACGTCATCTTCTCCATGGCCGACGCGGTGAAGGCGCCGCATTTCCCGATGCCGCTTCCCGTCATCGTCTCGTCCCGCGACGAACGCGACCTGCTGCACCGGCAGCCGCTCGTCGCGCCGACGATCGAGCTTGGCCGGCGCTCCGATGTGACCTTTGTCGGGATCGGCGAGATGGGAAGCAGCGCACCGCTTCTGGTCGACGGGTTCCTGCGCCAGGACGAGATGGCCGAACTTCTCGATGCCGGCGCAGCCGGCGAAGTCTGCGGCTGGGTCTTCGGCGCGGACGGCAAACTGCTCGACCATCCGGTCAACGAGCGCGTGGCGAGCATCCCCATACCCTCGCGCGAGACTTCGATCGTCATCGGCCTGGCCCGCGGCCGGCGCAAACGCGATGCGATCCGCGCCGCCACGATCGGCGGCTACATCAACGGGCTGATCACCGACGAGGATGCCGCCCGCCATCTGCTGGCCGGCTGAGCAGACCTCCACATTTATTTTTCATCGCCGAGACAATGCCTTGGGCTTCGCCTTCGGCACCGCAGCATGGATTCTGCATTGACAATGCCTTGCCTAAAAGTGAGTAATTGCCCATGAGCAAAGCAAATGCTCATTTTTCTTCTGGGAGGAAGATATGACATTGAAGACGATTTTGCTGGGCGCCTGCTCGGCACTGGCCCTTACCGGCATGGCTTCGGCCGAAACCCTCACCATCGCGACCGTCAACAACGGCGACATGATCCGCATGCAGAAGCTGACGGATGATTTCACCGCAAAGAACCCCGGCATCGACCTCGAATGGGTAACCCTCGAGGAAAACGTGCTGCGCCAGAAGGTGACGACCGACATCGCCACCAAGGGCGGCCAGTTCGACGTTCTCACCATCGGCACCTATGAAGTGCCGATCTGGGCCAAGCAGGGCTGGCTTCTGCCGCTCGACAATCTTGGCGCCGACTATGACGTCGACGACCTCCTGCCCGCGATCCGCTCCGGCCTGACCGGCGAGGACGGCAAGCTCTACGCCGCACCCTTCTACGGCGAGAGCTCGATGGTCATGTATCGCAAGGACCTGATGGAAAAGGCCGGGCTCACCATGCCCGACGCCCCCACCTGGGACTTCGTCGCCGACGCTGCCCGCAAGATGACGGACAAGGACAACGAGATCTATGGCATCTGCCTGCGCGGCAAGGCCGGCTGGGGCGAGAACATGGCCTTCCTGACCGCGACCGCCAACGCCTTCGGCGCGCGCTGGTTCGACGAGAACTGGAAGCCGCAGTTCGACCAGCCGGAATGGAAGACGGCGCTCGAATTCTATGTCAACCTGATGAAGGATGCCGGCCCTCCGGGTGCCTCCTCGAACGGCTTCAACGAGAACCTGGCGCTCTTCCAGACCGGCAAGTGCGGCATGTGGATCGATGCCACCGTCGCCGCCTCCTTCGTCACCAATCCGAAGGACTCGACCGTCGCCGACAAGGTCGGCTTCGCACTCGCTCCCGACACGGGGCTCGGCAAGCGCGGCAATTGGCTGTGGGCCTGGAACCTGGCCATTCCGGCCGGCACCCAGAAGGCCGAAGCGGCCGAGAAGTTCGTCGCCTGGGCAACCGGCAAGGACTATCTGAAGATGGTCGCCGACAAGGAAGGCTGGGCCAACGTACCGCCGGGCACCCGCACCTCGCTCTACGAGAACCCGGAATACCAGAAGGCGGCGCCGTTTGCGAAGATGACGCTCGACTCCATCAATGCGGCGGACCCGAAGAGCCCGACCGTCAAGCCGGTTCCCTATGTCGGGGTCCAGTTCGTGGCCATTCCGGAATTCCAGGGCATCGGCACCGCGGTCGGCCAGCAGTTCTCGGCCGCTCTCGCCGGACAGGTCAGCATCGACCAGGCGCTCGACAACGCCCAGAAGCTGACGGAACGGGAAATGATGAAGGCCGGCTACATCAAGTAAGCTCCCCGACGAAGAGCGGGGAGACCTCTCCTCCCCGCTCCGACTGGAGCAAGGCCGGCTGGCCGCATGGCCGGGCCGACTGGGCTCCCCCTTTATCGAAGCCTCCTGGCATCGGTCGTATGACCGGGACCGGGAGGCCGGAGGGCCGCATAGGCGCCCTTGCGCAACTGGCGCGGCACTCAATCAACCTGCACATGGCGAAAAGGCGCTGACCCCATGGCGACGACACACACCCATTCCGCGGCGCGCCTGATGATGGCGCCCTCCGTGATCCTGCTCCTGGCATGGATGATCGTGCCGCTGGCGATGACGGTCTACTTCTCCTTCCTGCGCTACAACCTTTTGATGCCCGGCACGGAAGAGTTCGCCGGCTTCATGAACTACCGCTATTTCCTCACCGATCCCGCCTTCTTCGATGCCCTTGCCAATACGCTGCTCCTCGTCGGCGGGGTCCTGGCGATCACCGTCATCGGCGGTATCGCCTTGGCACTTCTCCTAGACCAGCCGATGTTCGGCCAGGGCATCGTGCGCATCCTGGTGATCGCGCCTTTCTTCATCATGCCGACCGTCTCGGCGCTGGTGTGGAAAAACATGCTGATGAACCCGGTGAACGGCCTGTTTGCCTGGATCGCCAAGTCGCTTGGCCTCCAGCCGCTCGACTGGCTGGCGGCGGCCCCGCTCACCTCGATCATCATCATCGTCGCCTGGCAATGGCTGCCGTTTGCCACGCTCATTCTTCTGACCGCGCTGCAATCGCTCGACGAGGAACAGAAGGAAGCCGCCGAAATGGACGGCGCAGGTCCGCTGTCGAAGCTCGCCTACATCATCCTGCCGCACATGGCCCGCGCCATCACGGTGGTCATCCTGATCGAGACCATCTTCCTGCTGTCGGTCTTCGCCGAGATCCTGGTCACCACCAATGGTGGTCCCGGCACGCAGAGCACAAACATCACCTATCTCGTCTATGCCCAGGCCCTGCTGCAGTTCGACGTGGGCGGCGCTTCGGCCGGCGGCATCGTCGCCGTGGTGCTCGCCAACATCGTCGCCTTTTTCCTCATCCGCCTGATCGGCAAGAACCTGGAGAGCTGACCATGGCCCGCGCCATTCCCGTTCGCCGCAAGATCCTGTGGACCGCGCTCGCCTGGACGATCGGCATCCTGATCTTCTTCCCGATCCTCTGGACCTTCCTGACGAGCTTCAAGACCGAGGCGGAGGCGATCGCCTCGCCGCCGTCCTTCCTGTTCTTCGAGTGGACGACCGAGAACTATGCCGAGGTGCAGGAGCGGTCGAACTATTTCCGCCACTTCATGAACTCGGTGGTGATCTCCCTCGGCTCGACGCTGGCCGGCCTCGTCATCGCCGTTCCGGCGGCCTGGTCCATGGCCTTTTCGCCCACCCGGCGGACCAAGGACATCCTGATGTGGATGCTGTCCACCAAGATGCTGCCGCCGGTCGGCGTTCTGGTGCCCCTCTACATCTTGTTCCGCGACGGCGGCCTGCTCGACACCCGCACCGGCCTGGTGATCGTGCTGACCCTCATCAACCTGCCGATCATCGTCTGGATGCTCTACACCTATTTCAAGGAAATCCCCGGCGAGATCCTCGAGGCCGCCCGCATGGATGGCGCCTCGCTGATGAAGGAGATCGTCTACGTCCTGACCCCGATGGCCATTCCCGGCATCGCCTCGACGCTCCTTCTCAACGTCATCCTGTCCTGGAACGAAGCCTTCTGGACCCTCAACCTGACGGCCTCCAAGGCAGCGCCACTGACCGCCTTCATCGCCTCATACTCGAGCCCCGAGGGTCTCTTCTACGCCAAGCTGTCGGCCGCCTCGACCATGGCCATCGCGCCGATCGTGATCCTCGGCTGGTTCAGCCAGAAACAACTCGTCCGCGGCCTGACCTTCGGCGCCGTCAAATAGGAATAGCAAGATGGGTAGCATCACACTCCAGAATGTATCCAAGTCCTTCGGCGAGGCCGCCGTCATCCCGTCGATCGACCTTCAGATCAACGATGGCGAGTTCGTCGTCTTCGTCGGCCCCTCGGGCTGTGGCAAGTCCACGCTGCTGCGGCTGATCGCCGGCCTCGAGGATGTCTCCGGCGGCCGCATCCTGATCGACGGCGTCGACGCCACCGCCAAGCCGCCGTCGCAGCGCGGTCTGGCCATGGTGTTTCAGTCCTATGCGCTCTACCCACATATGAGCGTGCGTTCCAACATCGGCTTCCCGCTGAAGATGGCCGGCATGGACAAGGCGGAGATCGACCGCAAGGTCGCCGATGCAGCCCGCATCCTCAATCTCACCGACTATCTCGACCGCAAGCCGCGCCAGCTCTCCGGCGGCCAGCGCCAGCGCGTCGCCATCGGCCGCGCGATCGTGCGCTCGCCGGAGTGCTTCCTGTTCGACGAACCGTTGTCCAATCTGGATGCGGCGCTGCGCGTCAACATGCGCCTGGAAATCTCGCAACTGCACCAGCAGCTCAACGCCACCTCGATCTATGTGACCCATGACCAGGTCGAGGCGATGACCATGGCCGACAAGATCGTCGTCCTGAACAGGGGCCGCATCGAGCAGGTGGGCTCACCGCTCGAACTCTATCACAAGCCCGCCAACCTCTTCGTCGCCGGCTTCATCGGCTCGCCGAAGATGAACCTGATCTCCGGCGCAGCGGCCGAGCCCTACGGCGCCCCCACGATCGGCATACGTCCCGAGCATGTCACGCTGTCGACGGAGAGCGGCATATGGAAGGGTACGGTCACGGTTGCCGAACATCTGGGATCGGACACCTTCCTGCACATCGCCGTCGACGGCATCGGTCAGGTGACCGCAAGGGCCGACGGCGAATTTGCCGCGCGTCACGGCGACACCGTCTTCGTCACCCCGGATTCCGCCCGGATCCACCGTTTCGATGACAAGGGACTGTCACTATGAGCGGCAGGCTGGAGGGCAAATCGGCACTCATCACCGGATCGGCGCGCGGCATAGGCCGCGCCTTCGCCGAAGCCTATGTACGCGAAGGCGCCACCGTCGCCATCGCCGACATCGACGTCGAGCGGGCCGGACGGACGGCGGCCGAGATCGGCGACAAGGCCTATCCGGTGCGGCTCGACGTCACCGATCAGGCATCGATCGAGGCAGCGATCAAGGCGGTCGAGGAAAGGACCGGCGGTATCGACATCCTGGTCAACAATGCCGCGCTGTTCGATCTGGCGCCGATCGTCGAGATCACCCGCGAGAGCTATGACAGGCTTTTCTCGATCAATGTCGCCGGCTCGCTGTTCATGCTGCAGGCAGCGGCCCGGTCGATGATCGCCCGTGGCAAGGGCGGCAAGATCATCAACATGGCCAGTCAGGCGGGTCGTCGCGGCGAGGCGCTGGTGGCCATCTATTGCGCCACCAAGGCGGCCATCATCTCGATCACCCAGTCGGCCGGCCTGGACCTCATCAAGCATGGCATCAACGTCAACGCGATCGCTCCCGGCGTCGTCGACGGCGAGCACTGGGACGGCGTGGATGCGCTCTTCGCCAGATATGAAGGGCGGCCGCCCGGTGAAAAGAAGAGGCTGGTCGGCGAGGCCGTGCCCTTCGGCCGCATGGGGCGCGCCGAGGATCTGACCGGCATGGCAATCTTCCTGGCCTCGCCCGAAGCCGACTACATCGTCGCCCAGACCTACAATGTGGATGGTGGCAACTGGATGAGCTGACGCTCGCCCCGCCGCTGCCTGACATCTCGTCATCGAGGACCTATCAAATGACCCGCAAGCTATCGCTGGCAAACCTTGCCGAAATCGAAAGGACCGCCGCCGTCCCGGCCTATCGCCGCGACCAGTTGAAGGCCGGCATCCTGCATTTCGGCGTCGGCAACTTCCACCGCGCCCATCAGGCCGTCTACCTGCACGAACTGTTCGACCAGGGCCGGGATCTTGACTGGGCCATCCTCGGCTGTGGCGTCATGCCGTCCGACCGGCTGATGAAGGAAAAGCTCGAAAGCCAGGACTATCTGACCACCATCGTCGAGCAGGACAATCACCGCAGCGCCGCGACCGTGACGGGCCCGATGACGGGCATGCTGGCGGCGCCCGATTTCGATGCGATCATCGCCGCCCTCGAGGACCCGGCGATCCGCATCGTTTCGATGACGATCACCGAGGGCGGCTATTTCATCGATCCCGCGACCGGCAAGTTCGATCCCAATCATCCGGCCATGGTCGCCGATGCGGCCGATCCGGCCCATCCGAAGAGCGTTTTCGGCCTGATCATCGCCGGCCTCAAGGGTCGCCGCGCGGCCGGCATTCCGCCCTTCACCGTGATGTGCTGCGACAACATTCCCGGCAATGGCGAGGTGACCGAGGCAACCATCACCGGCCTCGCCCGCCTGTCCGACCCCGATTTCGCCCACTGGATCCACGCGAACGTCGCCTTCCCCAACGCCATGGTCGACCGCATCACGCCGGCGACCGGTGAGCGCGAGATCGCCATTGCCCGCGACACCTACGGTATAGACGATGCCTGGCCGGTTTTCTGCGAGGAGTTCAAGCAGTGGGTGCTGGAGGACAAGTTCCCGCTCGGTCGGCCGGCGCTGGAAAAGGTCGGCGTCACCTTCGTGCCGGATGTGGCTCCTTATGAGTTGATGAAACTGCGCATCCTCAATGGCGGCCATGCGGCGATCGCCTATCCGGCGGCGCTGCTGGACATCCACTTCGTCCACGAGGCGATGGAGAACGCGCTGATCCGCGGCTTCCTCGCCAAGCTTGAACGCGAGGAGATCATCCCCGTCGTGCCGCCGGTGCCGGACACCAGTCTCGAAGACTATTTCCGCCTGATCGAAAGCCGTTTCTCCAATCCGAAGATCGGCGACACCATTCCCCGCCTTGCCCAGGACGGCTCCAACCGCCAGCCGAAATTCATCCTGCCCTCGACCGCCGACCGCCTCGCCAGGGATCTCGACGTCACCGGCCTCGCCCTCGTCTCGGCGCTCTGGTGCCGCTATCTTGAGGGCACGACCGACAGCGGCAAGCCGATCGTCTTCAACGACCCGAGCGCTGAGCGCCTGCACGCCGCAGCTCTCAGGTCGCAAAGCGATCCGACCGCCTTCCTCGCCCTTGGCGACATCTTCGGCGCGATCGGCACCGATCCCCGCTTCGTCGCCCGCTTCACCCGCGCCATCGGGAGCTTGCGGAGCATCGGCACCGCCGCTACGCTTAAGCAATATCTCGACGGCAAGCTCGCGGACCAGGCCGGATGAACCACGCGGAAAAACGGCTGGTGATCTTCGATTGCGACGGCGTACTCGTCGACAGCGAGCCGATCGCCCTTGCCGTTCTCGCCGACTTCCTCGGCCAGGCGGGTGTCGCCATCGACGAGGAGGGTGTTGCCCGGCGCTTTCTCGGCCGCAGCCTCGCATCCGTTCGAGAGACGGTGCGCGACGAGTTCGGCCTCGAAATCGACGAGGCCTTCCTGAGCCGCATGCGCGATGTGCTCTACACCCGCTTCCGCGCCGAACTTCGCCCGATCGACGGTATCCCCGCTGTCGTCGCAGGCTTTGCCGCGGCCGGCATTGACTGGTGCGTCGCCTCGTCCAGCCAGAAGGAACGCGTCGAGCTGTGTCTGCGCGCCACCGGGCTGATCGACCATTTCGCCCCGCATATCTTCAGCGCCACCATGGTCGCACGCGGCAAGCCGGCGCCGGATCTCTTCCTCCATGCGGCGCAGGCGATGGGCTATTCGCCCGAACAATGTCTCGTCATCGAGGACAGTCCGTCCGGCATCGAGGCAGCCCGCGCCGCCGGGATGCGGGTGATTGCCTTTACCGGCGGGTCGCACACCCGGTTTGCCGATTATCGCGCCGCGCTCGACCAACTTTCCCCGGATGTGCGGTTTGACGACATGGCGGATTTGCTTCAGTTTGTGGTCCCGGCGACGAAAGACAACCCTGATGCGTGACTATCTGATGGCCGTCGACGTGGGCACCGGCAGCGTGAGGGCCGGCATATTCGACCTGCGCGGTACGCAACGCGCCCGCCACACCACGCCGATTTCACTGCATCAGCCGCGGGAAAAACACCTCGAGCAGGACAGCGAGGAGATCTGGACGGCGGTCTGCCGGTCGGTCCGCGCCGCGATCGAACTGGCGGGCCTGTCGGGTGACGACATCGCGGCGATCGGCTTCGATGCGACATGCTCGCTGGTCGTGCGAGACCGCACAGGAAAGCCGCTCTCGATCTCGACCACGGGCCGAGACAATCTCGATACGCTCTTGTGGATGGACCACCGTGCCGCCGAACAGGCCGAACGCTGCAATGCGACGGAGGCCCCGCTGCTGCGCCGCTATGGTGGGCGTCTCTCCGCCGAAATGCAGGTGCCGAAACTCCTCTGGCTGAAGGAGAATATGCCCGCTGTCTGGGATGAAGCAGGCCTGATCTTCGACCTGTGCGACTATCTCACATGGCGCGCGACGGGCTCTTCGGCCCGCTCCCATTCGCCGCTGGCATCGAAATGGGGTTATACGCCGGAAGGCCCCGGCACGCGGCCGGACGATTTCTACAGGCTCGTCGGGCTCGACGACCTGGCCGAGCGTGCCGGCTTGCCGCCAAGCGCCCTGCCGCCGACGCGGCCGGTCGGCAATCTCTCCGAATGGGCCGCGGACGAACTGGGCCTCAGCCCGGCCTGCCTGGTCGCGCCGGGGCTGATCGATGCCTATGCCGGCACGATCGCCCTGTTCGCATCGAAGCTCGCGACGGCGGTTGACCGCCTGGAAACCCATGCCGCCCTGATCGCCGGAACCTCCAGCTGCGTCGTGCAACTGACACACGACGAACGCCAGGCCGAGGGGTGCTGGGGCGCGTTTCGCGACGTGGCCATCGCCGGCCTCTGGCTGACGGAGGCTGGGCAATCCGCCTCAGGTGCCTTGCTCGATCATATATTGCGGACCCATCCCGCCGGCGGAGAGCCGACCCAGACACGCCACGCCCAGGTGCTCGACCATATCGCCGGGCGTCGGGCAGAGCGCGGTCCGGGCTATGGCCTTCCCATCCATGTCCTGCCCGATTTCCACGGCACCCGTTCGCCGACCACCGATCCGGACCTGACCGGCACCATTGCCGGAATGACGCTCGATCGCAGCTTCGAGGGCCTGTGCCGCCTGTATTGGCGCACCTGCGTCGCACTCGCCTGCGGCATCCGCCACATCATCGGGCAGATGCCGGGAGAGCCGGATCGGATCGAGACGCTGGCGATTGCCGGCGGCTTTTCCCATCATCCGCTCATCCCGCAACTCTATGCCGACGTGCTGGGCTACACGATCCTGACGCCGGTCGACCAGGATGCCGTCCTGCTCGGAACGGCGCAGCATGCGGCGGTGACCGCCGGCCTTTTCGCCGACATGGCCTCCGCCGGCCGCGCCATGGCGATCCGCACGAACGCGACCCCACCCGACGCGGCGACCCGGAACCATTACGAACGGGACTATGCGGCGCTGCTGATCATGATGCGGCACCGGGCGGAACTGACACAGCTGCTTTGAACCACCGGTGCGGTCCACCCGCGTCTCTGAGACGAAAGTGGCGGCAGGATCGATCGGTGATCGCGACATCAGATACCCAGCGATCCGGACCGGAATACCGAGGGCATGTCGGGCGGGTCGAGATGCGTGTCATAGTTGCTTGTGCAGCGTATCGTGCCGCTCATCTCGTCCCTGAGGCAGATTTCGAAGCCGTCGTCGTCGAGAAAGAAGGCAGCGCAGGTATTGCCTTTCATTCCGTCCGGCAGCAGGCAAATCTCCGCTACCGGTTCGTCAAGTCCGTCGGTGTCGGGCGCCTCCTGCATTTCCCCCCGCGCAGACAGGGGGAAGGCAAGGCCGGAGTAGATCGCGACCAATGTCATGACTGCAATTTTATCCATGGTGTTTCGCGCCTCTCGTCTTCAGGGCCGAAAAACGCGTGTGCCGGTCGCCGTGCCGCCGCGCGGGCCGGTTCGGGTCACCGTGCAGCTGCGGTCGTTCGCACTACAGCTGCGCACCCGCGACGCGTTGCTGCCATAGGGGCCGACCACGCTGCGGGTCGCCGTGCATTCGCCGCCCGAGCAGCTGCGGGTTTGGTTCGCGGAGCCTCCATAGACACCCGTGGTCGAGCGGGTCGCGGTACAACGGCCATCGGCGCAATCGACCGAGCGGTCATAGGACGTCACCCGACCGGCCGGATATGGACCGTAATGGCCCCAGTTCCGATACCACGGATAGGCGGCGTAATACCTATCCCAATAGGCCCGGTTGTAGGCAACCACGGTGACGCCCGCGGCCGGGGCGATGGCCGGCGTCAGCACCACGGGCGCGCCCTGGTGGACGATCTGGATATAGTTGGCCGCGACCCAGCCGCGATAGGATCCGAATGTGATGTCGCACCAGCTGTATCCAGCAAGACAGCCGTATGTGTCGATGCGGGCGCCGACCGGAACCACGGTGACGACGGGATAGGCGGTCGAGGGCCCTGCCCGCAGATTGACGTTTCCGGTCGTAACCGCAACGGTCGCCGCTGCGGCGACCGACGGGGCCCCCGCTAGGATTGCGAGGGCGAACAGCAGTTTTTTCAGCATCCTTCTCTCCATTTGTCCAAGGCTGCCAGCGCAGCCGGAATAGGAAAAGGATGCGCGCCGGACTTGGCCGCTGTCTTTCACCGCCGTATCGATTTGTATCGTTCTGTATCAGCCCCTTCATACGCTATCCCGCCGGTCGGTCCGTCGATCCGGATCGGTGACGCCGGCCATAGCCCGGATTTCTCGCCACGGCATTGTTCGGAACCCTGAAGAACAGCAGACAGCAAAGGAGGCCCGTCGTTCGGACCTCCTTTCCAGCTCACCTCCGCATGGCCTATTCCGCAGCGATGCGGTGGTTGTCCGCTCGGCCTTCCGGGTGCACGTTCGCCTCGTGGTGGATCAGCGGGCGATTGCCCGTGAGGCGACGAAGCAGCACATAGAAGACCGGCGTCATGAAGATGCCGAAGAAGGTGACACCGATCATGCCGGAGAAGACGGCAAGGCCCATGGCAGCGCGCATTTCCGCCCCCGCTCCGGTCGACAGCACCAGAGGCACGACACCCATGATGAATGCCATCGACGTCATGAGGATCGGTCGAAGGCGAAGACGGCTCGCCTCGATCGCCGCCTGGAGCGGCATTCGGCCTTCGAACTCCAGTTCCCGGGCGAATTCGACGATCAGGATCGCGTTCTTCGCCGAGAGCCCCACAAGCACCATCAGGCCGATCTGGGTGAAGATGTTGTTGTCCCCACCCGTGTACCAGACACCGGCCAGCGCGGCGAGCACGCCCATGGGCACGATCATGATGATCGCGATCGGCAGCGTCAGGCTTTCATACTGGGCCGCCAGCACCAGATAGACGAGCAGAAGCGCCAAGGGGAAGACGACGATGCTCGAATTTCCGGCGAGGATCTGCTGATAGGTCAGATCCGTCCATTCGAAGGTGATGCCGTTCGGCAGCGTCTCGTCGGCGATGCGCTCGATCGCCGCCTGCGCCTGACCCGACGAAAAGCCCGGCGCCGGACCGCCATTGATGTCGGCGGCGAGGAACCCGTTATAACGCGTGGTGCGCTCGGGGCCCGTAGTGCTGTCGACCTTCAAAAGCGCCGAAAGCGGAATCATCTGCCCGCTGCGCGAGCGCACCTGGAGCTGGCCGATATCCTCCGGCCTCGCCCGGAAGGCGGCATCGGCCTGGACCCGGACGCTGTAGGTGCGGCCAAAGGCATTGAAGTCGTTGACGTAGAGCGAGCCGAGATAGATCTGCAGCGTCTCGAACACGTCCGTCACCGACACACCGAGCTGTTCCGCCTTGGCGCGGTCGAGATCGGCATAGAGCTGCGGCACATTGATCTGGAAGCTGGAGAACAGGCCCGCAAGCTCCGGCGCCTGGTAGGCCTTGCCGAGGAACGCCTTGGTCGCCTCGTCGAGCGCCTGGTAGCCAAGCCCGGCACGGTCCTCGATCTGCAGCTTGAAGCCGCCGGTGGAGCCGAGGCCGTTGACCGGCGGCGGCGGGAACATGGCGATGAAGGCGTCCTGGATGCCCGAAAACTTCTGGTTCAACTGCATGGCGATGGCACCGCCGGAGAGTTCCGGCGTCGTGCGCTCGGAAAAATCGTCGAGAACGGCAAACACGATGCCCGAGTTCGAACCGATGGTGAAACCGTTGATCGACAGGCCGGGGAAGGCAATGGCATGGGCGACGCCCGGCTGTTCCAGCGCGATGTCGCTCATCCGCTTGATCACGTCCTCCGTTCGGTCCAGCGTCGCACCGTCCGGCAATTGCGCAAAGCCGATCAGATACTGCTTGTCCTGCGCCGGGACGAAGCCACCGGGAACCGCGTTGAAGACGGCATAGGTGGCGCCGATCAGGGCCAGATAGACGACCATGACCAGCGACTTGCGCGACAGGAGACCGCCGACGCTGCGGCCGTAGCCGTTCGATGCCGCGCCAAACGCCCGGTTGAAGCCGCGGAAGAACCAGCCGAAGACCCGATCCATGGCCCGTGTCAGCCAGTCCTTGGGCGCATGATGATCCTTCAGCAGAAGGGCGGCCAGGGCCGGCGACAGGGTGAGCGAGTTGATGGCGGAAATCACGGTCGAGATGGCGATGGTCAGCGCGAACTGGCGATAGAACTGGCCGGAAAGACCGCTAATGAACGCCAAGGGCACGAAGACCGCGACCAGCACCAGCGCAATCGCGATGATCGGCCCCGACACTTCCCGCATGGCGCGATAGGTCGCCTCGCGCGGCGTCAGCCCGTTCTCGATATTACGCTCGACGTTTTCGACGACGACGATCGCGTCGTCCACCACGATGCCGATGGCAAGCACCAGCCCGAACAGCGTCAGCGCATTGATCGAGAAGCCGAAGGCATACATCACCGCAAAGGTGCCGATGATCGAGACCGGCACGGCGATCAGCGGAATGATCGACGCGCGCCAGGTTTGCAGGAAGAGGATCACGACAAGGACCACGAGGGCCACGGCCTCCAGCAGCGTGTCGACGACCTTCTCGATCGACGCACGCACGAACTCGGTGGTGTCGTAGACGATCTCGTATTTCACCCCGTCAGGCATGGCGAGCTGAAGCTGGTCCATGGTGGCGCGCACATTGTCGGCGATCTCGATGGCATTGGAACCGGGCGCCTGCAGCACGGCGATCGCCACTGCCGGCTGACCGTCGAGCAGCGAACGCAGCGTATAGTCGGCCGCCCCCATCTCGATGCGCGCGACGTCCTTGAGGCGTGTGATCTCACCCTCATTGCCCGTCTTGACGATGATCTCGCCGAATTCCTCCGGCGTGCTGAGGCGTCCCTGGGCATTGACGTTGAGCTGCAGCTCGACACCGCTCGGGCTCGGCGATGCGCCGATGATGCCGGCCGCGGCCTGCACGTTCTGCTGGCGGATGGCATTGGTGATGTCGCTTGCGGCGAGCGCATGTTCGGCAGCCTTCTGCGGATCGATCCAGATGCGCATGGCATAGTCGCCGGCACCGAAGACCTGAACCTGGCCGGCGCCCTCGATGCGGGCGAGACGGTCCTTGATGTTCAACGTCGCGTAATTGCGCAGATAGGTCACGTCGTAGCGGTCGGTTGTCGATACCAGGTTGACCACCATGATGAAGTCGGGCGAACTCTTGACCGTGGTCACCCCGATCGCGCGAACCTCCGCCGGCAGGCGCGGTTCGGCCTGTGAGACACGGTTCTGCACGAGCTGTTGCGCCTTGTCCGGATCCGTGCCGAGCTTGAACGTGACGGTCGTCGTCAGCACGCCGTCGGACGTCGCCTGGCTGTTCATGTAGAGCATGTCGTCGACGCCGTTGATCTGCTCCTCGAGCGGGGTTGCCACCGTCTCGGAAATGACCACGGGATTGGCGCCGGGATAGACTGCGCGCACGACGATCGATGGCGGCACGACCTCCGGATATTCCGAGATCGGCAGCGACCGCATGCCGATCAGGCCGGCAACGACGATGAGGATCGACAACACGGCAGCAAACACCGGCCGGTCGACAAAAAAGCGGGAAATACTCATTTCGAAGCCCTCTCCAGGGTGAAATTTCGACAAAAAGTCCTAGCCGGCGGACCAGTGTCCGCCAGAGGATCGAATGCGATGCGCAAAGCGGCGAGGCCGACGCCCCGCCCTCTAGATTCAGTTGACGGCCGCGACGGCCTCCTTGGTCTGCGGATCGACAAGCGCGCCAGGACGTACGCGCTGCAGCCCGTTGACGATGACCTTGTCGCCATCGGCAAGCCCGCTCGCGACGATCCGCTCGCCATCGGCAATGCCGCCGAGCTCGACCGGGCGATAGGCCACCTTGTTTTCGGCATCGACGATGAAGACGAACTTCTTGTCCTGATCGGTTCCGATCGCCTTTTCGCTGACAAGGATCCGGTTGTCCGGTCGCGGTTCGCCCATGCGAATGCGCACGAACTGCCCGGGGATCAGCAGCCCGTGCGGATTGTCGATCACGGCGCGAACCGGGATGGTGCCGCTCGAGGCATCCACTTCATTGCCGATCAGTTGCAGCTTGCCCTTGATCGGTGTCCCTTCGTCGGCGAGCGTGCCGATCTCGACCGGGATCTGGTCGATCGGCGGCAGCGCGCCGTCGGTCGCCGGCAGCCTGGAAAGCGCCCGCGCGACGATCTCCTCGCTGGCGTTGAAGCTGGCATAGATCGGGTCGGACGAGACCAGCGTCGTCAATGCCGACGAGGTGGAGCCCGCAGCGACGAGGTTTCCGACGGTGATCTCGATCTTGCCGGCGCGGCCGGAAACGGGTGCGCGCACCTTGGTATAGTCCAGCTCGAGTTCGGCGGAACGAAGAACGGCCTGGGCCGTCTTCAGCGCGGCTTCCGCTTCGGCAACGGCGTGCTGACGCTGGTCGAGATCGCTCTGCGAGATCGTGCGATTGCTCGCCAGCCGGCGGCCGCGTTCGAGTTCGGTATTCGCCAGCGCCACACGGGCTTCCGCGGAGGCGACCTGCCCATTGGCCTGGGCAACGGTCGCCTCATAGGGCGCGGGATCGATGGTGAAGAGGAGGTCTCCGGCCTTCACCAACGCGCCCTCGCGGAAATTGACGGACTGGATCGCCCCGCCGACACGGGGACGGATCTCGACCCGGTCCACGGCTTCCAGCCGGCCCGAAAATTCCTGCCAGGTGGTGACGTCGCGGCTCTTTACCACGGCCACGGTCACCGGCGTCGCCGGCGGAGCGGCGGTCGCGGCACCCGCCGCCGTCTCCGCGGCGGCTCGGCTGAACGGCGTGTCGAGGAATAGTGCGGCGGCCGAAATGGACGCAGCCAGTCCCAGGCCGGTGCCCAGGAGGGCCCAGCGTCTTGCTTTCTCTGTCATGGTCTAGCTCCTTGCGGCCCTCACGGCCGCTTAAGATCAAATCGTCTTCAAATCAGCTCTGCGAGCGCAGATGTCGCGTACGAAGCCTGCGAACTCGCTGCTTGCGCTTTCCTGCCAACTCGGGGCTTCCTCCGTCTTCCCGCCATATACCGATGGCCAGCCTGCCCTGGCGGGAAGGACATGCTGTCGAACCTCGACACCCGCGCTCTTCAGTCGCTGGGCATAGGAGAGGGTCTCGTCGAGAAGCGGATCATCCTCCGACGAAAGCAGCAGCGCCGGCGCAAGTCCCGCCAACCGAGAACAACCGGACGGAGCCGCATACGGATGGCAGATCCCGCCGCTCAGATAATGGCTCCATCCCTCCGCCCAGAGATCCCGCATGCCGATTGCTTCGGCCTTGCGGAACGAGGGCGTCCCCATGAAGGGGTCGAGCAGCGGTGAGACCAGCACCTGACCGTCCAGTTCGTCGGCGAAATGGTCGCGCGCCTTGAGGCTGACCGCAGCAGCGATATTGCCGCCAGCTTCCGAGCCGCCGACCAGCAGCAAGGACTTGCGGTCACCGAAGCCTGCCCGCTTCTTCGCCATGTAGGAGAAGAGGGCAAATCCCACCTCGAGCGGCTTGGGGAAAACCGAACCGAGGGCATTGTAATCCGGCACCACGACGATCGCGCCCGTCCCGGCGAGACATTCCGCCATCGGGCAATCGCCAAGCCCTACATGACGAAACCCACCCGCGTGGAAATAGATCAGGACCGGAGGACCCTTGCCATATTCCGCTCCCTGGTAGACCCGAACGGCAATGGGCCCAACGGCCACATTGTCCAGCGTCATATCCTTGATCTCGACAGGCATCGAACATTCACTCCGCGCGCCACAGGACCCGGACCGCGCTCACAAAGAGCGGGATCAGAACCGGCAGGTAGCGGGGAATGCGCATGACAACAACCCTTCCCTTGTTAAACGGCCAACGGCTCGGGTCACCGGGAAGTTGCCAAAGGCGGTCTTACCGGGCACCGATCGGCATTTCAGATACAGGAGTTCAATCCAAGCACATGTTGAGGGCCGGCTGTTTTCACCATCCCTCGGCATGATTGGCTTCTCTTGAGAACCAATGTACTTTATTCGCATTATTGAACAAGTACGGCAAATGCGAGCGCACTATTCAAGATCTCGAACAATTTCGCATCGCATACTGACAGGAACCGACACATGGATCAGCTATCAGCCATGCGCGCATTCGTCCGGGTGGTCGAAACGGGCAATTTCACCCGCGCCGCCGAAGCGCTCAGCCTGCCCAAGGCGACGGTCACCAATCTCATCCAGGGGCTGGAGGCGCACCTTCATACCAAGCTCTTGAACCGCACTACCCGGCGCGTCATGGTGACCACGGACGGCGCCTTGTATTACGAGCGGGCAACGCAGATCATCGCCCAGCTCGACGAACTCGACACCAGCCTCTCAAACTCGCAGATGGCGCCGAGCGGCCGGCTGCGCGTGGAAATGGCGGGCGCCTTTGCCGACTGGATCGTCATCCCGGCCCTTCACGATTTTCACGCCCGCTTTCCGGAGATCCGCATCGACCTCGGCGTTGGCGACCGTCCCGTCGACTATCTCGCGGAAAATGTCGACTGCGCCTTGCGCGGCGGCGTTCCGGCCGACCAGTCGCTGATCGCCCGTCGGGTGTCGGAACTATCCATGATCACCTGCGCCGCGCCGGGGTACCTGGAAAGGCACGGAACCCCGCAACACCCCCTGGAACTGGAGGACAGACATCACTGCGTCAGCTATTTCATGGCCCAGAACAATCGAACCATGGCCTTCGACTTCGAAAGGGACGGTGAGAAGATCGAGGTCAACGGTCGCTATCTCGTCGCCGTAAACGATGCGCGCAGCTATCTGACGGCGGCCTTGAACGGTCTCGGCATCTCTCCGCTCCCCCATTTCATGGCGGCAGAGGCGCTGGCAAAGGGCGACCTCGTGCGCGTCCTTCCAGAATGGCGCACCGAGCCGATTGCCCTCTATGTCGTCTATCCCCCCAACCGGCACCTGAGCAACAAGGTCAGGGTCTTCGTCGACTGGCTGGTGCGCCTGGTGACGAACTGGCAGCTCAATCTGCCGCCCGGGAGACGCTAGCCGGCGACGCGCCGCAATCCGGTGCGTCGCACAATTCCTTGCGTCTCGACAAAGAAGGCCTGCGTGACCTGACGCAGGGTGGGATTGCAGTCGGAAGAGTGGCGGGCGTTGAACCGGCCGATCGGTTGGCACCGGTCAAGCTCCGGCCTGCTCCAGGGAGAAACGAACATGTCCTTGACCATTGATCTCGATGCAGCAGGAATCGTCGCGCTTGAGCGCAACCATGCCGGGCTGCTTGGCCTTTGCCTGACGCTCGAGGAGATTGCCGACTCCATTCCCTTCGACGTCGACAGCGCCACGTGCCGCGAGGTCAGCGAAACCCTCGGCCCGCTGCTGACCGAGGCGCACAGGCTCGAGGAGCAAATCCTCTTTCCCGACTTCGACAGGAACGCCGGCTCCTGCTTCGCCGCCATGATGATCGAACGGCTGAAGGCCGAGCATCGCTGTGACGGATTGGCCAGCGAGGAAATGGTCAAGACGCTCGAGACCGTGGCCGAGGGAAAATGCCCGCTGCCGCCCGAGACGGTTCGCTACATGCTGCAGGGTTTCCTCGAAGGCCTGCGCCGCCACGTCTCCTCAGAGCGGCTGATGATCGAAACACTTCTTGCCGCCAAGGCCGAGGGGCGGGACGTCTTTGCCTGATCGCCCGCGACCGCGAGCCACAACCCTTGCCTCCGAAAGCTGCTGAGAATGTCCCACCCCGTCGATAAACACTCCCCCTCGCTGATCGCCCATTTCTTCTCCGGCGGTTTTCGCCCCTTCTTCCTCCTCGCCGCCCTGCATGCCGCACTGATGATCGCGCTCTGGGTGCCGTGGTTTCTCGGCTTCATCCACGTTCCGACGGCCCTTTCACCGATCGTCTGGCATCAGCACGAACTGTTGTTCGGCTTCGTCCCCGCCGTGATCGCCGGTTTCCTCCTCACCGCCGTGCCCAACTGGACCGGCCGCAAGGCATTTACCGGCTGGCCCCTCGCCCTGCTGTTCGGGCTCTGGCTCGCCGGCCGTCTGGCGATCGCAGGCTCGGAAACCATCGGTCTTTTGACCGCCATGGTCATGGCCGGCGCCTTCCTTCCGGGCCTGGCAGGTCTGATACTCAGGGAACTGGTCGCTGCCCGCAACAGCCGCAACTACAAGGTCATCGCCGTCATCGGCATACTGTTTGCCGCGCAACTGACCTTCTTCTGGGAATTCGACCGCTACGGCCGCATCGAACTTGCCGACCGGATTGCCATCGCGACCATCATCTTCCTGATCTCGCTCATCGGCGGCCGCATTATCCCGAGCTTCACCGGCAACTGGCTGCGCCAGAACAATCCGGGTGCGATCCCTCCGGCCTTCAACCGCTTCGACCTTTCGGCCATGGTGCTCTCCGGCCTCGCGCTTGCCGCATGGCCGATCGCCACCGGCATCACCGCCCTCACCCCTTACGCCGGCCTTCTGCTCATCATGGCCGGGTTCGCCCAGTTTCTCCGTCAACTCCGCTGGAGGCCGGAGCGCACGCTGGCCGAACCACTGGTGACGATCCTGCACATCGCCTTCTTCTTCATTCCGCTCGGCTTCCTGATGACCGGGGCTGCCCTGCTGCTCGACGATCCCGGCTTGCGCACCGCCGGTGTCCATGCCTGGACATCCGGGGCGATCGGGGCCATGACGCTGGCCGTGATGACCCGGGCCACGCGCGGCCATTCCGGCCAGGCGCTGCGCTCGCCCGCCTCGACCACGATCGGCATCTACATCCCGATCGTGCTGGCGACCCTGCTGCGCATCGGCGTGGCGCTCGCCCCGGAATACACGATGATCCTCCTGCCGCTCGCCGGCCTGTTATGGATCATCGCCTTCCTGAGCTTCGCGGCTTTCTATGGCCCGCTCATCCTGCGGCGCAAGCTCATCTAGCCGGTTTTCGCGCACGCAGCCAACCCGTCCCGCCGAGCCGGCCGGTCAGGTTGGCTGCGCCCGTTCATCCCCGTGCCGTGGCAATGGCCTCCTTGAGCCCCTTCTCATCCAGTACGCCGGGATAGAGGTGCGACCCGATGACGAAGGACGGCGTGCCGACGAAATTCAGGGCGAGCGCCTGGCTGTAGTTGCGGTCGAGCAGACCGGAAATCTTGCCACTGTGCTTGTTCACGGCCGCGACGATGTCCTGCATCTTCAGGCCGGCGCCCGTCAGCGCTTTCTCCACCACCTCCTCCGTCAGCTTGCCGGAGGTGCGCATCAGGGCTTCCATTGCCTTTTCATATTGGCCGATCTGGGCGGCGCCGAGAACGGCCTGGGCGGCAAAGATCGAGGCACCGCCGAAGACCGGCCAGTCCTTCAGCACGAGGCGGATATTGCCGTCCTGCTCAACCAGCTTCTTCACCGTCGGATGCGATTTCTTGCAATAGGGGCACTGGTAGTCGAAGAATTCGACGAGGGTGACGTCGCCCTTCGGATTGCCGAGCACGGGGGCATCCTTGTCGAAGTAGATCTCTTCCTTGGTGACGTCCTGTGCAAATGAGAGACGCGGCATGAGGGTCGACAGGGCCACGGTACCGAGCGTGGCATTGATCAGGTTCCTGCGGGTGAGCATCAGATTTCTCCTTTTCCGGATTGTTCGGGGCCGAGCACGACAACGCGCGACCCCTTCGGCACGCGACTGTGCAGATCGATGATGTCCTGGTTGAGCATGCGGATGCAGCCGGACGAGACGGACTTGCCGATCGACCAGGGCTCGTTGGTTCCATGGATACGATAGAGCGTGTCCTGCCCGCCCTTGTAGAGATAGAGCGCACGGGCACCGAGCGGGTT
This sequence comes from Ciceribacter sp. T2.26MG-112.2, assembly GCF_900492205.1. Classification (GTDB taxonomy): domain Bacteria; phylum Pseudomonadota; class Alphaproteobacteria; order Rhizobiales; family Rhizobiaceae; genus Allorhizobium; species Allorhizobium naphthalenivorans_A. The sequence continues at coordinate 660,585 of NZ_UEYQ01000001.1, forward strand.
CTTGAGCCCGCCCGGCAATCCCTTGGCGAGCGGCTCGTAGCGCTCGGGATCCCGCTTGATCATGTCCTGGGTCGGCGTCCAGCCCGGCCATTGCGCCTTGCGGGCGATGTCCGCCTCGCCGACGAATTCGAGGCCTGCCTTGGCGACGCCGACGCCGTAGCGCATGGCCTTGCCGTTCTCCATGACGAGATAGAGGAAGCGTGCGTGCGGATCGACGACGATGGTGCCCGGCGGCTCCTTGGTCTGGTAATCGACCAACTGGCGCACATTCTTCGACTCGATCTTCGTCGCATCCACGGCGGGGATCAAGTTCCCGCCGTCGTCGATCGCCGCATACATGCTGGCGACGGACGGGTCGACTTTCGCCACCTCCGGTTCGACGGCTGGCTTTGTCGTCTGCACGCAGGCCGACAGGGAAAGCAGGACCAGGGGCAGGGCCAGGAGCCGCACACGGCGCACCGGCCCCGGTTGGATGGATTTACGCATTCATATGTCCTTTTCCGCAAGCGGAGCTGCAATTCGTTTGATCTGTTCCGACAGGGTCTCGCGCGAGATCTCCCCGAGATGGGATGCGGCGAGCGTGCCGTCGGGGTGGATGAAGAGCGTCGCGGGCAGGCCCGGCGCCTTGTAGTGCCGCGACAGAAGCGAGGTCCGGTCGGCGATCACGGTGTCGATCGCGAGGCCGGCATCGGCGAGATAGTCCGCGACCCGTTCTTGCGCCTCTCCCTGGTTGGCGAAGACGAAATCGATCTGCGGATGGCGGCGCGCCATCTCCGCCATCATCGGCATTTCGCGCCGGCAGGGCGGGCACCAGCTTGCCCAGAGGTTGACGACGAGCGGGCGGCCATCCCGTTCGGAAAGGGCGATGGAGCGGCCATCCAGCGTCGCCAGCCGCGTGTCGGGCGCGGCGATTGCCCCATTGCTGCCAAGCAGTGCAAGGATCGAGAACCAGGCAACAGCACCGGCCGCCAGGCTGCCTGCCGCCCATGGCATCAGACGGGATGACCGCCGGAGCAGGGGCACGGCCGCGATCAGGATGCCGGCCAGAGTCCCGGTCGCCGAAAAGCCACCCTGCCAGAAGGCCAGGATGCGCCACGGCTCGGCGAGGAAACTTTCCCAGTGTGCGAGGACATGACCGGCGCGCGCGCCGATCAGACCGAGAACAAGCGTCATCGTCGACCAGGGCCCCAGACGACTGTCGACACGGGAGGAAAGCAGGCTCGCCAGCGCGACGAAGGCGCCGATGCCGAGGATCGCGGCCAGTCTTTCGACGTCGAAGGCCAGCGGACCAATGGACACTGCATTCATTGCACGGCCCCCTGTGCTCGCCCGGCGGAGCGGACCAGATTGACCGTGTCGACCTCGCCGACAAGCCGGGTTTCCGGCACTTCCGCCGTCCCGTCGAAGAACAGCATGGTCGGCGGACCGATGATATCGAGGGATTTCATCAAGCCGGAGAGATCCGCATTGTTCGTCGTGAGATCGACGCTCAGCCGATCGAAACCGGCCAGCGCATCGCCGACTTCGGGATGCGACAAGACACTTCTTTCGATCGTCCGGCAGCTGACACACCAGTCGGCCGTGACATAGACGAGGGCAGGCCTTTTTCCCTTGGCGCTCGCGGCAAGCAGGGTTTCGAGCTCGCGCGCGGATGCAATCGGGGAGAAGTCCTTCTTCGACACACCGGCCGGGGACAGGGTGGTACTACCTGCAGAAAATGGCGCGAGCGGCGCCAGGGGATCGCTGGCACCCGCCGCCAGACCGACAACGAGCACCGCGCCGTAAAGCGCAGAGAGCAGGCCCGCGGACTTGCCGAGCCGAGCCATTGCACCGGTTTCGGGGCGCAGGCTGTCGAAAGCGCCGATGAACACGCCGAAGGTGACGAGAAGGATCGACCAGAGCGCCAGCACGGCCGCTACCGGCAGCAGCGGCTCGGCAAGCCAGACGGCCGTGGCGATGAAGAGGAAACCGAAGATCTGGCGGACGCGCTCCATCCAGGCACCGGCACGCGGCAGTATTCCCGAGCCGAACGTGGCCATCACGACGAGCGGAACGGATTTGCCGAGCCCGAGGGCAAAGAGCGCCGCCGCGCCGAGAAAAAGGTCACCCGAGCCGGCGATGTAGAGAAGGGCGCCCGCCAGAGGCGCGGTGACACAGGGCCCGATGATCAGGGCGGAAGTGAAACCGAGCGCCGCCACCGACGCGATCGATCCGGAACCGTTTGTCTTCTTGCCCACGAACCGCCGGGTGAAAGCCGCCGGCAGCTGCAATTCGAACAGACCGAAGCTGGCGAGACCGAGGACGACGAACAGTATGGCGGTCAGGGCGATCGTCACCGGCGACTGCAGGGCAAATTGCAGGTTTTGCCCGGACCAGGCGGCAACAAGACCGAGCATGCCGAAGGCAGTCGCCAGCCCCAGCCCATAGGTCAGGGAAAGCAGGAAACCGCGCCGCGCCGTCAGACGCTCACCTTCGCGGGCCAGCGTCGCGGCGACTATGGGGTACATGGGGAAGACGCAAGGGGTGAAGGCGAGCAGCATGCCGAGGCCGAGAAAGGCCGCCAGAAGCAGCGGTACGCCGCCACGGGCGAGGAAACCCTCGACCATGCCGGCCGACGGCGAGGCGGCACTGGCCAGTCCGGTGACGCCGGCGGCCGAACCCGTTTCGACTGCTACTGTCGGCGTCTCGACGGAGATCGGCGTAGAGGCACCCGTCTCCGTTGTGCCGGGCGGCGTCCACTTGCTCCCGCTCTCCGCCGCGAGGGCAGCGAGTTCTATCGTGCGCGTGGTCGGCGGATAGCAGATACCCTGGTCCTGGCATCCCTGGTAGGTGACTTCGATTGCCGCGGCATCTGTCGATGCGAGTGCCTCTGCATGATCGAAGTAGACCTCTACCTTTCCGAAGCCTGGATCGTCCTTGAGCGTGCCGGGCCTGGTTTCCAGCGCGACCGGCCGTCCGTCCGGGGTCGCGGCGGCAAGATATTCGCGGTAGAGGTAATAGCCCTTTTGGATGTCCCAGCGCAGGGAAACCCGGCCCTCCTCGCTTCGCTCGGCGCTGAAGACGAATGCCTTGTCCATGTCGAGCGGCCGTTCGAGCGCGCCGACGGGGATGGCAAACAGAGCGGAAAACAGGAGCCCGATGACGGGTTTGGAAAAGTTCATGCCTTGCGTCCTTCCGGCGGCGCACCATTTGTCGTTGGGGGCACCGATCGACCGGCTACCTTAAGGCAGGCTTAAGGTGAACCGCGCATGGAGGCGGCCAAGGTCAGGTTCACGGAGGTGTGATGCGTCTGCTGGTGGTTGAGGACGACGAGGTCCTGTCGGATGGCTTGAAGGTCGGGCTGAACATGCTCGGCTTCACCGTCGACGCGGTCGGCCGCGTGGCCGACGCCTGCGAAGCCGTTGCCGTCAACCGCTTCGACGCCATCGTACTCGACTTGATGCTGCCGGACGGCTCCGGTCTCGATGTGCTGGCCCAGTTGCGCGCCTCGGGCGAGCGCACGCCGGTCCTGCTGCTCACCGCCCGCGACGAGGTGGGCGATCGGATCGCCGGCCTCGACGCCGGCGCCGACGACTATCTCGGCAAGCCCTTCGACCTCGACGAACTGGCCGCACGCCTGCGCGCCATCATCCGCAGGGCGCAGGGGCGAGCGGAAAGCCGGCCGCAATGGCGTGGCGTCACGCTGGACCCGGCGCGCATGAGCGCCGAACGCGACGGCCGGACCGTGCCGCTGTCGCGTCGGGAATTCACCATCCTGCAGGCCTTGATGGACAACCCGGGCACCATCCAGTCCAAGACGGCGCTGGAGCAGAAGCTCTATGGCTGGCAAGAGGATGTCGAGAGCAACACCGTCGAGGTCCACGTGCACAAGATCCGCGCCAAGCTCGGCCCTGACCTGATCGAAACCGTGCGCGGCGTCGGCTACCGGCTGAAGGACGATACACCATGATCTCGATCCGCTTCCGGCTTTTCACCATCTTGCTCGCCACCACCGGCGCGGTCTGGCTTTTTGCCGTCGTCTGGACCTATAGCAACACCCAGGCCGAGGTCGAGCGAGTGCTCGATGCGCGCCTCACCGAAGCCGCGCGCATGGTCAGTTCCCTGATCACCGACCACCATATCGATGTGGCCGCGGCGGTGGATGCCGCCAATGCCCGGCAGCCGAGCAGCGAGTTCGAGCGTGTAGAGGGTGACTACAATCGCCAGCTGTCCTGTCAGATCTGGTCCTTGCAGGGAACGCTTGTCAGCCGGTCGGAAAGCGCGCCGGCCACCTCTCTCGCCGACCACCGGGAAGGCTTCGCCGAAACCGAGATCAACGGGGAGCGCTGGCGGGTCTTTGCCGTGATCAATCCGACGCTCGGGGTCCGGGTCCTGGTCGGCGACAGCCTCGAGATCCGCGAGCGGCTGGTGGGTGACGTGATCAAGGGCCTGCTGATTCCGGCCCTGGCCATCCTCCCCCTGCTGGCATTGCTCATCTGGTTGAGCGTCGGTCGCGGCCTTGCCCCCCTCAACCGGATCGCGGCCAGCCTTTCGTCCCGCTCCGCGACCGAGCTTCATCCCCTTCCCGAAGCACCGGCGCCCCGCGAAATCCGGCCGATGATCGCCGCATTGAACAGTCTCTTCCGGCGCGTCGAAGACGTGCGCGCAAGGGAGAGCGACTTCACCGCCTACGCCGCCCATGAATTGAAGACACCGCTGGCCGGCCTCAGAACCCAGGCGCAGATCGCCATTCGCAGCGATGATCCCGACACGCGCCGTCAGGCGCTCGGCCAGATCCTCAGCAGCGTCGACCGCACCAGCCGCATGGTCCGCCAGTTGATCGACATGGCGCGCGTGGATGCACGGGACGATGCCGTCGCACGCGACCCGGTCGACGTGTATCGACTGCTCGAAGAGCTTTCCGCCGAACTGTCGCCCGTGGCGGCTCAGCGGGATGTGCGCATCAATGTTCGCCGCGATGCCGAGAGTGGCGCGATTTCAATCCCGACCGATCGGACCCTGTTGCGGCTCGCCCTGCGAAACCTCCTGGAAAACGCGCTTCAGCATGCTCCCCAAGGCACCGAGGCCGTCTGCACCGTCAGCACCTCTGCCGATGGCCTGACGATCGAGATCGACGATGTCGGACCCGGCATGTCCGAAACCGAGCAGACGCGAGCGGTCGAACGCTTCTACCGGGGGCCGCTCAGCGCCTCGTCCGGCAGCGGCCTTGGTCTATCGATTGTCCAGATGGCCGTCGAGCGCCTCGGCGGGCGCCTTGACTTCCGCAATCGTAACGAGGGTGGCCTGTCTGTTGCGGTGACCTTGAAAAGAAACACCGCCTAGCCTGCGCAAGAACCCAGCATCGAATGGCGCCAACGACAGCGTTCGGCGGATAGGATCGAGAGCGGACAGCACCGGCACCTCCGGCTCGACCCTTGGAGTCTTTGGGAACGAAACAAAGGCTCCTGTTGCGGACCGGCAATCAGCTGTGAGCACCGAAGAAGCGCCTGTTGCCACAGAATTCCGGGCCGGCTTCCGGTTGGCGTTCGCCATGGGCGGAAAGCCATTCCTCACATTCGGCGCTGTGGTGACAGAACATGCAGGACCGCACGGCCCGGGCCAGGCCCAGTCCGAGTTGCTCCTGTCCCGCCAGTTCCTGGTCGACGCCCAGCCGCTCCATCATCACGCTCATCAAATGCGACTGGCGTTCGAGCCGCATGCCGACTCTTTCGATGATTCCCATGTCTGCTCTCCCTTTTGCAAAGACCTCATCTTTTAATATAGCGACTGCGCTTGCGGCCATTGTTGATCCAGAACAAGCAAGCCGACATTGCCGCCCGCTTGCTCTTCCCCGGCGTCCTGCAAGGAAGCCGCCAAGAAGCGCTTTGGCGGGAGAACGTCACCGCATCGGAATTGCTGGGACACCCGACAGTGTATCCCCGGCCGTCGGCGGCAAAGTTTGTAAGCCCTGCGACAATCGCGCTGTTTATGCACGGCAGGCATTTTGATATAGCTACCTGTGAATGTGTCGGTTTCCACATCGAAAGCGATGGATTGCGCTGGCCGTTTGACCCCGGATTGGGAGAAAGCCCCTCGAATGGATGTGACGCCACTGCTTGACCGTTTCGACGAAACGCACCTGGCCGTCCTTTTCGGGCTGGTCACGGGTGGCATCTTTGGCGTCGCCGCACAGCGTTCCTCGTTCTGCCTTAGGGCAGCGACCGTCGAATTCGCCCGCGGATCGCTTGGACCGAAGATCGCCGTTTGGCTGCTGACCTTCTCCACGGCTTTGGTATGGGTCCAGTCGGCCGTTCTGATGGGACTTTTCCGTCCGGACGCCTCGCGCGTCATGTCGATCACCGGCAGTTGGTCCGGCGCGATTATCGGCGGTTTGATGTTCGGCGTGGGAATGGTTCTTGCCCGGGGATGCTCGGGGCGCCTCTTGGTGCTCGCCTCGACAGGCAATTTGCGGTCCGTGGTCTCGGGCCTGATCTTCGCCGTTGTCGCGCAGATGGCACTGCATGGCTGGCTTGCACCGGCGAGAACCTATCTGGCTTCGCTTTGGACCACCCCGGCCGGACAGAATGTCGACCTGCTTGCCTCGGTCTCCGCACCGCCGGGAACAGCCCTTGCACTCGGCCTGATCATCGCCGCAGGCGCGATATGGCTGGCGATCCGCCACCGTCTCGGTTGGCCGAAGCTGGTCTTCGCCTCCGGCGTCGGTTTTGCCGTCGCCGTCGGCTGGGTCCTGACATTCTCGCTGTCCCAATCCGCCTTCGAGCCCGTCTCCGTGAACTCGGTCACCTTCTCCGGACCGTCGGCCAGCATGTTGATGTTCTTCCTGACCGAAGACCCGGTACTGGATTTCGACATCGGCCTGGTGCCCGGCGTGGTCATTGGCGCCTTCCTGGCCGCCCTGCTGTCACGCGAATTGAAGTTTCAAGGGTTCAGCGATGAAAGCCAGATGCGCCGCTCCATGCTTGGCGCGGCGCTGATGGGTTTCGGCGCCATGCTCGCCGGCGGATGCGCCATTGGCGCGGGCGTGACCGGCGGCTCCGTGTTCGCGGCGACCGCCTGGCTTGCGCTTCTGTGCATGTGGATCGGCGCCGTCGCAACCGACTTGATCGTCGACCAGCGGGCAGGCGAGCCCAGAGCAGCCAATCAGCTTTCGGCGACAAACCTGTAGGCAGTGCCGTCCTTCTCGACACGACCAATCCCGCCATCGGGCAGATGAAAGCCGATGAGGCGCATCTTGTCCGCCGCCAGTTGGTCGAGCAGCGCCGCCCGCGTCGTCGCGGCACGCTCCCCGTCCTGATCCGATCCCGAGGGCCATTTCGGCCGCTCGAAGGCGACATGGTGATTGCCGATCGCATCGCCGACAACCATGACGCTGTCGGAGCCGGAGCGGATCTCGAACGCCATGTGACCGGGCGTATGGCCGGGCGTCAGCCGCGCCGCCATTCCGGGCAGGATCTCCTGCCCGTCGGCGATGAAAGTCATGCGGTCCGCGACGACGCCGAGCCGACGGGCGGCACCGACGGCAAAGGTGGTCCTGGCGTCGCCGATGGTCTGGGCAGTGTCCGGATCGGTCCAGTAATCGAATTCCGCCTGCCCCATCATGTGGACCGCATTGGCAAAGATCGGCTCGTCGAATTCGTCGAGCATCCCCCACAGATGATCCGGGTGTCCATGGGTGAAGACGACATGCGTGACGTCTTCGAATGCCACATCGAGCGCCTCCAGCGCCTCCGCCAGCTTTCCGGCGGAAGGCTGGAAATCGGGCCCTGCGCCAACGTCGAACAAGACCGTATTGGTGCCATCGCGAACGAGGGTCACGTTGCAGGGAGGGGTCAGCTGTTGGGTGGACAGCCCGAACTTCTCGACGATGACCTTCAGCTCCGCTTGCGGCATGCCGCCGAGGATGAAATCGGCGGGAAGGACGAGGTTGCCGTCCGACAAGGTGTCGATCTGGATGGTGCCGAGTTTTACGTTCGAGCCGGCCCAGATCCTCGTGGCCGGAAGCATCACCGCGGACATCGCCGCGGCGCCAAGAAAGGTTCGTCTGTTCAGCATGTCTGTCTTCCCGCGTTATACCGGCGCTTCTGCGACGCCCGGTGATTGTGAGTTATCCGAAGATGTCCGACGTGATCCCGGCATACCAGCCAAGGCTCTCTTCATAGGTCGCCTTGCGCAGGGCCGCGTCTTCGCCCGTCTGGCTGATGAAGCTTTCGACCGATGCGATTTTCTCCGGCGTCGGCTGGTAGGAGGCCCCGACCTTCACGCCGTCATCCGGCGCAATCAGCGACCAGCAGGTGTTGGAATACTTTGCCGGGAACACCTTCGAGGCCAGCAGTTCGCCACGAACGGACATGGCGGCGACCTTGGCCTGGCTATTGGCGGAGAAGGCGGACTTCGGCATGTCGCCCTGCGCGCTTGAATCTCCAAGCACGTAGACGTTCGCGTCGGCCTTCGCCTTCATGCTGTCGGGATGCACCGGAGCCCAGCCCTTGTCGTCGGTGACGCCGGCGATCTGGGCAATCTTGCCGGCAACCTGACCCGGAATGACATTGCAGACATCGACCTTCTGGGCGGTCCCTTCGACGACGACCTCCATCGTGTCGGGTCGAACCTCGACGGCACCGCCACCGAATTCCGGACCGATCCATTCGACCATTCCGTCATAATGTTTCAGCCAGCCTTCCTCGAACAAGGCCTGCTTGGAATACTTGTCCTTCGGGTCCAGCACCAGGATCTTGGCCGTGGGGTTCTTCTGCTTCAGCACATGCGCAACCATGCTGACACGCTCGTAAGGGCCGGGGGGGCAGCGGTAGGGATTGGGGGGCGCAATCATGGCGAAGACCCCGCCCTGAGGCATTTCCTCGACCATCTTCTTCAGGAGCTGCGTCTGCGGGCCGGCCTTGTAGGCATGCGGCATTTTCTCCGCCGCATCCAGCGACCATCCGGGCACCGAGCCTTCCTTGAAGTCGATGCCCGGCGACAGGATCAGGCGATCGTAGTTGAGCGTCTGCCCTCCCGCCAGTGTGACGGTCTTGGCCGTCCGGTCGACCGCGGTCGCCAGGTCGTTGATCACCGTGACGCCGCCGGCGGCGATCTTGTCATAGCCGTGCTGCAGGCTCTCGAACTCCTGGAAACCGCCGATGTAGAGATTGGAGAAGAAGCAGGTCGTGTAGAGCGGATTGGCCTCCACGAGCACGACGTCGAGCGCCCCGGCGCTGTCCTTCGCCAGATAGCGCGCGGCAGTCGCTCCGCCCGCGCCCCCTCCGATCACGACGACCTTCGGCTTCGACTGGCCGATCACCGCAGGCGCATGGAGAAGGGCCGCGGTGGCAATACCGGTTCCGATGAAATTCCGTCTCGTCAGCCTCATGTGCTCTCTCCCAGATTGGCTGTTGTCGTGCGGTTCAGTCCATGTCTCTTGCTAGTCGACGCCTTCGAAATAGGCGGCCAGCGCGGCGATCTCGTCGTCCGAAAGCCGGCCCGCCATCATCTGCATGACCGGATGTGGCCTCAGCTTGCGCTTGTAGGCGTGCATGGCCATGACGAAGTCTTGCGTGGGCCAGTTGGTGATCGACGGGATGCCCTTGTCCGAACCGTCGCTCTGATGGCATGTCGTGCACTCGGAAGAGAGATATTGCCCGAAGTCGGGATCGCCCTGGATGGCGAGGACGGCCGGGTCGAGTTCCACCTCGCGCTTGGATGCCGTGGGATCGGCCTCGGGAATGTCGCGCGGATTGTCGGACCATAGGCGCAGATAGGCGAGGATCGCAGCCCGATCTTCCGGCTTGGCCAATCCCGGATAGTTCATCCGGGTTCCCGAAACGAGCGTCTTCGGATTTGTCAGGTAGGCGTCGAGAGTCTCGAGGTGCCATTCCAGACCGTCCGCGCCCATGCGGGCGATCGACTTGGAATACTTGAACCCCTCGATGGAGCCGGCTCTGCGGCCGAAGACGCCGTTCAACTTCGGCCCTATCCGGTTTTGGGCCCCGCTTCCCACCTGGTGGCAAGCGGAGCACTCATTCTTGAAGAGGTCAGCGCCGCGCGTCGCATCGCCGAGGGACTGACCCGCGGCCGGCGTGAAGCCGGCAGCGATCCATGAGGCGGCGATGGCTGCGAGGCTCCACCGCATGGGCGTGCATCACTTCCCGATGCTGCGCAGATAGGCAATGACCGCTGCGCGGTCCTCCGCCTTCTTCAGGCCCGCAAAAGTCATCTTCGTGCCCTTCATGAAGTCTTTCGGGTTCTCGAGGAACGCCTGAAGTTCCGCATCATTCCAGGTTAGTCCCGCAGCGGCCTTTTCGGCAAGGGCCTTGGAATATTTGAACCCTTCCGCATGGCCGGCCGCAGAACCGACAATGCCGTTCAACTGCGGCCCCGTGCCGTTCTTGGCTCCCTCCCCGACCTTGTGACAGGCGGAGCACTTCTTGAAGACATTCTTCCCCTGGTCGATCAGGGCCGGATCGACGCCGGCCGTTTCCGTCGAGGCGGGGGCCGGTGCTGTCGCTGCGTCCGTCGCCGGCGGTGCCTCTGCCGCAGCGGTAGGTGCCGCTTGCGCCGCTTCGGTTGAAGGCGCCGTTGCTGCCTGCTCCTGCCCCTCGACCGGCGCCGCCTCGGCGGTGTCAGTGCTTGGGGCAGCGGCAGGTTCGCCGGCACTCGCCTCGTCATAGGCTGGTATGGTTCCAGCCGGGCGACCATCCGCGTCGGTCGGGGTGACCTTGAGCTCGACGGCACGCTTGGTGACCTTCACCGCCGGGCCGCAATCCTTCATGCAGGGCTCGACGCGGAACTTCGGATACTCGGTTTCGGGGCGGTCATCGACATAGAAACCGTCTGCATTGGGCAGCACGACTTCCTTAAAATTCTCGTTCGAAAGCGTGAAGTCCTCGTCCACCAGGCCGTTCGAATACAGCAGGAAGGCGGTGATCGCATAGGTTTCGTCGACCGTCACCGTCTGGGCCGAGCCGAACGGCATGGACCGGTGGACATAGTCCCATACGGTCGAGAGATAGGGCCAGTAGCTGCCGATCGTCTTGACCGGCCGCCGGTCGGTGAGGGTGCCTTCGCCGCCCGCGAGAACCGGCCAGGCGTCAAGGCCCTCGGCGAACTCGCCGTGGCAGGTCGCGCATTTCTCCGCGAACACCTCATCGCCTGTCGCCACGTCCCCGGAGCCGGGACGCAGCCCGGTACCGTCGGGAAGAATGGCAACGTCCCAGGCTGAAACCTCCTCGGGCAGGGCCGGACGACCCAGGCCCAGTTTTTCGGCCAGTGCCGGCGTTGCCAGAAACAGGAGGCCCAGCGCCGTGCAGGCCAAACGGTTACGCAACTTCGACATTCTCGACCTCTCCATCGGCTTTGACCCACCAGGTCTGGATCCCGTTGTTGTGATAGACGTTGTTCAGACCACGGATTTCGCGCAATGCATCCTTGGTCGGCTGGACATAGCCCGTCTCGTCGATCGCGCGGGATTGCAGCAGCATCTCGCTGCCGTCCCAATCGATGTCGAGATGGAAGCGCGTCAGCGCCTTGGACTTGATATCCCCGGAGATCCGTGCCTCCTGCCAGTTGACACCACCGTCGAGCGAGACGTCGACCCGCTTGATCTTGCCATTGCCCGACCAGGCGAGACCGGTCAGCACCAGCGGTCCCTTGCCGTGCCGGATCGGCGCCTGGGGACTGGGCGACGTGATCACGGATTTCGTGTCCATGGTCCAGGTCCATTTCCGGGCCCGGCCGTCGGGCATCAGGTCGGTGTATTTCGAGGTCTCCTCGCGGCTTTCCACCGCCTTGTCGTAGACGCCAATCCGCCGGAGCCATTTGATCCACATATTGCCTTCCCAACCGGGCACCACCAGGCGCACCGGGTAGCCGTGCTCCTTGCGCAAGGCCTCGCCATTGGCGAAGAACGCCACCATGACATCGTCGAGCGCCTTCTCGATCGGGATGGATCGGCCGTTCGAGCTTGCATCGGCGCCCTCGGCATAGATCCATTTTCCCTCGGGCTTGACGCCCGCTTCCTCGAGCAGCAGCCGCAAGGGCACGCCGGTATATTCCATGTTATGGATCATGCCTTGGGTGAACTGGCAGCCCTCGAGCTGGGCGCCGCCCCATTCCATGCCGCCATTGGCGGCGCATTCCAGGAAGGCGGTGTTGATCGTGCGGGGAAAGCGCAACAGGTCCTCGAAGGTAAAGACCAGCGGCTTTTCGACCAGCCCGTTGATCATCAGGCGGTAGTCCTGCTTGCTCAGTTCGATCGCGCCGGAATGATGGCGCTCGAACGCGCAGCCCTGCGGCGTGATGGTCCCTTCCAGGGCGTGAATGGGGGTGAAGTTGATCGAGGAGACGGGGCTTTCCGTCAGCCACTCGACATTGCGGCGCACGACATGGGATTCGAAGCGGATCGGCGTCCCATAGGGTGCCGCATCGACCGGATCACCAAAGGCGGTGGCCCACTCCTGTACCTCGGTGATCTTCGGATCAGGTTCGCTGGCACGGGCGGTCGTCGCACCGGCCACGATGCCTGCGCCGGTCAGTGCCGCCTGGCGCAGGAAGCCGCGGCGGGACGTCCCGTTATTCGTTTCGTCGGACATGGCGAAAGCTCCTTGCTGTCAATCAGATTCCGCTGACGCGGACAGTGGTATTGGGTTCGAGTTTGACAGTGCCGATCTTGCGGACATGCGCCTCGAGGACATCCCAGATCTGCGGCCCCTCGGTCCCTTCGTTGACGCTGGCCCAGCCCGCCACCGTGTAGGACTTGCCGGCCTCGATGGCTTGTCCGCTGTCTGTCAGCGAAATCTCGCTGATCCGTTCGCCGATCGGCTTCGTCACGTCGATGGCATAGGACAGACCGCCGACGCGGACCATGTCACCGCCCTGCTGGTAGTAGGGATCCGGGTTGAAGATATTGTCGGCGACATCTTCCAGGATCGTCCTGATCGTCTCGCCGGTCATCTCGGTGCGATAGCAGGCACCATAGGTCATGGACGTGACGTTGTGGATGTCTTCGCGGGTGATCGGGTCGCCAGGCAAGAGCGACGTACCCCAGCGAACGCCGGGCGACATGGCGATCTGTGCGTCGCGCTCGCTGCGGATCGCATCGCAGATCAGGTCGTCCCAGGTCCCGTTGAAATTGCCGCGGCGGTAGAGCAGGCTTTCGGTGGTGCCGATCTGTTCCTCGAGCTGCGCCTTGTATGGCGCCCGCTCGCCGTCGATCAGCGCCGCCATGTCAGGATCCGGCGTGATCACGTCGGAGAAGATCGGTACGAGCTTGTGACGGAAACCCATCATCTTGCCGTCGCGAACGTCGAGGTCGATCCGGCTGATGAATTTGCCGTTCGAACCCGACGCGATCAGGATGGTCTCGCCGATGAGCACCGGTTCCGGCACGGCATCATGCGTGTGTCCGCTCAGGATGACGTCGATCCCCTTGACGCGGCTGGCCATCTTGCGGTCGACGTCGAAGCCGTTATGCGACAGGCAGACGACCAGATCGACGCCCTCCGCCCGCACCTCGTCGACGACCTCCTGCATGCGTTCCTCGCGGATGCCGAAGGAGTATTCCGGGAACATCCACTTCGGATTGGCGATCGGCATGTAGGGGAAGGCCTGCCCGATGACGGCAATGCGCACGCCGCCCTTTTCGAAGATCTTGTACGGCTCGAAGGCCGGCTCGTCCCATTCCGCATCGAAGATATTGGCGCCGAGGAAGGGGAAGGGCAGCCCGTCGACGATTTCCTTGACGCGCTCGGTCCCGTAGGTCCACTCCCAGTGACTGGTCATCGCCTCGACGCCAAGCGCGTTCATGACATTGACCATGTCCTGCCCCTTGGTCAAAAGGCTGGTCATGGACCCATGCCAGGTGTCGCCACCGTCGAGGAGAAGGGCGTCGGGCCGGGCCGCCCGGATCGCTTTCACGACCGTCGCCACCCGGTCCATGCCGCCCATACGGCCATAGGCCTTGGCGAGCGACGAGAAGTCCTCGTGTGTCAGCGCATAGGCATCACGCGAGCCGGGCGCGATGTTGAACATTTTCAGGAAGTCGGAACCGGTGACATGGGGCACGTGACCCTTCGCATCGCCGACGCCGAGATTGACCTCGGGCTCGCGGAACCAGATCGGCTTCAACTGCGCATGGATGTCGGTCACATGGATCAGCGTGACATTGCCGAAATCCTCGAACGCCAGCAACTGCTCCTGGGTGAGAGCCTGCTGGGCAGCCAGCCGGGCGAAATTGCCGAAGCCCGAAACGCCCACGATCGCCGACGCGGCCATCGAGGCCTGTAAAAATTCCCGACGGGTAATCATCCCGCATGTCCTCCGGCAGATACAGGTTCCCGTTCCGCGTCGATGACACGGTCAGGCCTGCCTTGTTCAGTTGTATTGGTCGTCATGCCTGCCGGGTCGACCGACCTGGCAGGCATGACTGTTCATCAGTGGCGAACCGAGACGCCCTCGACCGAAAGCCCGTTGCCGCGCGAGGCGACATAGAGTTCCAGCGCCTTGAATTCGTCCGAACCCGCCTTGAAGGTTTCGGCCCGCGTATCGCGCACGCAGCCGACGAAGCGCTGTTGTGCACTCAGCACGCCGGCATCCTTCAGACGATAGGCGGGAAACCCGTTGATCTGCCCCTGGGAAAGGTGGTCGGCACGGATCATCTTTCCGTAGTTGTCCTCGTGACAGTTGGCACAGGACATTTCCAGCTGGCCGAAGCGGGTGTAGTAGATCTCCTTGCCCTTTTCCCAGAAGGACTGGGCGGGACCGTCGATGGCGACATTGACCTTGTGACCGCGCGACTGCATCGAGATCAGCGAGAGCATGTCCTTCATCTTGTCGGACGTCATGCCCCAGGCTTCCTGTCCCATCCGCTCGGTGACGCACTCGTTGATGTAGTTCTCGACGAGCATCAGCTTGCCGGAGGCCGGATCGACCCGCGGCGTGACGGCACGCAGGCCTGCCATGCTCTCGGGTCCCTGGTGACAGCCCGCGCAGGATTCGCCGTTCTTGCCAATGGCCTTGTTCCAGTTGTCGAGGCCGCGATCGGCAAATACCATGCCGGGATTGTCGAAGTCGTCCTTCTGCAGTTCCCGCGTCTCGTCCTCGCGGAACAGCCATCCGGAATAGATCGTATCCAGTTTATCCTTGAGGAACTCTGGCGCCGCCGTCTTGGTGACGAATTCGACGGGGCCGTCGTCAGTCTCGACGGTCAGCGTATCGTCGACCGGTTCCGCATGGGCGACAGCGGCGGCTAGAAATCCGCATGCTGCCGCTACCGCGATAAGTTTGGTCTTGCTCCTGTCCTGCATGAGCCCTCCTCCCAGAGATCGTATCGAGCGAAAAATCAGGCGACCTCGATCGGCTTCTTGTCCGTGTAGATGGAACCATCGTCGTCATACCAGGTGAAGGTGAATTCGCCTGCGGCATCGACCTTGGCATCAAACTCGAAATAGGGGTTCGTCGAGACCGCGGGCTCGATCGTCACGTCGATCACGTTGACCCCGTTGAGGTCGCAGGTGAACCGGTTGATGATCGAACGCGGAATGAGCTTGCCCTCAGCATCCTTGCGCTGACCCGATTCCATCTTGTGGCTGATCAGCGCCTTCAAGGTCACGACTTCGCCAGCCTTGGCCGACTTCGGTACCTTCACGCGTGGTTTTGCATCATCTGCCATAAAAAAATCCTCCCTTGAACTCAGCCGCCGCAGCCGCCGATGGTAACCTTGACCGTTGCCTGCGCCTTCTTGATGGAACCGTCGGCCATCTTGGCGAGCGCAATCACGTCCTGCGTCTTGGCAAGGCGAATACGCGTCGCAGCCATCTGGCTTCCCGCCGCAGGCCCGAAGGTGAACGTCGCGACGGCCGGCTCCGGATTGCCGCTTGCCAACAGCATGATGGAGACGGCGCCCGGCGCATCGACCGAGATCGGCACGGTATTGCCGTTTTCAGCGATTTCAGGTGCAGTCAGCGTGATGCCGTCGGACGATTCCGCCGCCCCGCCGGTGAACGCCTTCGTTAGTTCTTCTGTCGTCGCAGCGCTTGCCAAACCCGGCAGAGCGACGGCAACGACGCCCCCCAGGCCGATCAGCAGCATGTCACGTCTGGTGATAGTCATGTCTTGTTTCTCCTCGTCCTATTCCTTGAGCGTCATCAGGTAAGCGACGACGTCCTCGATCTGCTGGGCAGTGAGGATCGGCGCAAGCTCGCCCTTCGCCGCCTTGCCGGTAAAGCCGTCACCGGGACGGATAAAACCGTCGGTCTTGTAGAAGGCGGGCATGAAGCTGCCTTCGAATGTCTTCTTCGCATTCGCGACGATGCCGCGCAGTTGCGCTTCGCTGTAGCGGTCCGCGACGCCATCGAGCGGCGGCGCGATGTCCCCGGGGAACTGCACCTCGGGCAGCGCCGCGATCGTATGACACGCCACGCAATTGCCCAGCGCATTCGTGGTCATGACCTTGATGCCCGACGCCGTGTCTCCCGGCTTGCCGGAAAGCGAAGTCGCGATGGCCCCTTCTTCAAAGGCCACGCTCGACGGCGCGGTTTCACTTGAGGCTGGCGTCGCGCTTGCAATAGCGATCGTCGCTGCCAGACAGAGCTGCCATTTCATTGTCTCCTCCCTCATCTCTCCAAACGTAGGTTACCTGCACTCGTAATCTATGACAATGCCTATATATATATTTTTGAATAACCTGTTATGTTATTGATGTTTATCATGTTTTTGCCTCACGGATTGACCCGCTTCGCCAGAAACTTCTGGAAATGTTCGCCCGACTCATAGCCGCGGTCCCGAACCCAGACCAAAAGGGCCTCGGTGGTCCCCTTGCCGAAAGCGCCCGGCATGGTCGCTACGGAAGCCTGCGCCGCGGTCTGATTCGAAGCGACTTCCTCAGGCAGGAAGATCAGGGTCGGCGTGAACATCAGACCCCATCGGGTCACCATCTCCTTTTCGGCAAGAACGGTTCCGTCGAAGTCGGTCACCTCCACATCGCCGAACAGATTGAGTTGCACGACGAAATAATTGTCCCTGATCAAGCTCTCGATCTTGGGATCGGAAAACACCTCTTCATGCATCTTGGTGCAGTAGATGCAGCCGCGTTGCTCGACGATCAGCATCAGTCGCTTGCCTTCGGCCCTGGCATCCGCCAGGTCCTCCCGCAGGTCCTTGAACGTCTCGCGCAGCCAGGCCGGCTTGTGCAGCCCGTCATCGCCGAGTTCGGCGGCCGCAACCGGCAACGACGGCACGGCCGTCACGATCAGCAGCGCGAGCGCAAGAAAGAACTGTGACAGGCGCATGGTCTCTTCCTCCCCATTATTGCAGTGTTGCCGACCAGTCGAAGTTTCGCAGCAGGAAATCGGCGATCAGGTTGACGGAATTGGTGGCGATCAGGATGCCGAAGACGATCAGCATCACTCCCATAAGTTTTTCCACATGCCCCATCATCGCGCGGTGGCGCCCGACGAAGGCGAGGAACGGGCGGGCGAAAAGGGCGGCCACGACGAAAGGCAGAGTCATGCCCACGCCATAGGCGAGAAGCAGCAAGCCCCCGCGCCAGAGGTCACCCATGCCGCTTGCGACCATCAGGATGGCGGCAAGGGCGGGCCCGACGCAAGGGGTCCAGCCGAAGCCGAAGGCCAGCCCCATCAGATAGGCCCCCCCGAGGGTCGTCGGATTGGCCCCCGACTGAACCCGCGCCTCGCGGTAGAACAAGCCGATGCGGAAGACACCGAGAAAATGCAGCCCGAAGGCGATCAGCATCGCGGCCGCCAGCCAGGAGAGCGGCTCCTTCCATTTCAGGAAAACATGCCCCAGCGCCGTCGCACTCAGCCCCAGCAGGACGAAGATGGTCGTGACACCGAGCGCAAAGGCGACCGACTGGATGAACAACCTGCGCTGCGCACCCGCCGGTATGCCGTCCGCTCCGCGCAATTCCTGCACCGACAGGCCGGCCATGTAGGACAGGTAGAACGGCACCATCGGCAGGATGCACGGCGAAAGGAAAGACAGTAGTCCAGCGACGATCGCGCCGCCGTAACTGATCTCGAGCATGGCTCCCTCCCAAGCGCCGTACATGGATCTTTCGGACCCTGCGAAGCACGGATTGCTTTCGCAGGGGATTGAAATTAGAATATCTCTATATTTCTATGTAGTCTGTCAATATGTCCCGATGCCTGCTGCCCCTTCTTGTCGCTTTCGTAATGCTGGTGTCCGCGCCGGCAAGGGCCGCGATGGAGCTCCTGATGTTCGAGCAGCCCGGTTGCATGTATTGCGCCCGCTGGGATGCAGAGGTGTCACCGAAATACCCGAAGACCAGCGAGGGCCGCGCCGCGCCGCTTCGCCGGCTCGACTTCCATGCCGACCTGCCCCCGGGCATTGCGATCAACCGGCCACCCGCCTTCACGCCGACCTTCGTGCTGATCGTCGACGGCGTGGAGGCCGGCCGCATCGAGGGATATCCGGGAGAGGATTTCTTCTGGGCCCTGCTGGGTGAGATGATCACCAGGGCGGGCGGTCACCTGGCCGACGAAGACCGCTGAGAGCAGTGGAGCGCGATCGGTCCGGGCCTTGGGATAACGACTGGAACGCGACATCGCACCATCGACGCGCCGCCGCCCACGTGCGATATTGACTGTCTGAATGGGGCCTGAACCCGTTTGGGCAGCCTTGCGAGCAAGGCAGCGGATTGAAGGATTGTTGGGGACGTGGACGATTTCGTTGAACCGGCGCTGAGAGACGGCGCTCTGGACGGGCTGATCTCCGACCCGACGACCGTCTCGCAATTCCTCAAGGCATTGGGGCATGACGGCCGACTGACCATCCTGTGCCATCTGCTGGAGGGCCCGAGAAGCGTGACCGAGCTTGAGAATCTGCTCTGCGCGCGCCAGGCGGTGGTCAGCCAGCAGCTCGCCCGCCTCCGTCTGGAAGGCCTAGTGTCGGCCCAGCGAGACGGAAACGCAATCTATTATTCGATACAGGATGACAAGGTCAGGCAGACCATCATATTCTTGGCCAACCTCTTCTGAGGAAACCCTGTTCCTGTGAGTTCATTGGGAGGTGAATAGCGTGGAGACATTGCCGGTCGGCCTTCTGGCCGCTTTGGTCGGCTTGGCGGGCGGCCTGGTCCTTGGCCTTGCCTGGCGGCTGGGCAGCTTGTGCACGCTCGCCGCCCTTGAATCCGCCGTCTATGGCACTGAGCAGAAGCGCCTGCGCTCCTGGGGCATCGTGCTCGGCGTCGCTATCCTTGGCACACAGTTCGGAGCGCTGGCGGGGCTGATCGATCTGAAGGGCACACTGTACCAGGCCTTCGACTGGGACCCGTTCGCTTCGATTGTCGGTGGCCTCATGTTCGGTTACGGCATGGCGATGGCGGGAAATTGCGGCTTTGGGGCGCTTGCCCGTTTCGGCGGCGGCGACCTCCGCTCGCTCGTCCTGGTCGTGGTCATGGGCATCGCCGCCTTCGTCGCCCTGTCCGGACCCCTTGCTCCACTGCGAATATTCCTGTTTCCCCAATCCGAGGCAGTCAGTCCGCACGGCATCGCCGACGATCTTCAAGCGACCCTCGGCATTCCGGTCATCGCGACGATCGTCGCGTCGGCATTGGCCTGCCTTGTCTGGGCCCTCTCCTATGAGCGACTGCGCCAGGACCGGCGGATGATCGCCTGGGCCGTTGCCGCCGGCCTCGCCGTGACATGGTGCTTCGCCGGCACCTCCTATCTGTCTCAGTTCAGCCTCGGCGCCATATCCCCCGAAGGCCCTTCCTTCACCGCCCCCTTGGGCAGGACATTGATCTATCTGATGACGGCGACCGCGGGCGGCATCAATTTTTCCGTCGGCTCGGTCGCCGGCGTGGCCGCCGGCGCGTTCATCGGCTCGATGTTCAAGGGTACGTTCGTCTGGGAAGCTTGCGAAGACCCGAGGGAACTGCGCCGCCAGGTCGGCGGCGCGGCCCTGATGGGAATAGGCGGCGTCATCGCGATGGGCTGCTCGGTCGGGCAAGGTGTGTCCGGCATCGCCGCCCTCGCCTGGTCCGGGCCGGTCACGCTGCTCTGCATCATCGTCGGCGCACTGTTCGGCCTGCGTCAGCTCATTGGTGGCTTTCAGTCGATATGAGCACGGATAAGCGCGCTACGGTCGATGGCAACAGCAATCAGAGACTTGGCGACGGCCTTGAGCGGAGACCATCGATCGCCTCAGCTATTTGCTTGGCATAGTCGCGTTCACGGCTCCTTCGCATGGACTGTCGTCGCAAAGGCTTCGGTCCTGGGAACCCTTTGGTTCAGGCTGGGTGCTCGACATTTACCGTGACTTCAGCCACTGCAGCGTACGGATCTCGTCCTGCGTCATCCAGTCCAGGAGCTTCCTGCTCCTGGTCTTCGGCAAGGTAAGGACATTTCCGAGTGTTCCCGCCCTGAACCCCTCGATGACAGAGGGATGGATGTAGTTGCTGCGGCACACCGTGCGGGTATTGACCAGTTTCGCCGCAACCGCGTCCACCGCCTCGTTGATCTGCCGGCTCACCATCCTCTCGGAGTCTGCAACCTCTACCGGCGCAAGGGCGGCGACCGCCATGCACGTTGCGCCCCATGTCCTGAATTGCCGCGACGTGAAATCCTCTCCCGAGATTTCGCGGATATACGAATTGACGTCGTGGGACGACACCGGCCGGCGGCTTCCATCGTCATCGAGATACTGGAACAATGACTGTCCCGGCAGATCCTGCAGTCTGCGTACCACGTTGGCGATACGTCTATCCGTGTGAACGAGATTCCATTCCTTGCCCGACTTCCCGCGAAAGCGAAAACGGATCCTGGAGCCGTCGACATTGACGTGGCGGTTCCTGAGCGTCGTCAGGCCGTAGGATCCATTGGTTCGCACATAGTCGATATTGCCTATACGGATGAAGAGATTGTCCAGCATCCACACCACCGTCGCGACCGCCTTCCCCATTCCGATGCGCTGTTTGCGCAGATCTCCGTCGACGCGTTGACGAATGTCGGGAAGCACGGTTGCAAATGGCAGGAGGCGTTCGAACTTGGCTTGATCCCGCATGGCACGCCATTCGGGATGATAGAGATACTGTTTGCGTCCGCGCGTATCGAAGCCGATGGCCTGCAGGTGCGAGGACGGATCTTCCGAGATGACGACGTCGCCATAGGCCGGCGGAATGCCGAGGGCGTTGATCCTGTCGAGAACGGCGGGATCCTTGACCCGTTTGCCAGCGGCATCCTTGTAGACAAAACCTCTTCCGGCTTGCCGTCTGGATATCCCGCTTTGCAGGCTCTCGAGATAAACCAGTTTTGTCTCGGCCTTGCCGCCCACCGTGTCATGCCTTCCTGTCGTGCTCGTCGCTCGACATAAGGCCCAGCCCCCCTATCCGGTTCCCGACAGCCATCCGCATCGACAAAGGGACAGGGTGGTTCGCAGGTTCTGATCACCCGGTGCGCTTGGTCAGCATTGATCTCGACAGCATCAGGATGAGCCCGATGATCACGGTCGCCGCAATGAACAGGAAGGCGGCCGCGGCGATCGCCGGGCTGATGTTCTCACGGATCGAGGAAAACATCTGCCGCGCCAGCGTGCGCTGGTTGGGACCCGCAACGAAAAGCGTCAACACAACCTCGTCGAGCGAGGTGGCAAAGGCGAGCACCGCACCGGACAGAACGCCCGGCATGGCAAGCGGCAGCGTGATGCGACGAAAGACCGTCGACGGCGAAGCGCCGAGGCTCTGCGCGGCCAGTTCCACGCGCTCGTCGATCCCGGCCAGCGCTCCGGTGACGCTCACCACCACGAAGGGAACGGCGACGACGGTGTGAGCGATGATCACCCCGAGATAGCTGTTGGTGAGGCCAAACCCCGACAGCAGAACTTGCATGCCGACACCGAGCACGACGGCCGGCACGACCATCGGCAGAAGGAAGAGCGTGCGGATGGAGCCGCGGAAGAAAAGCAGCCGGTTACGCAGGCCGACCGAGGCGGCAGTGCCGAGCACGGTGGCCAGCAGCGTGGTACCCGTTCCGATTATCAGGCTGTTGACGATCGCCCGCCGCCAGGCATCGGCAAAGAACAGTTCCTCGAACCAGCGCAGCGACCAGGAGGGGATGGGATAGGTGAGGATGACGCTCGAGGTGAACGCCAGAGGCAGGATGGCGATCAGGGGCGCGACGAGGAAGAGGATGGTCAGCGTGGCGAAGGTTGCCTTGGCGATTTTCATCGGCATCGTCAGTGCCTCCCGGGCTCGTCGCGGGAAAGCCGCGCATAGACACTGTAAAGCAACAGGGTCGCAACGAGCAGCACGACACCGAGCGCGCCCGCCATGCCCCAGTTCGCCGAACCGGTGGCGTAGAAGGCGATGATCGACGAGATCATCTGATCGCCCGGCCCGCCGATCAGTGCAGGCGTGATGTAATAGCCGATCGCCGAGATGAAGACGAGCAGTCCGCCGGAAGCGACGCCGCGCAGGCTGAGCGGCAAGAGTACGCGCAGGAAGGCGCGCAGCGGATGGGCGCCGAGCGATGCGGCGGCCGGCATCAGGTTCTTGGGAATGGTGATCAGCACCGAATAAATCGGCAGGACCATGAAGGGCAGCAGCACATGGGTCATGGCGATGATGACACCGGTGCGGTTGAAGATCAGCGCGAGCGGCGAATTGACGATGCCGAGCGTCAGCAGGAGATCGTTGATCAGTCCCTTTTCCTGCAACAGGATGAACCAGGCCGCGGTGCGCACCAGGAGCGAGGTCCACAGCGGCAACAGGACGGCGGCCAGCATCAGGTCGCGCTTCCAGCCGGCAAGCGATGCGGCGATGATGGCGTAAGGGTAGCCGATGCAGGCGCAGGCGAAGGTAACGAGCGCGGCGATCCAGAAGGTGCGCAGCAGGATTACGCGGTTGACCGACTGGTCCGCCGGCAGCTGTTCGATCTCGCCCGCAGCGTTTCGCCCGAGATCGACCGCCGCGAGCAGGTTGCGGTCGGTATAAGGCGAGAGCGCGTCGGCGATCGCCAGCCAGAATTCCGGTTTCTCCCAGCGCTTGTCGATGGAAACGAGATCGACGGGCGGATTTGCCCTATCGCCGACGGCCGTCATTGTCTTGCCCATCAGCGTTCGGAAACCCGACCTGGCGCTGTTGAGACGGCGCACCATGTCGCCAAGCGCCTGATCGTCATCGACCGCCTTCAGGTCCTCGATGACCGCAGCCTGCATTTCCATTGTCGGTGGCGACGTGCGGTCCCAATCGGCGAGGACCTCGGCGCTTCGTGGCAACAGGCGCAATACGGCGGGATCGGACACCGACTGCGACATCATGCTGAAGAGCGGCCAGACGAAGAAGCCGATGAGGAAGAGCATGAGCGGCGCCAGCAGGAAAAGCGACCGCCCCGTGCGGGAGGAGGCTGCGCTCATGGCACGATGACCCGACAATCATCGGCCGCAAAGGTCGCAAAGACCTTGGTGCCGGGCGAAAATTCGCGCGAACGCCGACCAAGCTTGGCAATCAGCGGATGGATGGAGTTGTGCAATTGCACCCGCAGATGATCTCCCTGGTAGACGGAATCGGTCACCTCCGTTTCCAGTACGTTGCGCGCCTCGCCTCGCGTCTCTGCAAGCTCCACCCGTTCCGGACGGATGGAGAGAAGCACGTCCTGGCCGGGGGCGACACCGCCGGAAACGACCGAGATAACCTGTGCGCCGGACGGAAGCCGCACGACCGCTTCCTCTCCGTTCACCGATTCCACAACAGCTTCAAAGAGATTCGTCTCGCCGATGAACTCGGCCACGAAACGCGTCGCCGGTGCGTCATAGACCTCGCGCGGCGTGCCGATCTGCTCGATATTGCCCCTGTTGAAGACGGCGACCCGGTCCGACATGGTGAGCGCTTCGGACTGGTCGTGCGTGACGAAGACGATGGTAAGCCCAAGGCGACGATGCAGGTCGCGGATGTCGAGTTGCATCTGCTCACGCAACTGCTTGTCGAGCGCCCCGAGCGGTTCGTCCATCAGGACGACACGCGGCTCGAAAACGAGGGCGCGGGCCAGCGCCACGCGCTGCTGCTGGCCGCCTGAGAGCTGGATGGGGCGGCGGTCGGCAAGGGCCGACATCTGAACCATGTCGAGCGCGCGGCTGACGCGCTCGCCGATCTCCGCCTTGCCGACGCCGCGCATCTGCAGCGGAAAGGCGATGTTGTCGCCGACGGACATGTGGGGGAAAAGCGCATAGCTCTGGAAGACGACGCCCATGTCCCGTTTGTGGGTCGGCACCGCGTTGATGGCCCTTCCATCGACCACGATACTGCCCGAGGTCGGCTGTTCGAAGCCGGCAAGCATCATCAGCAGCGTCGTCTTGCCGGAGCCCGATGGTCCGAGCAGGCTGACGAATTCGCCCTTCTCGATGCCGAGATCGAGGTCCTTGACCACGCAGAGCGGGCCGTAGAATTTGGTAATGCGGTCAAATCGAATGAATTCGGCCACGGAAGACTCCATCGCTTGAGGCGAGAAGTGCGCTTTGCGGAACGCACCAGGCCATGCGGGGAAGGCACCCGATGCGAGCGCCTTCCCCCGGATGTTCCTACTGGGCCAGCCAGGCGTTGAAGCGCTCAGTCAGCGTTTCCGCATTGTCGATCCAGAAATCGACATTGAGCGGAATGGCATCCGGCAGGTTCGCCGGGTCTGTCGGCAGATCCTTGGCGAACTCCGCCGGCACCTTGGCGGCCGCGTCCTTGTTCGGCAGGCCGTAAGCGACGAATTCCGGCAGCTTGGACTGGTTTTCCGGCAGGCTGGCGAAGGCGATGAAGTCCTGCGCGGCATCCTTGTTTTCAGCGTCCTTCAGCACGACCCAGCTGTCGACCGCATAGATGGAGCCGGGGAAGACGACCTTGAAGTTCTTGCCTTCCGAGCGGTTGATGCCGGTGATGCGGCCGTTATAGGCCGAGGTCATGACCACTTCGCCCGAAGCCAGGAACTGCAGCGGCTGCGCACCGGATTCCCACCAGACGATGTTCGGCTTCAACTCGTCGAGCTTCTTGAAGGCGCGTTCGATACCTTCGTCGGTGCCGAGCACGTCATAGAGCTCGTCCTTGGAGACGCCATCGGCAAGCAGGGCGAATTCGAGCGTGTATTTCGGCCCCTTGCGCAGCGAACGCTTGCCGGGGAACTTCTCAACGTTCCAGAAGTCGGCCCAGGATGCCGGCCCCGCAGCAAGCTTGTCGCCGTCATAGGCAATCGCCGTCGACCAGACGATGGCGCCGACTCCGCAGTCATTGACGGCGCTGTCGAGGAACTTGTCCTTGCCGCCCATCTTGTCCCAGTCGATCTTCTCGTAGAGGCCGTCGGAACAGCCGAGCGCCAGCTCTTCGGCTTCGACCTGGACCACATCCCAGTTCGGCGCCCCGGCCTTGACCTTCGACTGGATGACGCCGATGCCCCCGTCCCAGGCCTCGTCGAGCACAGGCTTGCCGAGTTTTTCCGAGAACGGCTTGAAGTAGATGTTGCGCTGGGCGTCCTGGTAGTTGCCGCCCCACGAGACGACAGTCAGGTCGCGTGCGACGACCGGTGCAGCGAGGCCGACCGAGAGCACTGCGGCAGCTGCCGCCAGGAAGCCGGATTTCATGATTGTCTTCATCACATTCCCCTTTTCTTCGTTGTGTTGAGCCGGTGCAGGCTCCGTGACGTAATCACGCGGACCGCCTGCCATTCCTTTGCGGCTTTGGCTGCGGTCACTTCGGTCGTCACATCCTTCTCCCCTGGACGTATCGACCGATTGATGCATTCCGGTCATTGCCGGTCAACGGACAATTCGGATCGCTTGACCTTTGTCAGACGTGCTGCCCTCCGTTGATGTGGATTTCCGCTCCATTGATGTAGGAGGACTGTTCGGTGCACAGGAAGTAGATGGTTTCCGCGACTTCGCGCGGTTCGCCCAACCTTCCCATCGGCACTTCGGCGGCGACGAGCGCATCGGTGCCGGGCGAAAGAATCGAGGTTTCGATCTCGCCCGGCGCTATCGCATTGGCGCGCACGCCGCGTCGGCCGAACTCATGCGCCATTTCGCGCGTCAGCGACGCCAGCCCCGCCTTGGACGCCGCATAGGCGACACCGGCAAACGGATGAACGCGCGAACCTGCGATCGAGGTGACGTTGACGATCGAGCCCTTGGCCGCCTCGAGTTCCGGCATCAGCGCCCGGGCGATCAGCGCGGTCGAGACGAGATTGACGTTGAGCACCTGCATCCAGACGCTCGCATCCGTGTCCATCACACCGAGCCGGCTTCTGTTGGGGCCCTTGGGCGAAATCCCGGCATTGTTGACGAGCGCGTGCAGCTTGCCGTGCGGCAGCCGCTCGCGCACCGTCGCCGCAAGCCGGTCGATCTGCGTAAGATCGGCGAGATCGGCCTGGATGTGGCTTTCCCGGGCGGAGGGCCAGGCGCATTCCTCGGAAAAGGGCTGACGGGACACGGTCAGAATGCGCCAGCCTTTCGATTGAAAGAGCTTGACCGTCGCATGCCCGATGCCGCGGCTGGCCCCCGTCAGCAACATGTAGCGGCGCTCTTCGGTCATGCTGAATTCTCCTTGATGCTTGATACATCGTAATCAGCGGCTGATGAATTGCAAGCCCTCTGTTCTCGCTGCCGTCAAGCGCGACGGGCCTCCCGCTCCGCGCTGCTGGCGATGCGGTCCAGGATCGGCTTTCCACCCAACAGGATATCGTCGACGATCGCCATGGAGGCCGCCGCCGGATCGTGCCGCTTCAGCGCCTCGATGACCGGATAGTGATGGTCGATCATCGCCCGGCCGCCGGCGAGATAGGCGCCGGAAATATGCGGCCCCATCTGCAGCCAGAGCCTGCGCAAGATGCTGGTGAGCACCGGAAGCCCGGCGATCTTCGGCAGCATGAAGTGGAAGGCCTGGTTGAGTTGCGTCCCCCGCAACCGGTCTCCCTCCGCGATCGCGGCCTCGTTCTCGCGCACGATCTGCTCCAGGGCCTGGATTTCGGCACTTGTCGCGACCTGGGCGGCGGTTTCCGCAGCAAGCCCCTCAAGGCGCACGCGAATGGCGCGGATCTCGCGATAGCGTTCTTCGCTGAGGCCGGCGATGCGGATGTCGCGCGGCGAGCGGAAGGTAACGGCCTCGTCGTTGACGAGACGCAGGATGGCATCGCGGATCGGCGTGACACTTGTGCCGAACTGCTCGGCGAGATCCCGGATCTTCAACCGATCGCCGGGCTGGAACCGACCCTGCATCAGCGCATCGCACAACGCGCCGTAAACGACGCTGTTGAGGTTCGCATATTCCAGTGTCGAAAACTCGGTCATGGGGCCCAATCCGCAAAATAAAGTGACAAGATACTTGATGCATCTTTTTTTGCGTGTTTCAAGTATCGCTAGCCGCCGGCGACGTGTTCACACGAACAAGGAGCGCGGCAATGCCGGCCCGTGCTGAAAGACCGCGGGTATCCGCCTCGACAGCCGGCGGGGTAAACGCACGCAACGGAGAAATCATGACCGAGCAATCGGCCGCCAGGAAGACGGATTCGATGTCTGCGACATGGAGCCCCACGTCGCTCGACGATGCACAGGCCGCCGTTCGCGCCGTCTATGGCCTGAACGGCGTGGTCAAGCGCCTGTCCAGCGAGCGTGACGAGACCTTTCTCTTTACCGCGACGGATGGGACCGCCTTCATCCTGAAGATCGCCAATCCCGCCGAGGATCCGGCAACGCTGGACTTTCAGGACGGCGCCCTCCTCCATCTTCAGGTCGCCGCTCCCGGCGTACCCGTGCCGCGGCTCTTGCCAACCCTCGAAGGCAAGCCCTGCCACACCTTGTTCACTTCCGAAGGTCCGCGCATCATGCGCCTCCTCACCTTCCTCCACGGCGAACTGCAATACCGCACGCCGGCCAGCGAAGCCCAAAGCCGCAATGTCGGCCGGGCACTCGCCGAACTCGGGCTGGGCCTTGAAAATTATGCCGGACGCCCGCCCGAAGGAAAGCTGATGTGGGACATTTCCCACACGCTCGATCTTGCCGCCGTGATCGACCACGTGGCCCCGGAGCGTCGCGCCCAGGTTGACGCGGTTCTGGCCGAGTTCGAGAGTGCCCTTCCGGCGATTGCCGCGATCAGGCGCCGGCAGATCATCCACAACGACTTCAACCCGCACAATATCCTGCTCGATCCGGCGGAGCCGACGCGCGTGGTTGGCATCATCGATTTCGGCGACATGGTCTATGCGCCGGTCGTCAACGACCTCGCCGTCGCCCTCTCCTATCATCTCGCAACCGACAACTGGGCCGCCCGCATCAGCGCTTTCCTGGAAGGCTACCAGTCGGCACGCGCGCTCGAGGAGGCCGAGATCGAGCTCCTGCCCCTTCTCACCCGGGCGCGCCTCGCCATGTCGATCATCATCGCCGAATGGCGCTCGGCCCACTTCCCGGAAAATCGCGATTATATCATGCGCAACCACGCCACCGCCTGGCGTGGCCTGCAGAACACTGCCGATCTCACCGCGGCCGGGCTGAGAAGGCTCGTCCCCAACCTTTCCGAGGCCTGATCATGTCGATGGTGAATGCTTTCTCTCGCGAGGATTTCGAACAGCTGAGCGAGGGCGAACGAGCGCTCATCGCCCGCCGGGAAAAGGTGCTCGGCCCGGCCTACCGCCTGTTCTACGAGAAGCCGCTGCATCTCGTACGCGGCGAAGGCGTCTTCCTTTACGATGCGGCGGGCGAACCTTATCTCGACGCCTACAACAACGTCGCCTCGCTCGGCCACTGCCATCCGCGCGTCGTCGAGGCGATTACCAGACAGACCGCCATTCTCAACACCCATACGCGCTATCTGCATGAAGGCATCGTCGACTATGCCGAAAGCCTGACTGCAACCTTCCCCGAGGGGCTGAGCCAGGCGATGTTCACCTGCACGGGCAGCGAGGCAAACGACCTTGCCGTGCGCATCGCCCGCTTCGTCACCGGCGGCACCGGCATCATCGCCACCGATCTCGCCTATCATGGCCTCACCAGCGCCGTTGCCGAATTCTCGCCCTCGCTCGGCGAATCCGTGACGCTTGGGCCCCACGTGCGCACGGTGCCCGCCCCCGACAGCTACCGCCATTCGCCCGAGGAGACGATGGAGAAGTTCGGCCGCGACGTCCGCGCCGCCATCGCCGACCTGAGGCGCCACGGCATCAAGCCGGCCATGCTGATCGTCGATACGATCTTTTCCAGCGACGGCATCTTCGCCGGTCCGAAGGGCTTCCTGAAACCGGCGGTGGACGCCATCCACGAGGCCGGTGGCCTCTTCGTCGCCGACGAGGTGCAGCCCGGTTTCGGCCGCACCGGCGAGGCCATGTGGGGCTTCGAGCGCCACGGCATTTCCCCCGACATGGTGACGCTCGGCAAACCGATGGGCAACGGTTACCCGATGGCCGGCATCGTGCTGCGGCCGGAGGTCATCGCCGAGTTCGGCCCGAAGGCGCGCTACTTCAACACCTTCGGCGGAAACCCGGTCGCTGCCGCCGCCGGCAAGGCGGTGCTCGACACGATCCGCATCGATGGCCTGCAGCAGAATGCGCTCGACGTCGGCCGCTATCTGATGGACGGCCTGAAGGATCTGGCCGACCGCCACCCCGCAATCGGCGACGTCCGTGGCGCCGGCCTCTTCATCGGCGTCGAGATCGTCTCCGACCCGGCGACCAGGAGCCCGGACGCTGCCCTCACCGCCCGCATCGTCAACGGCCTTCGCGAACGCCGCGTCCTCATCAGCGCATCCGGCCCCCGCGCCAACGTGCTGAAGATCCGCCCGCCGCTCGTCTTTTCGCGCGCAAATGCCGACATGCTCGTCGAGGCACTCGGGAAGGTCATGGCGGCGGCCGGCCCCTGATCCCACCGCAACTTCGCTTCACGTGCCGTGCCTCGCGCGAGCTGCCTTCAGGCTTCTTCCGGCTCATCCAGCATCGGGATGAGCGGCGACAGGATCAATGCGCGGACGATCGCAACACACTGTCACTGGCGGCCAGATAGCCAACAATGAATACATCGGAATGGCGGTGCCTTCCCAGTGCGAGCTTTCGGGTCCGCGGCATTTTCAGATGTCCAGCGGTAAGCTGGATAACCGGCGAAGGGCGCCATTTTCTATGACGTAATTCTGCTCGAGACGTATTCCACCGCGGAGATTGTCTCCGTACAAGCCGGGTTCGAGCGTGAACGTGCAACCCTCTTCAAAGATGTCGTTCGAACCCGAATTTATGAAGGGACGCTCGACCGGGTTCAGGCCTAACCCATGGCCTAGGTGATGGTCAAAGCGCCAGTCGCCGCGGACGCTATTCAGGATGGATGAAATCTCCTGGCAAACTGTCCCGCATCGAACGCCCGGCCGGATCATGTCTTCGGCTATTGACAGTGCATGAACAACGCGGCTGAAGGCTTCCTCCTGAGGGGGCGCTCGTGTCCCCGCCACAGCGAAAGTCCGGCACATATCGGAAAAATAGTTTGCGACAACCGCTCCGGCGTCCACGGGGAGAAGATCGCCCTCCACCAGGGGCACGGGTCGAGGTCGCCCGCCCGGCTGTCCCCCACGAAAATCGTTTCCTAGCTCGCCCATCGTCTGTCCCGCAGCCACAATTGCAGCTCCCTGAAATAGGGCAAACACTTCCGTTTCCAGAAGTCCGGGGGCGATATGCGGCGCAATCGCACGGTATCCAGCTTCATTAACGGCAATGGCTGCGGAAATGAGCGCGACTTCATCCGGATGCTTGCGTCGGCGCATCGACAAGATTTGATTGTATATCGGAGTGATGGTCCGTCCTGCGATTTCGGTGCAATCAGCGCCGAGCCCCTTCGTCTTAGCCAGGCGAATATCCAACGCGGCAATTGCCGCTCGCTCGCGGTCTTCGTCAGTGGTCGCGAACATCGAATCGTCGAACCGGACTGTTTCATCGGCGTAGACGTCAGACTCCATTGAATTGCCGACCGAGATCAAACCGAAGCCATCACGGCCAACGAAACCCGAAGCTGGCGAACTTCTCCATCCATGCAACCCAAAAAAGTATGTCAGATGTTGAGGTCGCGTGATCACGGCCCCATCCAGGCCAACCTCAACGAGCCAATTGGAAAGGCGCGTGCGACGCTCCCGGCAACCTGCGGCTTGCAGTCTTGCCAGTGCCGCGCGGTCCACAATATTTCTCTCGGGATAGAGCGAGGTGGTTAGGCTCATCGACAATCTTCTCCAACTTCGTCTCACGCCTTGGCCGCCCTTGTCCGCTCGCCGCCTGTCGATGCACACGTACGGTGGGGTGCCACCCGCCCTTTTACCTTGATGAAGAAAGCCGTGAAAGCCACGATGCACGAGGTGCGGGTGCGGCGGGTAGCAATGACACCGGTCGCGTCACGACCGGAATTTCGCCGCGATCACGCACATCAGTTCGAACATCATCGTCGCGCCGGCGATCGCCGTCATGCCGGCGAGATCGAAGGGTGGCGCTACCTCGACGACGTCGGCGCCGACGATATCGACGCCTTCCAGCAGACGGATCATCTGCTGTGCCTCGCGCGTGGTGAAGCCGCCGACCTCCGGCGTACCGGTGCCCGGTGCCATGGACGGGTCGATGCTGTCGATATCGAAGGTCACATAGGTCGGCGCCGAACCGACGATCGCCTTCGCTTCGGCGATCACCTCGGCCGCGCCGCGGTGGGTGAACTCTTCCATATAGATGATGCGGATGCCCTGCTCGACGGCCCAGGCATGCTCGTCGGTCTCATAGATCGAACCGCGAATGCCGATCTGCACCATTCGCTTCGGGTCGAGCAATCCCTCCTCGATGGCGCGCCGGAACGGCGTGCCATGGGTATAGCGGTTGCCGCCGAAATAGCTGTCATTGGTGTCGGAATGGGCATCGAAATGGATGAGCCCGACCGGTCTGTGCCGGGCCACCGCACGCAGCACCGGCAGCGTCGTCAGGTGGTCGCCACCGGCGGAAAGCGGAATGGCCCCGACCGCGATGATGCTGGCAATGCCTTCCTCGATGCGCTTCAGCGCGTCCATCAGGTCGATCGGATTGACCGAGAGATCGCCGACGTCGGCGATATTGGCGAGGCTGAAGGGCGCGATCTTGGAAACATGATGCACCTTGCGCATCAGGCTCGACTGGCTGCGGATCTCGCGCGGTCCATGACGGGCGCCGGCCCGGTTGGTGGTTCCGCCGTCCCAGGGAATCCCGACCAGGGCGATGTCGAGCCCCTCGGCGGACGGCACGGCCGGAAGCCGCATGAACGTCGCCTGGCCGGCAAAGCGCGGAACCTCGGCGGCGTCCACCGGCTGATGCTTAGCGTTGATCATGATGGCCTCCAATGCTGAATTCGTCTCGAATGATCTGCGTCATGCGGCTGACCACATCGGTCAGCAGCCAATTGCCTTTTTCCGCCTGCGATCCCGCTGTCATGGACAGCACGCCCGAAGGCGGCACGTCGGCGAGCGGAACAGGATAGCGGTCATAAGGCTTGAACTTCGCCGGCCCGTCGTGAAGCGATCGACCGAGATCCACGAGCTCGGGGCGCAGCGCCAGCATCATGGAAGTCTCGATCACGCTCGCATGTTCAAGCTCGATGCCGGGATAGCCGTCCGGGAAAATCCGATCGATGGTCGACGGCTGGACCAGATCCCAGTGGTCGAGCCTGAGGATCGTCAGCCCGTCGCAGCGGTCGCGGCCGATCGCATCCAGTGCCAGCTCAATGCCTTCGACCGCGGGCCAGATGTTCTCGTAATGGCCGTTAACCACCACGATCCGCCGGACCTTCTGCCGGTAGAGCTCGCACAGGACGTCGCGCACCACGAGCGAGAACGTGTGGGCCGTCAGATTGATCGTGCCGCCGAAGGCCGATCCGCCGCCGGTCTTCGGCTGCGAACGGTTGCCATAGGGGACGGTGGGCAGGACGAGCCCGCCAACGGCTCTCGCGACCGTCTCACATATGGACGTCGGCAGCACGACGTCGACATTGAGTGCCATGTGATGGCCGTGCTGCTCGGTCGCGCCGAGCGGCAGGAATATCGGTGCGCCGCCCGCCACCTTCGCGGCCGCCTCGGGCCAGGTCTGTTCGGCCCAGAATACGCTGTCGTTCATCGTGAGGTCCTCAAATCATCGCCGCGCCGCCATTGGCGCCCAGGCATTGTCCGGTGAAGAAGGTGGCACCCGGCCCGGCGAGAAAAACCACGGCCGCCGCCACCTCCTCAGGCCTGCCGATCCGTCCCATGGGATTGGCCGTCTCGGCCGCCTTCTGGTCCGCCGTCAGGGTCTCGAAGGCCAGAAGCGGGGTGTCGGTCGGACCGGGAGCAACGGCATTGACCAGGATCTTCGGCGCGAGTTCCCTTGCCCAGGACCGGGTCAGGCCGAGGATCGCCGCCTTGGTGGCGCAATAGATGGACGTATCCGCCCTGCCGAGATAGGCCAGTTCGGAAGCGATGTTGATGATCCGTCCTCCATCGGGCAGATGCGGCAGTGCTTCCCGCACCACAAGAATTGCTCCCCGCACATTGACCGCGAACATGCGATCGATATGGGCGGTGGTGATGCTCCCCAGCGGGGATTCTTCGAGGATGCCCGCATTGTTGATGAGGATGTCGAGCCCGCCCAACCGCTGCACTGCCTCGCCGACGCAGGAGACGATCTGCCCCTCGTCCGCGAGATCGCAGGCGAGGATGGCGATATTTCCCTCCTGCGGCCTGAGATCCAGTCCGATCACCGTGGCGCCCTCGGCCGCAAGCGCCTCCGCGACAGCACGGCCGATGCCGCTCGCCGCCCCGGTCACCAGGGCCCTCTTGCCCATCAACGGATTCACCATGGAACTTCTCCCCGATCGGCGCCGATCGACTGGCCGGTGATGTTCTTCGCCCTGTCGGATGCGAGGAAAAGATAGACCTCTCCCATGTCGTCGGGCTCCATCAGGCCGGGCAGAGCCTGCCCGCCGACGATGTCTTCGAGAAGACTGTCTTCGCTAACCCCTTGCGACGATGCCATGAGCCCCAGCGAACGCATCGAGGCCTCCGTTCTCACCCAGCCGGGGCAGACGGCGTTGACGCGGATATTGCGCGGCCCGAGCTCCTTCGCCCAGGTCTTGGTGAGCCCGATGATCGCGTGTTTCGAGGCCACATAGGCGTCGAACTGCGCCTCCGCCACCCGTCCCCATATCGACGCCGTGTTGACGATAGCCCCGCCCGAAGACATGGACCGGAGCGCACGCCTCGTGACCAGCGCCGTGCCCGCAATGTTGATGTCGATGATGCGGCGGAAGGTGGCAAACCCCTCGGGGCTCGCATCGTCGAGCGGTGTCAGCCGCTCCAGGCCCGCATTGTTGACCAGCACGTCGATCGGTCCCACGTCCTTCAACGCGGCGTCGACGCGCGCGCCGTCAGCAATGTCCGCCTGAGCGGCGGTGGCGCCGAGTTCGGCCGCCCGTTCGTGAACGGCCGGATCGTCGGCTATCAGATGGAGCCGCGCGCCCTCGCGGTTAAAGGCCCGGGCGATGCCGAGCCCGATCCCGCGGCTTGCCCCGGTGATCACCACCGTGCGGCCCGAAAACATGCCGTTCATACGGGGTCTCCCGTTTCGTTGCGGATGAGATGGAGGATCTTGTTGCGAAGGTCGAAGAAGCCCTGTGTTTCGCGGATCTCCAATGGTCGCTCCACGCCGAGAGCGGCGTTGACGTCGATGTCGGCGACGATGCGCGCCGGCCGCTTTGAAAACAGCACGACGCGGTCGGCGAGGAAAACGGCCTCCTCGACGTCATGCGTGACGAAAATCACGGTCTTCTGCTCGGAGATCTGCAACGCCCTCAGTTGCACCTGCAGACGTTCGCGGGTCAGGGCATCGAGTGCACCGAACGGCTCGTCCATCAGCAGGACTTCGGAACCGGCGGCAAGCGTGCGGGCGATGGCGACGCGCTGGCGCATGCCGCCGGAAATGCGCGACGGATAGGCGTCGGCGAATTCCTCGAGCCCCACCAGCTTCAGATAGTGCGCCTTGCGCTCCGCCTTTTCCTGCGTGGAAATGTCGGAACGGTAGCGCATGCCGAAGGCGATGTTTTCGGCAACGGTCAGCCAGGGAAAGGAGGAATAGGCCTGGAAGACCATGCCGCGGCGTCGGTCGGGGGCACGCACGATATCGCCGCCGAGCCGGATCTGGCCGGTGGAGGGCGTATCGAGGCCGCCCACCATGCGCATCAGCGTGGTCTTGCCGCAGCCGGACGGTCCGAGGAAGACGACGAAGCTGCCGCGACCGATCGAAAGATCGGTCTTCGTGACGACGTCCATCGGGCCGAAGCTCTTCGTCACGCCCTCGAATGCCAAGTAATTCTCTGCCATGGAGGGCTCACACATATTGGAAGATCCTGCGATGCAGGACACGCAGCAGCTGGTCGGTCACCAGGCCGACCAGGCCGATGACGAGAACGCCGGCCATGACCTCGGGCGTCTTGACGTAACGGCGCGCCGACCAGATGACGAAACCTATGCCGGAATCGGCCGCGACGATTTCGGCGATGATCAGATAGGTCCAGCACCAGCCGAGCGTGATCCTGAGATTGTCGAGCAGCGACGGCCCCATGGCCCTGAAGATCACGTCCGTCATCACCTGCCGCGACCGCGCACCGACGGTGCGGGCCACCTCGACATATTCGTTGGGCACGCGGCGGGCATCGTCCGCCACGAACAGCACGAGCTGGAAGAAGGTACCGAGCCACAGCAGGAAGATCTTGGTGGACTCGCCCACGCCGAACCAGATGATCGACAAGGGCACGAGAGCCGGTACCGGCAGGTAACGGATGAAATCGATCATCGGCTCGAGCGACGCCCCGACGATGCGATAGCTGCTCATCAGCATGCCGATCGGGATTGCCATGAGCGCGGCCAGCAGGAAAGCCGACCAGACGCGCCCCGCGGAGACTGCCGTATGCCAGAGCAGATCCTGCTGCGTCAGCATGCGCCAGAGCGCCGCCAGAACGTCGCCGGGGGACGGAAGGAACTGCGGCTTGACGAGGCCGAGCCGCGCCACCAGTTCCCAGAAACCCAGCAGGATCGCCGCCGCCGCCAGACCGACGATCAGTTCGACGGCCGGCGACTTCCCGCCTCGAAAGGTGAACAGTTTCCGAAACATCCGCGCGTGCCGGTCCGAACTCACTTGCCGACGGTCGCGATGATAGTGCTGTCGATCTGCTCGGCCGCCACCAGCTGGTTGTCGGCTGCGCCATTCTCCAGATTGAGCGCCATCACCGTATCGAAGATCCCGAACAGGCTGCCCGGTTTGCCCGGCTCACCCATATAGGCCTGGGCTTCCGCGAGCGTGGTGTAGGCCAGGCTGCCATTGACCACGTCCAGCACCTCTTCGGGCGTCAGGCCGAAGCTCGGAGCGGCGATCTCGGCGAACTTCTGCGGCTCGGCCTTGATGAAGTCGACCGCCTCATAGATGCACTTCAGGAAACGCCCATACTTGTCCGGCGACGCCTTGAGGTCGTCGTTGCGCGCGATGATGGCGTCGATGATGAGGCCGCGATGATCCTTCGAGGAGATCAGGACCTTGGCGCCCTCGCGGGAGGAAGCCTTGATGGCCTGCGACATGAAGGGTTCGTAAGTGGCGACCGCGGCAATGCTGTCATCGACGAAAACGGCGCCCGTGTCGGCCGTGGAAATCTCCTTGATGTCCAGGTCCTTGAGAGTGAGGCCGGCCTGCTTGAGTTCCATCTGCAGCAGGAGACGCGCCGGAATATTGGGTTCGGCGGCGATGGTCTTGCCCTTGAGGTCGGCAACCGTCTTGATGCTGCCGTCGGCGATCACGCCGTCACCGCCGACGGATTCGTCGATCGTGCCGATGATGATCCCGGGTGTCGTCTTGTCGCGTGGACGGCCCTGATACTCGCCGACGCTGCGCATCTGGATCTCGACGTCGCCGCGCGCCATGGCCGCCATCACATTGCTGAGGTCGTCCTCGAAGTTGATCGTGACGTCGAGCTTCTCCTGTTCGAAGCATCCATTGGCCAGCGCCACGTGGACCGGCGCAAAGCCGAGCCAGGTCGGCGCGAGAATGCGGATCTGGTCCGCAGCGAAAGCATTCGTCGAAGACACGATCAGGGCGATCGCGGTCGTCAGTCCAAGTGTCTTGTTCATGTTGTTCCCCTTTTTTGAATTTGAGGCAGCGTCATGCATTTTTACATTGGAGTAAATCACAATATTTGGGATATTACATCGAAGAACGTCAATGTGAGTCTCGCCAATGCGTCGCCTCGACAATATCGATATCCGTCTGCTCCGCGTTTTCGTCGTGCTTGCGGATGCCAATGGCTTTTCGGATGCGCAACTGGCGCTGAACCTGTCGCAGTCGACGCTGAGCACCCACCTGGCCGAGTTGGAAAAGCGGGTCGGCGGCCAGTTGTGTCATCGCGGCAGGCAGCAGTTTCGGCTGACCGAACTCGGTCGGGCCACCTATGACGCTGCCGTCAAGCTATTCCGCGACATCGACGATTTCACCCAGCGCGTCAGTGCGGCGAGTGGCAATCTTTCCGGCCGCCTGCGGCTGGGCGCGTCGGACGGTGTGATGACCAGCAAGCA
Source organism: Ciceribacter sp. T2.26MG-112.2 (assembly GCF_900492205.1). GTDB lineage: Bacteria > Pseudomonadota > Alphaproteobacteria > Rhizobiales > Rhizobiaceae > Allorhizobium > Allorhizobium naphthalenivorans_A. Next base: position 698,137 of record NZ_UEYQ01000001.1, read on the forward strand.
ACTGGGGGTGCAAAGGGCGATCGCCGAGTTCATGCGGCCGGATGCGGAAATCTTCATCGACCTTGAACTGGGCACGCCCTCGGAGCTGGAACAGAAGGTTGCAGACGGTGATCGCGATATCGCCATCGGGCCGTTTTCACAGCGTTCTCCCGGCCTGACCTACCGTGACTTCGCCAGCGAGCCGCACAATCTCTATTGTGGCCGCGAGCACCCGCTGTTCGACAGACCGGACCATGAGATCGACCAGCGGGTCATTGCCGGCGCGCGCTTCTCTGTCCGGCGTTACCGCCATTTCGACGACCTCTATCTGGTCGGCCATCCGCGCGCGAGCGCCTCGGTCGTAGCAATGGAAGCGCAGGTCATGCTCATCCTTTCGGGCCAGTTCATCGGCTTTCTGCCCTGCCATTTCGCCGAACCATGGGTGGCGCGGGGCGAATTGCGCGCCATCCGGCCCGCCGCCTTCGGCTTTTCATCGACGCACAAGATCGCCTATCGGCGGGACAACAAGAATAGCCCGCTGATCGCGGAATTCCTATCGATCCTGGAGCGAATAAGGAACTCAATCTGAGCGTGCCGAGCCTTCTGCGTCCACCTCGGCTGATTGGACAACCAAGGACCAGAGCATTCAGCGGTTCCCGATGAGCATCCGGTAGCGGAACTGGTCGATGACGACGGCGAGGATGAGCAGCGAGCCCAGCAGTACCATCTGCATGTAGGAACCGATCTGCATCAGGTTCATGCCGTTCTGCACCAGCACGATGAAGAAGGCGCCGAGCACTACGCTTTCCACCCGGCCGATACCGCCGCGCAGCGACACGCCGGCGATGACGCAGGCCGCGATCGATTCCAGCGCGATCGTGCCGCCGAGATTGGTCTCACCACTCTCGACGCGGGCGGTCAGCAACACGCCGGCGACCGAGGCCAAAAGGGCGCAGAGGATGTAGGCGAGGAACAGCGTGCGCTTGGTGTTGATGCCGGAGAGGTTTGCGGCCTTGATGTTGCCGCCGATGGCGTAGATGCGGGCGCCGCTACGCGTGCGGTTCATCAGGATCCACATGCCGACGATGGCAACGATCGCCACCAGGACCGGGACAGGCACGCCGAAGATGCGGCCGAAACCGAAGAAATCGCCGAATTCGTACGGCAGATTGCCGATCGGCACGCCGCCGGTGAGATAAAGCGCGATGCCGGCGCCGACCGATTGCGCGCCCAGCGTCATGATGAAGGGCGAGACGCCGAACTGGGCGATGCCGAGGCCGTTCAGCGAACCGATGGCGAGCGCAGCGAGGAAGCCCGAAAGTACCCCGAGCAGGATGACCAGCCAGACCATGTCGGGGAACTGCGCGGCGAAGTAGACCATGACCGAAGCCGAGACGACGGAGGTCAGCGCGATCGACGTGCCGACCGCCAGATCGAAGCCGCCGGTGACCAGTACCAGCATCTGCCCGAGCGAGACGAGCACGAGATAGACCGACTGGCGCGCCACGTTGGTGAGGTTGTCGAGCGTCAGGAACTGTTTCGAGGCGAGCGTGAACAGGATGAGGGCCGCCACGAGGAAGAAGGGCAGCACGCCGAGCTTGATGAAGACGGCCTTGAGCGCCGAAAGAGCGGAGAAGGTTGGCTTGGCGTCGGCGGGCGACGCGGTTTCCAGCTGGGTGTTCATGCTGATTTTCTTTCCTGATCGAAGAAGGCGCCGAGAACCGCCTGTTCCTGAATGGCTTCGCCCTCGAATTCCGCCGAGATCCGGCCATTACGGAAGACGATCAGGCGATGGGCGAGGTGCATGGCCTCGGGGAGGTCGGAGGAGATCACCACGACGGCCTTTCCGGCCTCGGCGATCGCCTTGATGATGCGATAGAGCGCGGCCCGCGTGCCAACGTCGACGCCGACGGTGGGTTCGTCGAAGATGTAGATGTCGTAGTCCTCGCCGAAGCTCTTGCCGAACAGGATCTTCTGCTGGTTGCCGCCGGAGAGCTTGGAGGCGGTGCGCTCGAGAAAGGCTTCGCTGAGATCGACCTTGCCGCCGATCTCACTGGTCAGCGCCTTCACGCCACCGGGCGAGATGAGGCCGAGGCCGGCATTGGTTTCGCGACGGTTGAGGACGGAAAGGGCGATGTTGGTGCGGGCGGAGGCGCCGAGCAGCAGCCCCTCCTCCTTGCGGTCGGAGGGCAGGAAGAAGACGCCGTCTTGCAGCAGCCTGCGCGTCGGTGCGCCGGTGCGGTCATGGCCATGGACACTCACAGTGCCGCCTTCGACCGGCAGCAGGCCCATGACGGCGCGGAAGGTGCGCGACTTGCCGGAGCCGACGAGGCCGGCGACCCCCAGCACTTCACCGCGCCGGACATCGATGTCGACTCCGTCGACGCCCCAGGCCTTGAGGCCACGGATCGACAGCACCGGCTCAGCCTGTGTCTTGCGTTCGATATGCGGATAGATCTCGTCCATCTTTCGCCCGGTCATCATCTCGACCAGCACGGTTTCCGAAAGGTTCTCGGCGCCGATCGTGCCGATCAGCCGGCCGTCGCGCAGCACGGTAATGCGGTTGGCGATCGCCTTGAATTCCTGGATGCGGTGGGAGATGTAGACGATGCCGACGCCCCGGGCCTTGGCCTGGCCGATGAATTCGAACAGTTTCTCCGTCTCGCGTTCGGTGAGCGAGGCGGTCGGTTCGTCGAGAATGAGGATACGCGCCTGCTGGTGCAGCGCCTTGGCGATTTCGACCATCTGCTGTTCGGCGCGCGATAGCGAGATGACCGAGCGGCGCACATCGATGGCAAATCCCAGTCCGGCAAAGAGCGAACGGGCCTCCTCGACCATGCCGCGGCGGTCGACCAGGCCCATTTTGCGCGGTTCCTGGCCGAGGAAAATGTTTTCCGCCACGGTCATGGTCGGGACCAGGGAAAATTCCTGGAACACGGCGCCGATGCCGGCGGCCCGTGCGTCCTTGACCGAAGAAAAGTGCTTTTCTTCACCGTCGATGCGGATCACCCCCTCGGTCGGGGTGGTTACGCCGGCAAGAATGGAGATCAGTGTCGACTTCCCGGCACCGTTCTCGCCGAACAGCACGTGCACTTCGCCGCGTTCGAGCGAGAAGTCGACGCCGTCCAGCGCGCGCACGCCCGGATAGGACTTGGCGATGCCGGTCATTTCGACAAGGGGTGCGTTCAAGGCCATCCGCATCGGTCCGTAAGGCAATATTGCTAGAAAAATTAGGGGGCGGGCCCGGCGCATTCGCGCGCCGAGCCCTTGGGGTATCAGTTGACCGAAAAGACCGGCTTGAAGCCGTCCGGCGGCAGGATGTTGGTCTGCGGGACGCTCTCGACATTCGACGGATCGACGACGAAGATCTTCGGTCCGACATGCTTCACCAGTTCCTTGCCTTCCAGCGCCCGCACGGCCTGGTCGATGGCGATGCGGCCCTGGACGACCATGGAGTCGGCCGGAGCCGCAAGAATGAAACCGCGCTTGATGCCTTCGTAGACGCCGGGCGTCATGTAGAAGGCGAGAAGGTCGACCTTGCCCTTGAGACCGCGTTCGCGGATCAGGCCCTGGGCTGCCTCGGCGGTAACGGCAGTGCCGGCGACGTAGCGCACGTCAGGCTCGGCCTGGAGCACGTCTTCGACGAGCTTCAGCTGGGCTTCCTTGCCGGTGTCGCCGTATTTCGGCTCGAGCGCCTTGACGGCAGAACCCTTGATCGCTTCGAGGAAGCCCTTGTTGGCGGCCTCGACCCAGCCGGCGCCGGCCGGACCCGGGAACCAGCCGACCTTCACTTCTTCCGAACCTGCGGGATGCTTCTTGGCGAGATAGGCGCCGGTCTCGTAGCCCATGGTGTAGAAGGAGACGAGCGACTTGGCGGTCAGGTCCGGCGAGGACATGCCGTTGATGACGTCGATGACCGGGATGTTCTTCTTCTTGATTTCGCTGACGAGGTTGTTCAACCCGTCGAACGAGATCGCGCCGATGACCACGGCCTCGGCACCACCGGCGACGCAGTCCTCGATCTGGCTGATCTGCTTGTTGAGCTCGGTGTAGCCGCCGGCTTCGACGAGGTTCATCTTGACGCCGAGGTCCTTGGCCTGTTCGGCGACGCCGTAGTCGACGCCGAGCCAGTAGGCATCCTTCATGTGCGGGAAGGAGACGCAGATGTTCCACGGCTTTTCCGCCTTTTCGAGCGGCGAGTAGGATACGTCGACCGACTTGCCGTCAGCGGCGAAGGCCGGCTCGATCGCCTGGGCCGGGTAAGGATACCAGGCCTCGGCAAGCACCGGGCTGGCAACGGCAAGCGCCAGGGCGGAGCTTGCAAGCGTCATTAGGATCTTGTGTTTCATGGTCGTTCCCCTGTTTGAAGTCTTTGGCTGCGTGGTCAGAAAAGCGCGCGGATCTGGTCGACCAGCGCGGCCCGGTCCTTCCGGGCGGTCAGGGCGGTTTCCATGTCCACCTTGACGAAACGGGTTGGCGTATGCGGCTGCAACTGGCCGATCAGGTCCATGTCGGCGGAGATCACCGTGCCGAGCATGAAATAGCCGCCGCCGGAGACGGCATCGCGATGCAGGATGATCGGTTCGGTTCCGCCCGGCACCTGGATGGAGCCGTAAGGGTAGCAGGCGTCGACGATGTTCGAGGGATCGGAGCCCGCGCCGAAAGGCGGGACACGGTCGACGAAGTCGAGCTTGCGGCCGCCGCGGAAGCGATATCCCATGCGGTCGGCCTCCGGCGCCACCTTCCAGGTGTCCTCGAAGAAATTCCTGCCCGCCTCGTCGGTGAGGCGGTGCCAGTAGAGGCCCGGCAGCACGCGCAGTTCGGCCGGCATCCCCGGCCGGCGGCGCAGATTTTCGGGAATGGACTTGCCCTCGACCGCCTTGCCGGCCGTGCCGACCGGCAGTTCGTCGCCAATGGCGATCGGCCGGCCCTTGAAGCCGCCGAGCGCGCCGATGGCATAGGTCGAGCGCGACCCGAGCGCCAGCGGCACGTCGATGCCCCCGGAAACGGCGATATAGATGCGCGCGCCGGTCTTGAGGAAATCGAAGGTCAGGACCTGGCCGGCCTTGACCTTGAAGGCGGTCCAGCCGGGCTTTTCCTCGCCATCAACCTTGATCGGCATGTCGGCGCCGGTGACGGCGACCATGGCGTCTTCGGTGAATTCCAGCTTCGGGCCGATGAACACGGCTTCGAGGCCGGCGGCCCCTTCCTCATTGCCGACGAGCAGGTTGGCGGCCTTCATCGCCAGTCGGTCCATGGCGCCGCCGAGCGGAATACCGAGGTGGAAATAGCCGGGACGGCCGAGATCCTGGACGGAAGTGGCAAGACCCTGATGGAGAACCTTAATGGCCATGGAGAACGCCCTCCAGCTTCGCGTTGTACCCGTCAATGTCTTTCTGGAATTCACGCAGATCGAATTTCACTTCGCGGATTGGCGGGGCGAACCGGCCCTTGTCGACATCTTCGACGGCCTGGTCATAGGCTTCGCGATCGATCGGCTTGAACTTGACGATGTCGCCCGGACGGAAGAACACCATGAAATCCTTGAGGTAGGAGGTGGTCTGGGTCGGGTCGTAGATCGGCATGGGAGTGATGCCGAACATCTGATAGCCGCCGGCACCGCGCACCGAATAGATGCAGCCGAAGCAGCCGCCGTGTCCAACGGTCAGGCGCGGGGTGTCGGTGCGGGGGCGCAGGTATTTCGGCACCTGGATCTGCCGCTGGCGCTCGACCATCTGGTACATGAAGGGCAGGCCCGAGACGAAGCCGACCATCGAGACGAACCAGGGCGAGCCGGAATGGGCGGCGACGAAGTCGTCGACCGAGCCGTAGTCGTTGATGCGGGCGGCGTATTCGAGGTCGGTGCCGGTCGGCTCCTGGTGACGCTCGCGGAAGCGCATCAGCGTCTCGTGGGTCCACGGGTCGTTGTAGAAGACCGGGATCTCGACGATGCGGGTGGTGATGACCGGCTCGGACTTGGCGGCCGCCACTTCGATCGCCTGGACTTCCTTCAGGATGTCGTTCGGATGAATGACATCCGGATCGAACTTGATCTGGAAGGAAGCATTGGCCGGGCAGATTTCGGTCACGCCCTTGATCTTGGCTTCCTTGATGCCGGTGGTCATCGACAGCGAGTTGAAGAAGGCCTCGAGCGACATTTCCTCCGAGCATTCGACGAAGAGGTGTTCGTCACCCCCGAATGTATAGCGCATGGGCATCAGGCAACCTCCTTGGATGCGACAAAGGCCGGGAAATCCGTCTCCAGCCAGGGTTCGAGGAACCGCGTATGGACATCGCCCGAGGCAACCGACGGGTCGGCGGCAAGGGCCTGGTGGAGCGGAATGGTGGTGGCAAGCCCGCGGATCTCGAGATTGTCGAGCGCTTCGGCGAGCCGGGCGATGCAGGCGTCGCGGGTCTCGCCCCAGACGATCAGCTTGCCAAGCAGCGAATCGTAGAAGGGCGGAACCGTGTAGCCCTCGTAGAGCATGGTGTCGAAGCGAACGCCCTCGCCGGTCGGGACGCCGAGCGCCTCGATCGTGCCGGGGCCGGGCAGGAAGCCGCGCGCAGGGTCCTCGGCATTGATCCGGCATTCGATCGCATGGCCAGTGACGCGGATGTCTTCCTGGCGGACCGAGAGCTTCGCACCGCCGGCAACCTTGATCATCTCCTGCACGAGGTCGATGCCGGTGATCATTTCGGTGACCGGATGTTCGACCTGGATGCGGGTATTGACCTCGATGAAGTAGAACTCGCCGCTCACCTCGTCGTAGAGATATTCGACCGTGCCGGCGCCGCGGTAGTTGACCTCGCGGGCGAGCGCCACGGCACTGGCGCACAGTTCCTGGCGCACGTCTTCCGGCAGACGGAAGGAGGGCGCTTCTTCCCAGACCTTCTGGCGGCGACGCTGCAGCGAGCACTCGCGCTCGAAGCAATGGACGGCATCTGTGCCATCGCCGAGGATCTGAACCTCGACATGGCGGGCGCGGGTGATGACCTTTTCGACATAAAGGCCGCCGTCACCGAAGGCGGCAAGCGCCTCGGCCGAGGCCTGCGGGAAATGGCGCTCGAAATCGGCCATGGTCTCGGCGATGCGGATGCCGCGGCCACCGCCGCCGGCAGCGGCCTTGATCATGACCGGAAAACCGATCTGCTCGACGATGGCGCAGGCCGTTTCGAGGTCGTCGATGCGACCTTCGGAGCCGGGAACGGTCGGCACGCCGGCGCGCTGGGCGACCTTGCGAGCCTCGACCTTGTCGCCGAGCAGGCTGATCGCGCCGGCCTTGGGTCCGACGAATATCAGGCCGGCATCTTCGACAGCCTGGGCAAAGGCAGCGTTCTCCGAGAGGAAGCCGTAGCCGGGATGGACCGCATCGACGCCGGTTTCCCTGGCGGCCTTCAGAACGGCCTCGATGTTGAGATAGGATTTGGCGGCCGATGGCGGCCCGATTTCCACCGACTGGTCGGCGAGCTTGACCGCCAGCATGTCGCGGTCGGCCGCCGAATGGACCTGGACGGTCCGGATGCCCAGCGCCTGGGCGGCGCGGATGATCCTCACCGCGATCTCGCCCCGATTGGCAATGAGGATCGAGCGGATCGTCATGCCTCGACCTCGGCAATAGCCTGGCCGGCCATGATCGGCTCCTGGTCGTCGGCGACGAAGGTGATCTTGCCGGCGGCATCGGCGTGGACCTCGTGGAAGGTCTTCATCACCTCGATCAGGCCGATCACGTCACCGACGGCCACCTGGTCACCGTCAGCCTTATAGGGCGCGGCGTCCGGCGAGGGCTTGCGGTAGAAGGTGCCGGGCAGAGGCGATCTGATCTCGAGCTTGCTCATGGTGGTCTCCGGTTATCTGACGATTTCTGAAATGGGGGCGATGCGGATGCCTTCGGCGATCAGGGCTTCGCGCATGTTGCGCACGATGTCCAAGGCGCCGAGCGTATCGGAATGGAAGCAGATGGATTCGAACGGCACCTCGATTTCCTTGCCGCTGACCGTGGTGACCAGCCCTTCCTTGCAGGCGCGCACCACCTTGCGGGCGATCGCCATCGGGTCCGGTCGGCCGACATCACGGGTAAACACGATCGAACCGCTCTCGTCGTAGTCGCGGTCGGCATAGAATTCGCGCACCAGCGGCTGGCCGACCTCGAGTGCCGCGGTCTCCGTCGCCGAGCCCGCCATGCAGAACACATAGGCATTGGGGGCCACCGTGCGCATGTACTGAACGAAGAGCTGGGCGAACTCCGGATTGACCGCCATCTCCATGTAAAGCGCTCCATGCGGTTTCACATGCTGGAGAGAGGCGCCGTGGCGACGGGCGAATTCGCGGATCGCGCCGACCTGATAGACGATGTCGTTGACCAGTTCGCGCGCCGTGCCGTTGATCTTGCGGCGACCGAACCCCTGGAGGTCGTTGTAGCCAGGATGCGCGCCGATGCCGACGCCGTGCTCGACGGCCACGCGCACGGTGTTGTCCATCAGGTTCGGATCACCGGCATGGAAACCGGCCGCGATGTTGGCGGAACTGATCAGTCCCATGAGGGCGCTGTCTTCGGTGTCGCCGACACGCCAGCGGCCAAAGGCCTCGCCCAGATCACAATTGATGTCTACGACCTCGAGTGCCACTTTTCTTCCCTGTCCTGCCTGCATTTTGTGCAACGCAGCGCAATGCCTGCGTATTTGTCAGAAAACCGTAGGAAGAAAAGTTTCATTTGAAAAATTCTATTTTCAGAATGTTGTTATCTGATATTCATATGTGACCGAGCTGCGCTGGGATTTGCCTTTCCCTATGAAAATCAGAGTGTTGACGCATGTTGGAAAAGGCGAGTCTCCCAGTTCTGCAATCCTCGCGCTCTTCGATCTTATTTTCAGATACTCAGTATTCTCGATTCAGAATGATGGATGACAATGTCGCTCAGCCTCAGACAGATCCGCTACTTCATTGCCACGGCGGAGGCCGGGCAGGTCTCCCAAGCCGCCGTCAACCTCTCGATCTCGCAGTCGGCAGTGACGACGGCGATCAAGGACCTTGAACGGACGGTCGGCGCAGGGCTGTTCGAACGGACGCCGCACGGGATGGATCTGACGTCAGCCGGCCGCAGGTTTCTCTCGCAGGCTTATGAGATCCTGCAGAAGGTTGAAGAAGCGACGCAGCTCAATCTCGTCACCGACAAGGTCGAGGGCACCCTGAGCATCGCCACGACCTATACCGTCATCGGCTATTTCCTGCCGTTCCATATCGAGCGGTTGAAGCGCCAGTTTCCGGCCATTGACATCCAGTTGTTCGAACTCAACCGGGAATCGGTCGAGGAAGGATTGCTCACCAACCGCTACGACATCGCCGTCATGTTGACGTCGAATATTCTCAATCCGGAACTGATGACAGAAAAGCTGTTGAGCTCGCAGCGCCGCCTCTGGCTGCCGGCGCGCCACGGGTTGCTTGAAAAGGACAAGGTTGGTCTCAAGGAAGTCTCGGAAGAAGATTACATCATGCTGACCGTGGACGAGGCGTCGCACAGTACGTTGAAATACTGGAGCCAGTCGGCCTATCTGCCGAAGATCACGCTTCGTACCTCCTCCGTCGAGGCCGTGCGTTCATTGGTGGCCAACAGTCAGGGGGTCGCGATCCTGTCCGATATGGTGCATCGACCCTGGTCGCTCGAAGGTCGGCGGATCGAAACCATTTCGCTGGTCGATCCGATCCCCTCCATGGATGTCGGCCTCGCCTGGCGGCGCAATGTAGAATTTACACCGGCGATGGAAGCCGTCCGTTCATATTTCCGCCGATCGTTTAACATTCCCGAATAGGCCTAGTCGGCTCGAAGCTACGATTTTGGCAAGGCGCGAACTCGCACGCCTCGGCCCCGCGAGATCTTCAGCCCGAAGGCGCGATGGCTGCAATCGCGAGCGGGTCCGACAGCCACACCCGGAGAAAGGTTGCGCCGTCGCCGCCCATGCGAACCGCCACAAGGCTCATGACGCGGCCGCCAGACGGTTGCCGTCGGTGGCCGTGCGAACCGAAGTTGCTTCCAGGGGCTGCATCCCGCGCATGCCATCGGCCACCGAAGTCACCGGGGAATAGCCAAGCTCCTCCCGCGCGCGGCGAATATCGATGGTGAAATCCTTGCCGATCAGCCGCAGCATTTGCCGCGTAATCGGCGGCTCGCCCTTGCGGCGGAAGATCCGCCAGGCCGCGCCCATCACGCCGGCCATCGTCCAGGCGATGCCGAACGGCACGGCGCGATCGCTGGGCGTCACGCCGCGGCTATTGAGCAGGCGCGTCAGGAACGACTTCAGCGTCGTATCCTCGCCGTCGCTCACGAACCAGGCTCGCCCGCCTGCTCCGCGATCGGCGGCGAGGACCAGCGCGTGGCAGAGGTTGTCGACATGGCAGGTGGAAAGGGCCTGTGCGCCGCCCGCGACCCATTGAAACCGCCCGGCACGCACCGTCTCGACCATATGGTCGAGGGCCGGCATGTGCGGACCCCAGATGAAGGGTGGGCGGATGGCTACGGTGGAGAAGCCCGCGCGCCTCCCGTTCGCCGCCAGCAGCATCTCTTCCGCCTCGGCCTTGGATGCCGCGTAAGGAGCGAACGGCATCCTTTGCAGGGCCATGTCCTCGGTCACGGCCCGCATCGGTTCGGGGCGGCCCATGACGACGGCGGCGGCGCTGACATAGACGATGCGACGCACGCCAGCTCGCTCAGCCGCCTCGACGACGTTGCGGGTACCTTCGACGTTGATCCGGCGGAACAGGGCCATCGGCCCCCAGAGCTTGAAATGCGCCGCGACGTGGAACACGACGTCCACCCCTTCCATCCCACGGCTCAGCGCGAGGCGGTCAGCAAGGTCGGCCTCAACCGGGGTGGCGCCGAGCGCCTGAACGCCCGCCCGCGCTTCGGCGCTGCGAGCGAGCGCGCGAACTCTCCAACCATCGGCCAGCAGGCGGCGGATGAGATGTCCACCGACGAAACCGGATCCCCCGGTGACGAGGGTCAGGCGAGGCGAAGTCTGTGCGGCAAGGTGGCTCATGGCGGGTCTCCCGGGTGTCGTTTGTCCCAGAGTGCCACGCCTAGACATACTACACAATACATTTTCTGAAATCTGTTACATGTTGCAGCCCGCCGGTATGTCGGCTAAGAGCTGCGCATGACAAACGACGCGCCTGATCATCGTGATCGCATTCTCGACACGGCTGCCGAGCAGGTCCGCCGCTTCGGTGAGGCCAAGACCAACGTCGTCGATATCGCCAAGGCCATGGGCCTGTCGCATTCGGCGATCTACCGGTACTTCCGGTCGAAGTCGGACATTTTCGATGCTCTTGCTGCGCGGACGATGGCCGAAGAGGCCGATCTGGCGGCCCGCTTCGCAAAATCCGATGGTTCTGCGGCGGAGCGGCTTCGCGGCCTCGTCCTGGCGCTCCATCGCAGCAAACGCGCCAAGCTCGGAGACGACCCGGAGATCCACGGTCTCTATCGCCGGATCCTGGCGGAGCGCCCGGACCTCGTCGCCGATTACGCGCGGCGGATGACTGCACTCGTCCGGCAGGTGTTGGAGGATGGGATAGCGCGGGGCGAGTTCCGCATCCGGGATCTCGATGCCGCTGCCGGCGTGGTGCGCGACGCGGTCACGGTATTCGTCCATCCCGCTCATGTGGAGCAGGCTGTCGTGGCCGGGCTCGAAATGGAGCCAAGACTTCAGGCGGTGGTCGATATCCTGGTCGCGGGTTTTGCGGCAACCGGCCAACCTGATTGGTAATCGGTACCGATCGGCCAAGTCCCTCAACTGCACATCATAGCAATGCTATGACAGTCGGTCTCGATGGGTATGGGCGTCGGCAGCAGTAGGCGAGACTTGCTGGTCTGAAGTGGCTTGCTGGCGCGGCACTCCTTCTCGCCCGCCAGCGCAAGATAGGCTGTCACTCGTGAACGTCGGCTGCATACCGCTGGCAATCTTGCCGTCAGCTCAATCCCGGCGCTGACGCATGGGCAACGAAGTGTCCGCCGCCGATATCGACGAGCAGCGCCCGTTCCGGGCCTTCGCCGACCTTCCACACCGGGCTCGGGATCTCGCCAGCCAAGCGCAGGCCGGGCACCCTTTCGCGACGCGGGTCGGGAACGGGGACCGCGTCGAGGAGGCGCCTGGTATAGGGATGCTGAGGATTGCCGAAGAGCTGCGCGCGGGTTCCCATCTCGACGATCTGGCCGAGATACATCACGGCGACGCGGTCGGAGATGTTCTCCACCACCGCCATGTCGTGGCTGATGAAGAGGTAGGTGACGCCGCTTTCCTTCTGCAGGTCGCGCAGCAGGTCCAGCACCTTGGCCTGGATCGACACGTCGAGTGCCGCAACGCTTTCGTCGCAGACGATCAGCTTCGGCTTCAGCGCAAGCGCACGAGCAATGCAGATGCGCTGGCGCTGGCCTCCGGAAAACTGATGCGGGTAGCGATTGTAGGCGCTCGGCGACATCTCGACCCGCTCCAGCAGTTCGCGTACGCGCGCCTTCTGTTCGGCCGGCGTGCCGATGCCATGGATCACCAGCGGCTCGCGGATCAGCTCGCCGACGGTCATGCGCGCATCGAGTGCCGCCATGGGGTCCTGGAAGACGATCTGGAGATCGCGGCGGATCGCCTTGCGCCCAGTGGCATCGAGATCATGCATGGCCTGGCCGTTGATCTCGATGCGGCCGGAATGGGGCACGAGCCCGACCAGTGCCTTGGCCATGGTCGACTTGCCGCAGCCGGACTCGCCGACCAGCGACAGCGTTTCCCCTTTGAAGATCTCGAGCGAGACATGCTCGACCGCATGGACATGCGCAGCAACCCGGCCGAGAAGGCCCTTGCGGATCGGGAACCGCACCGACACGTCATCATAGCGCACCAGCACGTCGCGCGTTTCCGGCGCCGGCCGAAAGGCCCCGGCGCCGATGCGCGGCACGGCGGCGAGCAGGTCGCGCGTGTACTGCTCTTTGGGGGCGTCGAACAGGTCGACCGTCGATGCAGTTTCAACCATCTTGCCCTTGCGCATGACGATGACGCGATCGGCCATCTCGGCGACCACGCCCATATCATGGGTAATCAGGATGACGGCCGTCCCGAGTTCCTTCTGCAGGTCTCTGAGCAGATCGAGCACTTCGCGCTGCACGGTCACGTCCAGCGCCGTCGTCGGTTCGTCGGCAATCAGAACGGCAGGGCGCAGCGCGATCGCCATGGCGATCATCACGCGCTGGCGCATGCCGCCCGAAAGCTCGTGCGGATATTGTTCGAGCCGCTTTTCGGGCTGCGACAGGCGCACCGCCTTGACCGCTTCGAGCGCGCGCGCTCTCGCCTGCGACACCGAAAGCGGCTCGTGCGCGCGGATCGCCTCGATCAATTGGCGACCGATGCTCATGACGGGATTGAGCGCGGTCATCGGCTCCTGGAAGATCATGGCGATGCGCGCGCCGCGCATCGCCTGCATCGTCTTCTCGGGCAGGGTCGTCAGTTCCGTTTCGCCGAAGCGGATGGAGCCGCCCGTCACCCGAACTGCGGGTGCCGGCAGAAGCCCCATGCAGGCGAGCGACGTGATCGACTTGCCCGAGCCGCTTTCTCCCGCGATCGCAAGCGTCTCGCCCCGATGAAGATCGAAGCTCAGTCCGTCGACCAGCGGAATGAGCCCCTGGTGCGAGCGGGCAGAGACTTGCAGGTCGCGAACCGACAAGACCACGTCGGCTGTTGCATCGATCACGGGAGAAAGCATGGCTGCGGTCATTCGAAGACGGACCTCGGGAAGTAGAAGCTGACCACGACGTTCGGCATGTCGACGATCTCGGAAATACGAAGATCGCCACAGGTCGAGACGAGCATGTAGGCGTCGACCGGATCCATCTTCTGCGTCGCTGCGAGAAGATCGACCATGTTGGCGACGGCGTCCCTGGCCGCGGCCCAAAGGTCCGGGCCGATGCCTGTCGTGACCTCATAGCCCTTGGCGTCGAGATGACGCGTGACCGAGCCCGGCGTCGTGAAGCGCGGGGTCTTCAGCGGCTGGTCCTTGATGAGGTCGAGCGTCAGCACGACATCGAACGGGCTTTCGATCGCGGTACCGCAAACCTCGCCATCGCCTTGTGCGGCGTGGGTATCACCAACCGAAAACAGCGCACCATCGACCTCGACCGGCAGATAGAGCGTCGTTCCGGCGGACAGGTCGCGGATGTCGAGATTGCCACCGACGCGCCGCGGCGGCACAACCGTATGGTGACCCTTTTCGGCCAGCGCATTGCCGATGGTGCCGGCAAAGGGCTTGAGCGGCACGCGGCCGTTCTTGCCGAACAGGGCCGGCTCCATGCTCGTCGCGTCGAACTTCCAGACATTGAGCGCCGGGTCGGTGAACTGATCGGCAAGCAGGCCGAAGCCGGGAATGTTTGCCGTCCAGCCAAAGCCCGTGCCGTCGCGAAGCTGCGGCGTGAAGCTCTCGATCGTTACCTTGAGCACATCGCCCGGCTTTGCGCCGTCAACGTAGATCGGACCGGAGACCGGATTGATCTTGGCAAATTCCAGCGCCATCACATCCTCGACGGTGGACTGGGGGCCGAGTTGGCCCCCAGAACTGTCAAGGCACTGGAACAGGATCGTTTCGCCCGGTGCCGCCGTCAACGCGGGGGAAAAGGAATTGTCCCAGCCGAAATGGTGCTGGTGGGCGTGGATCGTGTGGTTGCAGTGCTTGCACATGGCTGCATCACTCCTTGATGAAGACGTAGTCGTAGTTGACCGGGATCGAAACCGGATCGACGAAGAGCGCGTCGTCACCGCCCATGCGGGCGGACTTCAGCGTGTAGCGCTGTTCGTTGAACACCGGTGCCCAGGGCGCGTCTTCCATCACCTTCATGTAGATCTCGGACCACTTGGCGAGACGCTCGTCCACCTTGGCCGGGTCGACAATGGAATCGGCCTCCGCTGCCAGCTTGTCGAGGTCCGCGTTGCAGTACTTCGACCAGTTCCAGCCGCCTTCGACTGCACCGCTGCAACCCAGGATCGGGCCATAGAAGTTTGCCGGATCCGGGAAGTCGGCGATCCACGCCATGCCGCCGGACCAGATCATCGGAGCGTTGCCGGCACCGCCAGCCTCGATCACGTTG
Source organism: Ciceribacter sp. T2.26MG-112.2 (assembly GCF_900492205.1). Classification (GTDB taxonomy): domain Bacteria; phylum Pseudomonadota; class Alphaproteobacteria; order Rhizobiales; family Rhizobiaceae; genus Allorhizobium; species Allorhizobium naphthalenivorans_A. The sequence goes on from NZ_UEYQ01000001.1 coordinate 713,229, forward strand.
GCCTGGGCCAGCGACTTGATCGACGCGTTGATGCCGATGGCCTTCAGGTCTTGCTGGATCGCCTGGGCGATGCGCGGGTTGGGGTCGGTATTCATGACGAACAGCTCGGTCTCGAAGCCGTCTGCGTAACCAGCGTCGGCAAGCAGCTTCTTTGCGCCTTCCTGATCAAACTTGTAGCCGTCATAGCCCTTGGTGTAGCCCGGCATGGAGGGCGGAAGCGGCTGGGTTGCCGGAACGGCGCGGCCGTTGATGACCTGAACGATGCGATCCTTGTTGATCGCCATGTTGACGGCACGGCGCACCTCGACCTTGTCGAACGGTGCCTTTGTGACGTTCATGGTGATATAGCCGGTATGCAACTGGCCGCCTTCGACCACGAGGCTCTTCTGCGCCTCGTCCTTCATCACTTCCACGAACTTGGCCGGCGGAATGCCGTCGCCCGGAATGTCCACTTCGCCGTTCTGGGCCCGCAGCAGGGCGACGACCGGTTCCTGGCCGACTTCGACCGTGAAGCTGTCGAGATAGGGCACACCCGAGATCCAGTAGTCGGCGTTCTTCTCGAACACGAGGCGCTGGCCGAGCGTCCACTCGGTCAGCTTGAATGCGCCCGTCCCGACCGGCTTCTTGCCGAAGTCTGCGCCGGCTTCCTCAACCGCTTCCTTCGGCACGACAGACGAGAAGTTCAGCGCCATGACGTGGAGGAAGGTTGCATCGGGGCGCGAAAGCTTGAAGACGACAGTGCTCGCATCGGGGGCGGAAACGCCCGTAACGGTCGCGACCTTGCCTGCCGCGGCAGCGTCATAGCCGTCGATCATGGAGAAGAAACCCTGGCCCGGCGACTGGGTGGCGGGATTGATGACGCGGTTGATCGAATAGACGACGTCGTCGGCGACAAGCTCGCGGCCGTTGTGGAACTTGACGCCCGGGCGCAGCTTGAAGGTGTAGGTCAGGCTATCCTCGGAAATCTCATAGCTCTCGGCGAGGCCCGGACGCAGGTTGGTCGTGCCGGGCTCGTAGTCCATCAGGCCGTCGAAGACCGACTTGATCATCGACCAGTTCTGCCAGTCATAGCCGATCGCAGGATCGAGCGTCGCGACGTCGTCCTTGTAGGTAACGACCATGTTGCCGCCTTGCTTCGGCTCCTGTGCCTCAGCCGGGGCAAAGGCCGGCAGAGCCATGAGGGTTGCGAGCGCAGTTGAAAGGATAAGCTTCTTCATAGGCCTTACTCCTGTTGGTTGACGGTTTCAGCGCAGCTTGATGCGCGGATCGATGAGCGGCGAAATCAGGTCGGCGATCAGGTTGCCGATGACGATGCCGCAGGCTGAGACGAGGGTGACCCCCATGATGATCGGGATGTCGACGCGTTGGATCGCCTGCCAGGCCAATTGGCCGATGCCAGGCCAGCCGAAGACGCTCTCGACAACGACGATGCCGGACATGAACAGGCCGATGTCGATGCCGATCATGGCGATGATCGGCAGGATGGCGTTGGGCAGCGCATGGCCAAGTATGACCTTGCTGCGGCCGAGGCCCTTGGCGCGCGCGGTGCGGATGAAATCGGCGCGCAGCACATCGACCATCGAGGATCGCATGATGCGCGAGTACCAGCCCGAACCGAGAATGCCGAGTGTCACGGCCGGCAGCACAAGGTGGGCGAGCGTGCCGTAGCCGCCAATCGGAAACCAGCCAAGCTTCACCGCAAAGACGAAGAGCAGCAGCAGGGCGACAACGAATTGCGGCGCGGAGACCGTCAGGAAGCTGGTCAGCATCAGGCCGTTGTCGATCGCCTTGCCGCGGTTGAGCGCCGCGATGATGCCGAGCGGCAGGCCGATCAGAAGCTCGCAGCCAATCGCCGCCACCAGCAACAGCAAGGTTGCCGGCAGGCGCGAGAACAGGAGTTCGGCGACTTCGGTCTTCTGCAGATACGAGCGTCCGAAATCACCCTGAACAAGGTTCCACAGGTAGTTGCCGTATTGGACGAGGAACGGCTGGTCGAGGCCAAGCTGCTGGCGGATGCTTTCAACCGTTGCAGCCGTGGCCGAACGGCCGGCGATCTGACGCACCGGGTCTGCCGGCAGCACGTAGAGCAGGACGAAGGTGATGAACGAGACGCCGAGCAGGATAAGCGCGGACTGAACGAGGCGTCTCACGATATAGGCAGCCATCAGTCACGCCCCTGTTGTGTCGGATCGAGGATGTCGCGCAGCGCGTCGCCCACCAGGTTGAAGGCGAGCGCAAGCAGCAGGATCGCCGCGCCGGGAATGAAGACGAGCCATGGGGCCGACTGGAAATAGGTCTGGTTCTCGAAAATGATGTTGCCCCAGGATGGGATCGGCGGTTGAACGCCGATGCCGAGGAAGGACAGGGTCGCCTCCAACAGCACGGTGGTCGAAATGCCCAGTGTGCCCCAGACGATCAGTGTCGGAATGAGATGGGGCAGGATGTGCTTGAAGAGGATGCGGCCGTGACCGGCGCCGAGCGTCTTTTCCGCGGCGATATAGTCACGCTCCGCCAATGACGAGGTTTGCGTGAAGATCACCCGGGCCGTCTGCACCCAGTTCACGAAGGCAATCACCATGGCGACGATCCACAGCGACGGGGAGAAGATCGCGGCAAGGCAGATCGCCAGCAGCAGGGCCGGAAACGCCATCATCAGATCGGTGAAGCGCATGAGCACTGCGCCGATTGTCCCGCGGAAATATCCCGCGGTGACGCCCACCAGCGTGCCGATCAGCAAAGCGGCTCCATTGGCAACGAGGCCGATCACCAGCGAGGTCTGCGCGCCGTAGAGGATGCGCGAAAACAGGTCGCGACCGAGAAGATCCGTGCCGAACCAGAATGTCTCGTTCGGTGGAAGTGGCGCGCCTTCGATGGTGAGGCCGTCGAAGAACTGTTCGTGGGGATCGAACGGCGCGAGCCATCTGGCGAACATCGCGCCGCCGACGCAGACGACGATGATCAAAAGCCCCAGAAGAGCCAGCTTGCGCCGAGCCAATTGGCTCAGCACGGAAGGCCCGCTCTCCGGTACGACCAGGGGTTCAGCCGGGATCAATGCGTCTGCCATCGTCAAGGCCCTTCTCGTTCGAATAGTTTGCCACGAGCCGCTCCGCGGCAATTTCGATCGTCACGCGCCAAGCCATCGCAGTCTGACGCAGAAGGTCATAGGCCTCGGCCTCGGTCTTGCCCTTCATCACGAAGATCATCACGGCGCGCACGATCGTCTGGCGTGCCGAGAGTCGGCTCTGCAGGTCGGAAATCAGGGCCTCGGATGCATTGGCGCGGTCGAAATTGCTGCGGGCGACAAGGAGAGCCGCGTAGACGCCCTTGTCGCTCATCGGCTTGAGGAGCTGCGCGTGCGCGCCCATTTCCATCGCCCACCTCAAACGGCCCGGCGCTTCCGAGCCGATCAACGCGATCATGGGCATCGTCGATTGGCCGGGTGCCCAGGGAAACTGCTCGTCGTGCCCCATGTCGGCATCGTAAAAGATGAAGTCGGCTGCAATCGCCTCGGAGGGGAGTTCCGGCCATGCCTCGCGCACGTCCAGCCCGATGACGCCAAGCTGGCGAACGAGACCCTGTACTGACGGGTGTGGCCTGTGCAGGATCCAGGCCGTGGCGCCGCCCAGGTTTTCCGTCCTGATGCGCGTCATGACACGACCTTCAGCCGGAAGCCCGTCTTTCCGGGTTGCGAGCGTTGTGTCAGGTAGGGATCGGCACGCATGGCCGGCAGACGCTTGATCTCGTCGAAGTGGCCGTTCGTCAGTCTTGCGATGATGGCCGGCTGGCGTGCGTGGAGATGCACGGGGTCGAGCCTCGTGGTGCGGCCGCTGCGCACGGCCAGATGCAGGAGCTCAGCCAAAGGCAGTTCCTCCGCTCCGGGACGTCCTTGCAAGAGCCCTGCCAGTTCGTGCACCGATTGACGCGCCATTTCATGGAACGACCCGCCGGCGCCGCCGTCGGGCTCGAACCAGGGCCCTGCCGAGACCAGACCCTCGGCAGCCTTTCCCGCCGCTTCGATCTCGCATTCGGTGAAATTGCACGACAGCACCGTCAGCCCCTCGGCAAACTCCGCTTCCTGCTTCAGTTCGGCCAGACGCGCCAGGAAGGCATAGGAGCTGTCGCCCACCAGCGAGTTCAGTATGAAGCTCGGCTTCAGCGTCCGGATGTCATGGATGATGTGGTCGAGTTCGGTGTCACCAATTGGAAGGTACCGGTCGCCCAGCACCTGTCCGCCCGCCGCCGCGATCCTCTCGCGCGCGATCTGCGCCATTTCCCAACCCCAGATGTAGTTGGAGCCGACGAGATAGGCGCAGGCGCCGAGCGCGGGCAGTGCCCAGTCCAGAAGCGGCAGCAGATGCTGGTTTGGACAGGAATGCATGTAGGCCACCCGCTCGGATGCCTCGAAGCCCTCATAGGGCACGGGATACCACAACACTCCGTCGAAGCGCTCGAGTTCCGGAATGACTTCCTTGCGGCTCGCCGACGTGATGCAGCCGAAGATGTGGCGCGCTGCGGAGCTGCGCAGGATCTCCCGGCACTGAGGTGCATAACGGTCGAGCCTCCCTTCGGGGTCGCGCTCAGTCACCCGGAAGCAGACGTCGAGTTCGGGATCCGAATTGACCTCTTCGACGCCGCGCAGGACCCCGTCGCGGGTGGCGCGCGATAGAGCGGCATACATGCCGCTACGCGAAAGAAGAACGCCTATGTCTACGATCCGCTTCATCGAAATCCCAATGCAAAAAGCCCCGACGATGCGCGTGGTGAACGCGATCGAGACGGGGCTCAGGTGCCGACTATTTAGTTCAATCTAGCCTCGGAAAATGCGGATTGGAAGCTTTATTGCGGGAAAAGCAGGTAAAATTGCATAATTCCTTCTCACCCACCCATAACCGCGCAATAATTGAGCACGTGCCGCCTTTTTGTTCGACAGACCTGAGGAAGAGCGAAGGGGCATGCGACCGAGCCCGGCCGTCTCGACTGCGACTGAAATGGCAGATCCGTTCATGGCTTGATCCTCCTCGAAGGTCCAAATCGCGCGTCGAACCTCTCGCCGTGTGGCGCTCGGCGTCGATGTTCTTACGGGCGTGTCCCGGTTTCTCGGCGTTGCCGGATCTGACGAGAGAAGACAGATACGAATGCGCGCCGCGCAATGACAGGCCCCCGCCTCTCCAGCAAATGGAATCCGATGATACCGGACGCAATCCCGCTAACGACGGCGATTGCGAGAACACCGGGATGGGGCGAGGCCAAGGATGTACCGGCCTTGGCAACGACCGAGATCGCAAAGGTGTGCCAGATATAGATGGAATAGGAGGCGTCGCCCAAGAGGGACGCGACCGGGACGAAACGAATCCGGCGCGCAGCTTCGAGGGCGAGCACGCCGACGACCAGGCCCGCGGCGAGCGGTCCGCAGACCAACGCGTCGAAGGGGAGTCCTGCGACCTGGATTGTGGCAAAGCCAGAAAGCGCGAGCGCAATCAGGGCAAAGCCCGTGGCCGGCGCGGGCATCTTGCCCTTCAGCCAAAACTCGCCGATCATCATGCCGGCAACGAATTCCAGGATGATCGGCCGCGTAAAGCTCGAAAGTACCGCATTGTCGGTTTTGAACGATATACCGGCAATCACCAGCAGGCCGAACAGAACCGCCATCGCCGGCAGGCGCCAGGCACGAGGAAGAAGCAGTGCGACGGCGATGACCAGGTAGAAGAACATCTCGTAGTTCAGCGTCCAGCCCTGGACCAGCACCGGCCAGATTTCGCCATTGCTGGGCGAGCGGGCCGGAATGAAGAACAGCGAGGCGAGCACGTGCTCGAGCGATAGGACGAGGTTGGGAAAGAGCCCGCCCAGGGCTCCCGCCACCATGACGGCGGTGGCCAGCCAGTAGACCGGCACGATGCGGCGGATGCGGGCGCGCAGGAACTGCAGGGGCGTCGGTTCCCGGCGGGCGGTGACCACCCACATGATGAAACCGCTGATGACGAAGAACACGTCGACGCCGGCCGCACCGATAGCGAAATGATAACCGGTCTTTTCCGCCGCGTGGAACAGGACCACGGCGACCGCCGCCGCCGCACGCAGATACTGGATGCCGTTGAGCGTTCCTTGCGGGGGCGAGGTCACGACGGCATATCCGCAATTCCGTCTGCACCACGTCCGGAGTAAACCTTGACGGGAAGGTCCGGCAATCGGAAATGCGAGGCCCGGCGGACCGCGGTCAGCTTGCCTGCGGAGAAATAGAGCAGGAACGATCCGACATGATAGGGCGTCAGGATATCGATCTCGACGAAGGCGCGCATGGCCAGCAGCGCGGCGACGCCGAAAAGCACGGCCGAGTCAGGGTCGACGGAGCGGCTCAGCACCCGTCCGAGATGACCGAAAAGCGTAGCCACGAGCAGCAGGCAAAGCAGGACGAGGCCGACCAAACCAGTTTCGACCACGGTCTCGATGAAGGTGTTGTGGAAGTGGAAACCCGCGCGTGAGGCGATGAAGAACTCTTCCCACAACCGCTCCGCCTCCGGGAAGCCCTGGACCCAATAGGCCTGGTAACCCATGCCGAAAAGGGGATTGGCCCGGGCCGCCTCAAGGCCCTGCTGCCAGAGATAGGTTCGCCCGGTCAGCGTTGAATCCTTGCCGAAAGCGCCCAGCACCAGATCGGCGCCGCCGGCATTGAGGAAGGCGAAGGTGCCGGCGATCGCCAGGATCGCGCCGGCGAGAAACAAGTTCCTGCGGCTTGCCGGCCTGAGTGCCTGCAGGACACGCACCGCTACTAGCACAGCGACGACCGCCACCGTGGTGAGCACCGAGGTCGCCGACTGAGAAGCCATGAGCGCATAGGCGGCGAGCAGGGCGACGCCACCGCTCAGCACGAGCCAGTGCCGTCGCTCGCCGAGAAGGAAGACCGCGGCAAGCGCAAAATAGACGCCGAGCGAGGCATAGAAGCCGAGCTGGTTCTTCGAGGCGAAGGCCCCGACGAAGCTGTAGCTGCCATCGAGCGGATCGAGATGGTAGACCCCGAACAACAGCGAATAGACGAGTACCAGCCCCGTCCCGGCGACCGCGCCGCGCGAAAGCGTGCGGACATCGATCGTGCGCATGGCGATCAGCGCGCAAACGATATGGGAGAGATATTGCACACCGGTTCGTGCCGTGAGCGAGGGAGCGGCCGACCAGAACACAGACAGGCAGGCGAAGACGGCGAAGGCAAAGATCCAGGAATAGCGGGCATAGTTTCCGAGGACCCGGCGGTAGTCGACGAGGACCAGCGGCAGCCACAGCGCATAATAGGCGAGGATCGAGACTTGGCCGAACCGCGCCGAATAGGCAAAGACGAAGAGCGACAGCGCGACCGCGGCCGTGCCATAGGCCCGGTTCCGACCTTGTTCGATCAGGCTGGATTTGGCGATCCGCATCGCGCCCTCATCGCATCGCCAGGCCCGCGGCCACCTTGACCACATCGCCGGGCAAGACCTTCGTATTCTCGTCTGCAGGAATCTCGCTCGCCTTGCCGTCCTTCTCCCGCACGATGGAATAGCCGACGCTGGCAACCGCCTGCTTGGCGAGCGTGGCCGCCTCGGCCGATTGCATCATGGCTTCCGCCATAAGGTCGCGGCTCGTGCCGAGCTTGAGGGCGATCGTGTCGAGTTCCCGCTCGGTATTTTGCAGTTCCTGCGCCAGTTGCGCATCGCGGTCGTTCTTCAGGTCGGTTTCGTCCTGGGTTGCCTTGCTGACATCCTGCCTGGCTTTGAGCGAAGCCGTGTCGATGTCCAGCAGTCCTGCCTGAAGGTCGGCGACCTGCTGTTCGATGGCGAGCCGCCGGGAACTGACGGTCAGGCCCTTTTCGGTGAGATTGTAGACCTTCTCCCGGTCACTCTCGACCAGCTTGAGCTGGCGCGACTGGGTCTCGGATTTCTTCGCGAGCGATTCGATCTCGCTGCGCAACAGTGTCTTGAGGTCCGCCAGTGCCGTCAGTTGCAGCTTCAAGCGCTTGTCGCGGGTCTTCATCAGTGCTGTTTCGCTGGCCAGAAGCTCGGCCGCCTCCGGCATGTCCTTGATCTCAGCCGGCATGGCGATCTCGGCACTGCCGGCGATCTCCGCCTGCAGGCGGGCGCGGCGCACCAGAAGACGGTTGCGTTCGGCGACGAGGACAGAGGAGTCACCCTCGGCGCGGATAAAATCGCGGGCAAAACGCTGTCCGGTCTCGCCGCGCCTGAGCCCCCCGCCGAGGCTGAGTGCCTTCAGCACCGTCATGTTCGGCGCATAGGGATATTCACCGGGGGTCTGCACCTCACCGGCGAGATAGATCGGGCGGTACTGCGCCAGCTCCACCGAGGCCGAGGGCCGGTCGCGCAGGCCGAAAAGCAGCTGCATCTTCGTGCCCACCTCCTCGGCGACCTCCGCGGTGGTCTTGCCCGAGGCCGTGAGCTCTCCGAGAAACGGCAGTGAGACCGTGCCCGACGCACCGACCGTGTAGTCCCCGCTGACCGTGGACCAGTCCCTGACCGCGCCTTCGGCGGTGCGCCATTCGGCGACGCGGATGCGCAGCTTGTCCATCACGTCCAGACGATAGTCGTCCGCGCGTGCGGAAGCGAACGGCGCGGCGAGCATCAGCAGACACAGGACGGCGGACGCGAAATGGAAAACGGAACGGGAGCGCAGTTGCGCCCCGAAGCTGGCGATAATGGACATGCTTATCCCCGTTTGGCTGTTTTCAGGACAGTCGCGTCCGCCCGAAGGCGGACAGGGCGGCGTTCAATAGCTGCCGCGTGAAAGGCAGACGGCGGGAACGGTCATGCCGATGATCTTGAGGTCGGTCATGAGCGACCAGTTCTGCACGTAGTGCGAGTCCAATGCGATCCGGGATTCATAGGAAACGTCATTGCGGCCGCTGACCTGCCAAAGGCCCGTCAGGCCCGGGCGGCTTCGCAGATAATACTGGGCGGCGACATCATAGAGTTCCAGTTCGTCCTCAACGACCGGGCGCGGCCCGACCAAGCTCATCTCGCCGCGAATGATGTTGACCAACTGCGGCAATTCATCGAGGCTGAGCTTGCGCAGGACGCTGCCAACCGCCGTCACGCGCGGATCATGCTGCAATTTGCGGGTCGCTCGCCATTCTTCGTAGGCGGAGGGGTTCTTCTCCAGATACTCCTTCAATATCCGGTCGCCGTCCTGCCGCATGGTGCGGAATTTCAGGCACCGGAAAGATCGGCCACTGTGACCGATGCGGCTATGTCCGTAAAACACGCGCCCGCCGTCGGAAAACTTCACGAGCGCCATCAGCATCAGGAAGATCGGACTGAGGAAAAGGAGGGCGATCGACGCCATCACAATATCGAATCCCCTCTTGGAGATTCCGCCGACCGGCGAGGTTCCGACGGCGTGCGTGTGGAAATACGGCGAACTGGCCGATCGAGTCGCGGACTTCATAGAGGTAACTCCATTTACGTTTTGCGATTGGTCGGGTCCCTCGGGACGCAAGCCCTATCCAAAGTCCAGTGTGTGGTGACAATTTGTCCGTGCTGCCCAGACTTTGTGGCAACGGCCGGATGCATCACAGACGGCTGCCGACGGGCGCTATGCGGCACAGTCCAAATGGAGGTCAGCCGGCGCAAGTCGTGGCGCTTCTCAAGTGAATTTCCCGCGCTTCACAAGTCACCGATCACAACTTCACATAATTTTACTAGAATTAAATTCGATATTTCCCCGCCTATACGCCGTACTTCTCACCTCTGCGCGCCAGCAGAATGCGGGGCGACTGATATACGCGGAGACGGAGGCGAATTTTGCATCGCAACATTATATTGCGCCGCACACCCCTCCCCGCCGTTATTCTAATGTTGTAACAATATGTGATCGCTACCGGACCGCAGGCACGGGCCAATCCCGCGCGGGACAATCCAAGCGCGCACCGACCGTGGCAAAACCAACCCGAAATGCCGCTTCACGGTGATTCCCCTGCCAAAGCCGCTGGGACGGGGGAAGGCAGTCCTGCGTCCTGGCAGCGGCCTTGTATGCTAACGGAGTAGAAAGCCCATTGCGCCATAATCGCCCGCAAGGCAGCGGAATATCCTTTCTGTCGTTGAAGCGGACCGCACGGATCAATATATCTATTGAAATGCCTTGGAGGAGAAGGCGAACTGCCATGAAACAGAACAGCAAGTATGGGGCTGCATGATGTATGCACCTCGTGTCTTTGCCAGCATGCTTGGCGCATTGATCGTCTTTGCGGTCTCGATCTATCTCTTGACGGGATCGGTCGGCACGACCGTCTGGCAGACGGTGGTGGCGGCCGTCCTCCTGCAGATCGGTTATTTCATCGGCGTGCTCGTACTGGTGGCTCGCGCGGCGCGGCAGAAACGCCAAAGGATGCCCGCTGACGATACGGCATCCTCCGACCGGAACGCATCCAGATCCGGCGTCGTCCCCGTCTCGCGCATGAACACCCGCGAGCGCCCCAATCTCTAGGCTCCATCTCCAGGACCGGAGGCCCGCGTCGATACCAATCGTCGCGCCTGCCCCGTTTGCGTCAAGATCGGCCTGCATGCTGGCCTGATCCACCGACCCCCACGGACCGGGAATTGATTTTTCTGCCGGAAAAAGGAGTGAGGCGTGACCAACCCCACATCGATCTGTGTCGTCATTGCCGCCAAGGACGCGTCCGCCACGATCGCGCGCGCCGTAACCTCGGCCTTGGCCGAGCCGGAGGTCGCCGAAGTGATCGTGATCGATGACGGATCGGCCGACGCCACCGGCCCCTCGGCCCAGGGCGCTAACGACGGCAGCGGGCGGCTGCATATCGTCCGCTTCGAGGCCAACCGCGGGCCGGCTGCGGCGCGCAACCATGCAATCACCCTGTCGTCGTCCCCGCTGATTGCCGTGCTCGACGCCGATGATTTCTTCCTGCCGGGACGTTTTCGCAACCTGCTCGCCCTCCCCGACTGGGACTTCGCGGCCGACAACATCGTCTTCGTCGACGAGCGGCATGCAGCAATGTCTAATCTCGACGTGGCGGCGTTTCAGCCCACTTCCGCCCTGATCGATCTCGAGCATTTCATCGCGGGAAACATTTCCAGGCGCGGCAAGAGCCGGGGCGAGACCGGTTTCCTGAAGCCGGTGATGCGGCGGGACTTTCTCGAAGCGAACGGCCTGCGCTACCGGGAGGATCTGCGGCTGGGCGAGGATTACGATCTCTATGTCCGGGCACTGGCAAAGGGGGCGCGCTACCGGGTCAGCCATGCCTGCGGCTATGGTGCTGTCGTCCGACAGAACTCGCTGAGCGGCCAGCATCGGACCGAGGACCTGAAACGGCTCTACGAGGCCGACCGCGCCATCCTGCAGGCGGGCGACCTCGCGCCCGAAGCGGCAAGACTGATCCGCCGGCATGAGCGCCACATTCGCGGACGCTACGAACTTCGCCATTTCCTCGACCTGAAGAACGGCCAGGGGCCGGGCGCGGCCCTTCGCTACGCGCTATTTCGTCCGGCGGCGCTGCCCGCCATTGCCGGCGGCATCCTGGCCGACAAGACCGAGCGTTTCCGACGTCCGACAAGCCCGGCTCCGCCCCGCCCCGGCAGCGTGCCGGCGCTCCGCTACCTGCTGCCCGCGACGCCGGTACCGGCTCAGAAATAGTCCCGGCGAACGCCATCCATCACCGCCAGCAGGCGCGCCTTGCGCTCGGCCAGCACCGTGTCTTCGCTCAATTGCGGCTCGGCGCGGCTTGCCTGCCAGAGCGCTAAGGTGGAGGGCATGGCGAGAGCCTGCTTGGCCGCAACGCGCAGCGCCGTTTGGCGCGGTTCGCGTGCCGCAGCCAGCATGCCGTCATCGATCACCCGGCTGTTGGGATCATCCGCAACCACCGCCCCTTCCTCCTTGAAATCGACGCCCCAGAACCGCGCGCCCTTGATCATTGCCTCCGCGCGGGTCGAGACCGGCACCCGCCGTGGCTGATAGGAAACGCCGACGGTTTTTGCCCAGTCGTTCCACTTGAAGCTGTTGATGCTGTGCGAGGTGGTCACCGCGACCCAGGGCGCGCGGAAGGCATCGGCAAGGATCGCGCCGTGCATGGACTCCGCGACGATCATCTCCGATTGGGCAATCGCCCGGATGACGTCCTTCGCCTCGCCGCGCGGGTCGATGTAGTGGAGGCCGACCGTCTCGCAGATCACCGGCCACAACCCGGCGATGGCCGTTTCCCAATGCGGAACGAAGCTCTTGCGGTAGATCTTCGGCAGATCCTTGAACTCGGGCATCTCGGCGACCATGACCGCCGGATCAACGATGCCCATGTCGGCGGAAAGTCCAGCCCGCTCGGCCGTCAGCGGGCCGCGTACGCAGCGCACATCCCATTGCGAACGGTCCGACATATCGGGCAGCGCGCCATAGCCGTAGCCGCTGCCGAGAACCAGCTTGTGGCCGTCCGCCGGAAGCAGCGCCGTGTTGAGAACGGTGCCGACGCCAACGAGAAGCGTGTCCGGATGGCCGTCGCGGAAGCCGGGAAGCAGGAAGTCCCAGAGCCAGAGATTGAGGTCGTCGCCGAAGTTGCCGTACTGCGATTCCCAGTAATACGGTTTCATGGCTTGCTCCTGGTTGCGGCCGCAACCGATCGATCGGACGGGCCTCTGCCATAGATGATTGCGAAAAGCCGCGGCCTCAGGCCCGGCGCGAGAATTTGCCGGCCGCCAGTTCGACGGCGCTGCCCAGCAGGCGTGGATCGCGCCACAGCCAGCGCGCCAGAAGGTCGACCTGCGGCAGCTTGCGCCGCTTGACGAGCCGCGCCTGGCTCCAGAGCGCCTGCCGGCGGGCCGTCTGCTTGTAGCTGCGGATGGAGGCCACCTCCTGCCCGCGTCCGTAGAAACGTCCTTCCAGCGTATCAAGCGCCATCCAGGTGTTGAACTGCTGCTTGAGGAACTGCGGTGAATCGTTGTCGATGCCGTGGAAGATGTTGATACCCTCCCCGCGCTCGGCGCCGGGTGCATCGCACAGGATGACGCGATCGGCCGCCAACACGCAGTCGCAGAAGAACAGCACGTCTTCCGCCGCGAGCCGGAGCTCCGCCTCGAACCGGATCGACCGGAACAGCCGTTTGCCGATCACCATGCAGGAGAGATGCAGGAAGCTCCAGTTCTTCAGCATCACACGGGTCATGTCCGGCAGTTCGACGATCAGCGGATCATCCTGGAGCCGGGTGACCTGTTCGGTCTTTTCGAGATCGGCAATGCCGAAATGATAGTAGAAGGCATCACCGCCGGTGATCGACGCCCAATAGCAATCCGCACCGAAGCGGGTCATGCCGTGATAGGCGTTGGCGAGGTGGTCGCTCGTCCAGACATCGTCGGAATCGAGAAAGGCGGCGAACTCGGTTTCCGGCTTCACGGCGTCGAGACCGGTATTGCGCGCACCGCCCGGACCGGCATTCGGCTGGCGGATCACCGTGATGCGATCCATCTGGTCTTGAGGGAGCGGAGCCAGCTCTTGGCTGATCGGATAGGGGGATTGATCATCGACGACGATCACGTCGAAATCGGAGAAGGTCTGGGCAAAGACGGAGGTCAGTGCGCGCCTGAGGATACCCGGCTCCTTCTGGTAATACGGAATGATAACTGTCAGCTTCGCCATCTTTTCGCCCCTGCGGTTTATCTAAAAGAGGTTACGCGGTCTCCGCCCATCTGGTTGCCGCCCTTGCCAGGCGCCTTGTTTTTATTGCCCTTTTTCCTCCACGATCGTCAGGATGTCGCCATGCCGCCAGCAGTGAACGCGAAATCGGTGACCCGAAACGTCGGCTGGAGCGTCCTATCCAAGACAGGGACATTCGGGCTTAAATTTGTCACCGTGCCGATTTTGGCGCGCATCCTCTCGCCTGAAGAATTCGGCGCCGTGGCCGTCGCGCTGGCTCTCGTGCAGTTTCTGGCGATGATCGGCGGGGCCGGTTTTGCCTCTGGTCTGGTCATCCAACGGCAAGAGGACATGGAGACCATCCACTCGGTTTTCTGGACCAATCTCGCGATTTCGACGGCCATGGCCCTCGGTGTGTTCTTAGGTGCGGACTATCTCGCCGCCCTGTTCGGGGCCCCCGAAGCCGGCGATCTGCTGCGGATCATGAGCCTGCTGATTCCGCTCCAATTGACCGGCGACGTGGCCTATGCGCTGCTCGCCCGGCGCATGCAGTTCTCCCGGGATGCGCTGTGGAGCATGATCTCGGAAACGGCCGGCGCGCTGATCGCCGTCGGGCTCGCCCTTCTGGGTGCCGGGGTATGGGCGCTGATCGCCCAACTCTTCTCCTCCGCATTCATCCGCCTGGTCGGGCTTTACGCGGTCTCCCGCTACAGTCCGCGCTTCGTCTTTCGCCCAGGCCGGGTGCTGTCGCTCGGGCGCTTCAGCATGGGCATGATGGGATCGGAGATCGCCAACTTCATCACCTTCCAGTCCCCCATGGTGGTGATCTCCCGCTATCTCGGCCTCTCCGACGCCGGCGCCTATTCGGCGGCGAACCGGTTCGCCGGCATTCCGAACCAGGTGGTCCTGTCCGCCGTCATGGGCGTGCTTTTTCCCGCCTTCAGCAGCATGATGCACGACCGGGAGCGCCGGCTGCAGGCGCTGACGCTCAGCACCCAGGTGACGACCGTACTGCTCGCGCCGATGATGTTCGGGCTGTGGGCGCTCGCCGAACCCGGCATGCGCGTCCTCTTCGGTCAGCAATGGGCCCATGCCTGGCCGGTGCTGGCCCTGCTATCGCTGTCGAAGGGAATACTCACCCCCTGCAGCACCTATATTCCTTACCTGAAGGGGATCGGCCGCGGCGGCGTGCTGTTCTGGTGGGCCTTGTTTCGCGCCGTCGCCACGACGGGCGCGGTGGGGTATGCGGCCATGCACGGCAGTCTCACCGACGCGATGATAGCCCTGTGCGTCGTCAATGCCGTCGTCCTCGTCGGCTATTCCTGGGTGGTGCATCGGGCGGACAGCGCCCCGCTCACCGGCTTCCTGGTCACCAGTCGGCCCATGGTCTCCGCGATCGTCATGGCGCTCATCGTGCGCCATCTGCTCGACACTTACGGGCATTTCCTGCCCAATCCCGTCCTCCAGCTGCTTGCCGGCATCGGCATCGGCGGTGCGATCTACTGTGCCCTGACCCTGCTTTTCGAGCGACGCCTGCTGAAGACGCTGAAGGATCTGTTTCACAAGCGCGCCGCCTCCCCGATTCTGGCCGCGGAATCGTGACCTTCGGCGGCTTCCGGGAAGCGGAACTGCCACGTCCTGCCGCCGCATTTCCGCCACAGAGCACCTTCCCGGAAGGCCAACCTGCCTCCGGAGATCCGCACAAGCGGAAAAAAATCGCATCTTGAACCGATCCCTCTTGGGGCGGTGAATTGACGTATCGCAATTTTTCATAAGGCACCGGAAGCGTGGCGTTTTTGCCAGCCGTCGGCAGATTTTCAGCAAGGCCAAGGGCGCAATCCCCTCGGCTCATTTGTTGCGATGCAGCAGATCTCAGCCCGTTTTTCGCTGCGGCGCCATATTTTCCGCCCCCTCCCGAACCTAGCCTGATGGTGCGGGCTGAAGTCTGCTCTGGTTTGAACGGCCGCGATCAATCGCGTCCACAATAGGAGTGACTGACATCGTGAACGTCGACGCGAACGTATCATCGCGGATCAATCTGATGCGCATTCTGCTCATCGCCGGGATCGTGTTTGTGCACATCCCCTATGATCCGCAGAGAAGCCCATATCTGGGCACCTATGGTGTCGTGGACTGGATCCGGGTCTATCTCGGCGACAGCCTGTTCCGTATCGGCGTGCCCTGCCTCAGCGCCATTTCCGGCTACCTGCTGTTCCGGCGGGGGCTGACCGGGTTCAGCCATGCCAAGGTGCTGGAGACCAAGGCCAAGACCGTGTTGCTGCCTTTTCTGCTGTGGAACGGCGCCTTCCTGGTCGCGGTCTATCTCGCCCAGACGAATGGTGTAGGCCATGGCTATCTCCCCGGCGTGGTCGGCGCGACGCCGCGCGAAATGGCAAGCCACGCGCTTGCGCTCGAGGCGTGGCCGGTCAACCTGCCGCTCTACTTTCTACGCGACCTGCTGCTCTGCCTCGCCCTTTCGCCTCTGATCGGGCACCTGGTGATGCGCTATCCGCGCGCCACGCTGCTGCTCTTCCTCGCCTATGCGGTCCTCCCCGTTCCGAACGGCATTTTCCTGAAAAAGTCGATTCTTCTCGGTTTCAGCATCGGCGCCTGCGTCGCGTTGCATCAGCTCGATGTGAAACGGCTCGACGCTCATGCCCGGCCCATCGTCCTGACGATCGGCCTGGCGTCGCTGCTGCTTGCCGTATCGCTCTATGCCACCGGTCCCGAATTTCCGCTGTGGGTCGACATGCTGCGGGGCCTGGTCGCCATTTCCGGCATTGCCGGGGCCTGGGCGCTCTCCAGCCTGTTGATCCGAACCCGCCTGGGCCGCAGGCTCGGCAACGGCAGCGGGCTGAGCTTCTGGATCTTCTGCGCCCATTATCCGCTGCTCGTCGTGCTCTGGATGGCCTGGAACCGCGCCGGCGGCGAGCCTTACCCGCTTTTCTATTTCGTGGCGCCGGTCCTGACACTCTGCGTGCTCGTTGCCACGCATGCCCTCATGAAACAGTTGGCCCCAAGGGCCCTCGCCATCCTCACCGGCGACCGGGCCGGTTCCACCCGCATGAGACCGCTTGCGGCCGACGACGCATCGCCCCGCGAACTTTCCTCCCAGCAAAGGTGACCGCCGATGAACGCGCAGCCCATGAAACGAACACACCGCCTCGCCCTCCTGAGTACCCTTGCCCTTTCCCTCGGCACGTCGGCCATGGCTCAGGAAGGGGTGACCGGAAAGTCCTTCGTCGAGAATTTCGACAGGCTCGACACCGCTGTCTGGTACATCTCGGACGGCTGGAACAACGGGCCGCACCAGAACTGCACCTGGTCGAAGAAGCAGGTCGCCATTGCGGGTGGCCGGCTCGAGCTGACCTTCGACAAGCGTAGGCTCGGCGAACGCGACTATGTCTGCGGCGAGATCCAGACCCGCAACCGCTTCGGTTACGGCACCTACGAGGTCCGGATGAAGAGCGCCGAGCCCTCTGGCCTCAACTCGGCCTTCTTCACCTATATCGGCCCCACCGACAAGAAGCCGCATGACGAGATCGACTTCGAGGTTCTGGGCAAGGATACCTCCAAGGTCCAGCTCAACCAGTATGTCGCCGGCAAGGGCGGCAACGAGGCGCTCGCCGACGTGCCGGGCGGAGCCGATACGGGCTTCAACGACTTCGCCTTCGTCTGGGAGAAGAACCGGCTGCGCTATTTCGTCAACGGCCAGATGGTGCACGAGGTGATCGACCCGGCGAAGATGCCGACGAACGTTCAGAAGATCTTCCTGAGCCTTTGGGGCACCGACACGCTCAAGGACTGGATGGGCCCGTTTTCCTATTCGCAGCCATCGAAAATGCAGGTGGACCGCCTCGCCTTCACGGCATCCGGCGATGCCTGCCAGTTCGAGCAATCGCTGGTCTGCAAACTGAAGTGACATCGCATTCCGCCCTCCAGAGAACGGAGTTTTGATGCTCAAGGTACTCTATCTGGTCCACGACCTCGCCGATCCCGCCGTGCGCCGCCGCGTGCTGATGCTGCAAGCCGGTGGTGCCGAGGTGACCCTTGCCGGCTTTCGTCGCGACGACAACACCCTGGCTGCCGTCGAGGGCGTCACACCGATCGAGCTCGGCGTCACGGCCGACGGCCGCTTTGCCCAACGCGCCGGCGCGGTGGCGAAGGCGTGCCTTGCGATCGGCGGCAGGCTCAGCGACGTGGCAAGGCCGGATGTCATCGTGGCCCGTAACCTCGAAATGCTGGCCGTCGCCAATCGGGCCACGTCTTACTTCGGCGGCGATGTGCCGATTGCCTATGAGTGCCTCGACATTCATCGCCTTCTGCTGCGCGACGACATCGTCGGCAGGGCGCTACGCGGGACGGAAGCAAGACTCGGCCGTAAGGCGGGGCTGCTGATCACCAGCTCTCCCGCCTTCATCGAGCACTATTTCCGGCCCATGTCGGGCCTCGACCTGCCGTCCCTGCTGCTGCAGAATCAAGTTCTCGACCTCGACGATGCCGACGGGACCGAGGTGGCAGCAACGGCCCCACCGGCTCCGGCACAGCCCTGGCGCATCGGTTGGTTCGGCGCGCTCCGCTGCGCCAGATCGCTCGACCTGCTGACGACATTCTCCCACGCCATGGCCGGTCGCGCCGAGATCGTGCTGCGCGGGCGTCCCGCCTATTCGGAGTTCGACAATTTCGACGGTCTCGTGCGCAACGAGCCCTTCCTGTACTTCCACGGCTCCTACCGCAATCCGGAGGATCTGGCCCGCATCCATTCCGGCGTTCATTTTTCCTGGGCGATCGACTTCTTCGAAGAAGGCCAGAATTCGTCCTGGCTGCTGCCGAACCGTCTCTATGAAAGCTGCCGTCACGGCACGGTCCCGATCGCCCTCGCGGGCACCGAGACCGCCCGCTTCCTCGAGGAGAGAGGCCTCGGCTTCATCCTCCCCGACGCGGCGCCGGAGCGGCTGGCCGAACTGTTCGAAACCATGACCGACCAGACATACAGCGAGGCTTCCGAGCGCATCCGCACGCTTGGACCGGGGCCTTGGACCTTCAACCGTGCCGATTGCCAGCGACTGGTGAAGCGCCTGTCGACGCTGGCCGCCGGCCAGCCGGCGATGCGTCAGGCCCGTCCACTTGTCCAGCCTCTTGCCGCCAAGGAGACCTCCCATGACGAATGAAAGACGAACCTCCGTCCGATGCCTGATCGTCATCCCCTGCCTCAACGAGGCAGCGCATATCGAAGCGGTGATCGGCAACCTCGAAACGGCGCTCGCCGAGCTCGATGCCCGCATCGTCGTGGCGGACGGCGGCAGCACCGATGGCACACGCGCCATCCTCGCGCGGATCGCAGGCGAGAACCCGAAGGTCTCGCTGCTCGACAACCCGAAGCGCATCCAGAGCGCCGCGGTCAATCTGGCCGTCGCCACCCATGGCGGCGACTGCGAATACCTGATCCGCATCGATGCCCATGGCGACTATCCGCCCGACTACTGCCAGCATCTGGTGGATGAGGCGCTCGAAACCGGCGCCGATTCCGTCGTGGTCGGCATGCAGACCGTCGGCTTCGGCCTGTTCCAGAAGGCGACGGCGCTCGCCCAGAATTCCAAGCTCGGCAATGGCGGATCGCGTCACCGCATCGGCGCGGCCAGCCATTGGACGGACCACGGCCATCATGCCCTGATGCGGATCTCCGTCTTCCGCCAGATGGGCGGCTATGACGAGAGCTTCCAGCACAATGAAGATGCGGAACTGGACTATCGGCTGGTCAAGGCCGGCTATCGCATCTGGATGACCGACAAGACCAGCATGGTCTACTATCCGCGCGCCAGCGTGAAGCCGCTGTTTCGCCAGTATTTCGGCTATGGGCGCGGCCGGGCGCGCAACTTCCTCAAGCATCGCGCGTGGCCCAGCCTGCGCCAGATGATCCCGCTGGCGGTCGCACCCGTCACGATGGGCGCTCTCCTGGCGATCCTCAACTGGGCGGCGGCGATCCCCTTTGTCGTATGGGGCGGCGCCTGCATCGCCTATGGCGCATGGCTGGCAATCGGGCAGCGCAATCCGTACGGACCGCTCGCCGCCCTGTCGGCCATGGTGATGCACTTCGCCTGGTCCGCCGGTTTCTGGCGCGAGGTGCTTGCCAAGGGCTGGCGGGTCCCCGACCCTGTGCCGCGCCGGGAGCCTTCGCTATGAGCGCGCCCCTCAGCCTCCCCTCGACCCGCGTCGACATCGGCGTCTGCACCTTCCGCCGCCCGGAACTGGAGCAGACATTGCGTTCGCTGGCCGGGCTCGCCCTGCCGGACGGGGTTTCGGTCCGCGTCATCGTCGCCGACAACGACGCGTCGCCTTCGGCCCGTCCCCTGGTCGACGGCCTGCGCCCGTCCCTGCCCTTCGACCTTCTCTATGTCCACTGCCCGGTCGCCAACATATCGATCGCACGCAATGCCTGCCTTCAGAACAGCGACGGCGATTTCCTCGCCTTCATCGACGACGACGAAGAGGCCTCCACCGAATGGCTGCTGCTGTTGCTGATGATCGCCGAGGCGACGGGGGCGGACGCCGTGCTGGGCCCGGTCAGGGCACGGTACGGCGTTGATGCGCCGGACTGGATGCGCCGCGGCGATTTTCACTCGACATCCCCGGTCTGGGTCGGGGGCGAGATCCGCACCGGCTATACCTGCAATGTCCTGCTGCGCCGTGCCTCCCCGGCGGTCGCCGGCCGGCGCTTCAACCTCGCGCTCGGCAAGAGCGGCGGCGAGGACACCGACTTTTTCACCCATATGCACCGCGCCGGCGGCAAAATCGCCTTTGCCGCCAATGCCGTCGTCGAAGAGCCGGTGCCGCCCGGACGCGCGCGGCTATCATGGCTCGCCAGGCGCCGTTTCCGCATGGGGCAGACCCATGGCCGTCTACTCGCCGAAAATGCCCCGTTCACGAAGCGGCCGGCACAACTGGCAATGGCCGCCGCCAAGGCGGGGTTTTGTATCGTGGCAAGCCTGGGCTGCATTCCCTTCGCGATCCGCCGCAACCGTTACGGCCTTCGCGCCGTCATGCACCTCGGCGTCGTCAGCGGCTTGGTCGGCGTCCGCGAAATCCGACAATACGGCCAGCTGGGAGCCACTGCACCATGATGCAAGAAACTCCGGATGTCAGCATCGTCATAGCCGCCTTCAACGCCGCCGACACGATCGGCCACGCGATTGGCAGCGCCCTTATGCAGCAAGGCGTTGCGCTGGAGGTGATCGTCGCCGACGATTGCTCCACCGACGCCACGCGCGACGTCGTCGGTGCTATCGCCGATCCACGCCTGAGACTGGTCGCACTGGCGGAAAACCGCGGCCCCGGAGCAGCGCGCAATGCGGCTATCGACGCAGCGCGCGGTCGCTGGATCGCGGTACTTGATGCCGACGACACGATGCGTCTGGACCGCCTCGCACGGATGATTGCAAGGGCCGAAGCCGAGGGCGCCCAGATCGTCGTCGACAATCTCGCGGTCGTCGGAGCCGACGGCAGCGCGCGGGCGATGTTCGATGAACACGAACTCGCCCGCCGCCCGGACCTCACACTGGCCGCCTTCCTCGACTCCAATGTGCTTTTCCGTTCGCAGCACAATTTTGGCTACATGAAACCGGTCTTTAGCCGACAATTCCTGGCAGACCACAGCCTGCGCTTCGACGAGCGCCTGCGGATCGGCGAGGACTATCTGCTGCTGGCCTCGGCGCTGGCGGCGGGGGCGAAATGCGTGGTCGATCCGACCATCGGCTATCTCTATCACATCACCGAGGGATCGATTTCGCGCGTGCTCAAGCTCGAGCATGTCGAGGCGATGCTCGCTGCCGATGGCGAATTCCTCGGCCGTTACCGGCTGGACGGAAAGGCGCTTGCCGCGCAGCGCCGCCGCCGCAGCAGCCTCGTTCGGGCGCACTCCTTTCTGACGCTGGTCGGGCATCTGAAGCGCCGCTCGCTTGCCGGCGCGCTCGGCATCGCCCTTCGCGACCCGGCCGCGCTCCGCCACCTTTCCATGCCGATCGCCGCCCGACTACGGCGCCTGAAGGAACGGGCCTCCACAGTTCGCCCGGTAGAATTCTCAGCCGGGCGGGCCGACCCCGCTATGGCCCCTCACACGAGCAAGGAACCACCGGCGGCTCCCGATCACCCCGACCGCCCCCCCCTTGGAAACGGAACGCGTCCATGAACCACAGAGCCCTGCCCCTGAACGGCGTCCTGCGTCCGGAAAAGGACGATGGCGATTCCTTCATCGACCTCGACCGCCTTTTCGCCTCGGTCCTCCGGCGCGCAACGACCATCGGTCTTGCGACCGCGCTCTTCGTGATGCTGGGCGTCGCCTACCTCGTGTTTACGACCCCGGTCTACACCTCGATGACGCAGATTCTGCTCGACGAGAACCTCGCCCGTTATGCCGAGGAGGAACTGGCTTCGCCGCAGAGCAAGCAGCAGGCCGATACCCAGATTTCGAGCGCCGTCGAAATCCTGAAATCCAACAAGCTGGCCCTGAGGGTCGTCGACGAAGCGGGGCTCGCCGACAACGAGACGATCCTCAACCCGCCGAAATCGCTGATCGCAACCGCCAAGTCCTGGCTGCGCGGCACAATCAGCCTCTTCGCCGATGCGGTCTCCGACGAAGCCGTGCTCGAAGGCAAGAGGCAAAAAGCGGCGGCCATGCTGCAGCAAGGCATAGCCGTGGAACGGGTCGGGCGGAGCGCCGTCGTCGCGCTTTCCTATCGCTCGCCGGATCCGCAACTGGCCGCGAAGGTCGCCGACGCCTATGCCGATGCCTATCTCGCCGACCAGCTGAACGCCAATTTCGATGCGGCAGAGAGCGCCTCCGTTTGGCTGCAGGAGCGACTGGACGATCTGAGGCAACGCGCCCAGGCGGCCTCACTCGAGGCCGAACGCTACAAGGCCGAAAACGGCCTGACCTCCACGCGCGGCGAACTCATGTCGGAGCAGCAGCTGACCGACCTCAACAGCCAGCTGATCATCGCCCAGGCGGACGTGGCCAGAGCCTCGGCCCGCTATGACCAGTTCAAGTCGATCCTCGACCAGGGGCCGGACAACGCGGTCAGGAATGCGATGATCGGTGCCGGCGGCAGCGAAAATTCGGTGATCCAGCAGTTGCGTGGCCGCTATCTGTCGATCGAGCAGCGGGAGCAAGAGGTGACGGGCAGCTTCGGCGCAGACCATCCCCAGGCCGTCGCTCTGAAAGCCGAAAAGGGCGAAGTCTCCCAACAGATCTTCCGGGAACTGCAGCGGCTGACCGACAGCTATCGCAACGAATATGAGGTGACCCGGTCGCGCGAGACGTCGCTGCGCGAGAGCATAGCGGGCGTCACCGGCAAGAATTCGCAGGCGACCCAGTCTCTCGTCCATCTGCGCGAACTGGAGCAGAAGGCGACGGCGCTGAAAGCCCTTTATCAATCCTATCTCGACCGCTACGAGCAGGCGAACCAGAAGCAGTCCTTCCCGATCGCCGAAGCCCGCGTGATCTCCGATGCCGGGGTACCCGTCTCGCCGTCGAGCCCGAAGAAAACCATGGTGCTTGCGCTCTCGGTCGTGCTCGGTCTGATGGCGGGCGGCGCGCTCGCCTTCGCGCAGGAAATGCAGGAGCGCTATTTCCGGCTCGGCAGCGAGGTTCGTTCGGTTCTCGGGCTGACATCGCTCGGCTATCTTCCACTCGTGGGCGCCACGGCCAAGCGGCCGCTGGACCGCCTCAATGCCGTGTTCAAGCGCGGCCCGAAACCTTCCGAGGAGCCACCGCCGGAACTGCCGCTCGAGCGGATGACGCGCCTGGTGCTCGAAGCCCCGCGCTCGGCCTTCGCCGAAACGCTGCGCAACGTGAAGCTGGCTTGCGACATTGTCCTGCAGGGGCGCCAGAGCCGCGTCATCGGCGTCGTCTCGTCGCTGCCGGGCGAAGGCAAGACCACGGTGGCGGCCAATTTTGCCACGCTGTTGGCGGCCAGCGGCAAGCGCACCCTGTTGATCGATGCCGACCTTCGCAATCCGAGACTGAGCCGCATGCTGAAGCCCGCCCCCAAGGCCGGCCTGGTCGAGGCGGTGATCGGCGATGTCGCCTGGACGAGCCTGATCCGGGTCGACCCGCAGTCGAAGCTCGCCATCCTGCCGATCCTTCCCCGGCCCCATGGCGAGCAACTGCCGCACACCAACGAACTGCTGGCTTCGCCGCGCATGGCGAGCCTGGTCGAGGGCGCCCGCCAGCACTTCGACTACATCATCGTCGATCTCGCGCCGCTCGGGCCCGTGGTCGATGCCAAGGCATTTTCGGCCCAGGTCGACGGCTTCGTCTTCGTCGTCGAATGGGGCAAGACGCCGACGCGCCTCGTGTCCGACCTGCTGGAATCCGAGCCACTGATCGCCTCGAAGATCCTCGGCGTGCTGCTCAACAAGACCGACATGGCGCAGCTGCCGAGATACAGCGAGTTCGGCGGACAGGAGAAGTTCCGCAGCCAATACGAGGCCTACTACCAGTCGCCCATGCCGAAGGCCGCAAAATCGCGTCCTGCGGCGCCGCCGACTGCAAAAGGACAAGGAGCCGCGGCCGCCCCTTCGCAAGCCTGAGCCGGCGAATGCCGCTCTGCTCATCATCAACCGGCGGTGCGCAGCGCGGACCTCCGGACCGGACAGTCATGGAACATCAACAGCAAGGAATCCCATCGATGACGGATATACCTGTTCTCGTGGTCGGCGGCGCCGGCTATATCGGTTCCCACACCTGCCTCAAGCTTTCGCAATCGGGCTTCCTGCCCGTCGTTTATGACAACCTGTCCAACGGCCACGACGAATTCGTCCGGTGGGGGCCGCTGGTTGTCGGCGACATTCGCGACCGGGGACGGCTCGACGAGGTGCTCCGGCACTACGCGCCCGTCGCCATCATCCATTTCGCCGCGCTCATCGAGGTCGGCGAAAGCGTCAAAGATCCGGTGTCCTTCTACGAGAACAACGTGACCGGGTCGCTGACTCTGCTGTCGGCGGCCCAGGCGGCCGGCATCGGCGCGATCGTCTTTTCCTCGACCTGCGCTACCTACGGACTGCCGGAAGTGGTGCCGATGGACGAGAGCCACCCGCAGGCACCGATCAATCCCTATGGGCGGACAAAGTGGGTCGTCGAACAGGCCCTGAAGGACTATGACACTTACACCGAACTGCGCTCGGTCACGCTGCGCTACTTCAATGCCGCCGGCGCCGATTTCGAAGGGCGCATCGGCGAATGGCATACGCCCGAGACCCATGCCATTCCGCTGGCGATCGAGGCCGCACTCGGCCGCCGGCCGAAATTCGAAGTGTTCGGATCGGACTACGACACCCGCGACGGAACCTGCGTCAGAGACTACGTCCATGTCATCGATCTGGCGGACGCCCATGTGCGCTCGGTCGAGTACCTACTCGACGGCGGCACCTCGCTTGCGCTCAATCTCGGCACCGGCACCGGGACGACCGTGAACGAACTCCTCGAGACGATCAGCGCCGTCTCCGGTCAAGACTTTCCCGTCAGCTTCAGCGCCCGGCGTCCAGGCGATTCGCCCGTGCTGGTGGCAAACAACGAGATGGCGCAGGACGTCCTCGGCTGGCAGCCGCAATTTTCCCTCGAGGAGATCGCGCGGTCCGCCTGGCGATGGCACACCGCGCAGAACATGTCGGGATAACACGGTCTGGAGGATTTGCTGGCGTTCATCTCCCGGGATCTCGGCCAAGGCCAACCGATGGAAACCACGGTGAGGCTTGAACACCCGGTTGGACGATCGCGCCAAGCTAGATCGGAGACGTGGCCCAAGCCAATCTGTTTGCGTCTTGACAGCCTCGCCGCCAAGCACCTAACCTTTTCGCATTCACCAGGGGAGTCCCGGCAAGGGGCTGAGATACTGCTATTGCGCGCAGTGACCCGTTGAACCTGATCCAGTTCATACTGGCGTAGGGACGGTGCAAGCGCTGCGACAGGCGGATTCTCTCGATACGGGAGGACCGTGTCGGCGTCTTTCCATCTTTCCGGCTGACATGACTGGGTCTCCAACCGCAAACTTGGAGCCTCACGATGAACATTGCCCCGAAAAACCTGCATGCCACCATCACCACCGGACCGCTGCCGGCCTCCGCCAAGGTCTACATGCCCGGTGTGCTGCACCCCGGGATCCGCGTGCCGATGCGCGAGATCGCCCTTCACCCGACCTCCGGCGAACCGCCGGTCACGGTCTATGACAGCTCCGGCCCCTACACCGAAACCGCTGAGACGATCGGCATCGAGCGCGGCCTTCCCCGCATTCGCGAGAACTGGCTCGCCGCCCGTGGCGACGTGGAAGCCTATAACGGCCGCCATGTGAAGCCGGAGGATAACGGGTTTGCCAGTGGCGACCGGCTGACTCCGGAATTCCCGGTGCGTAGCCGACCCTGCCGCGCGGTCGGCGGCAAGGCGGTCACCCAGCTTGCCTATGCCCGCGCCGGCATCATTACGCCCGAAATGGAGTTCGTCGCCATCCGCGAGAATATCGGCCGCCGCATGCCGGAACAGGCGCTCAAACGCGACGGAGAGAGCTTTGGCGCCCAAATCCCCGACTATGTCACGCCGGAATTCGTCCGCCAGGAGATCGCCGCGGGGCGTGCGATCATTCCTGCCAACATCAACCACCCGGAACTGGAGCCGATGATCATCGGTCGCAATTTCCTGGTGAAGATCAATGCCAATATCGGCAATTCCGCCGTCACCTCGTCGATGGAGGAAGAGGTCGACAAGATGGTCTGGGCCATCCGCTGGGGCGCCGATACCGTCATGGACCTCTCGACCGGCCGCAACATCCACAATATCCGCGACTGGATCATCCGCAACGCCCCCGTGCCGATCGGCACCGTGCCGCTCTACCAGGCGCTGGAAAAGGTCGGCGGTATAGCCGAGGACCTCAGCTGGGAGATCTATCGCGACACGCTGATCGAACAGGCCGAACAGGGCGTCGACTATTTCACCATCCATGCCGGCGTGCGGCTCCATTACATCCCGCTCACCGTCAACCGCGTCACCGGCATTGTCAGCCGCGGCGGTTCGATCATGGCCAAGTGGTGTCTGCATCACCACAAGGAGAGTTTTCTCTACGAGCATTTCGAGGAGATCTGCGACATAGCCCGCGCTTACGACGTCTCCTTTTCGCTCGGCGACGGCCTGCGCCCTGGCTCGATCGCCGATGCCAACGACGCCGCGCAGTTCGCCGAGCTGGAAACGCTCGGTGAACTCACGCAGATCGCCTGGGCGAAGGATTGCCAGGTGATGATCGAAGGCCCCGGCCATGTGCCGATGCACAAGATCAAGGAGAACATGGACAAGCAGCTGAAGGTCTGCGGCGAGGCGCCGTTCTATACGCTCGGGCCGCTGACCAC
Source organism: Ciceribacter sp. T2.26MG-112.2 (assembly GCF_900492205.1). Lineage (GTDB taxonomy): Bacteria > Pseudomonadota > Alphaproteobacteria > Rhizobiales > Rhizobiaceae > Allorhizobium > Allorhizobium naphthalenivorans_A. The sequence goes on from NZ_UEYQ01000001.1 coordinate 740,229, forward strand.
CGACATCGCGCCGGGCTATGATCACATCACCTCAGGCATCGGCGCGGCGATGATCGGCTGGTTCGGCACGGCCATGCTCTGCTACGTCACGCCGAAGGAACATCTCGGCCTGCCGGACCGCAACGACGTCAAGACCGGGGTCATCACCTACAAGATCGCCGCCCACGCCGCCGATCTCGCCAAGGGTCACCCCGCCGCGCAGGTTCGCGACGATGCGCTGTCGCGGGCCCGTTTCGAGTTCCGCTGGGAAGACCAGTTCAACCTGTCGCTCGACCCGGAAACCGCCCGCTCGATGCATGACGAGACGCTGCCGAAGGAAGCCCACAAGGTGGCGCATTTCTGCTCGATGTGCGGGCCGAAATTCTGCTCGATGCGCATCTCCCACGACATCCGCGCCGAGGCGCAGAAGGAGGGTCTCGCCGCCATGGCGGAGAAATTCCGCGAGGGCGGCCAGCTCTACATGCCGCTCGGCAGCGCAACCGACACCGCGCCGGGCGGTGCGTGACATGCGGGTCGTGATCAAGGGGGCCGGCGTTGCCGGCCTCACCGTGGCGCTGGAACTTGCACGCCATGGCATCGAGGTCCACGTCGTCGAGTGCGCGGGAGCCGTGGCAACCGGCGCATCCGGCCTGGCCGGCGGCATGCTGGCGCCGTGGTGCGAGCGCGAAAGTGCCGATGAGATGGTGCTGACGCTCGGGAGGACTGCGGCCGACTGGTGGGAGGAGGCCTTGCCCGGCCACGTGATCCGCCATGGCACTCTGGTGGTCGCGAGCGGCCGCGACACCGGCGAACTGACACGCTTTGCCGGGCGAACCAGCGGCTACGACTGGCTCGACGGCACCGGTATCGAAGCCCTGGAGCCGTCGCTGGCCGGGCGTTTCCGCAAAGCGCTGTTCTTTCGCGACGAGGCCCATCTCGATCCGCGCAGGGCGCTCGCCGGTCTGCAACGGGTTCTGCTCGACCGCGGTGTGCCTTTTCATTTCGGCTGTGCTGCCGAGGACATGGCCGGGAGCTTCGACACGATCATCGACTGCACCGGTGCGGCGGCCATAGGCCAAACCGCGGACCTTCGCGGCGTGCGCGGCGAGATGCTGTTTCTCGAAACTTCCGAGATCGCGCTGTCCCGCCCGGTGCGCCTGCTGCATCCGCGCATTCCGCTTTATGTCGCACCGCGCGGCGACGACCGCTTCATGGTCGGGGCGACGACAATCGAAAGCGACGATGCCGGACCGATCTCGGCCCGCTCGCTGATGGAACTGCTGAATGCCGCCTATGCCCTGCATCCGGCCTTCGGCGAAGCGCGCGTCGCGGAACTGGGCGTCGGCGTGCGTCCCGCCTATCCCGACAACCTGCCCCGCGTCACCGTCGACGGCAACGTCATCAGCGTCAACGGATTCTACCGCCACGGCTTTCTGCTGGCCCCGGCCATGGCCGGCCAGGTGGCCGCAATTCTCACCGACTCCATCCCCAACTATGAAAGGCATTGCGCATGATCTTCATCGTCAATGGCGAAGAACAGGCCGTTCAGGCCGCCACTCTCGCCGATCTGCTCCATGCCCTGGAATACGAGGGCGAGTGGCTGGCCACCGCCGTCAATGGCGAACTGATCCACCGCGAAGACCGCCCGACTTATGCGCTCAGACACCACGACCGGATCGAGATCCTGTCGCCGATGCAGGGAGGCTGATCATGCTGGACCTTTATGGAACGACGGTCCGATCGCGCCTGTTGCTCGGAACGTCGCGCTACCCCTCCCCCGCCATCCTGACCGAGGCTGTGAAAGCCTCCGGCACGGACATTGTCACCGTCTCACTACGCCGCGAGACGGCCGGCGGCCGCTCGGGCGGCGCCTTCTTCGACCTGATCCGCAGCCTGGGCGTCCGCGTGCTGCCCAACACAGCAGGTTGCCACAGTGCGTCTGAGGCCGTGCTGACCGCGAAAATGGCGCGCGAGGTCTTCGCCACCGACTGGATCAAGCTGGAGGTGATCGGCCATCACGACACCCTGCAGCCGGACGTCTTTGCCCTTGTGGAGGCAGCGCGAATCTTAAGCGACGACGGCTTCAACGTCTTTCCCTATACGACAGACGACCTGGTGGTGGCGGAAAGACTGATCGACGCCGGATGCGAGGTGCTGATGCCCTGGTGCGCGCCGATCGGCAGCGCCGCGGGACCGCAGAACGTCACGGCGCTCCGCACCATGCGGCATCATTTTCCCGATGTGCCGCTGATCGTCGATGCCGGGATCGGCCGGCCCTCCCATGCCTGCCAGGTGATGGAACTCGGCTTCGATGCCGTCCTGCTCAATACGGCGGTAGCCGGCGCCGGCGATCCGGTCGCCATGGCCAAGGCCTTTGGCCACGCCATTACCGCCGGGTTTGACGCCCATCGCGCCGGAATGCTGGAACCGCGGGACATGGCGGTGCCGTCGACACCCGTGATCGGCAAGGCGGTGTTTTCATGAGACTCGACCCCTTCTATCTTATCGTCGACAACGCCCGGTGGATCGAGCGCCTGGTGCCGCTCGGTGTCCGGCTCGTGCAATTGCGCATCAAGGATCGGCCCGACACCGAGCTGCGCACCGAGATTCGCCGCGCCATGGTGGTCTGCGCTGCCCATCAATGCCAGCTGGTGATCAACGACCACTGGCGCATCGCCATCGAGGAAGGCTGCGACTTCGTCCATCTTGGCCAGGAGGACCTCGCGGAAGCGGACCTGGGCGCCATCCGGGCGGCCGGTCTGAAACTCGGCCTTTCGACCCATGATGAGGGCGAGCTTCAGACCGCCTTGGCGGCGACCCCCGACTATGTTGCGCTTGGCCCGGTCTACCCGACCATCCTCAAGCAGATGAAATGGGCGCCGCAGGGCCTTGGAAAGCTGAACGAGTGGAAATCGCGCATCGGTGACTTGCCTCTGGTCGCCATCGGCGGTCTGAACGTGGATCTTGTCGAGGGTGTCTTTGCCAACGGCGCCGATAGCGCGGCCGTCGTCACCGATATCATCCGCTGTGAGGAGCCCGAACAGAGGACACTGCAATGGATCGCCGCCACGGAAAGATGGCGAGCGCCCGCCGCCCTTATGCAGACATCCGATATCTCAGGCGCCGGGGTCTGAATTCATTTGGTGCCTCAAGGCACCTGCTCCATCACTTTTCCGCATCTAACCGGCGACTTGGGTGACCTTGGGAATTGCGCTCAATATGGGATGCCGGATCCCGTTGTCAGCCAACGCTTCAACATCGGCATCCCCTTCGGCAGGATCCTCTCCGCCATTGGGGCGAGATCGTGAATAGTGATTTGCTGAGCAAACTCTATGTCAGCAAGAGTGTCGCCCAGTGTTCGAACTGGACCGTATCGCGTACATTGCGCCAATCTTCATCGCGCACCTCTTCGACCAACGCGAACAGAAGGTCGTCCAGACGACATCGTGGACCGATGCCAGGTCAGTCGATGGAAGAGCCCGCCGGATAGAGCATCCGTTCGTCGACGCAGCACAGAACGATCTGATGGCGCGTCTTTCGCCGGGCGCTTACGACCCTCGGGCCGAACGCAAAAAGCTCCTCGACCGTTATGGTGAGGAGCTTTGTGTTGAGCGTGTTGAGCTGTGGAATTTGGGATTTGGTTGCGGGGGCAGGATTTGAACCTGCGGCCTTCAGGTTATGAGCCTGACGAGCTACCGGGCTGCTCCACCCCGCGTTATTTTGAGCGCCGGGTCTTGCCCGGTATTTTTGTCTTGCCGGTCCT
>NZ_UEYQ01000058.1 GCF_900492205.1 Ciceribacter sp. T2.26MG-112.2
GCAGCGCCTTCAGCGACAGCGTGTCGGCATGCTCGACCATAGGCAGGCGGCGCTTCGTCATCACGGGAGTGAATCATGAATTACCGGAAACAGGAATCCCTGGTGCCACCGGATTTGCTCCAGGTACTGCTTCGGCCGATCTCCGAGGCTGCGGTCGCGCTGGCCCGGCTCGACGAACGCATCGCCCGCTCTCCCGTCGGCGAGGGTTTTCTCGAGCGCTCGCATTTCCTGGAAGCCCATGCCTCGCTCTGGGTCGATGGCGAACTCGTCCATCTCGAGGACCTCGTTTTGCATGACGCTTTCCGAGACATCCGCGCGCCCACCCACGAACTCACCATCGCCCGCGACATCCTGAAAACCCGTCGTCGCATTGCCGCCCATCCACCTGGTTGGGCTCTCTCTGCTCAAGGCCTCGCCTCCCTGCGCGGCCGGCCGTGGGCCGGTGCATCATTGGGTGGAGATGGTGAGGGGGTGCCGGAGGAAAATGCAGAGGTGAGCGACGCTCCGACAGGAGTAGGGGAGGCGGAGGATCCCGACAGTGACGGTCTGGGCGATGCGTTTGCCGCGATCGATGCGGTTCTTGCCCGCTCGGACGCCGCGATCGAAGAAGCGAAAAAACCGGGCCGCGTCAAAACCGCTCCCGAAAAGGATCCGTTCGTCTACGATCTCGACTGGGATGAGGACGAACGCCTGGAGGAATGGCGGGTTGTCGTCGCGCGGGCTCAGGATCTGCCGCCGGTCTGCCAAGCGGTCGTTGCACTCGATGCCTGGAACGAGATCGCCGTGCTCCAGCATGCGCCATGGCTCGGGCGGCTGCTCGCTGCCTCGGTCCTGCGCGAAGGTGGTGTCACCACCGGCACTCATCTCGCCGCAATCAATCTCGGCCTGAAAGCCATCCCCGTCGATCGGCGCCGGCATCGTGATCGCGAGACGCGGTTGCTGGCCATTTCAAGGGCGCTGACGGTTGCCGCGGAGACGGGGCTGAAGGAACATGACCGGCTGGTGCTGGCGCGGCAGATGATGATGCGCAAACTGGAGGGGCGCCGGACGTCGTCCAGGCTGCCGGAGCTCGTCGAGCTCGTCATGGCGCGGCCGCTGATCTCGGCCGGGATGGTTGCAAAGATGCTTGAGGTGACGCCGCAAGGAGCGCGGCGGATTGTTCAGGAACTGGGTTTGAGGGAGATGACGGGCAGGGGGAGGTTTCGGGCGTGGGGAGTTGTCTAGGCAGGAGCCCGAGATGTCGGGTCGAATAATCTGAAATTCGCCCTCACAGTGATGCTGGGACTGACCTAAGAAATCCAAAGCCCTTAGACTGACTTCTACTATTGATTGTTCGCGCACCGTCAGCGAGAAGGTCTGATCACAATCTTTCAGCGATTCCGCACGGCAATCGCGAGGGGATCGGGGATAAAGCTTGTCTGATAAACTTAAACGCCACCTTGCGGAGCAAGGCGTCAACGTGTTGACGCCGCTGTTGGGAACCCAGTTTGTTGAGCTTTTGCAGCATCTTGGTCAAGAGGCCTTGGCTCCGGCAGTCATGGCTGAAACAATCGTCACCTCGCGCGGGCGGCGGCAGTTCTCGACGATCCGAGTGCCGTCGGCATACTCATTGACCATCTGACTGACGAAGACGCCATTCATTTGTGCACGGCGTTGAGCCAACCAACGGTAATGCCGAGGGCGACGTTGCGAGACGTGGACTTCACCCGAACGAATTTTAAGAAAACTCTGTTCGAATGGTATGGAGTTCCCTATACGGAGCCCAAAACGATCTCCGCTGAGCCTTCCCGCCATCCTCGTCGGATCGGAAAGCTTCGACGCGAGCTTCATCTGCCCGGTAGCAAGGTCCTGTTGCACATGCCGTTTGGTGCAGGTAAGCTCCACTCGGTAGTTTCCGCGGTGCTCGAAGCATTCCGATCCGACGAGGATGGCGGGAATGTTTTTTGGCTTGCCCCGGATGAGTGTCTGGCGGAAGAGGCAGCAAACGAGCTCGAATCAGTCTGGTATCAGCTCGGCTTGCGCGATCTCACCACCTATACCCTTTTTGGAGGCACGAGCTTTCCCCTGCTCGATGGTCTCTCTAACGCCATCGTCATTGCCGATATCGCAAGCTTTGCGGGGGCGATCGAGAAATGGCGCGAGGCCGAAACCGATGTGGAGCAGGTTTTCCGCGATTTTGGGAAAAAGACAAGATACGTGATTTCGGTGACGCCACCCAGGTTCAACTCGCATCTGTCCGAGATATCCTCGAGCTGATGATACCCAGTTCCGACGCTAAGCTCATTGGTATCTGTGCGGCGCCGGCTCTCGCCGTCGAGCACAACTCGGTCAAGGCCCTGAAGGAGGCATTTGGCGGCAAAATCGTCGAGATTGACGACGACGAGCCCATGGCAGCCTTGCAGCTTGCGGGAGAAACAGACCCTATCGAGGTCTTCGCCATAAGTTCCCCGTTGACAGAACTTGAAGGTGGAGATGACCCAATCGCTTTACCGGCGACGTCGGTTGCTCTTTTGGCGGAGCATGCCGAACGAAACAAGACCTTGCTCAATGAGCTCCTGTCGTTGGCTTCCGTCGAAAATCGCATCGTCTTCTGCGCCGCAACCGCAATGCAAGCCCGGCTTGTTGATTTCCACTGAGAGCTGACCCGGCGGCCCCGGGTCATGTATGGATGCCCCCGTTCATGCAAGCAGTTCTTCGAGCGGTTTTGAACGTGTGATCGGGTGCGGTCATGTATCAGGCCTGTTGTGCGGCTAGAGTACGACCGCTGGCCGGTATGGAGC
>NZ_UEYQ01000022.1 GCF_900492205.1 Ciceribacter sp. T2.26MG-112.2
GGGTAGAAGGCCTTCATCGCCAGGTGCAGCATGACGGAGGAATCCTTGCCGACCGAATAGAGCATGACCGGCCGGGAAAAGGTTGCGGCGACCTCGCGCAGGATGTGGATCGATTCGGCTTCGAGGAGCTCGAGGTGGCTCAGCGGCAATGGATGGCACCTTGTTGTGTCGGTCGGCATTCTTTTGCGTGGAGGGTTCTCCGCTTGCCAGCCTCGTCGGCGCCAACCGAATCGCTTCCACCGCGTCTGCTGCCACGTAACCGTGTTTGTCCTTGCGTGACAATGGTCGCGGAATCCGCCCGCTGAGCCGGCCGAGACGCCATCGGGACCTTGGCTCGGGCGTTGCGTCAAGTCCCGTACAAGGTCCATGGGCCAACCATGGTCGGCGTTCGTCGAACGATCAAGTAATCGACGGGCTGGTGGTGACGAAGACGAGGATGGACATGGACGGCAGGATGGAAACGCCGCACGCCCCGGGGCTCTACGACGTGATGCGGACGATCGCGCTCGAGCCGGATATGGCCAAGGTTCGTCTGCACGCCGACAATCATATTCGCAGTGTGCCGCCGCAGCAGGCGCTCGCTGCGGCGGCGGCACTGAACTTTGCCCATCCCTTCTATCTGCCGACCATGGACGATCTCAGCGCAGGTCGGCTCGGCGTCAATCTTGACCAATTTAGCGAACTCGTCATGCGCGCCAGGCTGACCGCCTCGCGGGCCCGCCAGCCGAATATCCTTGTCGCCTGCGCGCCCAAATCCGCCTCGACCTTCATCGCCGGCGCGCTCTGCAAGGCGCTCGATATTCCGCAGGTATCGCTGGCGACGCCGACCTACAGCGCTTACTCCGGCTCCGTGCTGGGCGCCAATTTGCGCGAGCAGGAGACCGACGACTTGGCCTTGCTGCGCAATGGGCTGAATGAGAGAGGCTATGTCGCGCAGCATCATATCCGCTGCACGCCTTTCCTCGCCCGACAGATCGCGCTCTACGGGATCAAGCCGATCGTCACGGTGCGCAACATTTTCGACACGCTCGTCAGCCTCGACGACATGCTGCTCCAGTGGCGGGCGGTCGACCTGCCCGGAAACCCGGCCTTCTTCGACGACGGCATGCCCGCGACGTATACGAGGCTCGATGACGAGGCCCGCTTCGACATGCTGACCGACGCGACATGCGTCTGGTACGTGAAATTTCTGCTGTCCTGGCAAAAATGCGAGGCGGCCGGCCTGGTCTCCCCCTTGTGGGTTTCCTATGAAGACGATTTCATTGCCGACAAGGAGCGGTTGGGCACAAGGATCGCCGATTTCATCGGATCGGAGAATGCCGATGCCGGCCAGATCGCCGCATGTTTCGCGGACACCCGCAACGGAGCGGCCCTGAGGCTCAACAAGGGCGTGGCCGGGCGCGGCGATAAGATTCCCGCGAAGACCCGCGAGCGGATCGTTGCGATCTGCCGATGCTATGCCGGCGAGGGCGATCTTCGTCCTCTGCTGGGCAAGGAATTTGTCGCCTGACGGCGACGACCGGCTTGCGGGGCAACCCCCGGCAGATTTTCGGGGGCAGCGGCAACAGAAGGATGCTGCCCGCCATGCCGGAGGCGACGGCCATGGCCGCGTAACATAAACGAATTGGCTTCCGGCAAACCCCCGGAAGGGTCAGGGCTTGCAGGGCCGGCGCGGACGCCAGAGCAAATCCTGGCCGCCTGCCCGGCGTTTGCGCCTCACCTTCACCCTCGTGATGACGAGCATCGTGCAGAACCGTGCCATCTCAGATTGGAGAGCAAATCTATGTGCGCCTTTACCCCGCAAGATCCCGATTTTCAGACCCGCATTCAAGCCAGCTTTGACAAGCAGGGGTTGATGGGCACTCTTGGCGCTGCAATACTGCGCATCGCACCAGGTGCCGTTGATATCGCCTTGTCACCAAGCCCCTCTGTCTCGCAGCAGCATGGTTTCGTGCACGCGGGAGCGGTGTCAGCCATTGCGGACAGCGCGGCAGGATATGCCGCGCTCAGTCTCATGCCGCCGGGCGCCGGGGTGTTGACTACCGAATTCAAAATAAACTTGGTTGCGCCTGCCGCAGGTGAGCGGATCATCGCCAGGGGGCGGGTCGTTAAGTCCGGACGGACGCTGACGTTGGCGCAGACGGAGGTCTTTTCCGAATCGGCCGGTGGCGAGAAGCTGGTAGCGCTTCTTACGGCCACTTTGATGACGATAGAGGGGCGGGACGGCGTGGCGAACTAGTTTATGAGAGGTGATGGGCGCTGACGCCTCAACCTAAGCCAGAGGCTCCCGGCCTGGGATAGGCAAGTCGCTCGATCATTTGTTGAAATGGCGCACCCGACAGGATTCGAACCTGTGACCTTTGGAATCGGAATCCAACACTCTATCCAGCTGAGCTACGGGTGCATCCGTCGGCGGGTCCAAGTGACTCGCCGTCAAACCGGTTCGGCGGTCATACCCCAGACTTCCGCCGGCATCAATGCGGAAAATGCGCAATTCGCCGTCCTTCGTTTCGACACCGCGACGCGGCAAGTCTTGCGCTGCCGGGCGGTCGCGGGGCCATGTGCCCGCGCGCCGCGCGGGCCGCACGCAGCGTCGAGGCGGGCGGCGGTGAAATCTGTCGACATCTGCCCGGCGGCTAAGGCGAAGCCTTGTGCGGACGATGCAATGCTATAGAATCATTCTTGGTTTTCCAGATGCTTGGGTGCTCGGCTGAGGCCTTCTGTCTGGAAAGGGGGGACAAGAACAAGAATGGCGACCGCATGAGGGACGATCAGGCCGGCAAGGTGGCGCGCAACGCCTCCGTGATAGATTTTTCGATGATCGAGGATGCCGTCGGCTACCGCCTGCGCCGCGCGCAGCTTTCGGTCTTCCAGGATTTCAACGAGGCCTTCTCCGCCAAGGGGCTGCGGCCGACCGATTTCGCCGTGCTCATGCTTTTGACACGCAACCAGGGCGCCAAGCAGAGCGAGGTGGCCGAGGCGCTGGGTATCCAGCGGGCCAATTTCGTCGCCATCGTCGACGGGCTGGAGAACAAGGGCTTCGTCGCGCGGCGCAAGTCCGAGGTCGATCGTCGCGTCCAGTCGCTTCACATCACCGAACAGGGGCTCGCCTATCTCGACGGCCTGATGCCGATCTGGCAGGAGCACGAGGAGCGGCTCTTGGCCAAGCTCGGCGGCAAGGCGGCGCGCGACCAGCTGATCGGGCTGTTGAAGCGTCTCTACGACTGATCGAACCTTATATCGAAAAGTCAGGCGGGCCCGAGCCTGCGGATCGCCTCGTCGACCAGAAGGTTGGCGATCTTCATCCGCGTCGTGGCCTTGTCGCGGAACGCAGCGGGCTGTCGGTCCGGATGGTTGAGGCGGGCGAAGGCGCGGCGCTTGTCGGCCAGCGCATCCCGGTCGTCGTCGGCGCGCAAGCCAAGATCCTCGGTGATTTCCGCTATGGTGAGCCGCGCCAGATGCGCGGGAACGGCCGGCGGCTCGGTGTTCTCTGGCTCGGGGTCCGGCATGAGGGCGAGATAGGCGTCGAGGCGAAAGGCCTGCGTGGGTGCTGCTTCGACGCTTTCGGCGACAAATCCGCTCGACAGGCCGGAAATCCGGTAGGCCGGGTCTGCCAGCGGACCATCGGCTTCCTCGGCCTCTTCGGCAAGCCGCTCGACGACCGACTGAAACAGCGATTTTCCAAACAGCATCGGCCGCCTTCTCCCCATGGATTGCGCCGAGGGAAGCACGCCAAGGTGGCGCCGGGCTTGTGAGCGCCATTGATCACGGCCGTCGACGCCCGACGCGCCGGTCGGGGCGGGTGCTGGGGTCGGAGCTCAGCTCTGGCTCTGGCTTTGGTGCTGGCCTTTCGATTCGACCAGAACGGTGACGTCGAGATCCTCGCCGGCGGGGCCGATGCGCATGCCGGAGACCGGTGCGGCGTCGGCATAGCAGAGGCCGGTCGCCAGCCGCACATAGCGGGCATCCGGGCAGTGATCGTTGGCTGCATCGAAGCCGACCCAGCCGAGGCCGGACAGATGGACTTCGGCCCAGGCATGGGTGGCGGTCTGGGCGATGGTCTCGTCCATCTTCAGATAGCCCGAGACATAGCGCGCCGGCATGCCCATGCTGCGCGCCGCGGCGATCATCACATGCGCATGGTCCTGGCACACGCCCTGGCCGGCCTCCAGCGCCTGTTCGGCCGTCGTCTCGCTGTCGGTTTGCCCGGGACGATAGGCGACGGCTTGATGGATCGCCCCCATCAGGTCGTGCATCATCGCCAGCGGCTCCTTGGCGGACAGGTTCCTCACGAGGTCTCGGGTCAGCTTTCCGGCCCTGGTGCGCGGCGTGTCGCGCTGGAACAGCCAGAGCGGGCAATAGCCGACATGCGGACCGAACACGCCGGCATGGTCCTCGGTCACCACCTCGCCGCAGGCCTCGATGCGGACCTCATGAGCCTCGCCGTCGGTCGAGACCAGATGCACGTGATTGCCGAACTGGTCGTTATAGCCCGCCTCGACCTTGGCGCCGTCGACGGTGATGTGCCAGCTTTCCACGTGCTGGCCGGGGCAGGTCGGCGGCGTCAGCCGCAGCCGCTGCAGAGAATAGAGAACCGGCGCCTCGTAGCGATAGAGCGTAGTATGGGTGATCTTCAAGCGCATGATCTCTTGTCCATTCCCGGCTTGGGTTCAGCTGTAGAAGCGGTAACCCTCGGTGATTTCCTGGCCGAGCCGGTTGTTGCGGGCGATGAAGCGGTCGAGGAACTCGTGCAGGCCCTGGTCCATGATCTCGCCGATGGTGGTCGATTGCAGCGTTTCACGCACCTTCTCCGCGGTGTCGTGGGCCGCCAGCCGCTCGCCGTAGTCCCTGGCGATGTAACCGAGATTGCTGACGATCTTCTCGTAGGAATAGGCGAGCGACCGCGGCATCTGGCCGTTGAGGATGAGGAAGTCGGCGATGTTGGCCGGACGGTACTCGCCGTCATAGACCCAGCGATAGGAGCGATGGGCCGAGACCGAGCGCAGGATCGATTCCCACTGCATGTTGTCGAGCGACGAGCCGACATGGGTGATCGCCGGCAAAAGCACGTAGTATTTCACGTCGAGGATGCGGCTGGTATTGTCGGCGCGCTCGATGAAGGTGCCGATGCGGGCGAAATTGTAGATCTCGTTTCTGAGCATCGAACCATGGAAGGCGCCGCGGATCAGGCCCGCGCGGCGCTTGACCGTGTCGATTACCTCCGGCAGGTCAGCGGATTTCAGCTTGCGGGCGAGCATCTGCTTCAGTTCGATCCAGCACTCGTTGGTCGCTTCCCAGGTCTCGCGGGTCAGCGCGGTACGCACCATGCGGGCATTGTTGCGCCCCGAATCGATGCAGGACATGACGCTCGACGGGTTGGCCGTGTCGCGCAGGAGGAAGTCGATCGCATCGGCGGCGGTCACCTTGGAATGGCTGGCGTCGAAACCCTCGCGCACGTCGGCGCTCAAGAGCACGGCGGCCCAGTCGTCGTCGGAGGCGCCGCTGCGGGTGAGCGACATTCTGAGGCCGGCGTCGACCAGGCGGGCGATGTTTTCCGCCCGCTCGATGTAGCGGAACATCCAGTAGAGGCCGTTGGCCGTTCTTCCGAGCATGACCATGTCAGTCCTCCAGTACCCAGGTGTCCTTGGTGCCGCCGCCCTGGCTGGAATTGACCACGAGCGAGCCGGCTTTCAGGGCTACGCGGGTCAGGCCGCCGGGGATGATCCGCACCTTGTCGGACACCAGTACGTAAGGACGCAGGTCGACATGGCGGGGGGCGATCCCCTTGTTGACCAGCACCGGCACGGTCGACAGCGACAGCGTCGGCTGGGCGATGTAGTTGGCCGGACGGGCCTTCAGTTTCTCGGCGAAATCGGCGCGCTCCTTCTTCGACGCGGTCGGGCCGACCAGCATGCCATAGCCACCCGAGCCGTGGACCTCCTTAACCACCAGTTCCTCGAGATGTTCCAGCACATATTTCAGGCTGTCGGCTTCGGAGCAGCGCCAGGTCGGCACGTTTTCCAGAAGGGCCTTCTGGCCGGTGTAGAACTCGACGATCTCCGGCATGTAGGAATAGATCGCCTTGTCGTCGGAAATGCCGGTGCCGGGCGCATTGGCGATGGTGATATTGCCGGCGCGATAGACGTCCATGATGCCCGGAACGCCAAGACAGCTGTCGGGGCGGAAGGTCATCGGATCGAGGTAATCGTCGTCGACGCGGCGGTAGAGCACGTCGATCGCCTCGTAGCCGCGGGTGGTGCGCATCTTCACCTTGCCGTCGATGACGCGCAGGTCGGAGCCCTCCACCAGTTCCACGCCCATCATGTCGGCGAGGAAGGAGTGTTCGTAATAGGCCGAATTGAAGATGCCGGGGGTCAGGACCGCGACGCGCGGCTTTCCCTTGCAGCCGGGAGGTGCCAGCGAGGCGAGCGACTGGCGCAACAGGTGCGGATAGTCCTCGACGCGCTGCACCTTGTTCACCTGGAACAGTTCCGGGAACATTTGCATCATGGTTTCGCGGTTTTCCAGCATGTAGGAAACGCCGGACGGCGTGCGGGCATTGTCCTCCAGCACATAGAACTGGTCCTCGCCGGTGCGGACGATGTCGGTGCCGACGATATGGGTGTATACGCCGCCCGGCGGTCGGAAACCGATCATTTCCGGCAGGAAGGCGACGTTCTTCTCGATCAGTTCACGGGGAATGCGGCCCGCCTTGATGATCTCCTGCTTGTGGTAGATGTCGTCGAGGAAGGCGTTCAGCGCCAGAACGCGCTGCTCGATGCCCTGAGCCAGCTTGCGCCATTCGCGGCCGGATATGATGCGCGGGATGATGTCGAAGGGGATGAGCTTTTCCGAGGAGTCCTCGTGGCCGTAGACCGCAAACGTGATGCCGGTCTTGCGGAAGATGTTTTCGGCATCCCTCGACTTGGCGATCAGTCGGGCCGGGTCCTGCTGGGAGTACCAGTCATGGTAGTTCTGGTAAGGCGGTCGCGGACTTCTGTCCGCATTCATCATTTCGTCAAATGCCAACGGCGCCATCCCCTTTTTTTTCATTTGAATACAAGCCATTTGCCAATGCAAGGAGCGGGCGGGCCGGACATGAAGAATTTCGCCGGCGCGAAAAATCGGCAGGCGCCCAATTTTCCATCAGTTTTCTTGTTGTCTCCCGGTTGTATCGCCCGCTTGCGCCGTTGGCGTTGACGAATGCCTGTTTGGAGACCTGTTGCCTTTCCGCATCTTGCCTAAAATATAGCCGTCATTTGCCCGGAAAAAAAATCTGAAGGCTGCTCGGTTCAGCGGAATTGATGGCTTGCGGAAGGAAAACTCCTTTGACGCGCCTTCATGGGCCCGCTAGTCACCAAACGATCGGGAAGCGCGAGGCATTCCGGCAGCCCGGATTTGCTCGGAGACGTCCCATGACCCTCGGTCGCCTTGCCCCAGCGCTCTTCGTTCTCCTGTGGTCGACGGGATGGGTCGTGGCGAAATATGCCGGCCTGTTTGCCGATCCGCTGACCTTCCTGGTGCTGCGCTACAGTGCCGCCGTCGTCCTGTTTTACCTGGTCTGCCGGATTGCCGGGGTGGCCTGGCCGAAAAGCCGGGCAGCAATCCTGCATGCGATCATCTCCGGCATGTTCCTGCACGGTCTCTATCTCGGCATGGTCTGGTGGGCGATCGGCCAGGGTGTACCCGCCGCCTTGTCCGGCATCATCGCCGGGCTGCAACCGCTGATGACCGGCATAGCCGCAGCCTTGCTTGTCGGCGAGGCGCTGACCGGCGGCCAGCGCCTGGGCCTCGTTCTCGGCTTTGCCGGGATCGCCATCGCCGTCCTGCCCAATGTGCTGGCGCTCGATTCCGGTTCGATCCCGCTTCATGCGGTGGCGATCAACGTGCTGGCCATGGCTTGCGTGACGGTCGGCACGATCTACCAGAAACGCTTCCTGCGGGAAGGGGACCTGAGGGCGGTCGCGACGCTGCAATATGTCGGCGCGCTGATCGTCACCGTACCGGCGGCACTTGTGCTCGAGGATCTGCGTGTGGATTGGGGCGTGGAACTGTTCGCAGCACTTGCCTGGTCGGTGCTCGGCATTTCGATGGGCGCGGTGGCGCTGCTGCTCTACCTGATCCGGCGCGGTGATGTGTCGAAGGCGGCGTCGCTGATCTATCTGGTGCCGCCGCTTGCGGCGCTGGAGGCGGCGCTGATGTTCGGCGAGCGGCTGACCGTGCCGATGATCGTCGGAACGATCGTGGTGGTGATCGGCGTCTACCTGACCAATCGCAAGCCCGTCGTGAAGGGCGACTGACGGGCCGATACGAAAAAGGCGCGGCCGGGGCCGCGCCAGTTCGATTTTCAATCAATTATCCGTCTCAAGCCAATAAGGCTTACGCCTCGCGGCGACGGTTGCGCTGCTGGCCGCCGGGGCCGCTCGGGCGACCGGAGGCCGGCTTGCCATGGGCTGCGGCCGGACGGCCTGCGCCGCCATTGCCGCCCTTGCGCTGGCCGGGCTTGCCGGCCGGACGGCCTTCACCGTCATGCTTGGGGCGACCCTGGCCCTGATGGTTGCGGTTGTTGCCGCCGGGGGCGCCGCCGCCACCGCCACGACGCTGCGGGCGGGCCGGACGGCTGAGGTTGGTCGGTGCTTCGCCGCTGGCGACCGGAATGTCGATGCCCATCAGGCGCTCGACATCGCGCAGCAGGCGGCCCTCGTCCGGACCGCAGAAAGCGATCGCGATGCCGTCACGGCCGGCACGGGCGGTACGGCCGATGCGGTGGATATAGGCGTCCGGCACTTCCGGCAGGTCGTAGTTGAAGACGTGGCTGACGGCCGGGATGTCGATGCCGCGGGCGGCGACGTCGGTGGCGATCAGCGTGCGGATCTCGCCGTCGCGGAAGCCCTTGAGCGCCCGTTCGCGCTGGCCCTGGCTCTTGTTGCCGTGGATCGAGGCAACCGAGAAGCCGACGATCTCCAGGTGCTTCATCAGCTTTTCCGCGCCATGCTTGGTGCGCAGGAAGACGATGGAGCGGCCGTCCGGATTGTCGGTGAGGATCTTCTTCAGCATTTCCGTCTTGGCGTTCTGGCCGGCGACGAAGTGTACGTGCTGCTCGACCTTGTCGGCGGCCTTGCCCGGAGGCGAGACTTCGACCTTGGCCGGGTTGCTGAGGAAGGTCGCGGCCAGATCGGCAATGGTCTTCGGCATGGTGGCCGAGAACAAGAGGGTCTGGCGCTTGACTGGCACCATCTTGGAGATCTTGCGCAGGTCGTGGATGAAGCCGAGGTCGAGCATCTGGTCGGCTTCGTCGAGCACCAGATAGGTGACGGCGCGCAGCGAGATGGCGTTACGCGAGATCAGGTCGAGCAGGCGGCCGGGGGTGGCGACGAGGATGTCGGTGCCCTTTTCCAGCTGCAGCTGCTGCTTGCCGATCGAGGCACCGCCGACGACCTGGTTGATCCTCAGCGGGGTCTTCTTGATGAACGAGCGCAGGTTGTCGCCGATCTGGTTCACCAGTTCGCGGGTCGGTGCGAGAATGAGGGTGCGGGTGGTCCGGTTGTCCGGACGCGTGGGGTTTTTCAGCAGCATTTCGATCAGCGGCAGGCCGAAGGCGGCCGTCTTGCCGGTGCCGGTCTGGGCCAGACCGATCAGGTCGCGGCCTTCCAGAACGATCGGGATCGCCTTCAGCTGGATCGGGGTCGGGGTTTCGTAGCCGAGGCCGGCCACCGTGGCGGCAATGTTCTGCGACAGGCCAAGCTCAAGAAAGTTGGTCAATTCTAATACCTTTTCGGGGCGCCACGCGACATCGGGCGAAATCGCACCTTGCGATTTGCCTGTCTCGTAGCGTCAAGAACCCCGCGTGAATTGGGAACTTGTAAGTTGGAAAAAAGCTTTCCAGCGCGTTGGGCCGCGACATGCAGCCATTTTATCGTGCGCTTTGTATCCTTCTTCGCGTCTTTAAGTCGATCGCGGGCCGCTCACGCGGCGGCCGGAAGGTGAAAGCTGAGTTGCAGATGGGCCTTCCGGCTTGGAAAGTCAAGGAATCTTTTGCATTGCGGCAAAGTTCGGGTCCGGTGGCAAGGTTGAAACCCGTGGGCGTCAGAGGGCCAGCGGCTGGCTGTAGACGAGGGCTGCATCCTTGTCGAAGAAGGATGCGGTACCCCCCGTCGACGAGAGTTCGATGAGAAGGAAGCCCGGCACCGGCGAGGCGAACAAGCTCTTTGGATGCGGCCGCGGCGGCCGGCTCCGGCTGCCGCTGCCGGAGACGAAATAGGCCACCCGCTCCGAGCGCAGGGCCTCCAGGTGATGGTCGTGGCCGCACAGGTACATCGAGACGCCGTGGCGGTCGAGGATGGGCTTCAGGCGCTGGCCGAGGAAGGTGCTGTCGCCATGACGGCCGCCGGAAAAGATCGGGTGATGACCGACGACGATCTTCCACGGCGCGGTGCTTGCGGAAAGCTTCCTGTCGAGCCAGTCGAGCTGCAATTCGGCGTCCGGATGGAGCACGATCTCCATGAGGGTGTTGCCCTTCATCCGCTGCGTATCAAGGAAGAAGAAATCGGCTTTCGACCCGCCAAAGGCCTTGCTCTCGGCGAAATAGTGGCCGGGCATTCTCCAGCGGCGGTTCTTCTTGGAATAGTCGATCTGCGCCTGAGCACTGCCGCCATAGTCGTGGTTGCCGAGCACCGCATACCACGGCACCTGCAGCGACGGCGCGCTGTAGATCTCCTCAAAGCTCGTTTGCCATTTGGTGTCGACGGTGCTGTCGACGCCGCTTTCATAGAAATTGTCGCCGGTGGAAATGACGAAGGATATCGCCTTTTGCGCGCCGATTTCTCCCATGGCCCTGGCAACCGCGCTGGCCGTCGCGCGCGACTGGCCGTCTCCCCAGTCGCCGACCACGAGAAAGGAGAGGTCCGTGGCGGCTGGGCCTTCCTGCTTGCCCGCCGCATGGGCGAGGCTGCCGAGCGCCAGCGAGGCGAGGCCTCCCTGGATGAGGCTGCGGCGGGTGTAAATCATCGACATGTCCTTCATTGGTCTGCACTTGGGTATGCACTGGTGCCGGCCGCCGGCTCCCGGTTCGGGTCAGAATGAAACGGATACCCGCAGTCCGCCGGCGTCGCGATTCGCGATCTCGATGGTCAGATCGTAGACGGACGCGATGTCCTTGACGATGGAAAGACCGATGCCGGTTCCCGGTTTCTGGCTGTCGAGGCGGACGCCGCGTTCTAACATCTGCTTCAATCCGGCCGGATCGGCGCCCGGCCCGTCATCCTCGATCACCAGTCGCGGACGGCCCTCGTCGCGGTGCAGACTGACGGTGATCGTCGAGCGGGCCCATTTGACGGCATTGTCGAGGATGTTGCCGAGCAGTTCCTCGAGGTCATGGGGATCGACCTCCACCGTGACGGCCGGCGGCACGTCCACCTGCCAGGCGAGGTCTGCGCCCTTCGGTGTGCGCTTGAGGGTCCGCACGATGCGATCGAGGGCGGTGGCGAGGTCTGCGTCCGAGGCGCGAAGCTCGGCGGTGGCGGCAATGCGGCTGCGGGCCAGTTCACGTTCGACATGGGCCTGCATGACGCCGGCCAGGTGGGCGAGCTCGTCGCCGATCTCCGTCTGGCCGCGCTCCTTCAGCGTTGCCGCGTCGTTGGCAACGACAGTCAGCGGCGTCTTGAGACCATGGGCGAGGTCGGCGGAGCGGGTGCGTGCCTTCTGGATGATCACGGACTGCGCATCGAGCAGCCGGTTCATCGCGGCGACCACCTCCTGCAACTCCTTGGGAAAACGGCCCGTCAGCCGTTCGGCCTTGCGTTCGCGGATGCGATTGAGCCCCTCGCTGACCGAGGAGACCGGACGAAGGCCGAAGGTCAGCTGCGCCAGCGAGGCGGCGATGAGGAAGGCGGCCAGCACGGCCATGAAGGGAATGATGTCGAGGGTGAAGGCGCGGCGCGCCTCGGCGAGTACGCTTTCGTCGATCGCCGCCGCAACCCGGACGGGGCGCGGGCCCTCCGGAGCGGCAACGATGATCTGCCGCTCCTGCACGATCAGCTCGCCGCCATCCGGCCCCGGCAACGTGTAGCGGTGCACCGCGCCCGGCTCATGTATGTCGGCGGGCAGCGGCAGGACATAGTCCCAAAGTGACGGCGAGCGCAGCTGGCGCTTGCTCCGATCGTCCTCCACCTGCCAGTAGAGCCCACCATAGGGCTCGGTGAAGCGGCGGTCGGCCGGCCGGTCGGGCAGTTCGAGATTGCCGTCCGGGGCAAAGCGCAGCGTTCCGGCGAACAGGTTGATGTGGCCTGTCAGCTCCTCGTCGATGCGCCGCTCCAGGTTGCGGGTGAAGATCGAAACGAAGACGATGGTGGCGAGCACCATGGCGAGAAATACGCTGGCGGCGGAAACGATCAGGAAGCGGCCGCGGATCGATTGCATCAGCCGTCCTCTTTGCCGATACGGTAGCCATAGCCGCGTCGCGTCGAGATGGCGTCCTTGCCGAGCTTCTTGCGCAGCCGGCCGATCAGCACCTCGACCGAATTGCTGTCGCGCTCGAAGTCCTGGGCATAGAGCTGTTCGGTCAGTTCCATTTGCGAGACGTTGCGGCCGCGATTGTGGGCGAGGTGGGCGAGGCAGCGGTATTCGAGCGGTGTCAGGTCGACGGGCAGGCCGGCGCGGCTGACGGTGTTGGTGCGGGTGTCGATGGCGATGTCGCCGATTTGCAGGACGGGATTGGCCTGTCCGGCGCTGCGCCGGATGATGGCTCGCAGACGGGCCAGGAGCTCGGCCATCTGGAACGGCTTGGTCAGGTAGTCGTCGGCGCCGGCATCGATGCCTTCAACCCGCTCCTGCCAGTTGCCGCGGGCGGTGAGAATGAGGACTGGCATCCGCCGTCCCGCGGCGCGCCAACGCTTGAGGACCGCCAGCCCGTCCATGCCAGGCAGGCCGAGATCGAGGATGACGGCGGCGAAATCCTCGGCATCGCCGGTGAACCATCCGGCCTCGCCGTCGCTTTCATGCACCACCACGAAGCCCGCCCGCTCCAGGTGAAGCGTGACATCGCGGGCGATCAGCGGATCATCCTCGATCAGCAAGAGCCGCATCATTCATTCTCGACTTCGAGGATCGTGCCGGTCGCCGCATCCACTTCGGCTTCGACGACACGGCCCTTGGCGGTGAGGATGCGGAATTCATAGACGAGTTTATGGTCCTCACGATCGAGCTTGACGGAGACGATCTCGCCCGGGACCCGTTGGCTGACGATCCGCTTGACCTCCACCAACGTCAAGGCCTCGCCGCTGTCGACGGCCCGGCGGGCCGCGTCGTGATCATCGTCGGCTTCGACGCTCGGGAAGCCGGGCCGATCCTCGGTGCCGTCGGCGATCACCGGCACGGAGAGTGCGGGCAGCAGCATCAGCATGCATGCCGCTGTCATCATTTGCCGATAGATGTGCCTGGCTCGACCGTTCATCATCGTTCCTTAGCATGCCGAAACTGATTTTTCGCTGACATGGCGTGTCAGCTATCGCTCAGCCCGGACGGATTAGGGTCTGCGTCGTTGGTCGAGGACAATGGTGCTCGGCCCAAGGACGAAGGACGAACTCATGAAGAAGATTATTTTCGCCGCCCTTTTCGCCACGGCCGCTTTCGGTTCGGCCGCCTTGGCGGAAGGCGAGTATTCGTGCGGCAATGTGCCGAAGGAAAAGTGGATGACCGAGGACGCGCTGAAGGCCAAGGTCGTCGGCATGGGCTTCGAAGTCCGCCAGATCAAGATGGAGGACGGTTGCTACGAGGTCTACGGCATCAAGGACGGCAAGAAGGTCGAGGCCCTGTTCAACCCGGAAACCGGCGTCCAGGTCGGCGTCGAGGGAGACGATTGATGTCCGACGCCGCGCAGGACATGCGAGGCGCCCATTCCGTCCGCGCCACGCGGACGGAATGGATCAAGGTCTGGGATCCGTTCGTGCGGATCTTCCACTGGTCGCTGGTCGGGCTCTTTGCCTTTTCCTACCTGACCGGCGACGAGTGGAAGTCCGCCCATATCGTCTCCGGCTACCTGATCGCCGGACTTCTGGGCTTCCGCGTCGTCTGGGGGCTGATCGGCACGGAACATGCGCGGTTCGGGAGCTTCGTCCGCAGTCCGAAGGCGATCCTGGCCTTCCTCGCCGATACGGCCCGGATGCGGGCGAAGCGCTATCTCGGCCACAATCCGGCGGGCGGCGCCATGGTGATCGCCCTTCTCCTGGCGATCGCCGGCACGGCGTCCACCGGCTACATGATGACCACCAATGCCTTCTGGGGCATCGAATGGGTCGAGGAAACGCATGAAGCGCTGGTCAATGTGACGCTCGGTCTTGTCGCCCTGCATCTCGCCGGCGTCGCCCTCGCCAGTGTCGAACACCGCGAAAACCTCGTGCGTGCCATGCTCAATGGCTGGAAGCGCCGCTCCTGATCTTCAAGGCCGGGAGAAAAGCCTCCGAGTGAACGCGGCCGGGAAGAACGGCTCCGGACGGGATCAGCCCGTCCGGGGTCTTTTCCGTGCAAATTCCGCGGTGGCGCAAGGGCAGCCCGGCTGAAAGGCTCGGGCAAGGCTAAGACGTCATTGTTATCCCCCATATGAAGTCCCGCGCGATCGGCGCAAAGGCCTATCATTGCTCCCTGGTTACCTCGCATTTACCATTCGAGAGCATTTTCTGGGGCAGGAGTACGGTTCTTGAACATGGGTGGCGATTTGCTCAACTTGGCCTGCGAGAAGATCGCCGAACTGGAGGTGCCCGCCTTCATCAAGGACAGCGAACTGCGCTATGTGGTCGTCAACGAGGCCTATGCGCGCTTCTTCCGCGAGGCGCCGGAAGTATTCGCCGGCAAGACCGACCGCGAGCTGTTCGGCCGGCTCGAGGACGGCGTGCGCGACGATCGCGAGCGCCAGGTCGTGGTGTTCGGCGACGAGCAGACGACGCTGGTCTTCGATCCGTTCGGCCATGACCGCTATCCGCTGCGCGTCGAACGGTTTTTCGGCGACGACGATTCCATCTACGTATTCGGCATGTTCGAGGAGGCGCCGCCGAGCGTGTCGAAGGCAAAGTGTGCCGGTCCATCGAAAACGCGGCAGGCCGCCGGCGCTGCAGCCCGCGCCGAGGCGTGCGGTGGGTGCGCCGATACCCTGTTCCGCGCCACGCTCGAGGATCTTCCCGTTGCGACCTATGTCCGCGATGAACTGCATCGCATGGTGTTTGCCAATCGTGCCTTCCTCGAGATTGTCGGCCAGCCCCTGCAGCAGTTGATCGGCAAGACCGAACAGGAGGCCTTTCCCGAGCGCGGCGACCGCTACCATGCCGAGAACTGCCGCATCCTCGAAGACGGGGAGACGATGGAGGTGGAAGACTGCTTCGTGCGCAAGGACGGCATTGCCGTTCCGGTCATCTCGCGCGCGAGCCGGATCACCATGCCGAACGGGGCGCGCTACATGGTCGGCTCGGTCACCGACATATCGGCCTTGAAGAGCCGCGAAACCCAGTTGGTCGAGGCGCAGGACGAGGCCGAAGGGTTGCATCGCCACGTCGAAAGCCTTCTCCGGTCCATGCCGGTGGGGGTGCTGATCCTTTCGGCCGACCATGCCATCGACTATGCCAATGACGCCTTCTACGACATGCTGGAGACGGATGCCCCGGTCGACATGGCGGGATGGCACTATCGGGATTTCGTCGCCTACACCGTCCGGCGCGTCGGATCGACGAATGTCGATGACGATGTCGAACGGATATTCAACAAGCGCGTGGCGCAGTTCAACGATCCGGACAACACCGCGACGTCGCGTGCCGAAACGCTGAGCGGCCGGATCCTGGCCATCCGCAGCAAGCGGCTCGCCAGTGGCAAGATCCTCATTACCTATTCCGATATCACCGCGCTGCATCAACGCGAGCAGGAGAGTGTTCTCTACCGCACCGCGATCGAGCAATTGCCCGTTCCCGTCTTCATCCGCGATGGCGAACGCCGGCTGATCTTCGCCAATTCCGCCTATGCGGCCCTGCAGGGCGAGAAGCAGGACAAGTTCTACGGCCTCAACGAAGAGGAGATGTTCCCGCGACTGGGACAGCAATTGCGCGAGGAGAACCTGCACCTTCTGGAAAACGGCGAGCCGATCGAGCGCGCGCAGGACCTGCCGCTGGCCGAGGGGCGCATCCACTCCGTCATCACGCGCCTCAATCGCATCACCACGCCCGACCAGCGGCGCTACCTCGTCGGCTCGATCACGGATGTTTCGGATCTGAAGGCCCGCGAGCGAGAGCTCATGCAGGCTCAGGCACGGGCTGAAAAACTCTACGGGGACATCGAGAACATTCTCAGGATCATGCCGGTCGGGGTCATCATCCTCAACGAGGACCTGGTCATCGAGTTCGCCAATTCCAAGAGCCGCGAGATCTGGGAATGGCCCGCCGACCGCGTGCTGGAGGGAACGACGTTCCGCGACTATGCCCGAACCAATCACGACCGTGGCTGGACCTGGGAAGGCGGGCGTGACTTCGAGCCCGGTCTGGAAGACCGAATCGCCGAAATGCGGTCGATCGAAGGGACGATCCAGCGCGAACTCGTCTATCCCGACGGCAAGCAGGTCCTCATCACCACCACGCCGCTCGCCGACCGCAAGTTTCTCGTCACCTATTCCGACTTCACCGAGCTTCGCCGCCGGGAGCGGGAGTTCAGCGAGGCGCGCGAACAGCTCGAACGGCTCGGGCAGTTCATGACGGACGCGACCCGCGTCATGGCGCAGGGCCTGGCCGTCATCGAGGATGGGGTCATCATCCAGAGCAATGAGTCGCTGGTGCGTATGCTCGCGGTGCCGCAGACGCTGCTCGATCCCGGCCAGAGCTGGCATGCCGGCTTTGCCTATTGTGCCCGGCGCGGCGATTTCGGCCCGGAGCCGATGGCGGTGCTCAAGGACTGGCAGGAAAAGGTTCACTCGGAGAACGGTTTTTCGGCGACCTTCCTCAGCAACGGCAAGACCTGGATCCAGATGGAGGCGACGGCGAGCGGGCGCGGCCACTGGATGGTCGTGTGCACCGACATCACCGAACTCAAGACCCGCGAGGCGGAACTGACCGTGCTGCTTGCCCGCAGCGAGGCGGCCGACAAGGCCAAGTCCGAATTCCTCGCCAATATGAGCCACGAGATCCGCACGCCGATGAACGGTGTCCTCGGCATGGCCGAACTTTTGGCGCGGTCGGTTCTCGACACCCGCCAGAAGACCTTCGTCGACATCATCGTCAAGTCCGGCAATGCGCTCCTGACCATCATCAACGACATCCTCGATTTTTCCAAGATCGACGCGGGGCAGTTGAAGTTGCGCAAGGTGCCGTTCGATCCCGTCGAGGCGATCGAGGACGTGGCGACGCTTCTTTCGGCATCGGCTGCGGACAAGGACATCGAACTGATCGTCCGCGGCGACGCCACCGTGCGCCACATGGTGTCCGGCGATCCCGGCCGTTTCCGCCAGATCGTCACCAATCTGGTCGGCAACGCCATCAAGTTCACCGAAAAGGGGCATGTGCTGATCGAACTGTCCAGCGCACCCTGCGACGCGTCGCAGTCGATGCTGACGATGCGGATCGAAGATACCGGCATCGGCATTCCCGAAGACAAGCGGGCCTCGATCTTCGAAAAGTTCTCGCAGGTCGACACGTCGTCGACGCGGCGTCATGAAGGCACCGGGCTGGGTCTTGCGATCACCGCCGGCCTGGTCGACCTGTTCGGCGGTTCCATCGACGTTGAGAGCACTGTCGGCGAAGGCTCCGTCTTCACCGTCCGCATACCGTTCACGATGGCCCACGAACGCCACAAGCTGCAGCCGCTGCCTGTCAATGTCGACGGCGCCCGCGTCCTGGTGATCGACGACAACGACATCAATCGCCGCATCCTCACCGAGCAGCTGGCGCTCTGGGGTTTCGATGGCGTCGCCGTCGAGAGCGGGTCCGCGGCGATGGCCGTTCTGGAGGAGGCCCATCGCCTCGGCGTGACGATCGACGCGCTGGTCATCGACTACCAGATGCCGGTGATGAACGGGATCGACGTGGCCCGGATGATCCGCGCGGACAAGCGCTTCGAAGCGATTGCCATGGTCTTCCTGACCTCGATGGACATGGTCGGCGACGAGCGGATCTTCCAGCAGCTGAATGTCCAGGCGCACCTGATGAAGCCGGCCCGCGCCAATCTGCTGCGCAATGCGATCGTCGAGGTGGTGCGCGCCGCAAGGCTCGGAAGCGCGGTCGGCGGGCGTCAGCGCGCGGAGCATGTGGCGCGTCTGGTCGCTCCGCATTCAAACAGCTGGCGAAGCCCGCCCGCGGCGGATGTCGGTTCCTCAAGGCAGCCTGCACCGCCTGCGCTTCAGACCGATCGGGAGATGTCGGCAGGGGCCGCCGGGCCCGGCCGCACGGTGAGCACTGCCCGGACGGAATGCGACGTGCTGGTCGCCGAGGACAACGAGGTCAACCAGATCGTCTTTCGCCAGATCCTCCAGGCGGTCGGCCTTTCCCACAGCGTCGTCACCAACGGGCGCGAGGCCATCGATGCCTGGCGCGCCCTTCATCCGCGGCTGATCATCATGGACGTTTCGATGCCGGTGCTGAACGGGCACCAGGCGGCGCGCACCATTCGCGAGGCGGAAAAGGCGGAGGGTGAGGGGCGTCATGTGCCGATCATCGGCGTGACCGCCCATGCGCTCGACAGCGACCGGGAGGCGTGCCTCGCCGCCGGCATGGACGATTATCTGTCGAAGCCGGTCAGTCCGGAGCAGCTCGAGGCGAAGATCGAGCGCTGGCTCGGCCATTCGCTGCGCGACGGCTCAGGCCTCCTCGATCTGGGCAGTTGATTGGGGCCTGACGCCGCACAGCATTTCCCGCTTTCCGGCAAATCCCTTGCGACGCTCCAGGGCATAGCCCGCGGCGATCAGGTTGCGGCGGACGAAACCGGCGGCCGCATAGGTGGCGAAGCTGCCCCCCGGCACCGTGTGGTCGAAGACCGCGCGCATCAGTTCCGGCGACCACATGGCGGCGTTGCGAGAGGGCGCGAAGCCGTCGAGATACCAGGCGTCGAAGGCGAGCCGGCAGGTGCCGAGGCTTTCCAGCGCGTCGCCGCACAGCACGGTCAGCCGCGTCCGTTCATCGAGCGCAATATCCACTTCCCCTGCGGGATGCTCCGGCCAGTGCGCCACGAGCGCCTCCCGCTCGGCATCGATTTCCGGCCAGCGCGTCAGCGCCCGTGACAGTTCCTCAGCGCGCATCGGATAGAGCTCGAACGAGACGAAATGCAGGTGGGCCCCGTCCGGTCGCGTGGCTTTCCATTGCCGCCAGGTCTCGCAGGCATTGAGGCCGGTGCCGAAACCCAGTTCGCCGATACGGAACGTGCCGGGCCGGACCCAGCGCGCGGGCAGGCCGTTTCCGGCGAGGAAGACGTGACCGCATTCGAGCCTGCCATCGGTCTGGCAATAAAAATGATCGTCAAAGGCGGTCGAATAGGGCATATCGCCGTCGCGCCAGGTGAGTTCCTGGCCGGCCGGGGCGGTCGGTGATGTCGAGGTGGAATGGGCCATGAGGATAGCGGATAATGCCAGCGGGCTTGCCGGTCAATCGCCTGTCGACCTGCTGATCGTCGGCGGCGGCATCATGGGCCTGTGGGCGGCGCTGAAGGCCGACCGGCTCGGCATCGATACGCTCATCGTCGACGAAGGGCCGCTGGCGCAGGGCGCGAGCGGCGGCCTGCTGGGCGCGCTGATGCCGCATATGCCGGACAAGTGGAACGACAAGAAGCAGTTCCAGTTCGACGCGCTGCTGTCGCTGGAAGAGGAGGTGCGGAACCTCGAGGGTGAAACGGGCCTCTTCGCCGGTTATCGCCGTTCCGGCCGGCTGATCCCTCTGCCGAAGCCACACTTGAGGACGATCGCCGAGCGCCATGAGGGCCAAGCCAAGGAAAACTGGCGGGCCGGGGAGCGCGCCTTCCACTGGCATGCCGTCGATGCCTCGCCGTTCGGTCCCGGTTGGCCCACGCCCGATGCCAGCCATGCCGGGTATGTCCACGACACGTTTTCAGCGCGGGTTTCGCCGCGCGGGCTGACCGGCATGCTGGTCGAGCGACTGCGCGCGTCGCGGCATGTGCGGATCATCGAGGGATGCGGCGTAGCGGCGATCGGCGCCGCGTCGGCACGTCTCACGGACGGCACCACCGTTGCCTTCGGCCATTGCATCCTCGCGGCGGGATACAAGGCCTTTCCCCTGCTCGAAACGCTCGGCCCGCCTCTGTCCCGTCCGCTTGGTCAGGCGGTCAAGGGACAGGCGGCCCTGCTCAAGGGCGACATCGACCCCGATCTGCCCTTGCTCTATCTCGACGGGCTCTACATCGTACCGCACGAGGGCGGCATGGCCGCGATCGGCAGTACCAGCGAGGACCATTTCGCTTCGCCCTTTACGACGAACGAGCAACTGGAGGCACTCATCGCGCGCGCGCATGACCTGGCGCCGATCCTGCGCGCCGCCGAGGTGGTCGAGCGCTGGGCGGGCCTGCGGCCAAAGGCGATCGATCGCGATCCGATGGTGGGGCCGCATCCGGACGCGCCGCGTGTGGTGGCCCTGACCGGTGGCTTCAAGGTCAGCTTCGGCATGGCCCACCGGCTCGCCGATGCCGCTCTTTCCACCATTGTCGGCCAACCTCCGGTCATGCCCGAGGGTTTCCATCTCAGCAACCATATCGCGGTCGCTGCACGCGTCGCGTGAGGCGCTTGCGCGTTTCCCGTCGTCATACTGTCACGCAAATCACCTAACTCCTCCGTTATAACGTCGATTGCTAAAATGGACGTCCCCCGGAAGCGAGGTGTCGCATGAGGTATGCCATTTACTTTACCCCGCCTTCGAGCGACGCGCTGACGCTTGCGGCGGCAAGCTGGCTCGGGCGCAGCGTCTATTCGGGCGAGGCCGTCGAGCATCCCGCCGTACGCGGGCTCGGCCTGCACGAGATCGCCTTTCACACCGCGCTGCCGCGCCGCTATGGTTTCCATGCGACGCTCAAGGCGCCGTTCCACCTGCGTGGCGACTGCACGGAGGCCGCCCTGCTGCGCGAGTTGATGCGTTTTGCCGGGACGCTCGAGCCGTTCGAGATTCCCCGGCTGGTGGTGGGTCGCCTCGGGGACTACTATGGTCTCGTGCCGGAGGCTCCCTGTGCCGCGCTCGACTATCTGGCCGCTGCCGTGGTGCAGCAGTTCGACGCCTATCGCGCTCCGCTCAGCGAGGCGGAGATCGAGCGGCGCAATCCGGACGGGTTGTCGGCTTCGCAGTTTTCCAACCTGCATCGCTGGGGCCATCCTTACGTCATGGACGAGTTCCGTTTCCACATGACGCTGACCGGGCCGTTGCTCAACCGCGATTTCGGCCGGATGGAAAGCGCTCTGGCCGGCTATTTCGAGCCTTTGCTCGGCGATCCGGTGGAGATTTCCAACCTCGCCCTGTTCGTCGAGAAGGAACCGGGCGCGCCCTTCGTGGTGCATTCCCTGCACCCGATGGGCCGGGTCGCGGCCCGCAAGATCGCCTGAGGCGGAGCGGGCGGCCGGGGTCCGGACGCTGGGGTGACGGGCGCCGTTTCCATCTCGACATCGGACGCCGGCCTGCTTACCGTCTGGCGTCCGATTTCAGGGTGATTTGATGCACGAAGCCAACTATCCCCGCGACCTTGCCGGCTATGGTCGCAATCCTCCCGATCCGCGCTGGCCGGGCGATGCTCGAATCGCCGTGCAGTTCGTCGTCAACTATGAAGAGGGCGGCGAAAGCTCGATCCTCGACGGCGACCCGGCCTCGGAAAACCTGCTTTCCGAGATCGTCGGCGCGCAACCCTGGCCCGGCCAGCGCAATCTCAACATGGAATCGATCTATGAATACGGTTCGCGCGCCGGGTTCTGGCGGCTGTGGCGGATGTTCACCGAACGCCGGGTGCCCGTCACCGTCTACGGCGTGACGCTCGCCATGGCGCGCAACAGGGAAGCGGTCGCGGCGATGAAGGAGGCGGGCTGGGAGATCGCCAGCCACGGCTATCGCTGGCTCGAATACAAGGATTTCCCGGAAGAGCTCGAGCGCCGGCATATCCACGAGGCGGTGCGCCTGCACAAGGAACTGACCGGTTGCCATCCGCTCGGCATGTACCAGGGCAAGCCGTCGGACAATACGCTTCGGCTGGTGATGGAGGAGGGCGGTTTCCTCTATTCCTCCGACAGCTATGCCGACGATCTGCCCTATTGGGTGAATGGCCTGGACGGCAAGCCCTTCCTCATCATCCCCTATACGCTCGAAACCAACGACATGCGTTTCGCCACGCCGCAGGGCTTCAATTCCGGCGACCAGTTCTTCACCTATCTCAAGGACACGTTCGACGTGCTCTACGCGGAAGGCAAGGCCGGCAGCGCGAAGATGATGTCGGTCGGCCTCCACTGCCGCCTCGCCGGCCGTCCCGGCCGCGCCGCAGCCCTTGCCCGCTTCATCGACTATGTGACGAGCCACGAAAAGGTGTGGATCCCGAAGCGCATCGAGATCGCCGAGCACTGGCACAAGCACCACAAGCCGGTGTGAGGCCGCTCGCGCCTGAAAGAGGTGAAAGCATGACCAGGATCGCCGATCTCAAGAAGAAGCTGATGGAGAACCCGGAGTTCCGGGCCGAATATCAAAAAGCGGACGAGGAGTTCCGGTTGATCGAGTCGCTGGTGCTCGCGCGCACCCGGGCCAAGCTGTCGCAGGCGGAACTCGCACGCCGGATCGGGACGACCCAATCGGCGATTGCCCGACTGGAAGGTGGTGGCGTATCCCCGTCGCTTGCGACGCTGAGGCGCTATGCCGAGGCGACGGGTGCAAGGCTGGAAATCAATCTCGTCGAGACTTGATGCCTTCCGTGGCGGAGCGCCGAAGGCCGTTCTTACCTTGAGCCCCATTGGACCGGGGCGGCGCCTCGACAAGCCCTCCGGGCTTCGCTACTCCTTGGCCTCGGTTCCGATCAACTGCTTCGCGTGCCGGGAGACTTCATGGACAAGGCGGACTTCATTTCCCGCTTCGGCGGCGTGTTCGAGCACTCGCCCTTCATCGCCGAGCGGGCCTTTGACGCCGGTGCGGTCATCGAACCGCTGACGGCGTCCGGGGTGCATGCGGCGCTCGTCGAAAAATTCCGGGCTGCCTCCCATGACGATCGGCTCGGCGTGCTGCGCGCCCATCCGGATCTCGCCGGCAAGCTGGCGATTGCCGGCGGGCTGACCGAGGACAGCGCCAAGGAGCAGGCCGGCGCCGGGCTCGACCGGCTTTCGCCCGAGGAACATGCCCGCTTCACCGCGCTCAACACCGCCTACACGGCCAAATTCGGCTTCCCCTTCATCATCGCGGTGAAAGGGCTGACGAAGGACGATATTCTTGCCGCCTTCGAGACGCGGATCGACAACAGCCGCGAGACCGAGTTCGCCACGGCCTGCGCGCAGGTCGAGAAGATTGCCCGGCTTCGCCTCGAAAGCCTCATTCCGGAGAACAGCTGACATGCCCGAAATCTCGACCGTGGTCCTGCCCGACTTTGCCGCAGGCGCCGTGAACCTCGCTTCGGCCCGCCTCGGCGCGAAAGGGATATTCTCGACCGACGAGTTCTTTGCGCCGCTGTCGCGCATGCTGAACGACGCGCCGGCCGAATTCGATCCCGAGCTCTACGACGACAACGGCAAGTACATGGACGGCTGGGAAAGCCGGCGAAAGCGGGTGCCCGGCCACGACTGGTCGGTGATTCGGCTGGCCATGCCGGGCCGTATCTTCGGCTTCGACGTGGATACCCGCTTCTTCACGGGCAACTACCCGCCGCATTGCTCGATCGAGGCGGCCTACGTCGCCGAGGGCGATCCGACCGAGGCGACCGAGTGGAGCGAACTCCTGCCGAAGTCACCGCTCGGGCCCAGCGCCCAGCACTTCTTCGAGAATGCCGACCGCGACAGGGTTTGGACGCATCTCAGGCTGCACATCTATCCGGATGGCGGCGTGGCGCGGCTGCGGGTGTATGGGGCGGCGCATTTCGACTGGTCGGCGGTCGGCGAGGAGCAGGAGCTCGACCTGGCTTACGTCTTCCACGGCGCCAAGGCGCTCGCCTGGTCGGACGCCCATTATGGTCATCCCGACAAGATGCTCGGCCCCGGCCGAGGCCTCAACATGGGCGACGGATGGGAGACCAAGCGCCGGCGCGGGCCCGGGCACGACTGGGCGATCATCCGGCTTGGCCATGCCGGCCTGATCCGGCGCGTCATTGTCGACACGCATTTCTTCAAGGGCAATTATCCCGACACCTGCGAATTGCTTGGTGCCTATCTGCCGGAAGCCGGCGACAGCTGGAGCGAGGCGGAAATCGCCGCCTCGGAAGGCTGGAAGCCGATTCTGGGCAGGCAAAAGCTGGAAATGGACCGCAAGCACGAATTTGCCGGCCCGGCCATCGCCGATATCGGGCCCGTCACCCACGTTCGTTTCGCCATGCATCCGGACGGCGGCGTCATGCGCCTGCGTCTCTTCGGCATCAAGGCCTGACGTGGACAGACGCCAGATCTGAAGACTGGGGCGCGCCTATTGCTTGCGCGCCTCTTCGGCTTCGCGGATGGCCTCCTGGTGATACCAGCCGCCGCAGCCGCTTTCCATGATGGGCGGACGCGAGCGGCTCTCGCGCTCCTGCATCTCCCTCAGCTTCTGAATGTTGCGAACCGGGAACTGCAAGATCATTGCAGAGTCCCGAACCATGTTCGTTGTCATGCCACTGCCTCTTTACGTTCGTCGCGAACAGTTCGTTGAAATAAGTCTATCAGAGCTGCTGAGTGAATGCACACGGAAAGTGCAAAATGCCTAATCACTAGGCAAATTGGCCGCAATTTTATCGGTGGTCGCAATTGCATCACTTCGGATTGCGCGACCATGTCGGCGAAAAACACGCCAGGGCCGTGGAGGTTCCCACAAAATAGGCAGAATGCTCACGGTTGCCGGCCGCCCGGCCGCCCCTGTTCTGGGGTGGGCGTCAAAAAATCGGGCAATTGGCGCAGCTTTCAGCGAAGTTGGCACGCTTCATGCTTTCTTAATCGGGACTCGCCGGCGTGCCGGAGAATCAGCCCTCTGTTGCGCTCTTGGGCGAGCGCCTGACTGAAGAGAGACGAAGAATGACCAAGTTTAAGCTCGAGTACATCTGGCTCGACGGCTACACGCCGGTTCCGAACCTTCGCGGCAAGACGCAGATCAAGGAGTTCGAGTCCTTCCCGACGCTGGAGCAGCTTCCGCTCTGGGGTTTCGACGGTTCCTCGACCATGCAGGCCGAAGGTCGCAGCTCCGATTGCGTGTTGAAGCCGGTGGCGATCTATCCCGATCCGGCCCGCGTCAACGGTGCGCTGGTCATGTGCGAAGTCATGATGCCGGATGGCGTCACCCCGCATCCGTCGAATGCCC
Source organism: Ciceribacter sp. T2.26MG-112.2 (assembly GCF_900492205.1). Lineage (GTDB taxonomy): Bacteria > Pseudomonadota > Alphaproteobacteria > Rhizobiales > Rhizobiaceae > Allorhizobium > Allorhizobium naphthalenivorans_A. The sequence continues at coordinate 25,449 of NZ_UEYQ01000022.1, forward strand.
GCGCCACCATCCTCGACGACGAGGATGCCTGGTTCGGCTTCGAGCAGGAATATTTCTTCTACAAGGACGGCCGCCCGCTCGGCTTCCCCGAACACGGTTTCCCGGCGCCGCAGGGCCCGTACTACACCGGCGTCGGCTACAAGAACGTCGGTGACGTCGCCCGCCAGATCGTCGAGGAACATCTCGACCTCTGCCTCGAAGCCGGCATCAACCACGAAGGCATCAATGCCGAAGTGGCCAAGGGCCAGTGGGAATTCCAGGTGTTCGGCAAGGGCTCCAAGAAGGCCGCCGACCAGATCTGGATCGCCCGCTACCTGCTGCTGCGTCTGTGTGAAGGCTACGGCATCGACATCGAGTTCCATTGCAAGCCGCTCGGCGACACCGACTGGAATGGTTCGGGCATGCACTGCAACTTCTCGACCAAGTACATGCGCGAAGTCGGCGGCAAGGAATATTTCGAAGCCCTGATGGCCGCTTTCGCCAAGAACTGGAAAGAGCACATCGACGTCTACGGTCCGGACAACCACATGCGACTGACCGGCAAGCACGAGACCGCCCCGTGGGACAAGTTCTCCTACGGCGTGGCCGACCGCGGCGCCTCGATCCGCGTTCCGCATTCCTTCGTCAACAACGGCTACAAGGGCTATCTTGAAGACCGTCGTCCGAACTCCCAGGGCTGCCCCTACCAGATCGCTTCGCAGGTGCTGAAGACGATCTCGGAAGTGGCGACCGCCGACTACGGCCGCAGCGCTGCCTGATCGCATTTCCATCCCCAAGACGATCCCAGCGACGCCGGCGAAAGCCGGCGTCGTCTGTGTCTGGGGGGCTGTGGTCTGCTAGTCGGGGTGCTTTCCTCGGTGAAGCGGCTCGCCTATAATGTCCGGGCAGGAGAGCGCCGATGAAGCCGTCCGAAGTGCTGGAAAAGAACCGTCAGGCGATCCGTGAGGCGACGAAACGCTTCAACGCGGCGAACCCGCGCGTCTTCGGCTCTGTGGCGCGTGGCGAGGACCGGATCGACAGCGATCTCGACATCCTGGTCGATGCCTTGCCGGGAATGACATTGTTCGACTTGGGCGGTTTGCAGTCCGAGATGGAGCAACTGCTGCCATGTAAGGTGGATGTGGTGACCTCGGGCGGCCTAAAGCCCCGGATGCGAGAGCGGATCTTGGCCGAGGCGGCGGCCATATGACCCCGGAGCAGCGGCTTCTCGACAATCTTCTCGACATGCAGGAGGCAGCCTTAGAGGCGATCAGCTTCGTCAGCGGGTCGACACTGGAGACATTCGAGCGGGATATCCTCACTCAGCGGGCGGTCGCCATGACCTTCGTGCTGATCGCAGCCGCCGCATCGAGGATCCTCGACCGTGTTCCGGACGTGGCGTCCGAACAGCCGGGCATCGCCTGGTCGAAGATCAAGGGGTTGCGGAACGTGGTCGTCCACGAATACGAAACGCTCGATTGGCGGCTGGTCTGGGATACCGTTCAGAACGACCTGCCGGTACTGATCGCCCAGATCGACCAGCTGCGCCATCCGCATATCCAGGGAGAATAGCCCCGCTTGACCCATCTCCTCTCCATCCAGCCGCTCACCGTCGAAGCCTTTTCGCCCTTCGGCGAGGTGATCGAGGCCGATCCGTCCACCATGCGGCTGATCAACGGCGGCACCACCGAGCGGTTTCACGCGCTGTTTGCGCCGGAGGCTGCGGGCGAGGGGAGCCAAGTGATCGTCAACATCTTCCGCGGCCAGCCGCGCAGCTTCCCTTACGAGATCGGCATGATGGAGCGCCATCCCTTCGGCAGCCAGAGTTTTTCGCCACTGTCTGGGCGGTCCTTCCTGGTGGCCGTGTCGCCGGACGAGGGCGGTCGGCCCGGCCGGCCTGAGGTCTTCCTGGCGCGTCCAGACCAGGGGGTGAACTACCGCCGCAACGTCTGGCATCACCCGCTGATGGCGATCGGCGCGGTCTCCGATTTTCTGGTTGTCGATCGCGACGGTCCGGGCAACAATCTCGAAGAGCATTTCTTCGCAACGCCATACCGCATTCTGGAGCCCCATCTATGACCGGCCTCACCACCCACGTCCTCGATACCGCCCTCGGCAAACCCGCCGAAGGGCTGAAGATCCAGCTGATGCGGATGAACGGGGAGGAGGCCGAGCTGATCACCACGGTCTTCACCAATGCCGATGGCCGGATCGACGGCGGGCCGCTGCTCCAGGACGCCGAGTTCCAGGCCGGCCAGTACGAGCTGCTGTTTCACGCCGGTGACTATCTGAAGGCGAGCGGCGTTTCGCTGACCGAGCCGCCCTTCCTCGACGTCATCCCGATCCGCTTCGGCATTTCCGACACGAGCGCGCATTATCACGTGCCGCTGCTGCTTTCGCCCTACGGCTACTCGACCTACCGGGGCAGCTGATGATCTTTGCCGCCATCGCCGACGTGCACGGCAACCACCTGGCGCTTCAAGCCGTGCTAGAGGACATCCGCCGGCAGGGGATCAGCGAAATCGTCAATCTCGGCGACTGCTTTTCCGGACCGCTCGAAGCGGGGCTGACCGCCGACCTGCTGATACCGCTCGATGCCGTGACGGTGCGCGGCAATCACGACCGGGCGCTGATCGACCGGCCGTTCGAAGAGATGGGCGACTGGGAGCGGCCGTCCTACCGGCAATTGTCACCGGAGCATCTGGACTGGATCCGCACGCTGCCGTTCAGTGCCGTCTATCGCGACGAGGTCTATCTCTGTCATGCGACGCCCAAGGACGACAACACCTATTGGATGGAGACGCTGAGCGCTCAGGGCATCTTCCACCTGAAGCCGCTCGATGAGATCGAAACGCTGGCCGACGGCATCGAGCAGCCGCTGATCCTGTGCGGCCACAGCCATATCGCCCGCTCGGTGCAGCTTTCCGACAGGCGGCTGATCGTCAATCCCGGCAGCGTCGGCTGCCCCGGCTTCGACTATGACAAGCCCTTCTACCACAAGGCCCAGGCCGGAACGCCGTTCGCCGCCTATGCCGTGCTGGAGAAGACCGCGCTCGGCTGGCAGCCGACCTTCCGGCAGGTGCGCTACGACAATGCGGCTGCCGCCGAACTGGCGAAGGCGCACGGCATGGCCGACTGGATCAGCGCGCTTTCGACTGGCTGGGTAGCTTGAGGAGGGCGGCGGCGGATTTCCCTCTTCTCCCCAGCGGGGAGAAGTGCCGAGCGAATGCGAGGCGATGAGGGGGCCAAGTGCGCCGCCATCAATTGGCTTCGCCCCCCTCATCCGGCGCTACGCGCCACCTTCTCCCCGCGGGGGAGAAGAGGGGCCGACATCGCTCGGCCCTCTTTGAAAAGGACGGCCTCGATTTGTGCTCTGATGCGCGGATGTCCGCGCCTCCGGGCACTCACGATCTCACCCCTTGAACGGATTCTCCGCGATGATGCTTTCATCGATCTCGGCGATCCTGCGCTTGCCGCAGAGCGCCATGGTGGTGTCCATCTCCTTGGCGATGATTTCGAGCGCCTTCGTCACACCCGGCTTGCCCATGGCGCCGAGGCCGTAGAGGAAGGGGCGGCCGATATAGGTGCCCTTGGCGCCGAGCGCCACGGCTTTCAGCACGTCCTGGCCCGAGCGGATGCCGCCGTCGAGATGCACCTCGATCCGGTCGCCGACCGCATCGACGATGCGCGGCAGCATGGCGATCGAGGAATGGGCGCCGTCGAGCTGACGTCCGCCATGGTTGGAGACGATGATCGCGTCGGCGCCGGTCTCGGCGGCCATCTTCGCATCCTCGACGTCGAGGATGCCCTTGATGATCAGCTTGCCGCCCCAGCGCTCCTTGATCCACGCCACATCCTTCCACGACAGCTGCGGGTCGAACTGCTCGACCGTCCAGGCATTGAGCGAGGCGAGGTCGGTGACGCTCTTGGCGTGACCGTGGATGTTGCGGAAGGTGCGGCGGGTCGTCTTCAGCATGTTCCAGCACCAGCGCGGGCGCGTCGCCATCTGGAAGAGATGCTTCGGCGTCAGCCGCGGCGGCGCGGACAGGCCATTGCGCAGGTCCTTGTGGCGTTGGCCGAGGATCTGCAGGTCGGCGGTCAGCACCAGCGCCGAGCATTTCGCCGCCTTGGCGCGCTCGATCAGGTTCAGCACGAAATCGCGGTCGCGCATGACGTAGAGCTGGAACCAGAAGGGTTTCGTGGTGACTGAGGCGACGTCCTCGATCGAGCATATGCTCATGGTCGACAGCGTGAAGGGCACGCCGAATTCTTCGGCGGCCCTCGCCGCCAGCATTTCGCCGTCGGCATGCTGCATGCCGGTCAGCCCCGTCGGCGCGAGCGCCACCGGCATCCTGACCTTCTCGCCGATCATCATGGTTTCCAGCGAACGGCCGCTCATGTCGACCAGCACGCGCTGGCGCAGCTTGATCCTGGAAAAATCGCTCTCGTTGGCGCGGTCGGTGCTCTCGGTATAGGCGCCGCTGTCGGCATAGTCGAAGAACAGTTTCGGCACGCGGCGTTTCGCCAGCCGCTTCAGGTCGGCGATCTCGAGAATGGGAGACATCGGGGATATTACCTCATTGGACGTTGACGACAGAGTGCCATCAGAAATGTTCGCCGGAGCGGAACGGGCCGACACGGATTCCGGCGGCCACCAGATAGGCCGTCGACCAGCCGATCAGCACGAAACCGTTGACCCCCTCGAGGGCAGCCAGCATGCGCCATTCGTGGCCCGGCACCACGTCGCCATAGCCGACCGTCGAAAAGGTGATCGTGGCAAAATAGAGCGCGGTCGGAAAGTCGGTGATATAGCCGAGCAGGCGATAGCACAGAGCCCAGAGCCAGACTTCGGCGGTCAGCACGACAAACACGCCGATCACCACGGTGTTCATCGCCAGCAAGTGGCTGCGGTGTCCCGCGAGACGGATCCGGTCGGTGATCCAGCTCATGGCATGGGTGATCCAGATCAGGCCGAAGGTATGAATGACGACGGTCAGCGAGATCATCGCGACGCCGAGGACAAGATTGGCGAAGAGCTGCAGCAAGATGAATTCGCGTCCGCACCGCTGGAGTGTCACGAGACCGGGCGTGCGGCCCGCCCGGCGACATAGGTTTCCACGACCGACCGGTCGTCGCCCAAGGTTTGCAGCAGAAACAGTTCCTCCGCAAGGGATTTGACGGTCTCCATCCTGAGCCGCATGGCTGGGGTGGCGGCGGCGTTCAAGACGACGAAATCGGCGTCCGTGCCGGGCTCCAGCGTGCCGATCCGGTCTTCGAGCGACAGCGCCTCGGCATTGCCGAGCGTCATCAGGTGGAAGCTTTCCAGCGGGTTCAGCCGCTCGCCGAGCAATTGCTGGATCTTGTAGGCCTCGTCCATGGTCTTCAGCATGGAATAGCTCGAGCCGCCGCCGATATCGGTGGCAACCGCGATCCGCAGTTTCTTGTCACGCCGCTGGTACTTGCGCAGCGGAAACAGGCCGGAGCCGAGGAAGAGGTTGGATGTCGGGCAATGCACGGCGACCGCGCCCGCCTCGCTCATGGCGTCGGCCTCGCGGTCCGACAGGTGGATCGCATGGCCGAACAGGCTCTTCTTTCCGAGAAGACCGTACTGCGCGTAGATGTCGGTATAGTCCCGGGCGTCGGGAAAAAGCTCGCAGGTATAGCGGATCTCGTCGTGGTTTTCCGACAGATGCGTCTGGATGTGCAGGTCGGGGAATTCCTGCGCCAGCGCCTGCACGCGCTCCATCTGCTCCGGCGTCGAGGTGATGGCGAAGCGCGGGGTGATGGCGACGTGGTTGCGACCCTTGGCATGCCAGTCGGCGATCACCTGGCGCGTCTCGTCATAGCCGGTCTCAGGCGTGTCGAGCAGGCCCTGCGGCGCGTTGCGGTCCATCATCACCTTGCCGCCCACCATCAGGCTGCCGCGACGCAAGCTCTCGGCGAAGTAGGCGTCGGCCGAGGCCTTGTGCACCGAGCAATAGGCGACCGCGGTGGTCGTGCCGTTGCGGAAGAACTCGTCGAAGAAGGCCTTGGCGATGCGCTCGGCATGGGCTTGTTCGACGAAGCGGCATTCCTCGGGGAAGGTATAGGTATTCAACCATTCGAGCAGGTTGGCGGCATAGGAGGCGATCACCTGCATCTGCGGGAAATGCACATGGGTGTCGATCAGGCCGGGCAGGATCAGGTGCGGGCGGTGGTCGATCACGGCCGTGCCGTCCGGCGCACCGGCGCTGACGGCTGCGAAATCGCCGACGGCGACGATCCTGCCGTCCTCGACCAGCAGGGCGCCGTCGCTCTCGTAGCGATAGCTGCCGGTATCGTCGATATGCTCCGGCGCGCGGGTGAAGCTCAGGGTTCGGCCGCGATAGAGGACGGCGCTCATGGCTGCTTGGCCTCCGAGACCGCGCTCTCGAACCAGGCGACCAGCAGGGCGCGTTCCTCGGCCGAGACTTCGGTGATATTGCCGGGCGGCATGGCGTGGCTGCGGCCGGCTTGGATGTAGATTTCGCGCGCATGGGCGGAGATCTCGGCATCGGTCTCCAGCTTCACGTCCTTCGGCGGCCGCACGATGCCCTCCCAGACCGGCTCGGCGGCATGGCACATCGAACAGCGCGACATGACGACGTCGCGGGCCGCCTCGTAATGGGCGTTCTCGACGAAGCGCAGGTTGCTCGGCGCGACGGAAACCTCCTCCTCGACCGGGGCCTTCTGCACCGTCGAGAGCCACATGATGGCGATGAAAATCAGCACTGTGGCGAGCCAGGTCCACGTCGGCCGGCCCTTGCGGGCATGGGTGGTGTTGAACCAGTGGCGGATGGTGACGCCCATCAGGAAGACAAGTGCTGCGATCACCCAGTTATAGGCGGTGCCGAAGGCCAGCGGATAATGGTTGGACAGCATGAAGAAGATGACGGGCAGCGTCAGGTAGTTGTTGTGCAGCGAGCGCTGCTTGGCGATGACGCCGTATTTCGGGTCGGGCGTGCGGCCGGCGATCAGGTCGGCGACGACGATCTTCTGGTTGGGGATGATGATCAGGAAGACATTGGCCGACATGATGGTGGCGGTAAACGCGCCGAGATGCAGGAAGGCAGCGCGGCCGGTGAAGACTTGGCTATAGCCCCAGGCCATGGCGATCAGCGCGACATAGAGCACGCCCATCAGTACCCAGATGTTCCTGCCGAGCGGCGACTTGCACAGCTGGTCATAGATCAGCCAGCCGACGGCGAGTGAGGCGACGGAAAGGGCGATCGCCTGCCATTGGGTGAGGTCGAGCACGTGCCGGTCGATCAGGAAGAGATCCGCTCCGCCGTAATAGACGACGGCGAGCATGGCGAAGCCCGACAGCCAGGTCGCATAGCTCTCCCATTTGAACCAGGTCAGGTGTTCCGGCATGGTCGCGGGCGCGACGAGATATTTCTGGATGTGGTAGAAGCCGCCGCCATGTACCTGCCATTCCTCGCCATAGGCGCCGACCGGCAGATGCGGGCGCTTCACCAGGCCGAGGTCCAGCGCGATGAAATAGAAGGACGAGCCGATCCAGGCGATCGCGGTTATGACGTGCAGCCAGCGCACCGCGAAGGAGAGCCATTCCCAGGCAATGGCGTATTCGTACATCAGAAAATCCCTTTCTTCCCCCCGGTCTGTCAGTCTCGGAAATTATCAACGGCAAGGGAAGCCCCGCATGCCGGATCGCGGACCAATCCAGAGAATTTCTTTGATCGAGGTCCGCGCGCGCTATTGCGCATCGAGGCCCATGGCGACCCGTTCCGGCGCCAAAGTGGCCTCCAGCCATTCGCGGAACTTGCGGATCTTGGGCAGGTTGCGCCGGCTTTCCGGATAGACCAGCCAATAGCTGTTGTCGTCCAGCCAGCTCAGTTCGAACGGTTGTATGAGGCGCCCGGACGCCAGTTCGTCCTGAAGGAAGAAGGGGCTCAGCATGGCGACGCCATGACTGGCCATCGCGGCTCCGGTTTCAAGATCGAGCACGCCGCCTGCGTCGAACGTCCGTGCGGTGTGCTCCGCGGCATCGAGGCCCGCCAGCGTGAACCAGTATGTCCAGCGTCCGTCGTCGTCGGTGATCCACGGCAGCTTCAGCAAATCGGCCGGCTCCTTCATGCCGCCGACGCTCTCGGCCAGTCTCGGACTCAGTATCGGCGAATAGCTCAGCCGAAGCAGGGGGTGGACCGCGAGGCCGGGCCACCGACCCCGGCCGATGCGGATGGCGAGGTCGGCGCTTTCCCGGTTGAAGTCGGTCAGCACGGAGCCGCGGAGAAGCCGGACGGCAATGTTGGGATGGGCGAGTTGGAAGGCGCCGAGATGCCGGGCCAGCCAGTGGGAGGCGAATGTCGGCGGGGAGTGGATTTCCAGGATCTCGTCGGCATCCTGACGCGCGGTGGCGATCGCTTCGCGCAGGACGGCGAAGGCGTCCGTCACCTTCGGCAGCATGCGCTGTGCCGTTTCCGTCAGCACGATCTGGCGCGGCTTCCTCAGGAACAGCGGCTCGCCGATATTCTCCTCGAGCAGCTTGATCTGGTAGCTGACCGCCGTCTGGGTCATGCCCAGTTCTACGCCGGCGCGCGTGAAACTCATGTGCCGGGCGGCCGCCTCGAACACGCGAAGGGCATTCAGCGGGAACTGTTTCGACAGCTTCATGGATAAGTTCTCTTTATGAGCCCTTACCGTATTCGAATTGGATGACGGCGGCAATCGGGCGCATGTCTCTCTTCATCACAACCCTTCGCGGGATGGAAAGGAGACGACTATGTTCCAAGCGATCCGCCACTATCGCCTGCTCACCGGGATTGCCCCGCAACAGGCTCTTGCGCCGCTCCTCCGCTTTGTCCGGCGGCTGCTCACGCCACGCCGCGGGCCTGGCGATAATCTGCCCGACAGTGTGAAGAGGGATCTCGGCCTGCCCCTGGATGGACTCCCGCGTGACCGGACGGACGCCTACTGGCTCGACCGACGCCGCCACGGCGACTGGATGCGCTCCGGTCCGGTGTGATGGGATTATTGCTTTGAAACAAAGGGATGCGAGGTCCGGCTGACAATCTGATTCCGGCACTTCACACACGGATTCAGTGCGGCCGGCGGTCGATGTGCTGCGTGTTCAGCCGAGCAGCGCGGTCAGCAGTTCGGCGGCGACGAGGGCGGCGATCACGGCGGGGCGCTTGTCGCGCAGGGCCGTTCCACCGATCGGCAGGACAAGCCTGTCGATCAGATGCGGCTCGGCGCCCTCGCGCGCCAGGAAGCGGGCGAAGGTGGCGCGCTTGGTGGCCGAGCCGATCATGCCGACATAGGCTAGGTCCGGGCGGGCGAGCGCATCCCGGGCGATCAGGAAATCGAGGGCATGGTCGTGTGTGAGGATGACGGCGGCACCGCCCGGACGGATCGTCGCCACTTCCGCCTCGGGCAGGGCCACGCGGCGCAGCGTCGTGCCGGGAGGGAGACCGTCTTCGGGCACGTCGCGGGTCTCGATGAGCGTGACGGCGAGGGGCAGGGGGCGAAGCGCCGTCGCAAGCGCGAGCCCGACATGGCCGGCGCCGAAGACGAAGACGTCGGGGAATGTTCTCTCGATCGCGCCCTGCCGGGCGACGAGCGCGGCTCTTGCCGCAGCGTCGAGGCGGGCAAAGGCGAGCCTTGCGCGTCCGCCGCAGCACTGGCCGATTTCCGGTCCGAGCGGCACGTCGAGCGCTGTGCTCTGCTCGCCGCTCAGAAGCATGCGGCGGGCATGGTCGATCGCCAGGAATTCCAGCTGTCCGCCGCCGATCGTGCCATGAAGGGCATCCATCGCGACCACCATGAAGGCGCCCGCCTCGCGCGGGGTGGAGCCCTTCGCTTCGGCGACCTCGACGAGGATGGCATCGGGATGGGCGGCAAGGAAGTCGGGGAGGGCGTTCATGGCTGAGCCTGACACGTTCGTTCCCGCTGGTCCGCTTGCCTGAAGAACATGGCTCAGCCGCCGATCTTTTCGAAGGTGCTGAACTGGAAGCGCTGAACCGCTTGCCAAGGGGTCTCATGGTCGTGTCGGCGCTCCGCGATCAGCCTGAAACCTGGACCCAGAAGCTTCTCCAGCGAGCGTCCATCGTGGCGAACCACGGGCAGTCCGCTGCATTTTTCCGGGCCATCCGGGGCAAAGGTCCCGATCACGACCTTGCCGCCCGGTGTGATGGCCGCATTCAGCGCGTTGAGATAGGCTCGCTGATCCGCCTCTTCTGTCAGGAAATGCAGGGCGGCGCGGTCGTGCCAGAAGTCATACCGCCGAGACGGCTGCCAGGCGGTAATGTCGGAGACAATCCATTCGACATTGGCCGCCTCGGGCAAGCGGCCACGCGCCTTTGCCAGGGCCGCGGCCGAAATATCGAGGACTGCCACATGATCCTGTCGCGCCGCCAGCGCATCGACAAGTCGGGACATGCCACCGCCGATGTCGATCACGCTTGCATCAGGGGTAAGGCCGGCCTCCCGCAGAAGGGAAAGCGAAAGGTCGGGCGACGCCTCGAACCAACTGACTTCACTGTCGCCTTTGGATGTGTAGACGGCCTCCCAATGGGTCTCACGCTCGGTCATCGGGTCCGCCTCTCCATCACTTGCCCTTCAGCCGCTCGACCGCCATCAGCACGCGCTCCGGCGTGGCGGGGGCGTCGAGGTGGGGGCAGTGGCGGTAATCGGCGACCGAGGCGACGGCCATGGAAAGCGCTTCCAGCACCGAGATCGCCAGCATCAGCGGTGGCTCGCCGACGGCCTTGGAGCGGCCGATGGTCGGTTCGGCATTCTCCGACCATTCGGCCAGCCGCGTGTTGAAGATCTTTGGCCGGTCGGAGGCGAGCGGGATCTTGTAGGTCGACGGCGCGTGGGTGCGAAGCCTTCCCTTGCCGTCCCACCACAGTTCTTCGGTCGTCAGCCAGCCCATGCCCTGGACGAAGCCTCCCTCGATCTGGCCGATGTCGATCGCCGGATTGAGCGATTTTCCGACGTCGTGCAGGATGTCGGTGCGGTCCATCAGATATTCGCCGGTGAGCGTGTCGATCGATACTTCCGAGCAGGCGGCGCCATAGGCGAAATAGTAGAAGGGCGTGCCGCGGCCGGCGGCGCGGTCCCAATGGATTTTCGGCGTCTTGTAGAAACCGGCGGCGGAGAGCTGCACGCGGGCGAAATAAGCCTGTTTGACGAAATCCGGGAAGGGGATTTCCTTCGATCCGACGCGCACCCGGTTCGGCAGGAACTCGACCTCGTCCGGCGGCACCTCGAATTTCTCGACGGCGAAGGCGACGAGGCGTTCCTTGATCTGGCGGGCGGCGTCATAGGCGGCCATGCCGTTGAGATCGGTGCCGGAGGAGGCGGCGGTCGCCGAGGTGTTGGGCACCTTGCCGGTGGTGGTCGCGGTGATCTTGACGCGCTCGACATCGACCTGGAAGCACTCGGCAATGACTTGGGCGACCTTCGTGTAGAGGCCCTGGCCCATTTCGGTGCCGCCGTGGTTCAGATGGATCGAGCCGTCCTGGTAGACATGGACCAATGCGCCGGCCTGGTTGAAGGCGGTCATGGTGAAGGAAATGCCGAACTTCACCGGGGTGAGCGCGATGCCCTTCTTGATCACCGGGCTCGTCCGGTTGAATTCGATGATCGCGCGGCGCCGCGCCTGGTAGTCGCAGGAGGTCTCCAACTCCTCGACCACGCGGGCAATCACATTGTCCTCGATCGTCTGGTGATAGGGCGTGACGTTGCGGCCGGAGCCGACATCGCCGTAGAAATTCGCCTTGCGGATCTCCAGCGGGTCGCGGCCGAGGACGTAGGCGATCTCCTCGATGATGCGCTCGCCGCCGAGCATGCCCTGCGGGCCGCCGAAGCCGCGGAACGCCGTGTTGGAAACCGTATGGGTTTTCAAGGGTTGCGAGGTCAGCTTCACATGCGGGTAGAAATAGCTCGAATCCGCATGAAAGAGCGCGCGGTCGGTGACCGGGCCGGAGAGATCGGCCGAATAGCCGCAGCGGGCGGCGAAGTTGGCGGTGAGCGCGTGGATGCGGCCGTCGCCGTTGAAGGCGACGTCGAAGTCCATGCGGAAGTCGTGGCGCTTGCCGGTCAGCGCCATATCCTCGTCGCGGTCGGGGCGGAACTTGACGGCGCGGTTGAGCTTCTTGGCGGCGAGGGCGGCCAGCGCTGCAAACTGGTTGCCCTGGGTCTCCTTGCCGCCGAAGCCGCCGCCCATGCGCCGCACGTTGACGGTGATGGCGTGGCTTGGAATGTCGAGCACATGGCCGACGATGTGCTGGATTTCGGACGGGTGCTGGGTCGAGGACCACAGTGCCACCTCGTCGTCCTCGCCGGGAATGGCGAGCGCGATGTGGCTCTCGAGATAGAAATGCTCCTGGCCGCCGATGCGCATCGAGCCTTTCAGGCGATGCTCGGCCTTGTCGAGTTCGGCCTCCGGCTCGCCGCGCTTCAGCACCATGCCCGGGGTGACAAGCGGCGCCTCGTTGGCGAGCGCCGCATCGACGTCTGTCCAGAAGGGCAGGTCGCGGTATTCGATCCTGGCGAGGCGCGCCGCGCGGCGGGCGGCGTCGCGCGTTTCGGCGATGACGGCGAAGACCGGCTGTCCGTGGAATTCGACCTTGTCCTCGGCCAGCAGCGGCTCGTCATGGCGCCCGCCGGACGATACGTCGTTGACGCCCGGCACGTCGCTTGCAGTCAGGACGCAGACGACGCCGGGATAGGCCTTCACCGCCGAAAGGTCGACCGAGAGGATCTCGGCATGCGCCCGGTCCGCCATGCCGATCGCCCCATGCAACAGGCCGGCCGGTTCCGGAATATCGTCGATATATTCGGCACTTCCGGCGACATGCTTGTGCGCCGAATCATGGCGGAGTGACTGGTGCATCGGCCCGTTGATCAGCTTGTAGGTCTCGAAGGTCGGTTTATGCATCACTCAGGCTCCTGCGGCCGGACGTCCCTTCTCCCCGGCGGAGAGAAGGTGGCGCGAAGCGCCGGATGAGGGGGAGCGAAGCTCGCGGGCCACAGCGCACCCGGCCCCCTCATCGCCTCGTTTCACTCGGCACTTCTCCCCGCTGGGGAGAAGAGGACGCGTACTGGCTGACGTATCCTGGCGCGTTTCACCCCCCTCTGCCCTGCCGGTGTTCGTCGTTGCAATCGATTCGCTGGATCGATTGCTCCGCTTCGCGGACCACTCCTCGCCCCCCTCAAGGGGGGAGATCGACACGCGGTAACGCCTTGCCCGAGGATCAGACTTCATATTTGAACAAGGCACACCTTGCCCTGCCATCTCCGGAGGCAGCCCCTCATCCGGCCTGCCGGCCACCTTCTCCCCGCAGGCGGGGAGAAGGAGACCCGCGGCAATCGTCGCGGCCACGTCCCCTCTCCCCGCCTGCGGGGAGAGGGTTAGGATGAGGGGCAGTTCCCAGGTTGTGCCGAGAGTCGGGGGCAGGCTCCACCTCCAAACCGCAATGAGGGGCAGACCCGACGTCAAGCCGAGGGTCCGGTCGAAATTGGCCATCACGCCTCCTCCCTCTCAAACCGCTTCAGCTCCTGCGGTGTCCCCGTCGTTTCGAGGAAGAAGCGGGTCAGGAGGTTCTTCGCCGTCAGTTGGCGGTATTCGGCGGTGGCGCGCCAGTCAGTGAGCGGCCTGTAGTTTTGGTCGAAGGCGTCGCGGGCGGCCGTGATCGTCGCTTCGTTCCACGGCTTGCCGAACAGGGCGGCTTCCACCGCGCGGGCGCGCTTCGGGGTGGCGGCCATGCCGCCGAAGGCGATGCGGATGTGGGATACCGTGCCGTCCTCGGCGAGCGTCAGGTGGAAGGCGCCGCAAAGCGCGGAAATGTCCTCGTCGCGGCGCTTGGAGATCTTGTGTACGGCATAGTGGCTGCCGGCCTCGGGTCGCGGCACGCGGATGCTCTCGACGAATTCGCCGGGCCGGCGGTCCTGCTTGCCGTAGTCGATGAAATAGTCTTCGAGCGGTAGTTCGCGGCTGCCCGAGGCAGAGCGCAGCCGTACAGAGGCACCGAGCGCGATCAGCGCCGGGGCCATGTCGCCGATCGGCGAGCCGTTGGCGATGTTGCCACCGATCGTGCCCATGTTGCGCACCTGCTGACCGCCGATGCGCTCGATCAGCCTGCCGAGCGCGGGGATTTCGGCCTTGAGCGTGTCGAAGGCGCGGGAATAGCTGACGCCGGCGCCGATGGTGATGGCGCGGTCGTCCGACGCGATCGTCTGCAGGTCGGTCAGGTGGTTGATGAAGATCACCGGGTTGAGGTCGCGCATCTGCTTGGTGACCCACAACCCGACATCGGTCGCGCCGGCAACGATGGTCGCCTTTGGCTCCTCGGCCAGCAGGTCGGCGAGCGCTGCGACCGAACCCGGCACGATCAGCCGGCGGTCGCCCTTGACCACGGTGATAGTATCGCTGCCCTGCAGGGTCCACAGCCGGGCCATGATGTTGGTGCGGTCGCGCTCCAGCGGGTCGAACAGCGCGCTCGGGCGGGTGCGCGCGACCTGTTCGGCGGCCTTGACGATCGGCTCGTAGCCGGTGCAGCGACAGAGATTGCCCTGCAGCGCCCGTTCGATCTCGGCTCGGCTCGGCTTGTCGTTCGACAGCCACAGGCCGTAGAGCGACATGACGAAGCCCGGCGTGCAGAAGCCGCATTGCGAGCCGTGACAGTCGACCATGGCCTGCTGGACGGGATGCAGCATGCCGTTCTCGGCGGCGAGATGCTCGACGGTCACCACATGAGTGGCGTTGAGGGAGCCTAGGAAACGGATGCAGGCGTTGACGGTCTCGTAAGCGAGCCGCCCGCCGTCGAGCCGTCCGACGAGAACCGTGCAGGCGCCGCAGTCGCCCTCGGCGCAGCCTTCCTTGGTGCCGGTCAGCCGGCGTTTCAGCCTGAGGAAGTCGAGCAGCGTCTCCGTCGGCTCGAAGCTCGAGACGGCGACATCCTCGCCGTTCAGGATGAAACGGATGCAATCAGTCATGCTTTGTCTTCTCTTGGGCCCATCGGCCGATGTTATTGCGCGGTCCAACCGCCGTCTATCGAGATATGCGTGCCGGTGATCTGCCTGGCGGCATCACTGGCGAGGAAGATTGCCACGGCCGCCACTTCTTCCACGGCGACGAATTCCTTGGTCGGCTGGAACTTCAGCATCACGTCGGATTTCACCTCAGCCTCGGATATGCCGCGTGCCTTGGCCGTGTCGGGGATCTGTTTTTCGACGAGCGGGGTCAGCACATAGCCGGGGCAGATGGCGTTCACCGTCACGCCGAATTCGGCCAGTTCCAGCGCCACGCTCTTGGTCAGCCCCATGATGCCATGCTTGGCGGCGACATAGGCCGACTTGAAGGGCGAGGCGATCAGGCCGTGGGCCGAGGCGACGTTGATAATCCGGCCAGTCTTCTTTTCCTTCATCGCCGGAACAACCAAACGAATGGTATGGAAGGAACTCGACAGATTGATGGCGATGATCTGGTCCCATTTCTCGGTGGGAAAATCCTCGACCGGGGAGACATGCTGGATGCCGGCATTGTTGACCAGCACGTCGACAATGCCGAATTCGCGGGCGGCCGTCGCCATCAGGTCCTCGATTTCCTCCGGCTTCGACATGTCGGCGCCGTGGTAGATCGCGCGGCTGCCCGTCACTTCGAGGCTCTGGCGGATCGCCTCGATCTCGCTGGCATCGCCAAAGCCGTTGATGACGATATTGTCGCCCTGGGCGGCAAACGCGCGCGCGATGGCCAGCCCGATACCGCTGGTCGATCCGGTGATGACGACGGTTCTCTTCATGTAAAGCCTCTCCCGATCAGCTCGGCGTTCTGTTGCGCCGCAATAGACAGGAAAGGTTATGCCCGAATCGCGCGGGCTGGCAATTGCGTTTTTAAATGCGGAAGAAGCATTCCTGTGTTCGTGCTCCTAGTCGAACAGTGCGTCTTCGCCGGCGGCATTGGCCCGGACGGGTTCCGGCGCTATCTGTTTCGTCTATTCAAGGAGACGCACTCAGATGGAACTCGGGCTTTACACATTCGCGGATGTCGATCCGAACGCGGCAAACAAGGGCGCGGAGGCCAAGCGCCGCCTCGACGACCTGCTCGAGGAAATCCAGCTCGCCGACGAAGTGGGGCTCGATGTCTTCGGTCTCGGCGAACATCACCGGCCCGACTACATGGCCTCGTCGCCGGCGACCATCCTCGCCGCCGCCGCGGTGAAGACGAAGAACATCCGGCTGTCGAGCGCGGTGACCGTGCTCTCATCCGACGATCCGGTGCGGGTCTTCCAGCAATATGCGACGGTCGACCTGCTCTCCGACGGCCGGGTCGAGATCATGGCCGGACGCGGCTCGTTCATCGAGAGCTTTCCGCTGTTCGGCTACGATCTCGAGGACTACGACCTGCTGTTTGCCGAAAAGCTGCAATTGCTGATGGAGATCCGCGAGAACGAGGTGGTGACCTGGGAAGGCGAGACCCGCAAGCCGATCGCCGGGCGCGGCGTCTATCCGCGCCCGCTGCAGGATCCGCTGCCCTTATGGATCGCCATCGGCGGCACGCCGCAGTCGGCGGCCCGCGCCGGCTATCTGGGCCTGCCGCTGGCGCTTGCCATCATCGGCGGCGAGCCGCACCGCTTTGCCCCGCTGTTTGATCTCTACCGCGAGAGCGGTGCCAAGGCCGGCGTCGATCCAAAGGCGCTGAAGACCTCGATCAATGTGCACGGCTTCATCCACGATACCAATGAGAGCGCCGCCGACATCTTCTACGAGCCGCAGGCGGTCGTGATGAACCGCATCGGCCGTGAGCGCGGCTGGGGACCGACCAACCGGGCGCATTTCGACGCGTCGCGCGGTCCGCGCGGTGCGCTTTTCGTCGGCGATCCGGAAACGGTGGCGGAAAAGATCGTCGCCAACCACAGGATCTTCGGCAATGACCGCTTTCTTTTGCAGATGGCGATCGGCCCGATGCCACATCGCGACATCATGCGCGGCATCGAGCTCTACGGCACAAAAGTCGCGCCGCTGGTCAGAAAGGCGTTGACCCCGTCGGAAGCGCGGGCGTAAGCACCCGCCATCCCAGAATGACAAAGAGCGGGTCTCAGGCCCGAAAGACGCACGATGATTGTTTCCAGCGAAGACGACCTCAACGGCCTGAAGGATATCGGCCGGATCTGCGCAAGCGCGGTGAAGATCATGGGGGCGGCGCTGGAGCCCGGCATCACCACCCGCGAACTCGACCAGATCGGCCGCAAGGTGCTGGAGGATGCGGGCGCCCAGTCGGCGCCGGAATTCTGCTATGAATTTCCCGGCGCCACCTGCATCAGCGTCAACGAGGAAATCGCCCACGGCATTCCCGGCGACCGCAAGATTTTGGCCGGCGACCTCGTCAACATCGACGTGTCGGGGGTCAAGAACGGCCTGTTCGGCGATACCGGCTCGTCCTTCATCGTGCCGCCGGCCAAACCGAAGCTTGAAAAGCTCCTGCGCGACGGCAAGCGGGCGTTGTGGGTCGGGCTGAACCAGGTGCGCACCGGCCAACCCATGGCCAATATCGGCAATGCCATCGGCACCTTCGCCAGGAAGAACCGCTACACGCTGATCCAGAATCTGGCGAGTCACGGCATCGGCCATTCGCTGCACGAGGAGCCGAAGGAACTCTCCACCTGGCCGGATCCGGACGAGACGCGGATCATGGAGGAAGGCCTGGTCTTCACCATCGAACCCTTCCTGTCGCTCGGCGGCCTGTGGGCCGAGGACGGCGACGATCCCTGGACGCTCTACAGCGACCCGAAGGCGCCGACCGTGCAGTTCGAGCACACCATCGTCGTCACCAAGAACGGCCCGATCATCCTGACGCTCGTCGACTGAGGCGAGGGGCGCCCGTCGGGCGCCCGCTCTTGCCGTCTCAGACGGAGAAGGCGACGGCGACGCCCTTTTTCTTGAAGTAGGACTGCATGATCTTGCGGCCCTGGCGGTTAGACTGGGCAAGCTTGGCCGGCTCGAACACCGCTTCCTTGACGCCTTCGCGGGCCATGGCCGCCTTCAGCGCGGCGATGTGGCTGTCGATGTCCTCGTTGTCGTTGTTGATCGAGGTGTAGATGTTGTCGATGGCTTGGCTGAGGGTCAGGTCGCTCATGGGGCACTCCTTGGATTGGTTGACCTTCCACTAGCGATTTTTGCGGCCCGTTCAAGCGGGGGATTGTGAACCGGCTCCGGGCGATGCCTATCCGGGCAGGGAAACCCATCGCTCGCCGTTGCATCGGCGATCAGAATTTGTGGTTTGTCGGCGGTCTTGCGCGATGCAATAAAGCGCGCATGACGACAGCTTCGACCGACCGCCGCCATCTTGTGTCCACCGCCCTTGCAGGGGCTCTTGCCATGGCGGCCGCCATGGGGTTCGGGCGCTTTTCCTTCACCCCGATCCTGCCCGGCATGATCGCCGATCTGGGCCTGTCCTCGACCGAGGCCGGGGTGATCGCCGCGGCGAATTTTGCCGGTTATCTCTCAGGGGCGGTGGCCGGGGCCTATGGCTGGGCGGCCGGGCGCGAGCGGCTGATCGGACTTTCGGCGTTGCTTGCGACCGCCGTCCTTCTCGCCGGCATGGGCGTGACCCAATCGGTCGCCGCCTTCGTCGTGCTGCGATTCCTCGCCGGCGTCGCCAGCGCCTTTTCCATGATCTTCATCACCTCGATCGTGCTTGGACATGCCGCGCGGGCCGGCAGCGAGGTGGTGCAGTCGGCGCATTTTTCCGGCGTCGGGCTTGGCATCGCTGCCTCGTCATTGATGGTGATGCTGGTCGGGCTTTCCGGCTTCGGCTGGCGGGCCGACTGGCTGGTGGGCGCGGCGATCGCGTTTGGCATCTTCGTCGTCGTCGCGCGGCTCCTGCCGCGCTCGCCCTTCCATGCGGCCACGGTCCCGCGCGAGCCGCCGATCGTCTGGAGCCCGGCCGTGGTGCTGACGACGCTCTCCTACGGGCTGTTTGGCTTCGGCTATGTGGTGACCGCGACCTTCATCGTCACCATGGCGCGGATGGGCAATGCGGGTCCGACGGTGGAATTCCTCACCTGGTTGGTCACCGGACTTGCGGCCGCAGCCTCGCTGTTTGCCTGGCGGCCGGTGATGCTCAGGATCGGGCTCGGCGGCGCCTATCTCGCCGGCCTGCTGATCGAGGCTATCGGGGTGCTCGCCTCCGTCGCGCTCCCGTCGCCGGCCGCGCCTCTGGTCGGCGGGGCGCTCTTGGGCGCAACTTTCATGATCATCACGGCCTATGGCTTGAGGCTCGGACGGGCGCTTTCGCCAGAAAGCCAGCGCCGGGCGCTCGCCTTCATGACGGCGGCCTTCGGCATCGGCCAGATCCTCGGGCCGCTGGTCGCCGGCTGGCTGGCCGAGCGTACCGGAAGCTTTTCGGCACCGAGCCTGGTGGCGGCGTTGGTGCTTCTGGCCTCGGCAGGGCTTATCCTGCCGGTGCTTCGGCGGCTGCCTTGAAATGACATGGGTATCGCGGGACGGTGCGAAACTGTGAATTGGCGGCGGCCAAATTCGTCACATTCGGTTGATGGCATTGCTGGCCACTTTTTTCTGCCCTAGTTTCGCGCCAAAGACCGGGTTTCAAAGGCCCTTCCGTCCCCCGCCGAGAAAGCAGCTGTCCCCGTGTTCAAGTCATTCTTTCCGCAACCGCGCCTGTTTTTCACCTCCGCGGCCCTCTGGTCGCTGGCCGCGATCCTCATATGGTATGGCGATGCCAGCGGCTGGGGCGCGCTGATCGGCCTGCCGCCGCTGGCGGAGGGCCAGGAGCCGCCGATCGGTGTCTCGGCCTTCTGGTCGGCGCCCTTCCTATGGTTCTACATCTATTATACGATCGTGGTGCTCATATTCAGTGCCGTCTGGTTCATCGTCAGCCCGCATCGCTGGCAGATGTGGTCGGTGCTGGGCAGCGCGCTCATCATCTTCACCACCTATTTCTCGGTGCAGGTCTCGGTCGCCATCAATGCCTGGTACGGGCCGTTCTACGACATGATCCAGAAGGCGCTGTCGACGCCCGGATCGGTCACAGCGGCTCAGCTCTATATGGGCATGCTGGGCTTTGCCGGGATCGCCTTCGTGGCAATCACCATCGGTGTCTTGAGCCGCTTCTTCGTCAGCCACTGGATCTTCCGCTGGCGCTGGGCGATGAACGAATATTACATGAGCTACTGGCCGAAGCTGCGCTTCATCGAGGGTGCCTCGCAGCGCGTTCAGGAAGACACGATGCGGTTTTCCTCCACTGTCGAGGCGCTCGGCGTCAATCTGGTCAGTTCGGTGATGACGCTGATCGCCTTCCTGCCGGTTCTGTTCAAGCTCGGGGAGAACATCACCGAACTGCCGCTGATCGGCAGCATTCCGCATGCGCTGGTCTGGGCGGCGATCTTCTGGTCGGTGTTCGGTACCGTCTTTCTCGCTGCCGTCGGCATCAAACTGCCGGGGCTGGAATTTCGCAACCAGCGCGTCGAGGCGTCCTACCGCAAGGAATTGGTCTATGGCGAGGACGACCCGAACCGCGCCAAGCCGCTGACCGTCGCCGAACTGTTCGACAATGTCCGGCGCAATTATTTCCGCCTCTATTTCCACTACATGTATTTCAATGTCGCCCGCATCTTCTATCTCCAGGCCGACAACCTGTTCAGCCTGATCGTGCTGGTACCTTCCATTGTGGCGGGCAAGCTGACGCTCGGCCTGATGACGCAGATCAACAACGTCTTCGACCAGGTCCGCAGTTCGTTCCAGTACCTCGTCAATTCCTGGACGACCATCGTCGAACTGCTGTCGATCTACAAGCGCCTGCGCGCCTTCGAGGCGGCGATCGACAATGAGCCGCTGCCGGAGATCGACCAGGAATATCTCGCCAAGCGTGGCGAGGTCCTCGGTACGGATTGAGCCGAGACGCCAGAAAAGGCATGCGCCTTTGACCGCGCCGGAGCGATCCGGCGCGGTTTTGCATTTGGGGAGGAGGGCAGGCGGGGTGGATATTGGGGATTGGTATCAGGCTTTCCGCCTGCCCCGATCGCGCCGGCTGCCTTCGGGTCTTGCGGGGATCATCGTTGTTTCCGCCAAAACCCTGCCGCCACGACCGTCATCGGCACCGCGCCTCGAGGAGGTGGGAATTCCGGTTCGCGACCCGGTGTCCCGTCCGATGACCCTTGCAGGATAAGGCGGATCGCGGCGCGCGGGGAAAACCGCAGCGGCGGTTTTTGCCCATGTGGCTGATCGCACGCGTCAATTTCTGGTGGGGGTGGGAAAATCTTCCCCGCCGGAAGAATCAGGAGGGTGTCTTTACCGGTCGTTCGGCCAGAAGGTCGATCGCCTCGGAGTAGCTGACGCAGGCGACGTCGGCGCGGTGGCAGACGTCGGTCACCAGCCGCTCCATCGCCCGCCAGTAGGCGCCGGCGTTCATCTCGACGAAATGAAAGCCCAGTTGCAGCGGAATGCGCTCGCCCTCGTACTCTTTGTCGAAGGCCGCCTTGAAGGCCGCGTAGCTGCGCGCCTCGAATTCCTGTGATTGCGAGGGATTGTCCATGCCGGCGGAATGGCGGACGAAGAGATTGTAGTCCATGCCGATGATGTTGCGGTTCTGCGGGCCTTCGGGAATGAGCGGCAGACCGAAGCGGAGGAGCGCTCCGTCCTCGTCCGGCAACATCGCCCCCTTGGTGACGAGGCTCGCATCATAGGCAAAGCCGAAGTCCTTCTCCGCCGCAGCGAGGCTGTCCGGCGCCGACAGATAGGGGGCGCGGAATCCGCGAATGCCGGTGCGGGCAAAGGTCGCCCAGCCGTCAGGCTCGCGGTCGGCCAGACCGTTCGCCTTCCAGGCATTGGTGACGATGTCGCGGAAGGTCTGGAATTCGGATAGCCAGTCGGCCTTCGACCAGTCCTTGCCGTCGAAATGGCCGCAAGCATGGTTGGCGATCTCGTGGCCTTCCTGGCGTGCGGCCCAGATGTGGTCGAGGCGGACGGCGACATCCTCCACCGTCGGGGCAAAGCCGATATTCGACCGGCCGGCCTTCATGCCCGGCGCCCTGTATCCCTTGGCCTTTTCGCGCGGGATCAGCGTGGTGCAGGAGAGGAAATAGGTGAAATGGGCGCCGGTGCGGCGGGCGATGTCGCGGCTCTTGGCCCAGAGCGCATTGTCATGTGCGCCGTCGAAGGAGATCAGCAGCAGCTGTTTCGGCCGGGCCGGTTCCGGCATGGCTGACGGTTCGGCAAGCGCCGG
Organism: Ciceribacter sp. T2.26MG-112.2; assembly: GCF_900492205.1. Taxonomy (GTDB): domain Bacteria; phylum Pseudomonadota; class Alphaproteobacteria; order Rhizobiales; family Rhizobiaceae; genus Allorhizobium; species Allorhizobium naphthalenivorans_A. Next base: position 47,653 of record NZ_UEYQ01000022.1, read on the forward strand.
CGGGGCGAGGAGAAGGGCGAGACAAAGAGCGGCAAGGGAACGCGACATCGGAAAAACCTGGAAAAAATCAAGAGGGGTTCCTGTCAGCCAAATGCGGCGAAGCTTTGAACAGGCTGGAATTTCCCGTCCGGGACCTTTATGCCATGGAGACGAAAGTTCAATTTTGGGGTTCCATCGATGACCATCCTGATCCTCGGGATCATTCTCTTTATCGGCACGCACATGATCCGTATCGTGGCGCCCGGTTTCCGTTACGCCATGGTGCAGAAGTTCGGTGAAAACGGCTGGAAGGCCGTGCATGGCCTGGCCAGCCTCGTTTCGCTCGTCGTGCTGGTTCTCGGCTGGCAGCAGGCGCCGGTCGTCGACATGTGGTTTCCACCGAAGGGCATGACCCACCTGACCCTGACGCTGATGCTGTTCGCCATGATCTGTCTGGTCGCGGGCCTGCTTCCGGCCGGCCATATCGCCACCAAGGCCAAGCATCCGATGGTGCTGTCGGTGAAGATCTGGGCGCTCGCCCATCTTCTCTCCAACGGCGATCTGGCTTCCGTTCTGCTGTTCGGTTCCTTCCTTGCCTGGGGCGTGATTACCCGCATCTCGCTGAAGCGCCGCCAGCGCGCCGGCGAAGTGACCCTTCGCCCGTTCGTTTCGGCCAAGTGGGACCTCGCGGCCGTCGTCGTCGGCCTGGCGGTTTACGGCCTGTTCGTCTGGAAGCTGCACGCGCTTCTGTTCGGCGTCGCGCCCTTGCCCATGTAGGGCATCGCATCCGACAACCGGCCTTCCTGCCGTTTTCCGCTTACAAGAGCGGAAAAATCGGTTAGAAGGCCGCTCACGCATCCCATTGCATCGAAAGGCCGGCCGGTCCGGAAGCATTCATGGTTGACAACAACGACAGCTTTATCCGCGAAGTGAACGAGGAACTGCGCTCCGACCAGTTCCGCAGCGCGTGGAAGAATTACGGCCGGTTCGTCATCGCCCTTGCCGTGCTGATCGTCGTCGGCACCGCCGGCTATCGCGGCTATGAATACTGGCACGAGAGCCAGTCGTCGGATGCCGGCGACAAGTTCCTGGCCGCCCTGACACTGGCCAATGAAGGCAAGGCAGACGAGGCGCAGGCAGCACTTGCGGCGCTGGAAACCGATGGTTACGGCGCCTATGCGGTGCTGGCGCGCATGCGCTCGGCCACCGTCGAGGCGGAAAAGGGCGATGCGTCCGGTGCCATCAAGGCTTTTTCCGAGATCGGCAAGGACAGCTCCGTTCCGGTCGTCATCCGTGACGTCGCCCGCATGCGCGCGGCCTGGCTGCTGATCGACGCCGGCACTTATGAACAGGTCTCGGCGGAAGTCGAGGCCATGGCGACACCGCGCGACGCGCTGCGTCATTCGGCGCGCGAAGCGCTTGGTCTTGCGGCCTACAAGGCCGGAGACATGACCAAGGCGCGCGAGTGGTTCACGCAGATCACCGAGGACACCGAAGCGCCGCGCAATGTCGCCAGCCGGGCGCAGATGATGCTCGACACCATCAAGGCTTCCGGCAAGGCGCCGTAAGCCGACAAGGCGGAAACGCCGGAAGGACACGACCAGTCATGAGTTTTACCGTCGCCATCGTCGGGCGCCCGAATGTCGGCAAGTCGACCTTGTTCAACCGTCTGGTGGGCAAGAAGCTGGCGCTTGTCGACGACACGCCGGGCGTCACGCGCGACCGTCGCCCGGGCGACGCCAAGTTGATCGACCTTCGCTTCACCATCATCGACACCGCCGGTCTCGAAGAGACCGGGCCGGACACGCTCGAGGGCCGCATGCGCGCCCAGACCGAGGCGGCGATCGACGAGGCCGATCTGACCTTGTTCGTCGTCGATGCCAAGGCTGGTTTGACCCCGCTCGACAAAACCTTCGGCGAACTGCTGCGCCGCAGCGGCAAGCCGGTGGTGTTGGTCGCCAACAAGTCCGAAGCCAAGGGCTCCGACGGCGGTTTCTACGACGCCTTCACGCTCGGCCTTGGCGAGCCGGTGCCGGTTTCGGCCGAACATGGCCAGGGCATGATCGACCTGCGCGATGCGATCGTGGCAGCGATCGGCGAGGAAACGGCCTTCCCGGAAGAGGTCGACGAAGCGGAAACCAATGTTCGCGTTTCGGCCGACGAAGTCGGCGACGAGGCCGGCGAGGACATCGAACCGGAATATGACGAGACCAAGCCGCTGCGGGTCGCCATCGTCGGGCGTCCGAATGCCGGCAAGTCGACGCTCATCAACCGCTTCCTCGGCGAGGACCGTCTTCTGACCGGGCCCGAGGCCGGCATTACCCGCGACAGCATTTCGGTCGAATGGGACTGGCGCGGTCGCACAATCAAAATGTTCGACACCGCCGGCATGCGCCGCAAGGCTCGCGTGCAGGAGAAGCTGGAAAAGCTCTCCGTCGCCGATGCGCTGCGCGCCATCCGCTTTGCCGAAACCGTCGTCATCGTCTTCGACGCGACCATCCCCTTTGAGAAGCAGGACCTGCAGATCGTCGACCTGGTGCTGCGCGAAGGCCGCGCCGCGGTACTGGCCTTCAACAAGTGGGACCTCGTCGAGGACCCGCAGGCGGTGCTGGCCGAACTGCGGGAAAAGACCGAGCGGCTTCTGCCGCAGGCGCGCGGCATCCGCGCCGTGCCGATCTCCGGCCAGACGGGCTACGGGCTCGACAAGCTGATGCAGTCGATCATCGATACCGACCGCACCTGGAACAAGCGTATCTCGACCGCCAAGCTCAACCGCTGGCTCGAACATACGCAGGTCCAGCATCCGCCACCGGCCGTTTCGGGCCGGCGCATCAAGCTGAAATACATGACCCAGGTGAAGGCGCGCCCGCCGGCCTTCATGATTTCCTGCACCCGCGCCGATGCGCTGCCGGAAAGCTATGTGCGCTATCTGACCAACGGGTTGCGCGCCGATTTCCAGATGCCGGGCGTGCCGATCCGCATCCATTTCAAGGCGGCGGAGAACCCGTTCGAGAACCGCAAGAAGAAGCGCTGACGGGCAGGGGCCGCGTCGTCAGGCATCCGCCGGGCGGACCGGCAGTCGCCGCGACAGGCGCCGCCGCTTGGCCTGCGTCTTCGCCTCGATGACGTTGTCGAGGAACTGCTTCGTCGCAGCCTGCCAGGTATAGCCTTCGGCGAGGTGGCGTGCCTCTTCGCGCGATCGATTGAGCGCGGAAAGGCAGGCCTTGCCGAGATCCTCGTCCAGCGCGCCGGCGCCGCTCGCCGCGGGGATGATGTCGGCAGGGCCGGTGACCGGATAGGCGGCGACCGGGATGCCGGAGGCGAGCGCCTCCAGGATGGTGTTGCCGAAGGTATCGGTCTTCGATGGGAAGACGAAGACATCCGCCTCGGCATAGGCCCTGGCCAGCTCCTCGCCGAATTTCACGCCGGTGAAATGCACGTCCGGATAGCGGGCCTGAAGATCGGCGCGGGCCGGGCCGTCGCCGACAACGACCTTGGAGCCCGGCAGGTCGAGATCGAGGAAGGCGGGCAGGTTCTTCTCCACCGCGACGCGGCCGACCGTCATGAAGATCGGACGGGTGAGGCCGAACGGTTTTTCGCTCTGCGGCCGCGGATGGAAAAGCGAAAGATCGATGCCGCGGCTCCACAGGCACAGATTGGCAATGCCCTTGGCCGTGAGCTCCCGCCTGAGGCTCTCCGTCGCCACCATGCAGGCGCCGCCGCGATTGTGGAACCAGCGCACATAGGCATAGAGCCAGGAGAGCGGCACGGGCACGCGGGTGCGCACATATTCGGGAAAGCGGGTGTGGTAGCTCGTCGAGAACGGCATGTGCTTCTTCAGGCACCAACGCCGCGCCATAAGCCCGAGCGGGCCCTCGGTGGCGATGTGCATGAAGTCGGGCTTTTCCGCCTCGATCCGGCGGGCGATCTGGCCGTAGGTGGCGAGCGACAGGCGGATTTCCGGATAGGTCGGCATGGGGATGCTGCGAAACGGCTGGGGCGTGATCATCGCCACCTCGTAGCCCATGGCCGCCAGTTCGCGGTTGGTGGTCTCGATCGAGCGGACGACGCCGTTAACCTGCGGGTGCCAGGCATCGGTGACGATCATGATCTTGGGCATGGCGTGGTCGCTGTTCTCTCGGGTTGCGGGCCGGCGGCGCATCGCCGTTTGCCCGCGTCGCGTCCCCTTGGAAGCCCGCGAGCGCGGGGAGGGCCTCGGGACTCAAAAGGTGCCCTCATCGTTCAGGGCCGTTATGGGCGGGCAATGTTACAACCGCATGTCAGGCCCGTGACGCAGGAGGAGGGGTGGCCGGGCTTGCTGCATCTCTTGTCGGCGACGCGATTTCTGCCCTCGCCTCCGGCGCGGCTTGGCCTATATTCGCAGGCGCACCCACCGTTTTCCCATCCCCCAAGGAGCGCGCATGACGAAGAGCCCGGCCAAGGCCAAGCCCCAGAAGAGCAATGCGGACTGGTGGCGCGGCGCCGTCATCTACCAGGTCTATCCGCGCTCCTTCCAGGACACAGACGGCGACGGGATCGGCGACCTCAAGGGCGTGACGGAACGGCTGCCCTACATCGCCTCCCTCGGCGTCGACGCCATCTGGCTTTCGCCCTTCTTCACCTCGCCGATGGCCGACATGGGCTATGACGTTTCCGATTATTGCGACGTCGACCCGATGTTCGGCACGCTTGCCGATTTCGACGCGATGATGGCCGAGGCCCATCGTCTGGGCTTGAAAGTCATCATCGACCAGGTGCTGTCGCATACCTCCGACCAGCATCCATGGTTCAAGGAGAGCCGGGCGAGCCGCGACAATCCCAAGGCCGACTGGTACGTCTGGGCCGCCGCCAAGCCGGACGGCACAGCGCCGAACAACTGGCTCTCGGTGTTCGGCGGCCCCGCCTGGGAGTGGGACGGGGTGCGCAAGCAATATTACATGCACAATTTCCTCGCCTCGCAGCCGGACCTCAACTTCCACAACCGAGACGTCCAGCAGGCGCTGCTCGACACGGTCAGGTTCTGGCTGGAGCGCGGCGTCGACGGCTTCCGCCTCGATACTGTGAACTATTATGTCCACGACAAGGAACTGCGCGACAACCCGGCGCATGTGCCCGACAGCGAGGAGGCGGGGCTCGATGCGCCGGACGTCAATCCCTACGGCATGCAGAGCCATCTCTACGATAAGACCCAGCCGGAGAATATCGGCTTCCTCAAGCGGTTCCGCGCGCTTCTCGACCAGTATGACGGCCGCACCTCGGTCGGCGAAGTGGGCGACGGGGCGCGCTCGCTGAAGACGGTGGCGGCCTATACCGCCGGCGGCGACAAGCTGCACATGTGCTACACATTCGATCTGCTTGGTCCGGACTTCACGCCGAACCACATTCGCCATTGCGTCGACGCCTTTCACAATTCCGTCGCCGACGGCTGGGTGTGCTGGGCCTTTTCCAACCATGACGTCAACCGCCATGTCAGCCGGTTTGCCCAGAACGGCGAGGAGCGGGAAGCGGTGGCCAAGATCGCCATCAGCGTGCTTTCGACGCTGCGCGGTTCGATCTGCCTCTACCAGGGCGAGGAACTGGGACTGCCGGAGGCGGAACTCCAATTCGAGGACCTGACCGACCCCTACGGTATCCGCTTCTGGCCGGCCTTCAAGGGGAGGGACGGGTGCCGCACCCCGATGCCCTGGGCTTCGGCAAAGCCGCATGCCGGCTTCACCACGGCGGCCAAGGCCTGGCTCAGGGTGCCGGCCGACCATGCCGTCCTTGCGGTCGACACGCAGGACGGCAGGGAAGGCTCGGTGCTCGAGCACTACCGCCAGACGCTCGCCTTCCGCAAGGCGCATGCAGCCCTCACCGACGGCGACATGGAATTCCTCGATCTCGACGAGGATGTGCTCGCCTTCACCCGCAAGAAAGGCGAGGACCGGCTGCTCTTCGTCTTCAACCTGAGGCGCGGTCCGCAGGAGGTGAAGCTGCCGCCGCGAATCGCGATCAAGGAACTGGTCGGCATGCCCGGCCTTTCCGGCAGCCTGGTCGATGGCGTGGTGCTGGTCGAGGCGCTGGACGGCTTTTGCGCGCGGATCTGAGGATCAGGCGGCCGGGCGATTGATTGTCCGGTCGCTCCGCCCCGCAATCAGGCCTGCAATCGATATGTCTTCGTCCAGGGAGTCCCAGTGTATGCCGCCGGCGCTGAGTTCATATGAGAGTCGCTGCGCCGTCGTCGCCATCAAGAGTTTGGGAAACCACGCAAGTGGTATGCCCAGCACACGACCGTCATCGAGCGACACCCACATGGTGTCGTTGTCAAACCGAACCTCAGTCGCCGAAATAATCACGCCAAGCCTCTGCAATCAGAACGCGGTGAGTGAAGACAATGCGAAGGATAGCAGATTGGTCCTTGCTGTTGAAGCCTTTGCTCTCTGCCACGCCGATCGTCGGTTCGAGCCAGATTTTCGCCTCGGAACCGGCTTTGCGAACATGGATGTGGATCGGTTCGCGGGGATCTCCCTCGTTCGAATAAAAGAAGAAGATGTAGCCGTCGAGGCGAAGCATGACAGGCATGGCATCCGCCTCTCTCAGAGCCCTTCGTCGGGGATGTTGAGGATATGGCCGCAGGCCTTGCAGTGGACGGCGTCGGCATCGTGCCGCTGCAGGCCGCATTCGGGGCAGGGGAAGGTGACCTTGTAGGGCCGCACGATCGCCTGGGCGAGGCGGACGAAGAGCGAAATGCCGATGATCATGGTGACGATCGAGGTCAGCTTGCCGAACGTGCCGGGCAGGGTGATGTCGCCGAATCCTGTGGTCGTCACGGTGGCCACGGTGAAATAGAAGGCGTCGATGAAGCCGGTGCCGGCATCCTCGCGGTAGAAGAAGAAGGTGTAGACGAAGCCCGTCACCAGGAAGAGGAAGACGAACAGGTTAATGAAGGCGGTGACGACATCGACCTGTTCACGCAGGCCGAGGCGCCGCAGCATCAGCTTGAAGACCGGCCGCTGAGCGACCGCCCAGATGCGGGCGACGCGCAGGAAGCCGAAGTTGAAAAGCCATTGCGGGAAAAGCAGGGTGCAAAGGACGAAGAGGTCCACCCAGACGATCGGCTTTGCAAACATGCGCCGTGTCGAGGATGAGATCGTCCACTGCGCGAACAACTCGGCGCCGATCCAGAAGGCGATCAGATAGTCGATGACCAGATAGCTCGGCCGGTCGCGCAGGTAGGGACCGGCGAGGAAGAAGGCGATGATGGCAAGATCGATCACCATCAGCGCGAACTGGAACCGGATCGCTGCCGTGTCCTGGCCGAAATAGAGGCGGGCGAGGCGCTGTCGGAGGCTCAGAGCGATTTCGGCAGGGGGCATCGAGGTTTCCTAATAGTGGTAGCGGCATAGGACGACAGCCAAAGGGCTAGTCGGCAGTGTCACACAAATTTGGGCTAGCCCGTCAACTTGTCATAGTCGGCATGGGAACCGATCCAGAACCATACGAGGTCGTCGCCGGTCCGGACGGCGAGCGCCCGATAGGCGATCCCGACGCGGGCGGACCATAGTTTGCCGATTTGCTTGAAATGCAACGAGGGATGATAGGGATCGGCCTTCAGCCTTTCGAAGTTCCCGCCATATGGTCTCCGGCAGTGCATCGTAGCAGGCCCGGAATTCGGCGGTGGCGTGATGGTTCACAGCGGTCTGCTGTCCCCCTTGCGGAAAGCGGCGAGAGCAGCGTCGGCGAGGGCGTCCAGCTTTCCGCTTGCCGAATCCCTCTCGATGCGCCGGTCCCAGCGGTCGGCGATCAGTTCTTCGAACCAGCGGGCGAAGGCATCGAACTCCTCCGGCGGCAGGTCGCGGACGAACTTCTCGATCTGTTCCAGTTTCGTCATGTGCGTCTCCATCCCGTTCAAGATAGTGCGTGTGGCGCGCACTGCCAAGCGGCTCACCCGATCAGCCGGAACTTGTCGACGTCGACCATGCCCTTGTCGGAGATCTTCAGGTGGGGGATGACCGGCAGCGGCAGGAAGGCGACCTGGAGGAAGGGTTCGGTGAGCGTGGTGCCGAGGGCATAGGCCGCCTGGCGCAGGTCGTGCAGCGTGTCGCGCACCACCTCGAAGGGCTCCAGGCTCATCAGGCCGGCGACGGGCAGGGCGATCTCGCCGGTGACGTGTCCGTCCTCGACGACGACGAAGCCGCCCTTGATCTCGCCGAGGCGATTGGCGGCCATCGCCATGTCGTCCTCCGAGACGCCGACCACGCAGATGTTGTGGCTGTCATGGCCGACGGTCGAGGCGATCGCGCCCTTCTTCAGGCCAAAACCCTGGACGAAGCCGTTGGCATGGTTGCCGTTCTTGCCGTGGCGCTCGATGACGGCGACCTTGATGATGTCGCGGTCGAGATCGACGGTGGTCTGGTTGCCGTTCGAGGGCAGGCGGAAGCGGCGGTATTCGGTGATGATCTTGCCCGGCAGCACACCCATGACCGGGGTCTCGCCCTCGGTGACCGGAACGCCGAAATCGGCGCCCTTGACATGCCGCGCCTTGACGCTGTCGAGGCCGACGGGGGCGACGGTCTCGCGGGTCGCGAACAACGCGTCGGTGACGCACCGGCCGGCACAGAAGACCATCTTGGCCTTGCAGTTTTCCAGGCTGTCGATGACGACGAGGTCGGCGCGCCAGCCGGGGGCGACGAGGCCGCGGTCGCGCAGGCCGAAGGCGCGGGCCGCCGAGATCGAGGCGGCGCGGTAGACGGCGATCGGCGCGACGCCATGGGCGATGGCGGTGCGGATCATGTAGTCGAGATGGCCTTCCTCGGCGATGTCGAGCGGATTGCGGTCGTCGGTGCAGAGCGCGAGGAAAGGCGAGAGCCGCTCGGTCAGGATCGGCATCAGGGCGTGCAGGTCCTTCGATACCGAGCCCTCGCGCACCAGGATGTGCATGCCCTTGCGGATCTTCTCCATGGCTTCCGGCACATTGGTGCATTCGTGGTCGGTGCGGATGCGAGGGGAGAGATAGCCGTTGAGATCACGGCCGGACAGCAGCGGCGAATGGCCGTCGATATGGCCGTCCTGGAAGGCTTCGAGCTTGGCCAGGCAGATCGGATCCTTGTGGATCACGCCGGGAAAATTCATGAATTCGGCAAGGCCGATCACCTTGGGATGGTGGCGGAAGGGCAGGAGCCGTTCGATCGGCAGATCGGCGCCGGAGGTTTCCAGATGGGTCGCCGGCACGCAGGAGGAAAGCTGGACGCGGATGTCCATGATCGTCCGTTCGGCCGAATCGAGGAAGAACTGGATGCCTTCGGTGCCCAGCACGTTGGCGATCTCGTGCGGGTCGCAGATCACGGTGGTGACGCCATAGGGCAGGACGCAGCGGTCGAATTCGTGGGGCGTGACGAGCGACGATTCGATGTGCAGATGGGTGTCGATGAAGCCCGGCACGACGATCTTGCCGGAAATGTCGATTTCCTCGCGACCCTCATAGGCTTCGCCGGTGCCGACGATGGTGTCGCCGCAGAGCGCGATGTCGGAGGAGACGAGATCGCCGGTGACAAGATCGAAGAAGCGCCCGTTTTTCAGCACGATGTCGGCGGGGATGCGGCCCATGCCCTGGTCGATGCGGTTTTCCAAGGTGCTCATGCGCGGTCACTCCGATTCCGGTTCAAGGGGAGTGTAGCGGGC
>NZ_UEYQ01000002.1 GCF_900492205.1 Ciceribacter sp. T2.26MG-112.2
GGGCAGGCTGTGGGCGATCATGATGTGATCACGGACTTCAACGGCGAACATGGGGCCTCACTCTCAAGTATTGGTCTCAGTAGTGGATACGATGACAAAGGGTTTCCGGATCGGCGAGTATGGCCGGATAAGCCTTCTCGAGGTCGGCGAACAGGGTCTCGCCGGAAATCAGGGCATCGAGGCGGTCGTCGCGCAGCAGGTCGAGGGCCTTGGCAAGTCGTCTTGCATAGGTCCAACGCGCACGCCGCGACGGCGGTACCGACCCCACCTGGGAACTGACGATGGTCAGCCTTCGCGCATGGAAAGCGCCGCCAAGCGGCAGGCTGACGGGTCTGTCGCCGTGCCAACTCGCCTCGACGACGCGTGCCTCCTGCCCGGCCAGTTCTATTGCGCGGGCCAGCGCCTCGGCTGAACCGGACGCGTTGACAGTCACGTCGAATTCGCCGGTGACCTCGTCGCCCGAGGCAAAGTCGAGACCGAGACTTGCGGCCAGTGCCCCTCTTGCCGGGTTCCGGTCGATGAGCAAGACCTCGGTTCCGGCGATGCGCGACGCGAGATAGGCGACGAGGGCGCCGACGACGCCCGCGCCGAACACCGCGACCCGGTCACCCGGCAGGATGTCCGCGTCCCAGACGATATTCAGTGCCGTCTCCATGTTCGCCGTGAGCACTGCCCGCGCCGGCGGCAATCCGTCGGGCAGGACAGTCACGGCGGCCTCGCCGACGGCGAAGACATCCTGATGCGGGTGAAGGCAGAATACGGTCCTGCCGAGAAGCGATGCATGGCCTGCTTCGATCCGCCCGACGGCCGAATAGCCGTACTTCACCGGAAAGGGGAATTCTCCGCCCATGTGGGGGCCGCGCATGCGCTCGAATTCGCTCGTGGGCACACGGCCGTTGAAGACAAGGTTCTCCGTACCGCGGCTCACGCCGCTGAACAGCATACGCACGAGCACCTGGCCCTCCGCCGGCTGTGGCAGGGCCTCGTCCCTTATCTCGCATGTGCCGGGGCTCGGGAGCCACAACGCGCGGGCGCTTCCGCCTCCCGTCTTGCTGGCTGTCCTGGTGTCCAGGTTCATTCATCTCCTCCTCAGCGACGCAGCGCGGCCAGCATTGTAGAACGGGACCTTTGCGCGGAATGCGGAATTTGCGGCAACGATGCCTCGAATTATCGGATGACGCCACGGAGTTCTCGCCAACCGGTGGGTTCAGATATCACCGCTCATAGCGCGATGCCGCAAGGCGCGATTGCGCCGGCGTGCAGATTCCTTGTCACTTTGTGCGCGGGGCAGGGCAACATGAATGATCCGGCCGGGCCTTCCACGCGTAACTTTGGTACCGGACATTTTGGAGAACTCTGATGACACCGTTTGATGACCAAGGCTTTCAGTTTGCCTCGCCGGCCATGCAAGTGGAACGCGCAGTCGCCGAATTGCGGTTCGGCCGGCCGGTCATCCTCGGGGAAGGCGCGCGCCGGATCGCCGTATTGGCGCTCGATAGCGCGGCCCCGTCCGTCTACGACCAATTCGCCGCCGCCGTCGACGGGAAGCATTCGCTTTTACTGACATCGCACCGCGCCGCAAGGCTGTTGCCGGGCACGCGCGGCGACATTTCGGTCCCGCTGGACGGGGTCGCGTTCGCCGAGGCGTCGCGCCTCGCCTACGGGCTTCAAGCGCCGGCACCGGCCCGCTGGCGCGCGGCCGACCCGTTGATGGGCGCCTCTGCCGAACTGGCTCGACTGGCGCTTCTGCTGCCGGCCATGGTCTGCGCCGACATAAACGGTTTCGAACACCGGTTCGCGGCCTGCTGCACGCTCGACCGATCGCTCCTCGCGACCGCCGCCGCCGGAAGACAGAAATTCGATATCGTGGTCCGCACCCGCGTTCCCCTGCGTGATCTCGGCGATGCCGAGTTCGTCGTCTTTCGTGGCGGAGTGGCGCAGAAGGATCAGGTCGCGATCGTGGTAGGCCAGCCCGATCTCAGCGCCCCGGTGCCGATCCGCATCCATTCCTCCTGCATCACCGGCGATCTCTGCGGTTCGCTCAAATGCGATTGCGGTGACCAGCTGCGCAACGGATTGGCAGCGCTGAAGGAGGCAGGCGGGGGCGTGCTTCTCTATCTCGACCAGGAGGGACGTGGCACCGGCATCGGCGCCAAGATGCGGGCCTACGGCTACCAGCATCTCGGGCTGGATACGATCGATGCCGATGCCGAACTCGGCTATGGCAGCGACCACCGCCGTTACGAGGCGGCGATCGCGATGCTGCGCTTGCTCGGCATCGCCGATGTTGTCATATTTACGAACAACCCGGCCAAGATGGCAGCGCTTGCCGACGGTGGCATCGCGGTGGACAGCCGCGTTGCCATCACGGGCGAGGTGACGGCCGAGAATGCCCGCTATCTGCGGACGAAGAAGGCGCGGGCCGGCCACATGCTGGATATAGAGGCGCTTCTTGCCGCGGAATAGGCGAACATGACGACGAAGGAACGATCAGTCGTACAGGCGGCCGTCGCGGACGGGAGAGCATCTCCGGCGCTAAAGACGAGCGCGCTGATGGTTCTTGGCAGCGTTTTCGCCGTAGCGCTCGTCGGTTATGGGCTGGCGGCCGTCCAACTGTCGCTCGGCCGTGACGCGCTCGTCGCGGCGACGGTCCTGCTCCTGTTGATCTTCGCGCTCGTCGTCAACGGACTGCATCACCACGGCTTCGAGCGCTTTGGGCTGGCCAATGCGGTGACGGCCGTTCGTGCCGCTCTCGTCAGCATGGCCTGCGCTATCGTCGTCTTTCCCGACGCCCTGCAGCAGGCGCAACCCACTCTATGGGCGCTTGTCGCGCTCGTGCTCGTGGCCCTCGCGCTCGACGGCGTCGACGGTCACTTGGCCCGTCGCTTTTCACAGGAGTCCGAGCTTGGTGCCCGGTTCGACATGGAGGTCGACGCGCTGCTGATCCTCTGCCTGTCCGCGGCGGCGTTCCTCCTCGACAAGGCGGGAGCTTGGGTGCTGCTGATCGGGTTGATGCGCTACGGCTTTGTGCTGGCACAATATCCTTTGCCGCGCCTCGCAGGCTCGCTGCCGCCGTCTCTCAGGCGCAAGGTCGTCTGTGTGGTGCAGGTCGCGGTGCTGTGCCTGATCCTCTTACCTGGCATCGCCCCGCCCGTTTCGTCATGGCTCGCCGCCCTGGCCCTGCTGTTGCTGTCCTATTCCTTCGCCATCGATTGCCTTTATCTCCTCGGCAAGGCGGAGGCCGACGAATGAGCGGCAGGAACAGCGTCGACACCGCGATCGGCGTCGCCCGCTCGCTTCTGATCTATTACGGCCAGCCATGGCGCCGATGGCAGCTCAGGCGCTTCTATGGCGGCCTGATCACGCCGGGCGACCTCGTCTTCGACATCGGCGCCCATGTCGGCAGCCGCAGTCGCACGCTGCTTTCACTCGGCGCCGAAGTGGTGGCGGTGGAACCGCAGCCGGTCTTTGCCGACTTGATCGAGATGCATCTGGCGAAACGGTTGAAGGGTTTCGAGCGGGTGGCGGTTGGCGCAGGCGAAGGCGAGGCGGTGCTGCATATTTCAAGCCGCCATCCCACGGTGACGACCATATCCGACCGCTTCATCGAGGGCGCCAGCCATGCCGATGGTTTCAGGAACGTCATCTGGGACAGGGAAATCCGGTTGCCGATGACGACGCTCGACCGGCTGATCGACAAGTACGGACCGCCCGCCTTCTGCAAGATCGATGTCGAAGGAGCGGAAGCGGACATCCTGCGCGGCCTCTCCCGGCCGATCGGGCTCATCGCGTTCGAATACACACCCGCTCTGCCTGAGATCGCCCGCGAAGCCATTGACCGGCTCCGGCATCTCGGCAACTACCGTTTCAACCGGGTGATCGGCGAAAGGCACAGCTTCGTCGAAGCGGAATGGACCGACGCGGATACAGTCCTGAAGGCTCTCGCCATGCTCGCACCGGAAAGCCCGTCCGGCGATGTCTACGCCCGACTGACGCCATGACGCCCGTTCCGGCCCTATTTGCGGAGGCGCAGCCCGCCGAGCAGGGAGCCGGCCAGGACGAGCAGGCCGGGCAGGGCAGTGCCCGCAAGAGAGAACACGCCATACAACAGGCTCGCGGCGAGGCCTTCCGCGCCGGTGAAGCCGAAGAGCGGCCAGAGCGCTGCGGCGGCTGCTTCCCGCGTGCCCCATCCGCCAATGCCGATGGGAACCAGCATGGTGAGAAGGCAGAGCGGAACCACGGTTACGGCGGCGATCGACGGCAGCGTCGCGCCGACCGCGTCGGAGGCCAGCAGGAAGGTCAGGACATAGCTTGCGACGATCAGGGCGCTGAGGCCGGCCTGCACCCCCAGCGCCCCGTCCTTCCAGAACGCGGCGTGAATATCGGGGCCGAACCGGCCAAGCCGAGCCTTGAGGGGGACGGCGAACCATCCGACGGCGGCGCCAAGAGCGACAACGACGGCCATCACGGTCCAGATCGCCGGCGAAAGGGAGATCGGCAGACGGTCGGGCATGAGGATCGGCCAGGCGATCAGGCCGAGGCAGGTGAGCAGGAAAAAGGCGAGTTGGCCGGACAGGCGCTCCAGCACGACGGCGGTCGCGGCCCGTTTCCAGCCGCCCAAATTTTCTTGTCGGCTACGGTAGACGCGGGTTGCATCGCCGGCGATGCCGCCCGGCAGGATCTGGTTGAGAACGCCGCCGAGATAATATTCGCGGACGGCGATCCGAACCGATATAGGATGACCCAGCCGGGCGGCGGTGAAACGCCAGCGCAGCGCCGACAGCACGATCTGCACCTGGACCACCAGAACGGCTGCCAGAATGTGTCCCAGCGGTACCCGGCCGAGCGCTTCGATCACGCTCACCGGATTGACGGCGAAAAGGAGGGCCGCGAGAAGCAGGAGACCGGCGGCGATGGTGAATGCCTTCAGCTTTCGCATCGCGGTCTCGTTTCGGGGCGATCTTTCAAGATTACATTCCACTCTGCAGGAAGGTGAACCGGATGACGTGGCAAGGATCGGACGGTGGGCGCATGCATGTCTCCGGACGGCGGGCCGTGCTTTCGGTCCTCATATTCGCCTTCATCGGGTTTGCAGCCTGCATGATGCCGGACAATCCGGGCGCTTTCCATCCCGCCGCCTTCTTGCGGATACCGCTTGAGGTTCCGCTGCTCGCGCTCGCCTTGCTTCTGTTGCCGCGGCGGATGGCCGCCCTCGTCGCGCTTCTTGCCACGGCCGTCGTGTTTTGTCTTCTGTTTCTGAAGCTCGCGGATGTCGGAGTGCTCTCCGCCTTCCAGCGGCGCTTCAATCCCTATCTCGACCTTAAGATGCTGTTCGACGGCTGGAACCTGCTTTCCGGGGCCGTCGGCAAACTTGGCGCGGCTCTGGCGATTGGCTTGGTGGCGGCAGCCCTGACCGCGCTGATCGGCGCTTTCTGGTGGGCCTGCATCCGGATGACGCGGCTTGGCCGGCAAGCCCGGCGCGCGGCGGTTGTCGGTTTCGCGGTCATCCTCGCCGTTGGCCTCGGTTTGCTGGCGGGCGGTTCCCGGGTGGGGCTGAAGGATGTCGCCGAACTGCGGGTGGCTTCCTATCTCGGTGAACGACTTTCGCTCGTGGCCCGCTCCGTCGCCGAGATCAGGCGATTCGAAAGCGAGCTCGCGGCCGACGCAGGATATGCCGGTGGCGACGGTCTCTTCGCCCGCATCAGGGGACGCGACGTGATCCTCGTCTTCATCGAATCCTACGGGCGCAGCGCCATCGAGGATCCGCGCTATGGTGCTCTGATCAAGCCGCGCCTCGACAGCGTCGATCGGCAGTTGCAGGCGGCGGGTTTCTCTGCTGCCAGCGGCTGGACGCGTTCCCCGACCGTCGGGGGCCTCAGCTGGCTTGCCCACGGCACGCTGCTGTCGGGCCTGTGGGTCGACAGCCAGGCGCGCTATGACCTCTTGATGAAGAGCGAGCGGGCGAGCCTCAACCGGCTGTTTCGCGACGCCGGATGGCGGACGGTGGCGGTCATGCCGGCGATCACCATGGACTGGCCGGAGTCCGCCTACTACGGTTACGACCAGATCCTCGCGTCGAAGGATCTCGGCTATCGTGGCAAGCCGTTCAACTGGGTGACCATGCCGGACCAGTACACGCTTTCTGCCTTCGATCGCCTCGCCCGCCGGCCGGCGCGTGACGCGGGCGAGCCCGTCATGGCCGAGATAGCGCTCATTTCCAGCCATGCGCCGTGGACGCCGGTGCCGAAGCTGATCGATTGGCAGGCTGTCGGCGACGGCACTGTTTTCAACGACCAGGCAGAAAGCGGAGACTCGCCACAGGTGTTATGGGCCGATCACGACCGCGTCCGCCGGCAGTATATCGAGACCATCGACTACACGCTGGAAACCTTGGGTGATTACATCGCCCGCTTCGGCGGGGATGCCGTCTTCATCGTGCTCGGCGATCACCAGCCCGCCGCGCTCGTCACCGGACCGGATGCCTCGCGTGCTGTGCCGTTCCATGTCGTCAGCAGGGATGTCTCGCTCATCGAAGCCTTCCGATCGGATGGCTTGACGATGGGGATGACGCCGGATGGCCAGGGTCCGGAACCGTCGATGGATAGCATGCGAGACCGTTTGATACGCCATTTCAGCGCGCGGTGAGGCCGAGGTCCCGCGCCTTCCGTTAAATCCTGTTACCGCTCCATTTCGAGGGGCGCCGACTATTCGGGGCCGACCATTTCGAGTCTCAGGGCCATCCAGCCCGAAACCGCCCGCCAGGCCGCGCTCATATAGTCGTTCGCCTGGTAAAGAGCGGTGTCCGGGTCAGCCTGCAGGGCCATCATGCGTGTGCTGAAATCATCGAAGTCATCGAGTATGCGAAGGACGTCGGCAACCTTCTCCGGGTGTCGGACCGCCAGTCCATCGATCTCCTGTCGCGCCCGCCTCAGGAAGGCACGCAGGCCGCGACCTTGCTCCCGCCAGAGCCTTCGGGTCAGGAAATCCAGCGCCTGCATGCCGGTCGTGCCCTCGTAGATCGTCATCACGCGGGAATCTCGCAGATATTGTTCGAGCGGCCAGTCCTTCGTGTAGCCGGCGCCACCAAGCACCTGAATGGCAGCATTGGCGACGTCGAAACCGGCGCCTGCACCGAAATTCTTGATGAGCGGCAGCATCCAGCCCGCCAGGTCGCCAAGTTCCCGGCGGAGCTCGTCATCCGCTTCGAGACGGGCTAGATCCATGATGGTGGCTAGCTCCAGCACCGCCGCCCGCAGCACCTCCGTGCGTGACCGGATCTCATGCAGTTGGCGGTGCACGTCCGGATGGTCGGCGATCGGCACGGCGGGCTGTTCGGGCGGGCCCCCCTGGCGGCGATCGGCGGCGTAGCTTTCCGCAATATCGGCCGAAGCCGACGCAATGCCGAGCCCCTGGCAAGCCGTCAGCAGGCGCATCAGCTCGATCATGGCAAAAAGCTCGGGCAGGCCCCGGCCCTGTTCGCCGATCAGAATGCCGCGTGCGCCTTCGAAGCGCAGGGCGCAGGTGGGGGAGCCGTGCAGCCCCATCTTGTCTTCGATCCGGTCGAGCGAGATGCCATTCGGTCGGCCATCGATCAGATTGGGGACGAGAAACAGGCTGAGGCCCCTTGTGCCCGGCAGGTCGCCGGTGCGCGCCAACAGGCAATGGCCGATCCGCTCCGTCATGTCGTGATCGCCAAAGGAGATCCAGATCTTCTGTCCGCTGATGCACCACGCGCCATCGATCAACTCGGCCCGGGTGCGCAACCGCCCGACGTCCGAGCCGGCCTCCGGTTCGGAAATACAGATGGTCGCGGCCCATTCGCCCGAGGCCAGCCGCGGCACCCATTCGGCGGCAACCTCCGCATCCGCCGCCTTGGCCAGCAGGTGAGATGCCGCACGAGCCGATCCGGCCGCCATCATCAGCGCCACGCAGCCCCGCTCGAAGAGCGGCGCGCAGGCGGCGTGAACGGTGAGCGGCAGGCCCTGGCCGCCAAACCCCTCCGGCACATCCATGCCGAGCCAGCCGGCCTGCGCATACTGGCGATAGGCGTCGGCAAACCCGGCCGGCGTCCGGACGCGGCCCTCGGTCACGGTGCAGCCTTGGCGATCGCCCGGCGTGTTCAGCGGCTGAAGCACGCCCTCGGCAAAAGCGGCGGCCTCATCGAGGATGGCTCGCGTGGTCTCGTCGTCGCAATCGGGGTGCAATGCCTGCAGCCGTTTCCAGCCGGGGGTTACCTGAAGCAGTCGCGCGGTCCGTGCCGCCTGTCGTGCGAATGCCGACATGTGCGTCACTTCGGCTGCATGCGGATCGCCCCGTCGAGGCGAATGACTTCGGCGTTAAGATACTGGTTCTCGACGCAGAAGCGGACGGCATCCGCATATTCCGCCGGATCGCCGAGCCGCGAGGGATAGGGAATGGAAGCGGCGAGACTCTGTTGCACTTCGGCCGGCAGAGATTTGAGCAGAGGCGTCGCGAAAATGCCGGGTGCGATGGTGTTGACCCTGATGCCGAAACGGGCGAGTTCGCGCGCCGCCGGCAGGGCCATGGAGACGATCGCGCCCTTGGAAGCCGAATAGGCCACCTGACCGATCTGTCCGTCGGTGGCGGCGACCGAGGCGGTATTGACGATCGCGCCCCGCGCCTTGTCGTCAAGTTCCGGCAGATCCGCCATATGCGCCGCTGCAAGCCGCATCATGTTGAAGGTGCCCATCAGATTGACGCGGATGACCTTTTCGAAATCGCCAAGCGGCATCGGGCCATCGCGGCCGATCACCCGGGCGGCAGGACCGATGCCGGCGCAGTTGACGAGGATTCTGAGGCCATCGCCTGCCTCGCCGGCGCGGCTGATCGCGCGATCGGCATCGGCCTCGCTGGCGACGTCGCCGGCAATCGCCACGCCACCGATCTCCGCTGCGACCCGCGCGGCGGCATCCTCGTTGAGATCCATGACATGAACAATGGCGCCACGGGCGGCGAGCATGCGCGCGGTTGCCTCGCCAAGACCCGATCCGCCGCCCGTTACCAATGCGCTGCTGCCCTCGATCTTCATGCTGCCATCTCCTTTTCGAAACGTATGACGTCTTCGCCGCCGTGATAGAGGGCGGCCACCAGATCGGCTCGGTGCGACAGCATCGCACGCTGATTGATCGAACCCTTGTCGGTCACCTCGCCGCGCTCGAAGCGGGGTGGCTCTTTGAGCAGCATGATCCGCATGACGCGGGTCGCCGAGCCGGATGCCGAGCGTGCGTGCCCGGCGAGCTTTTCGGCGAGTGCCGTACGGACCTCGGGGGATGCCAGGATATCCGCATCGCTCAGGCCGTCGCCGCCGGAAACCACGGCTCTCAGCGCGGGAAGGAACGGCACGACGAGTGCGCCGAGTTCCTCGCGGTCGGCACCGGTGATCACGGCATCGCGGATAAGGCCGCCGAATTGGTCGACCAACTGGGCGCGCAGTTTGCCGACGGCGACCCATGTGCCGGTCTGCAGCTTGAAGTTCTCGGCGATCCGGCCGTCGAAGAAGAAGCCGTGCCTGGGGTCGTGGTCGACGGCGAACTTCACCGCGTCGCCGATCATGTAGAAGCCCTCGTCGTCAAAGGCGGCGGCCGTCAGTTGCGGGCTGCGCCAGTAACCGGGCGTGACATTGGGCCCCTTCAACCGCAGTTCAAACTTGTCCTCGACCGGTACCAGCTTCAGGGTGATCCCCTGCGCCGGAATGCCGATATTGCCCGGTCTTTCCTGCGGCTCGGTGCAATAGAGCGAAAACGGCGCCGTCTCGGTCGAGCCAAGGCCGGTACCGATATGCACCGGCTCGCCGCCTGCCTGTTTGGAGAGTTCCTTGAGGCTATCCCAGGTGTGCTGCGCCATGCCGGCCCCGGCATACATCAGCATCTTCAGGTCGCGGAAGAAGGTATCCCGGAGCACCTCGTCGTCGTGCATGGCATGAACCAGCATCTCGTAGCCGGCCGGCACGTTGAAGTACCAGGTAGGGGAGACCTCGCGCAGATTGGCGATCGTTTCCTTGATCCCCGTCGGCGTCGGCCGCCCTTTGTCGATGTAGAAGGTGCCGCCATGGTAGATGATCATATTGAACACCTTGTTGCCGCTCGCCGTGTGGTTCCACGGCGCCCAGTCGACGACGATCGGCGGATCCTCGCGCAGGAAGGCATAGCAATCGGCGATCATCTCCTGGTTTGAGCACAGCATGCGCTGGGTCTGGATCACGGCCTTGGGCGAACCGGTGGTGCCGGAGGTGAACAGGAACTTCGCCACCGTGTCGGGGCCGACGGCGGCATGGGCCGTATCGACCGCAGGGCCGGGTTCGACATCGAAGAGCTCTGGCAGGCGATGCGATGGCCGGCCCGGTGGCGGATTGCGCAGACAGACCACCGGCACATCGGGCGGGAAGGCCGCAGCGATGGCGGCATGGAAAGGGGCCGCATCCTCGACGAAGACGAGGCCGGGGGTGATCTGGCCGACAATGTCCTTCAGCTTGTCGAATTCGTTCGATGCGGTCGCATAGGCCGGCGAGATCGCCGCCGACGGAATGCCGACGTGCTGTGCGGCCAGCGCGACCAGCGCATGGGCGATCGAGTTGTCCGAAAGGATGATCAGCGGACGTTCCACCGAAAGGCCGAAATCGAGAAAGGCCTGGGCGAGTGCCCGTATACGGGCCATGGCCTCCCCATAGGAAAGCTTGCGCCATGAGCCGTGCTCGTCGCGCTCGGCCATCCATGTCCGGTCGGATGCTGTCTTGGCCCAATGGACGAAACGCTCGGTGATCTTGTCGGGATAGGGCCCGAGCGCATCGCAGCGCCAGATCAGGATGGAGCCATCGGGTCGCTCCTGCCACTCAAGCTTGGGTGACCACAGCTTGATGGCGCGCATGTGCCTTGTCGTCATGACTCTCCTCCCAGAATGCCAGCAACGATATCAATAGCCCCTCCCGGGCGTTGGAATTTTGTTTACAAAGAAACAATCCCCTTGTAAACAATCGACAAGAAAACAAAATCAAAACACATTTGATCCAAGGAGCTGCCGACGATGGGCGTGGATGTTGCATCGCATTTCGTAACCTATGAAACCGTGGGCGAGATCGCGCATATCGGCCTGAACCGGCCGGAAAAGCGCAATGCGATCAGTGACCGTTTCGTCGAAGCCATTGCGGACGCCGTTGCCAGGGCCGAGCGCGAGGCGAAGGCCGTCGTGCTCTACGGACACGGCAATCATTTCTGCGCGGGCCTCGATCTGGCTGAACATGTGAAGAAGACGGCGATCGAAGGCGTGCGCGGCTCTCGCCGCTGGCATGCCGTTTTTTCCGGCATCGAACACGGCACTATCCCGTGGTTCTCGGCCTTGCATGGCGCGGTTGTCGGCGGTGGCCTGGAACTGGCCGCCTCCACCCATATTCGTGTCGCCGACGAGACCGCCTTCTTCGCGCTTCCTGAAGGGCAGCGCGGCATTTTCGTCGGCGGTGGCGGATCGGTGCGAGTGGCACGGCTGTCGGGGGTGGCGCGCATGACCGACATGATGCTGACCGGTCGCGTTGCATCGGCCGCCGAGGCGGAGCGCTGGAACCTCGTGCAATATGTCGTTCCGGCCGGCGAAGCGCGCAAGAAGGCGCATGACCTGGCGGTGGTCGCGGCCTCGAACGCGGCGCTGTCGAACTATGCCGTCATCAATGCCTTGCCGCGCATCCAGGACATGGCCAAGGAGGACGGCCTCTTCGTCGAATCCTTCATCTCCTCCTTCACCGCCACCAGCCCGGAAGCTGAAGAACGGCTGCAGGCCTTCCTCGACAAACGTGCGGCGCGCCTGAAGGCGCCCGGCGCGAATTGAGGAGAGCATCGTGGATCTGTCTCTCCGCAGCGTCGATCAGGTCAAGGTGGGGGCGCTTTCCGGTTCGCTCGGCTTTCTCTTGCGGCTGGCGCAGTTGCGCGCCTTCGAGGATTTCTTCTCCGACCGCGGCCCACGTGGCCTGAAACCCGGCGAGTTCTCGGTGCTCTGGGTCATCGCCCGCAATCCCGGCATCCGCCAGAGCGCGCTCGGCCAGCGGCTGATGATCAAGCGGGCCCACATGACTAAGCTGATCCGCGTGCTGGAGGAGCAGGGTTTCGTTTCGCGGGAGATCCCGGATGCCGACCGGCGCGCGGTCGAGCTGACATTGACGCGGGCAGGCGAGGATGCCGTCGAGACGGCCGCCGCGGCCTTCTTCGGCTACGAGGAAACGACCGGCGCTCCGCTCAGCAAGCGCGAGCAGGCGCAGTTGATCGCGCTTCTGCAAAAATATGTCGGTCTGGAGGAGGAGCAGACATGCCGTTAAACATCGACGATCTGGTCGCGATCGACTTCCACACCCATGCAGAGGAGCCGTGCTGCGGCCCACGCGACGACGGATATGACGAGTTCCAGGCCGGCATGGCCAATTACTTCAAGAATCCGGCCGGGGCACAAGGCATGCTCCCGACGGTTCAGGAGACGGCAACCTACTACCGCGAGCGCAAGATCGCCTGCGTGATCTTCCCCGTCGATGCCGAACGGGAGACCGGTTTTCGCCGCTACGAGAATGAGGAAGTGGCGCGGATCGCCGCGGAAAACACCGACATCATGATCCCCTTTGCCTCGATCGATCCGGCCAAGGGCAGGCTCGGCGCCCGCGAGGCCCGCCGTCTGGTACGCGAATTCGGCGTCAAGGGCTTCAAGTTCCATCCGACCATGCAGGGCTTCTACCCCTATGACCGTAGCGCCTATCCGCTCTATGAGGCCATCGCCGAGGAAGGTGCGATAACCCTGTTTCATACAGGGCAGACCGGCGTCGGCGCCGGTATGCGCGGCGGCATGGGCATGCGGCTGAAATATTCCAATCCCATCCATCTGGACGATGTGGCGGCCGATTTTCCCGACATGCCGATCATTCTCGCCCACCCCTCCTTCCCCTGGCAGGAGGAGGCGCTGTCCGTCGCGACCCACAAGCCCAACGTCTATATCGACATGTCCGGCTGGTCGCCGAAGTATTTTCCGCCGATCCTGATCCGCTACGCCAATACCATGCTGAAGCACAAGATGCTGTTCGGCTCGGATTGGCCGGCGATCACACCGGATCGGTGGCTCAAGGATTTCGAGACAATCGACATCCGTGACGAAGTCCGTCCGCTTATTCTCAAGGAAAACGCGCGGAGACTGCTGAAGCTTTAAAATCTATCGCCCGTAACGTGTTCTGAACTGGGAGGAAATGAACATGAAACGCATGCTGCATATGATCATGGGGCTTGCTGCCCTGGCTGCCACGACCGCCGATGCCCGCGAATTGCGCGTCGCACCCGGCGCACCGCCTGCCCATCCGTCCAACAGCCATCTCTATGGAAAGCTCGTCGAATATCTGCCGGAGGTCTCCGGTGGAAACCTCACCGCCCAGATGCTCGGTCCCGAAGTGGTGGGCCTCGGCCAGATGAAGGATGCGCTCCAGAGCCAGCTCGTCGAAGTCGGCAACCTGCTGCCGCTCTATTTCCCGGCCGACCTGCCGAACATGTCGCTGGCCGGGGAACTGGCACTTTCCGGTCGCGAGCCGCACGCCATGGCGGCGGCGATGACGGAATACATGGTGACCTGCGACACCTGCCAGGCGGAGCTGAAGAAGTTCGGCGTTGTCTATCTGGGCTCGGGCTCCTCGGACGTCTATGCGCTCCTGACCAAGACACCGGTCAAGACTGCGGCCGACATCAAGGGCCTCAGGCTTCGCAGCGGCGGTGCACCCTTCTCGCGCTGGGCCGAGAATTTCGGCGCGGTGCCCGCCAATATCGGGGTCGGCGACACCTTCGAATCCATGTCGCAGGGCGTGATCGACGGCTCGATGGCGTCGATCGGCGATCTCCTGTCGTTCCGGCTTGTCGAACTGGTGAAGAACATCACCTTCATTCCGCTCGGCACCTATCATGCGACCTCGGATTTCACCGTCGCCAACTCCGCCTGGACAGATCTTTCGCCCGACGAACGCAAGCAATTGGCGACCGCCGCCAACAAGGCCAATGTCGTCTTCACCCAGCGCTGGGGCTATGAAATGGCCTCGATCGCCAAGGAGGCCGCGCAAAAGGCCGGCATCCAGTTCCTCGAGCCTGATGCCGAGTTCCTCAAGGCGTCGGAAGCATTCGCCGAGGCCGACAAGGCGACCGCTGCCAAGGTCTCGCAGGAGCGCTTCGGCTTCGACGATGCCCAGGCCCGTGTCGACCGCTTCGTCGGTCTGGTCGAGAAATGGAACGGCATCGTCAAGGAAGCGAACGGCGACACCGACGCGATCACCAAGCGTCTCGACGAAGAAGTCTGGAGCAAGGTCGATTTCGCCACCTACGGCCTTTGAGGCCGGGGCCGGCGGGCAGCCACCCGCCGGCCGCTCTTCTTTCGACAATGCCATTTCAAAGGGTCTTCCATGCCCCAGATATTTTCTCTTGCCGACAGACTGTCGCGCATACTGGCCTTCGTCGGTGCCGTCGGCGTCATCCTGATGATGGTCCATGTCTGTGCCGACATCGTCGCACGCACGATCACCGGCGCTTCGTTGCCCGCCACGGTCGAAATCGTCTCCTATTACTACATGGTGCTCGTCGCCTTCCTGCCGCTGGCATGGGTCGAGCGCAGGGGCGGCATGATTTCGGTCGAACTGATCGAGTTCATGATGTCGCCGCGCATGATGAAGATCTCCGACGCCATGGTCGCCGCGCTCGGCACGGTCATCTATGCGGTGATGGCCTATGCGACCTGGATCACGGCAGTGAAGAACTACGTGACCGGCACCTTCGTCGTCGCGCTGCAGGTGAAAATCATCACCTGGCCCGGCTATTTCCTGCCGTCCATCGGCTTTGCGCTCGCGGCGGCCATCCTGGCCGTCCGCTTCCTTGAGATCACCACAGACAGCGTCGATGGAACGCGGGAGAGCGAGGCATGAGCGTCGAAACCGGTCTCTACGGCATCGGCATACTGGCGCTGCTCCTGCTCCTGCGGATACCCGTGGCGCTGGCGATGATCTCCGTCTCGTTCGGCGGCATCGCGTTTCTGCTCGGCTTCAAGCCCGCGCTCGGGATGATCACCTCGACGCCGTACAGTTTCGTGGCAAGCTGGACCATGAGCGCCGTGCCGATGTTCCTGCTGATGGGTTTCATCTCCTTTCACGCCGGGCTCACGACCAATCTCTTCGATGCGGCAAAGGCGATCCTCGGGCGGGTTCCCGGCGGGCTGGCGATTTCCTCGATCTTCGCCTGCACCGGCTTTGCCGCCGTCAGCGGCTCGTCGATCGCCTGTGCCGCCGCCATGGGCCGGATCGCCATCCCGGAAATGGTGGCTGCCGGCTATCGGCCGAGTTTTGCCGCAGGCGCACTTGCCGCCGGCGGCACGATCGGGGCGCTGATCCCGCCCTCTATCCTGATGATCGTCTACGGCGTCTTTGCCGAGACCTCGATCACGCAGATCTTTGTCGGCGGCATCGGCGTCGGCCTTCTGACCGCACTCTCCTATTGCATCGTCGTGCTTGTGGTCTGCTGGTTGAGGCCCGACATCGTGCCGCGCACGCTGACGGCCGTAGCGGGGGAGGGCGGCAACCGGGCGGCTATCCTGCGCATATGGCCGCTGCTCATCCTGGTGCTGCTGGTGTTCGGCGGGCTGTTCTCCGGCTATTTCACCGCGACGGAGGCGGGCGCGGTCGGTGCCGGAGGCGCGTTCCTGCTGTCGGCGATCACCGGCAAGCTCAGCATGCAGGTCGTACGCGTCTCGCTTTTGGAAACGCTGACCACCTGCGCATCGCTGTTCATCATCGGCATCGGCGCCTCGATGTTTACGCGCTTCCTGGGCGTGACCGGGCTCTCCTCCTTCATCGGCACCTTCGTCGCCGGTGCGGATCTCGGCTATGCCGAACTGATGACGATCATCGTGGTGATCTATCTCATTCTCGGCATGTTCATGGAGCCGTTCGGCGCCCTGCTGGTGACATTGCCGGTGCTGCTGCCGGTGCTCAAGGCCGAGGGGATCAGCCTCGTCTGGTTCGGCGTTCTGGTGGTCAAGCTCTTGGAGATCGGCATGATCACGCCGCCCGTGGGGCTCAATGTCTTCGTCATCAAGAACGTGGCGTCCCGTTATGTCACGGTGGTGCAGGTGTTCAAGGGCGTCACGCCCTTCATGCTGGCCGATCTGCTGGTGGTGATCCTGACGATCGCCTTCCCGGCGATTGTCCTCAGCCTGCCGCAATTGTTCTTCTGACGAAGCGCGGGACCGTTCGCTCTCAAGGGTTCCGGAAGGCGGGAGCGACACCGCCTTTCTCTTCTTTGGCCATGACCCCGGCGCCGGTCGGTCGCGCAAGACCGTCGCCGGATTGATACCATGATTTGGTTTGAGACGGTGGCTGCGGGGCGAGCGATCGAACGGCGCAGCCGGTCAGAGTTCCTTGCGCGAAAGCCTGCCCGGCGACGTGTTTTCCTGGCGGTCGGCCCAATCTCCCGCCTCCTTGATTCCACCGAGGGGAAAGATATGCAACTGCTCGATCAGGCTGTCGGGATTACTCGCCTTGTAGTCGGCGAGCCCTGCCACGACCTCGGTCGGCTCGTAAGGAACGAGAAGGCGCGTCACATCCATGGCCCGCTTCTGGAGCACCTTCAGGGACGGCCCGACCCCGCATGCAAGCGCATATTTGAGCAACGTCTGCAGTTTGGCCGGCCCGGCGATGCCGACATGGATCGGCAGCGTGACGCCGGCGCGCTGTATGCGCTCGGCCCAGTCCGTGACGGAGCGCGCGTCGAAAGCGAACTGGGTGACGATCGCCATACGGGCATCGGTTCTTGAGGCAAAGTCCTGTTTCCAGGCAAGCGCCTGGTCGACGCCACGCGTCGAGCCGTCCCGGTCGATGTCACGGTTTCCCTCGGGATGGCCGGCGATATGGAGCCGGTTAAATCCGTATCGATCGAACAAGCCGGTCTCCATCATCTGGATCGAGCTGTCGAGACTGCCCGCGGGTTCCGGCTGCCCCCCGCCCAAAAGCAAGGCCTCTTGAACGCCCGCTTCGTTGCGATAGCGCTTGATCCAGTCCTCCAGCGTTGCAGCATCAGGAATGCTGCGGGCCGGGAAGTGCGGCATGACCGGGAAGCCCTCTTCGTGCAGCCGGCGCGCGGTCGCGATCATGTCTTCAATCGGGGTTCCGGCGATGTGGGCGATATAGACGCGCGTTCCGGCGGGCAGGAGTGCCCTGAAGTCGTCGACCTTGGCCGCGGTGCGCGGCATGACCTCGATCGACCAGCCCCCGAGGAGGTCGCCCAGACCGGGAGATGACACTTGCCGGTTTGCGCGGCTTTTGAAATTCAGCAATGCCATCTTTTCCTCCCAAGACCCATGAATGTATACATCGAGCGAAGCCGGAAAATCAAGTGATGTCGATGAAAGGCCAATTTCTATGAGAAAAGTGAAGTCTTGGCGTTGCCTTGCCCGGTTCAAGACGTCATAAAAGAATACATTTTGGCGGCTGCATTCGGGAGGTGGCCGCTCGCGCGCAGTCGCGGTCGCGACAGGGAGGAAGCATGACCAATTATGTTTTGACGCTGCGCTGCAACAACCGCAGCGGCATCGTCGCTGCCGTGGCAACGCGTATTGCCGCCCATGGCGGCGACATATTCGAGGCGCACCAGTTCGACGATGGCGAGACCGGCATGTTCTTCATGCGCGTGGCTTTCTTCATGGCGGGACCGGTCGAGGCCTTCCGGACGGCTCTGGCGGAAGACGAGAAGGTCTATGGGCTGGATCTGTCGCTGCGCGTGGCGGGGCTGAAGCGCAAGGTGCTGCTGCTGGTCTCCAAGTTCGACCATTGCCTCGGAGACTTGCTTTACCGCATGCGGATCGGCGAGTTGAACATGGAAGTCGTCGGCATCATCGGCAACCATCCGCGCGAGGCGCTGAACCTGACGCTGATGGAGGGGATTGCCTATCACCACCTGCCGGTCACGCGGGAGACGAAGCCGGCGCAGGAGGCGCAGATCCGGGCCATCTTCGAGCAAACCGGCGCGGAACTTGTCGTGCTTGCACGTTACATGCAGGTGCTTTCAGACGAATTGTCGGCCTATCTGTCGGGCCGCTGCATCAACATCCATCATAGCTTCCTGCCCGGTTTCAAGGGCGCGAAGCCCTATCATCAGGCCCATGAGCGCGGCGTGAAGATGATCGGCGCCACCGCGCACTACGTGACCGGCCACCTCGACGAAGGTCCGATCATTTGCCAAGACGTCGAGGCCGTTACCCATGCCGACACGTCGGAAGACCTGGTTCGCAAGGGGCGCGACATCGAGCGCCGCGTGCTCGCCCGCGCGGTCGCCTGGCATCTGGAGGACCGCGTCCTGCTCAACAAGGGCAAGACGGTGGTCTTCGCGCGATAGAGGGAGAAGAGCGGAGTCCTAGCGGCGCAAGGTCATCGGATCGGCGATGCGGTGGGCCTGAAATGTTTCCGGCAGCGGCGTCAACTCGATCGAGGCGACGATGCCGGCCCTGTTGAAAGGGTCGCCCTCGGCAAAGGCGCGGGCCTGGGCGGGGTCGGCGGCCTCGAGGATGCCGAAGTTGCCGATGGAGGCACCATTCTCGTCGAGCAGCGCCGATCCGATGAGCACGGTCGCAGCCCCGTCGCCGCCGGATTGCACCCAGGAACGGTGCGCCGGTCGATGAGTGTCGCGAGCCGCATCTTGTCCCGCATGGTGCAGGCAGCGCATGAGGAAATACATAAGCTCAGCCTGCGTTTTCGAGCACGACCATGCCCGCACCCGTCATCGAGGCCGGCGCGTGATAGTGCTTGTGGAGCAGGTTTACCTGCGGGTTCATCGCGGCGCGCATGACCAGCCACATGATCAATTCCGCCCCTTCCGAACCGAACTGTTCGACATAGTCCTCACGGCTCATGGCCCGATAGGGTTCAGGGTTCGCGGCGATGCCGTCGAGCCAGGCGCGGTCCGCCGGCTGGTTGATGAAGCCGGCGCGGGCGCCCTGAAGCTGATGCGACAGGCCGCCGGTCCCCATGATGACAACCCGCTCGTCGCCGGGCCAGCTTTCGATTGCCTCCCGCAGGACGAGGCCCATGTCCCAGCAGCGTTGCGGGGTGGGGATCGGATACTGGATCGTGTTGACCCAGATCGGCAGAATCTTGACCGGCCAGTGCTCCAGTCGGCCGAAGAACAGTTCCATCGGGACCTGCAGGCCGTGGTCGACCTCGATTTCGCGGCAGACCAGCGGGTCGAAATGCCGCTCAACGAGCTTGTCGACGAAATGCCAGGAGAAGTCGACCGCTCCCTCGAAGGGCGGAATGGCGCGTGGACCCCAGCCCTCGTCCACCGGCTGGTAAGTCTCGGCGACACCGACGGCGAAGGTCGGCACCTTGTCGAGGAAGAAGGTATTGCCGTGGTCGTTGAAGATGACGACGGCGATGTCGGGTTTCGCGTCCCGCATCCACTGCTTGCCGAATTCGTAGCCGTCGAAGAAGGGTTTCCAGTCGGCGCTATCGCGCAGGCCCTTGTCGAGTGCCGCGCCAATCGAGGGGACGTGGCTCGTGCCGATGCCGCCGATGATCCTAGCCATTGCGTTTCTTCCCCAATCGTTCGTAGAGAAAATCGTCGTGCGACATGCCGGCCTGCGCCGCGCCGATCTGCGTGATCGGGGTCGGATCGACCGCCGCGATCTTCAAAATGAAGAACAGGTTGCCGCCCAGCCGCACCATCTCGTGCCAGTCGCGCCGCATCACGGCCGCCTTTTCCTCAGGCGTCAGGCCAAAGCGGTCGAGATAGGCTTCCTCATTGGCCTTGAAGGCCTCGCGATTGGCCGGCTGGCCAAGCGCCATGGCCATCTTGTTGATCCTGTAGCCGCGGATCGATCCCGCGCGATCGAATAGTGGCGTATCGGGTATGGCTTCCTTCTCGGGCGTCCTCCTGCCAAATCTGCGGTGGAGCCAGTCGCAGATGGCGCTGGCAACGTCCTCGGCGCGCTCCACCGGGGCAAAATGTCCAGCATGCTCGATGATGACCAGTTCGGCGTCCGGCACCACCTCGGCGATTTCCCGGTGCTGCGCGATGGGGCTCCAGCCGTCCTCACGCGCTGCAATGAGCAGGACCGGGCACTTGAAATTTGCCATATAGGCGCCGGCATCGGGGCGGTCGAGCAGGGCGCGGATCTGGCGCTCGTGCACGACGGGGCCGGCGCGCAGGACCATGGCTTTCAGGCGGCCAAGCAGTTCCGTGTCGTCCGTGCGGGAAGGGGCGAGCATCGGTGGCAGCCACTGGTCGGCCAGCGCCGCCATGTCGTGATTGCCCAGATCGATCATCTGCTGACGCTTGGCTTCTTCGCCCTCTCGCCTGGGCTGATAACCCGTGTTGGCAAGTACCAAGCCGCGAATGCGTTCCGGCGCCTGCCGCGCCATCTCCATCGCTACCCGTCCGCCCATCGAGTGACCAATGGCGATCAGATCGCCGTCGATCTCGTCAAGAATGCGCGAGGCCATGGTGGGTATCGAGGTGTTCCCTGTCACTTCGGCGTGACGGATCGGCATCACCGTCTTTGTGGCCTCGGCAATCGGCCCCCACACCGTCGAATCGGACAGCAGTCCGGGAATGTACACCAGCGTCGTCATAACCATGATCCTCCCGGGCAAACCTGCCGCGTGTATACAGTGAAGTCAAGTGAATGTATACATAATGCCGACAAAATTGCCGTGACATGCGAAAATCCGCGCCACTTTCGCGATCTCCCTCTCCTTTGTGAATACATGTGGAAAGGGCGGGCGGTGTGATTCCCAGGTGGCTTTTGTGATGTGCTGTAGCAATGCTATAGAATCCCAAGGAAAATGAGGTGTATTCATGAAGGTTTCCGAAGTCGCGACGCATGGCCGCCGGGCGGTGATCGAGTTGCGCGAGAAGATCGTCAGCGGCGAGTTGCCGGGCGGCACGCGTCTGTTCGAGGTGTCGCTGGCCGAGGTGCTGGATATTTCCCGCACGCCGGTTCGCGAGGCGCTGTCGCGGCTGGCCGAGGAAGGGCTTCTTGATCGGCTGCCCAATGGCGGATTTATCGTACGCCGCTTCGGCTATGCCGACGTGATCGATTCCATCGAATTGCGCGGCGTCATGGAGGGTACGGCGGCCCGGCTTGCGGCCGAACGCGGGGTGACGCCCGAAGCCCTGGCGCGGATCAGCGACGTTGTCGGGCGGTTGGACACCTGTTTCGGTCCGGGCGCGGACGAGGTTGATTTCGACACCTATGCCGACCTGAACGAGGAGTTTCATCACCAGCTTGCGGCCCTTTCGGGTAGCGACATCGTTCGGCGCGAGGTGGAGCGTGCCAGTTCGCTGCCCTTCGCGTCGCCGTCGGCCTTCCTTCCCAACAAGACGGAGATCGAGGCCTTCCGCCGATCCTTGCGCTCGGCCCAGGAGCAGCACCATGCCATGGTCGAGGCCATCGCTGCGCGCGAGGGGGCCCGTGCGGAATGGATCGCCCGCGAACATGCGCGGACCGCCCGGCACAATCTCGAATACATTTTCAGCCAGGACCCCGAACTGCTGCAGAAGATCCCGGGCCTGGCGCTCATCCATCGTTAGGCGAGCGGATCGCGGCAAGGACAAGGGGAGGGCGGCCTGAAGGCCGCCCTCGGCGTTTCCGGGTGTCTCGGCTTGGAAGAAAGGGGCTTGCATTCTCGTTCGTGATCGGCATTGATGTATACATCAATGGGCAATACTCAGGGAGGAGTACCATGGCCAATTCCAGTCTTCATGATGTTTTGGGTGAAAATCAGGATGCGGTGGGATTGCTGCGCAATTCCCAGGTTGGTATCTATGTATACCCTGTCGTCGCGGCCGAGTTCGCCAACTGGCGCTCGGAGCAGGCGGCCTGGCGCAATTCCGCCGTGCTCTTCGACCAGTCGCACCATATGGATGAACTGATCGTCGAGGGACCGGATGCGGAGAAGTTTCTCGCCCATCACGGCATCAATTCCTTCGCCAATTTCGGCCTTAATCGCGCAAAGCATTTCGTCCCGGTCACACCGAACGGCCACGTCATCGGCGACCACATCATCTTCCGCGAGCGCGAGGACAAGTTCATTCTGGTCGGCCGCGCGCCGACGTCCAACTGGCTGATGTTCTGCGCCGCCTACGGCAAGTGGAATGTGCGCCTAAAGCACGATCCGCGTTCGCCGTCGCGGCCGGAAGGGGAGCGTGTGCTGCGCACCCATTACCGCTACCAGATCCAGGGTCCCGACGCGCCGAAGGTCCTCGAGCAGATGAATGGCGGCCCCCTGCCGGAGATCAAGTTCTTCCACGTCGACTGGATCAATGTCGGGTCGAAGAAGGTGCAGGCTCTGCGCCATGGCATGTCGGGCGCTCCGGGTCTCGAGATCTGGGGTCCGTACGAGGACAAAGCCTATATTCTCTCCGTCATCCTCGAATCCGCCAAGGCCGCCAAAGTCGATCTCGTCCGCTGCGGCAGCCGCGCCTATTCGACCAACACGCTGGAATCCGGCTGGATCCCATCGCCGCTTCCAGGCATCTACACCGGTGACGGCATGCTGGCCGAGTACCGCAAGTGGCTCGGTGCAGACAGTTACGAGGCGACCGGCGCGATCGGCGGCTCCTTCGTCTCCGACAATATCGAGGACTATTACGTCAATCCGTTCGAACTCGGCTACGACTTCTATATCGGCTGGAAGAAGGACGACTTCGTCGGCAAGGCCGCGCTTGAACAGATGAAGGAGCGGAAGAACCGCAAGAAGGTCACCTTCGAGTGGAACCGCGAGGACGTGCTCAAGGTCATCGCCTCCGGCTTCGAGGACGGGCTGCCCTACAAGTGGATCGACTTCCCGCAGCCGAACTATGCCTCGACCAGCGCCGACATGGTGATGAAGGGTGATAAGATGATCGGCATGTCGATGTTCAATGGCTACAGCTTCAATGAACGCTGCATGCTGTCGCTCGGTGTCGTCGATCAGGATGTCGAAGAAGGCGACGTGCTGACGTTGATCTGGGGCGAGCCGGACGGCGGCTCGCGCAAGACCTCCATCGAGCCGCACCGGCAGGCCGAGATCCGCGTCCGCGTGGCGCCGACGCCCTATGCGCGCGAGGCCCGCGAGAACTACGCCGACAGTTGGCGCAAGCGGAAGGACTGAAGGTCCATTCACATGCAAGTCAGGCGGCTCCTTCTGGGGCCGCCATTTTCTGGACTGGTTCAGGGTTGGTTGGAAACAGAACCGTTTCATCCAGCCCTGAATCCTTTTGGCGGCTCGGAGGATCGCCTTCAGTCTCTTCGGGAGATCAGATGCTCAGATGGGCGTCGAGCGTCTCAGGCGAAGCCAGCAGCGCCGCCGACGTGTCGTGATAGACGATCGCGCCGCGCTCGAGGAAGACGACCTCGTCGGTGAGCGGCAATATCTTGCGCGCCTTTTGTTCGACGATGATGGCCGAGATCCCTTCGTCGGTGACGATGCGGCGCATTGCGGCCAGCAATTCGTCGACGATGATCGGCGCCAGTCCCTCCAGGGGTTCGTCCAGCAGCAGAAGCTTCGGATTGAGCATAAGCGCGCGCGCGACCGCCAGCATCTGCTGCTCTCCGCCGGAAAGCTGGTTGCCGAGATTGCGCCGGCGCTCCTGCAGGCGCGGGAACATGCCGAAGGCGCGCGCAAGCGTGAAAGGTCCGGGCCGGGCCGTCGCCGCCAGGTTTTCCTCCACGGTCAGCGAGCGGAAGATGTTGCGTTCCTGCGGCACCCAGCCGATGCCGAGCGCCGCCCGTTGTTCGGGGCGAAGCCGGGAAATGTCCCGGCCGGCGAGACGGATCGCCCCGGAATGATAGGTCGTGGTGCCGACGATGGTGTCGAGCAGCGTCGTCTTGCCGGCGCCGTTGCGGCCGAGCAGCGCCAGCGACTTGCCCTCCTCGAGGGCAAGCTCGATGTTGAACAGGACGCGTGCCTCGCGATATCCGGCCGACAGCCCTTCGATGCGCAGCAGTTCCGGCATCAGGCGTCCTCCCCGAGATAGATCGCCTTGACGTGGCGGTCCTTGGATATTTCCTCCACCGTGCCTTCGGCAAAGAGGCTGCCCGCCGCCAGAACCGAAATGCGGTCGGCAAAGGAAAAGACGAGGTCCATGTCGTGCTCGATCAGTACCACAGTGACGTCCGGCGGAAGGTCGCGGACGATCGACAGAACCTCATGGCGTTCCTCCTCCGGAACGCCCGCCGCCGGCTCGTCCAGCAGCAGCACCCTGGGGCGGGTGGCAATGGCGAGCGCGATCTCCAGCAGCCGCTGCTTTCCGTAGGGAAGGAGGGTTGTTGGGACGCCCATCGTATCGACCAGGCGGAACCGCTCCAGCAGTTGTGCCGCCTCGTCCGCCACGTCGCGGTCGCCCGACAGCGGCTTCCAGGCGCGCCAGCCGTGCCCTTTACGTTCACCGATCGCCAGCATCATCGATTCCAGCGGGGTGAAATCGCCGAAGAGCTGATTGATCTGGAAGGTGCGCGACAGGCCGCGACCGACGCGGGCATGCGCCGGCAGGTTGGTGATATCCTCGCCGCCAAGCAGGACCTGGCCGTTGCTGGGGGTGAGGGCCCCGGTGAGCAAATTGATCAACGTGGTCTTGCCGGCACCGTTCGGACCGATCAGGGCGTGCCGCGCGCCCTGCCGGACGCTGAGCGAGACGTCGTTGGTGGCCATGAAGGCTCCGAAGCGCTTGACCAGGTTGCGGGTTTCGAGGGCGACCGTCATGACGCGTCCTCCGCAGCCTGTTCTTTCGCCTTCAGCCGGCCGGCCGCACCGGGCAGATAGGTCCGCCAGCGACCGAGGCGCTCACGGCCGACGAAGACGATGATGATCAGGATGAGGCCGATCCAGAACATCCAGTATTGCGGGGTGATAACGGAGAGCCAATCGCGCAGCACCGAGAAGATCACCGCGCCGAATACGCCGCCATAGAGATAGCCGACCCCGCCGATCACCAGCACCAGAAGCACGTCGGCGGAGCGGTGGAAGGCCAGCACATCGGGCGAGACGAAGCTGGTCGTCTGGGTCAGAAGCGCGCCGGCGATGCCGGCATAGGCCGCAGAAATCGTGTAGATGACGACGATCCGGCGCGTGGGCGAGATGCCAAGCATGGAGGCGCGTCGCTGGTTGCGCTTGATCGCCTTCAGGGACAGGCCGAAGGGCGAGTTCACGATGCGGCGCGCGATGTAGGTCAGTGCCATCAGCACCACGAGCGCATAGATGTATCCGTTGCGGCCCCAGAGATCGAACTCGAACATTCCGAGAATCGGCGTGACCGTCACGCCGCTGAGGCCGTCCGCGCCGCCGGTCAGCCAGGTGGCCTGATTGGCAATCTCGGCGAGTAGCATGGCGACGCCGAAGGTCGTCATCAGCCGGGTGAGATCCGAGCCGCGCAGCACGAGGAAGCTGGTGACGAAGCCGAACGCCCCGCTGACCAGGCCCGCGACCACAAGACCAGTCACCGGCTCGGAAAAATAGTCGCGGGCGAACAGCCCGGCGGCATAGGCGCCCATGCCGAAGAAGGCGGTGTGGCCGAGCGAGACAATGCCGGCATAGCCAAGGATCAGGTCGAGCGAGATGGCGAAAAGCGCCAGGATGGCGATCTCGGTCAGGATCAGCATCTTGGAGGGCAGGAGGAAAATCATCGCCACCGCCAGCAGCCACAGGCCCACCTCCCAGAGGCGCCAGCGGTTCGTCTGCCTGAGGAACGCCTGTGCTGTCTCGACGGCGGAGGGAGGTGCGCCGGCGCTCATCGGCCGCCCTCGCGCGCGAACAGGCCATAGGGCCTCAGGATCAGCATGACGATCATCACCGCATAGATGATGAATGAGCCCAACTGCGGCACGTAATATTTACCTGCCACATCGGCGATGCCGAGCAGGAGCGCGGCAATGAACGGGCCGGTGATCGAGGAGGTGCCTCCCACCGTGACGACGATCATGAAATAGATGAGGAACTTGAGCGGGAAATTCGGATCGAGGCCGAGGAGGTCGACCCCGAGCGCACCGCCGAGGCCGGCAAGGCCGGAGCCGAGCGCAAACGTCAGCGCGAAGATCACCGAGACATTGATGCCCAGTCCACGCGCCACCCGCCCGTCGTCGACGGCGGCGCGCAACTGGCTGCCGAACCGGGTGCGCGTCAGCGCCAGTTGCAGCGCCACGGTGAGCACTGCGCAAAGCAAGATGATGAACAGCCTGTAGTGGCCGACGCCGACGCCGAGGAACTCGAAGCGTCCGCGCAGGAGCGGCGGCAGGTTGATCATCTGCTGTTGGCCACCCATGAAGTAGTCGACTGCGGCAATCGACATGAAGACCAGGCCGATCGAAAACAGGACCTGGTCGAGGTGTGATACGCCGTAGAGATGCCGATAGAGCGTCCGCTCCAGGATGGCCCCGGCGAGCGCGGTGACGAGGAAGGCGGCCGGCAGGCACCAATAGAAGGAAATGCCGTAGCGGTTCATCAGGATCACGGTGACGTAGCCGCCCGCCATGGCGAAGGCGCCATGGGCCAGGTTGACGAAGTTCATCAGGCCCAGCGTCAGCGACAGGCCGCAGGCAAGGACGAAGAGAAGCATGCCATAGGCGATGCCGTCGAACAGGATTGTCAGCATGATCACTCGCAAGGGCGTGGAGGGCCCGATCTCAGGCCCTCCACGCGGTTGTGGCGCTTAGTTGGCGTTCGGATCGCGGATCTTCTCGTAGGTCTTGAGCTCGACGTTATAGAGCTCGCCGTCCACTTTCTTGACTTCGCGGATGTAGATGTCCTGGACGATGTCGCGCGTGGCCGGGTCGATCGCGATCGGTCCGCGCGGGCTCATCCATTCCATGCCCTTCATCGCCTCGACGAGCTTCGTTCCGTCGGTGTCGCCACCGGTCTTCTCCAGTGCCGCATAGGCGAGGTGCATGGCATCATAGCCGCCGACCGACATGAAGTTGGGGCGCATGTTGTTGTTGGCCTTGCGCACCTGCTCGACGAAGGCCTTGTTTTCCGGGCTGTCGTGGTTGGCCGAGTAGAAATGGCCCGTCACCACGCCCATCGCCGGATCGCCGATGCCGTTCAGCAGATCGTCGTCCGTGACGTCGCCGGTGGCGATCAGCTTGATCCCCGCCTCCTTCAGCCCGCGATCGGTGAACTGCTTCATGAACAGCGAGCCGACGCCCGAGGGGACGAAAACGAAGACGGCGTCGGGTTTGGCGTCACGAACGCGCTGCAGGAAGGGGGCAAAGTCCGGATTCTGCAGCGGTACGCGAACCGCTTCGACGATCTCGCCGCCCTCCTTCTTGAACTGGTCGGTGAAACCCTTCTCGATGTCATGGCCGGGGCCGTAGTCCGTCACCAGCGTGACGACGCGCTTCAGGCCGTTCTCCACAGCCCAGGTCGCAACCGGCACCGCGGACTGGGGGCCGCCCATGCTGGTGCGGACAAAATAGTCCGACTGCTTCATGATCGCCGAGGTCGTTGCCGAGGTGATGATGGCCGGGACCTTGGCCTGGTTGAGCACCGGTGCCACCGACATGGCAAGCGGGGTCAGGCCGAAGCCTGTGAGCATGGATACCCCCTCGTTGACCACGAGTTCCTGGGCGATGCGTCTTGTCTGGTCGGCGGTGCCGGCATCGTCGCGCAGCACAAGTTCGATCTTCTTGCCGGCGACCGTGTCGCC
Organism: Ciceribacter sp. T2.26MG-112.2; assembly: GCF_900492205.1. GTDB lineage: Bacteria > Pseudomonadota > Alphaproteobacteria > Rhizobiales > Rhizobiaceae > Allorhizobium > Allorhizobium naphthalenivorans_A. The sequence goes on from NZ_UEYQ01000002.1 coordinate 27,675, forward strand.
ATGCAAAGCCATGTAGGCGCGAACGCCTGCTTCGACCTGTCGGCCGGTCGAGGCGAAGGGGCCGGTCATCGGCAGGATAAGCCCAATCTTGACCGCGTCCTGCGCCAGTGCAGACCCCGCAGCCAGCATCGAAAGCAGAGTGCTGGCGATGAAAACTCTTCTCGTAACCATGTATACTCCTCCCGTTTGTCCCATCCCGCGCCCAGGCGCCGGATCCGCTGCAGTGCAAACGTTTCTCGTCACTCCCAAGACGAGATACTGTCGCACGAAAATCGCATGCTGGAGTTTATGTATACATAGATCGCGGACGGCCACAAGGCAAACGAGCCTGGCAGGCGGGCAAATTCGCCGGGTTAGGATAGCCCGGCAATTGCTTGGCCGTCTATCACCCGAATGTGATGGCGGCCGCATGGAGTGCCTCGGGTGAAGATGGCGGTGATCATGGCGGTACCGCCGCCGACATGGCCTGCTGCCATGTGGCGGATGCCGATCCATGTCTCGAACACGTGGTGGATCATAGCCTCGCGTTCAACGGTGATGTTGACAACGGTGTCCGGGCTGTTTCTATGCCTGCCGGCTACCGCGGCGTTCGCGGTTCGAAAGGTTGGCGACGAGATCGCCGAAGCGGTCGCCCTGAACCGCGACATGGCCGCGCAGAAGGATTCGAGCCTGTTCCGCGTCGCCGGCGAGGATCGCATCGATGACTTCGCCATGCTCCTTGAACGAGACCTTCATCCGGTTGCGGACCCGCAACTGGAGCCGACGATAGGGTCGAAGGCGGCGATGCATCGCCACGCACTGTTCCTCGAGGAAGTCGCTTCCGCTCGCCGCATAGATCGCCCGATGGAAAACCTCGTTCTCGTAGTAGTAGCGGTCGGTGTCTTCGCTTAACAGCGCTTCCCTGCATTTTTCATGGGCGGCCAGGAGTGCGTGGCGATCCTCTTCGGTGTGCCGGCGGGCGGCGAGCGCCCCCGCCATGCCCTCCAGTTCGGCCATGACCTCGAACATTTCGAAGACTCGTTGCGGCGCCGGATCCGCGACGACAGCTCCGCGCCGCGGTCGGATCTCGACAAAGCCGATGGCGCTCAACTGCATCAAGGCTTCGCGGATCGGCGTGCGTGACACGCCAAAGCGTGCGGCCAACTGCGTTTCGTCCAGTCGCTCGCCCGGCTCGAACTCACCGGCAACTATCCCGTTTTCTATCTCGTCGCGCAGCTTGAAGAAGATGTTCTCGCTCATTGCCCATCCGGTCCTGATCCTACGTCCGTCATTCTTGTATACGAGAAGGTTGACTTTGCACACAAGATAACGGCACTCTTATACCAGACCGGCTGGAGGGCCGGAATACCAGGGAGGAAAAAATGAAGCGTTTTCGACGGAATCTGATGGCATTCTCCGTGGCCGCTCTTGCCGGCCTGACAGCGTCAACAGCCCACGCACAGACCGTGCTCAAGGCATCGCACCAGTTCCCGGGCGGCAAGGGCGACATCCGCGACGAGATGGTGCAGATGATCGCAAGGGATGTGGCGGCCGCCAATGTCGATCTGGAAATCCAGGTCTTTCCAGGGTCCTCGCTCTACAAGCCGAACGACCAATGGAATGCCGTCACGCGCGGACTGCTCGACATGACCTCGTTCCCGCTCGACTATGCGTCCGGCCGTCATCCGATCTTCTCCGCGACGCTCATGCCCGGACTGGTCGGCAATTTCGATCGGGCCACGCGCCTCAACGATTCCGAGTTCATGATGGACATCAAGAAGGTGATCGAGGACGCGGGCGCGATCGTGATCGCGGATGCATGGCTTTCCGGCGCATTCGCTTCGAAGAAGAGCTGCATCACATCGCCGGACACGATCAAGGGACAGGTCATTCGCGCCGCCGGACCGGCGTTCGAGGAGATGCTGGTCGCAGCCGGCGCCTCTATTTCCTCGATGCCATCGTCGGAGATCTACACCGGCATGCAGACGGGCGTCCTGGATGCCGCCAATACATCCTCGGCGAGCTTCGTGTCCTATCGCCTTTTCGAACATGCCAAATGCCTGACTGCGCCGGGAGAGAACGCGCTCTGGTTCATGTATGAGCCGGTTCTCGTCTCCAAGAAAGTCTTCGACGGCCTGACGCCCGAGCAGCAGAAGGCAATCCTCGCCGCCGGCGAGAAGGCCGAAGCCTATTTCAACGAGGAGGTCCGCAAGGGCGATCAGTTGATGATCGACACCTACAAGAAGGCCGGCGTCGAAGTCGTGGAGATGTCGAAGCAGGATTATGACGCCTGGCTCGCTGTCGCCAGGGAGTCTTCCTACAAGAATTTCGCGGCGAATGTGCTGGATGGCGACAAGTTGATCGAGAAGGCCCTGGCCGTCGAATGATCAGGATGCGAGGCGGCGCGCCCCGGCGCGCTGCCTTCCCCTCCGCAACGAAGGATGTCCGAAATGGTCAAGACCTATATTCAGGTCGTCGGTAACCTGTCGCGCGCGCTCGCCGTCCTGTCGACCGCCATGGTTATCGCCGCGATGCTTGTCGTCTGCCAGATGATCCTGACACGCTATGTCTTCCGTCAGCCAACGATCTGGCAGACCGACTTCGTGGTGTTTTCCGCCACGGCCGCCATGTTCCTCGGCGCGCCCTATGTACTGATGAAGGGCGGGCATGTCGGCGTCGACGTGATCGAGATGCTGCTTGGCGACCGGGCGCGGGCGAAGTTGAAACTCATCGGCAGCTTTCTCGGCCTGCTGTTCTGTTTCTTCATGCTGATTGCGACATGGATCCAGTTTCATGAAGCCTGGCTCGGCAACTGGAAGCATTCGAGCGTCTGGGCGCCGCCGCTATGGATACCCCTGCTCGCCCTGCCGGTCGGCTTCGGCATGCTGTGTCTGCAATATGTCGCGCAGATACTTGTCCTGCTGTCGGGAGACGCGCAGCAGGTGCAAGGCCACGCGCCGCTCACTCCGGAGCTTCCAACCGGTGTTCTCGAAAATGACAGTCATTCGATGAAGGGATCGATCCGATGAGCCCGACCCTATCCGGCCTGCTGATCATCGCGGCCCTGTTCGTTCTGCTCGGAACCGGCATGCCGATCGCCTTCGCACTCGGCCTGGCCGCCTTCGCCGCGCTCTATCTGCAGAGCGGCCTGGATATTTTCTACATTCTCGGCGACACGATGTTTTCCGGCATCGCCAACCTCGCCTATGTCTCCATTCCGATGTTCGTGCTGATGGGGGCGGCCGTTGCGTCATCGCCCGCGGGCTCCGATCTTTACACCGCGCTCGATCGCTGGCTGAACCGTGTCCCGGGCGGGCTGGTGCTTTCCAATATCGGCGCGTGCGCGATATTTTCCGGCATGACCGGCTCGTCGCCCGCCACCTGCGCGGCGATCGGCAAGATGGGCATTCCGGAAATGCTGCGGCGCGGTTATCCTGCTTCCGTCGCCACGGGCTCGATCGCCGCGGGCGGAACACTCGGCATCCTCATTCCGCCCTCCGTCACGCTTATCGTCTATGGCATTGCGACCGAGACATCGATCGGTCGCCTGTTCATGGCGGGCGTCATCCCCGGCATCATGCTGACGGCCATGTTCATGGTTTGGGCGATCATCGACTGCAAGCGCAAGGGGTATGAGTTCGATGCCCGCGCGATCCGCTATACGTTCAAGGAACGGCTTTCCGGCCTGCCGCGCATCCTGCCGTTCCTCCTCATCATCGGCGGCACGCTCTACGTGCTCTATGGCGGCATTGCCACACCGTCCGAAGCCGCCGGGGCAGGCGCGCTTCTGACGCTTCTCGTCGTCATCATCGCCTACCGCCTGTTCCGTTTCCGCCCGATCGCCAACATCTTCGGTTCGGCGATGCGCGAAAGCGTCATGATCATGATGATCATGGCGGCGGCCGAGCTGTTCGCCTTCGCGCTTTCCTCGCTGTTCATCACCCAGACGATCGCCACCGCGATCGGCGACATGGAGGTCAACCGGTGGGTGCTGATGGCGGTCATCAACGTCTTCCTGCTCGTCTGCGGCATGTTCCTGCCGCCGGTGGCCGTCATCGTCATGACTGCGCCGATGCTGTTTCCGATCGTCACCCAGGCAGGCTTCGACCCCTACTGGTTCGCCATCGTGCTGACGATCAACATGGAGGTCGGGTTGATCACGCCGCCGATCGGTCTCAACCTCTTCGTCATCAACGCCATTGCGCCGACGATCAGGACAAAGGACATCCTCTGGGGTGCCTTGCCCTATGTGCTGGTGATGTTCCTCGCGATCCTCCTGCTTTGCATCTTCCCCGAGATCGCGACGTGGCTGCCCAACCGGATGCTGGGAGCGGTCGAATGAACACGACATCCTTCTTCGGTGACATGCTTCAAACCATCACCGATCGCGGTCGTCGCTTCCTGTCGTTTGGGCCGCGCGAGGATGAGGGCGATCCGCTCGGTCATATCGAGGCCCTGTGCGAGACCTTGCTCTCCAGCCGGGGTGAAGCCTCCGGCATGGCGCTGGCCAAGGACATCCTCGACCGCTGGCAGCGGTTCGATCCCTCCATGCAGCGCGAGTTCATGGGGATGCTGCTCCAGCGCTTCGGGCCGAGGACGGAGCGCCTGGAGGCCGCCATCGAGAGCTATCGCGCCAGTCAAAGCCCGGCGGCGCTGCTCGAACTGCACGTGGCGGCGGAACCTCGCCGGCAGGAATTGATCCGTCGTCTGAACCTGGCGCCGAACGGGATTGCCACGCTGGTCAGGATGCGCGAGGCCCTGCTCAAACTGAAGGTGGACGATCCCGATCTGGAGGCCGTCGATTCCGATTTCGCCCACCTGTTCGGGTCGTGGTTCAACCGGGGCTTTCTGGTCTTGCGGCCGGTGAGCTGGTCGACCCCAGCCGACATTCTGGAAAAGATCATCCGCTACGAGGCGGTGCATCACATCGGCGGATGGGAGGAATTGCGCCTGCGCCTCGCGCCGGAGGATCGTCGTTGCTTCGCCTTCTTCCATCCCCAACTGATCGACGATCCGCTGATCTTCGTCGAAGTGGCGCTGACGCGCGAAATCCCCGGCAACATCGCCGATCTCCTCAAGGAGGATCGTGGGCAGATCAAGGCCGCTGAGGCGACCACCGCCGTCTTCTATTCGATCTCGAACTGCCAGGAGGGCCTGCGCGGCATTTCCTTCGGCAATTTCCTGATCAAGCAGGTGGTTGAAGATCTCAGGCGTGAATTGCCGAAACTCGACACCTTTGTCACTCTATCGCCGGTGCCGGGCTTTGCGGGTTGGCTCTCACGGGAGCGCCAGTCGGAAGCCTCCGAGGCGCTGACACCGGCGGAGCGGTCCAGGCTTGCCGTCCTGGACGAGCCGGACTGGGCGGACCGACCGGACGTTGTCGCGGCCGTCCAGCCGGTGATGACGAGCGCGGCGGCCTGGTATTTTCTCAAGGCGCGCAATTCGAACGGCAAGGTCATCGATCCGGTGGCCCGGTTCCACCTTGGCAACGGCGCGCGCCTGGAACGGATCAATTTTCTCGGAGACCGATCGCCGAAGGCGATGCGCCAGGCCTACGGCCTGATGGTGAACTATCTCTACAAGCTGGACGACATCGAGACGAACCACGAAGCATTTGCCGGCCGTGGCGAGGTGGTGGCAGCGCAGGCGATCCGAAGGCTGGTGCCCCCCGACAGAAGCGTCCGCAACCCAGGCACGGCTACGCCCCTTCTCACCTCCAAACCATTTCCCCTCGACGCCGAACGAAAGAAAGACAACAAGGAGTTCACGCCATGAGCAACCATCTCTTCGATGCCATCCGCCTGGCCTTGCGCCCTGACGCGGTCTTCATTCTGGGCGCGGATGGTCGTTCGTGGACCTATGGCGACATGCTGGCGAAATCTGGCCGTTTCGCCTCCGCGCTCGACATGCTGGGGGTTCGGCCGGGCGATCGGGTGGCCGCCCAGGTGGAGAAGAGCCCCGAGGCGCTGATGCTCTATCTCGCCTGTATTCGCGTGGGGGCGGTCTATCTCCCGCTCAATACCGCCTATACGCTTGCGGAGCTGGACTATTTCATCGGTGATGCCGAGCCGCGCCTGGTCGTCTGCACACCGAGCGCAAGGGCTGGAATGGAGACGCTTGCCGTCAGCCATGGGGCGCATGTCGAAACGCTCGACGAAGCCGGGGGCGGCTCGATCGCCGAACTGGCGAGGGACGAAGCCGCCGATTTCCTCGACGCCGAGCGCGGGCCCGACGACCTTGCCGCGATTCTCTATACATCCGGCACGACCGGTCGCTCCAAGGGCGCGATGCTCACCCATGACAACCTGTTGTCGAACGCTGTCACGCTCCGCGACCACTGGCGCTTCACAGCGAACGACCGGCTGATCCACGCACTGCCGATCTTCCACACCCATGGCCTGTTCGTCGCGTCGAATGTCGTTCTTCTCTCCGGCGCCTCCATGTATTTCCTGCCGAAATTCGATGCCGACGAGGCACTTCGCCTGATGAAGACGGCGACGGTGATGATGGGAGTTCCGACCTTCTATGTTCGACTGACGCAGCATGAGGGTTTGACGCGCGAGGCGGCGGCGCACATGCGGCTTTTCATCTCCGGTTCGGCGCCGCTGCTCGCCGAGACGCACCGAAAGTTCGAAGCGATGACCGGTCATGCGATCCTCGAGCGCTACGGCATGACCGAGACCAACATGAACACGTCGAACCCCTATGACGGTGATCGGATCGCCGGCACGGTGGGCTTTCCATTGCCGGGCGTCTCGATCCGCGTCACCGATCCGGAAACGGGGGTACCCGTTGCCGATGGCGAGACCGGGATGATCGAAGTGAAAGGTCCGAACGTGTTCAAGGGCTATTGGCGAATGCCGGAAAAGACCGCAGCGGAGTTTCGCGCCGATGGTTTCTTCATCACCGGGGACCTCGGCAAGATCGACGAACGGGGCTATGTCCACATCGTCGGGCGAGGCAAGGACCTGGTGATTTCCGGCGGATACAATATCTATCCGAAGGAGGTCGAGACGGAGATCGACCAGATGCCCGGCGTCATCGAGACCGCCGTGATCGGGGTGGCGCATCCCGATTTCGGCGAAGGCGTCACGGCCGTCGTGGTCAGGAAGCCGGGTGCGGCGATCGACGAGCGCAGCATCCTCGACGGATTGAAGGATCGGCTGGCGCGCTACAAGCAGCCGAAACGGGTGATCTTCGTCGACGAGCTACCGCGCAACACGATGGGCAAGGTTCAGAAGAACGTGCTTCGCGATACTTACGCCGATCTGTATGCGCCGGCAGCGTCAGGGGAGGGTGCGAAAGCCCGGGGCTCCGCCTGACAGCGAAGTATCCCGCATCCCCGCCTAACCCAAAGGCTTGTAGGCGATCACGTCCATCTCGACCTTCACATCGACCATCATCGGCGACTGAACGGTCGAACGTGCCGGCGGATGATCGATGAAATGCCGTTGAAATACCGCGTTGAAGCTGGAGAAGTCGCGCGCGTCGTCGAGCCAGACATTGACCTTGATCACGTCCTCGAGCGTGCAACCGGCAAGCGCCAGCACGGTCTTGATGTTGGCAATCACCTGTTCGGTCTGCGCGACGATATTGCCGACGATGACCTCGCCGTCGACGGTCGGGACCTGGCCCGACACATAGACGAAATCACCGGCGCGGACGGCCTTGGCAAAGGGGCGGCGCTGGCCGCCGGCCTGTGCGTCGGCCACGTCGTAGCGGATAAGTCTGTTGCTGGTCATGGGGTCGCCTTTCTGTTGTCGATGGGGCGGGGGAGGCAGGAGCCGGCTTACGACATGTCTTGCACGAAGTGACCGGGCGAGACTTCCCGGTAAGTGCGCTTCGGCACGACGTAGTCGAAGGGCCGGACGGGGCTCTTGATCTCCTCCAAGAGTGGTGGTGGCGCGTGACCGCGGCGCGCCGGATCCGGGATCGGAACGGCCGAGATCAGGCGACGCGTATAGGGATGCTGCGGGTCGTCGAAGATTGCCGCACGGGGACCGATTTCGACGATCTCGCCGAGGAACATCACCGCCACGCGATGGCTCATCCGCTCCACCACGGCCATGTCGTGGGAAATGAAGAGATAGGCGAGGCCGTGCTTTTGCTGCAGGTCGAGCAAGAGGTTGGAAACCTGCGCCTTGACCGAAACGTCGAGTGCCGAGACCGCTTCGTCGGCGACGATGAACTTCGGATCGAGCGCGAGCGCCCGGGCGATCGAGATACGCTGACGCTGGCCGCCGGAGAACTCATGCGGATGTCGATCGGCCATGTTTGCGGAAAGGCCGACCTGTTCCAGCAGTTCGGCGACGCGCGCCTTGGCATCCCGTCGTCCCATCAAACCGTGGGCGAGGATCGGCTCGGCAATCGCGGAACCCACAGTGATGCGAGGATTGAGCGAGGCGAACGGGTCCTGGAAGATCATCTGCGAGGTGCGTCGCATTACGCGCAATTCGCGGGTGCCTGCCTTCGTCACATCCTGGCCGTCGATGACGATCGAACCGGCGGTGGGTGTGAGCAGCCGGATGATGGCGCGGCCTGTCGTCGACTTGCCGCAGCCGGATTCACCCACCAGTGAGAGCGTCTCGCCCGGCCGCAGATCAAAGGAGACATTCTCCACTGCATGAACGCGGCCCTTCGGCAAATCGAAACGGACGGCCAGATTGTCGACCTTGAGGATCGGTTCGACGGTGCGAGATACCGGGCTCATCTCGATCCCGTCCGTCGCCACCCCCGTTGCCGGATCGACCTCCGGGAAACGCTTCGGCGCGGCAGCCGAACCCATCGTGCCGAGGCGCGGGATCGAGGCGAGCAAAGACTTCGTGTAGACTTCCTTCGGTGATGCAAAGATCTGAGATGTCGGGCCGGTCTCGATCATGTCGCCACGGAACATGACCACTGTGCGATCGGCGATTTCGGCCACGACGCCCATATCGTGGGTAATGAACAATACGCCCATATTCTCCTCCCGCTGCAACTCGCGCAGCAGGTGAAGGATCTCTGCCTGGATGGTCACGTCGAGGGCCGTCGTCGGTTCGTCGGCGATCAAGAGCTTGGGACGACAGGCGAGCGCCATGGCGATCATCACGCGCTGGCGCATGCCGCCTGAGAATTTATGCGGATATTCATGGAGGCGTGTCTTGGCCGCGGGGATGCGTACCCGCTCCATCAACCGCACGGTCTCCGCCTCTGCCTCTTTCCACGACAGCGCGCGATGGAGCACCAGCGCCTCGGCGATCTGGTTGCCGATGGTGAAGATCGGATTGAGCGAGGTCATCGGCTCCTGGAAGATCATGCCGATCGAACCGCCGCGGACTTTCCGCATCTCGGCTTCGCTGGAGGTAAGCAGGTCCTTGCCGTCGAGGAGGATGCGGCCTTCCGTGCGCGAGCGGCCGGGCGGCAGAAGCCGCATGGTCGATAGGGCCGTGACGCTCTTGCCCGAACCGCTCTCGCCGACGATGGCAAGGGTCTCACCTGCATCGACATGCAGGCTGATGTTGCGGATGACCGCCTTCCAGCCTTCCGGCGTCTTGAACGAGGTCGTCAGGTTCTCGACCGAGAGCACCGGCCGAACCGTGGTCGTTTTTTCGCTCATGATCAGCTTTCCTTGGCCAGCCGGGGATCGACGAGATCGCGCAGGCCATCACCCAGCAATTGCAGGGAGAGAACTGAAAGCACGATGGCGAGACCGGGAAACACCATCAGCCACGAGGCGTTGTTCATGTATTCCCGGCCGGAAGCCAGCATCGTGCCCCAGGTCGGCATGTCGGTGGAAACGCCGACGCCGAGGAAGGACAGGCTTGCTTCCGCCAGCATCGCCGAAGCGAAGACGAAGGTTGCCTGAACCAGGATCGGGGAGGCCAGGTTGAGCAGAACGTGTCGGGCCAGAATCTGCCAGGTCGGCAGGCCCATGGCGACGGCTGCCTCGATGTATGGCAGTTCGCGCAGAACCAGGGTCGAGCCTCGGACGATACGGGCAAGACGCGGCGCATAGGTTATGCCGAGTGCCAGGATGACGGTCGACAGCGAGGGGCCGAGGGCGGCGACCAGCGCGATGGCGAGAAGGATGTCCGGGAACGACATCATCGCATCGAGCAGGCGCGAGATCGGCGCATCGAGGCTGCGGAAGAAGCCGGCGGTGACACCGAGGAACACGCCGAGAACAGTGGAGATGACGACGACGCCGAGGCTGACGAGCAACGATATCCGCCCGGCAAACATGGCGCGGGAAAAGATGTCACGGCCGAATTCGTCGGTGCCGAAGAAGTTGGTCATCGATGGCGGCTTCAACCTGTTGACGATCGAAAGCTTGTTCGGTTCGTAGGGTGCAACCCACGGCGCCAGAAGTGCAGCCAGCACCACCACCGCCAGAATGATTGCCCCGAGCAGGATCGCCCGGTTGCCGAGCAGGCGGCGAAGGCCGGAGACGAACGGCATGGAAACGGAGGCCATGGTGGTCATTGGCGCACCCGCGGATCAACGAGAATATAGAGCATGTCGACAATGAAGTTGATGAGCACGTAGATCGCGGCGACGACGAGCAGCGCGCCCTGGATGACTGGATAGTCGCGGCGCAGGACGGCCGAAACGACGAGATTGCCGATGCCGGGCAGGCCGAAGACGGTCTCGGTCACGACCGCGCCGGCAACCAGCATGGCGATCGACAGACCGATGACGGTGATGATCGGGATCAGCGCGTTCTTCAGCGCGTGCTTCAGGATGACACGGCCTTCGCCGGCGCCCTTGGCGCGGGCGGTGCGGACATAGTCCTCACCGAGCACGTCCAGCATGGCGGCGCGGGTGAAGCGGGTGATCAAGGCGGAATTGACGACGCCGAGCGCCACCGCCGGCAGGATCAGATGATGCAGACGCTCGAGAAACGGCGTGTCCGGACCGCCGTAACCGGAGGCCGGAAACCAGCCCTGACCGACGGCGAAGACCTGAATCAGCATCAGGCCGAGCCAGAAACTCGGCACGCTTGCCGCCACCATGGTGAGCGTCACGACGATCTGGTCGAAGGTCGTACCGCGATTGACGGCCGACAGTATGCCGACCGGCAGCGCGATCGCCACCGCGATCAGGATCGAGAACAGGGTGAGGAAGAAGGTCGGCTCGGCACGCGCAGCGAGTGCCGTGGTGACCGGTTGGTTGAGAAAGATCGACTGGCCGAGATCACCCTGCAATATGCCCAGGACAAACTGGCCGTATTGCATGAGGAGCGGCGCATCGAGCCCCATGCGGGTGCGCAGCTGGGCGATATCTTCCGGGGTCGCATCCGACCCCAGCATGACAGCGGCAGGATCGCCGGGCGTTACGCGGACGATGATGAAGACCACCGTCACGACGAGGGCGAGCACGATGGCCATGCCCCCCAGCCGTTTCAAGAGTGCCTCAGCGATCCTTGCCATAGTCTATCGTCCTTACTTTTTCGGGCTTACGTTCCAGAAGTGCGGCCAATAGGTCGGCTCGTAACCCGACACACCATTGGCGAGACCGGAAACGGCATTGAAGTTGCCGACCTTGTAGAGCGGCGCATCATCATAGATGACCGTCTGGATCCCGTCCCAGGCCGTCTTCTTGGCCTCGTCGGTTGTCGCGTCCATGTAAGCGGCAACGGCCTTCGCCTTCTGGTCGGAAACGTACCAGCCCGGATAGGTGTCGGTGATCGTGTTGATCGTCGTCGGATCGCCCGGGAAGTTGGAATGGGTGATGAAGATGTCCCATTCCTTCGGATCGGCGCGGCGGGTGGTCAGCGTTGCCCAATCGACCACCTGAAGATCGACCTTGAAGCCGGCAGCTTCCAGATAGGCCTTGGCGACTTCGCCGATCTTGTAGTGGAATTCGTACTGGCGGCTGGTCATCAGGCGCAGCGGGGTGCCGTCATAGCTGGCCTGTTGAAGCAGTTTTCCAGCCGCTTCCGGATCGCCTTCACCGTAACGGGCAACGCCTGCTTCGGTGTGCCAGAAGGAGCCTTTCGGGAAGATCGAGGCATCGACGCTGAAGAAGCGGTCTTCGGAAAAGGCCGCCAGCATCATGTCGTTCGGGTTGAGCGCCGCCTGAACCGCCTGACGGAGTTCCTTCTTAACAAGCAGGCCTTCCTTCATGTTCATGTTCATCGAGGCCCAGCCGGCATCCTTGAAGATCACGGGCTTGGCATTGCCGCTCTGCTCGACGCGTTCATAGGCGCTGACCGGCAGCGAGTCGGCATAGTCGAACTGGCCGGAGATCAGGCCCTCGACGCGCGTATTGGCGTCTGGAACCGGAACGAAACGGATCTCCCTGGCGATCGCCTCGCGCTTGCCGGCATAATTGCTGACCTCGCCTTCCGGCGACTTGTAGCCCTCGAAACGGACAAGCTGGGTGTACTGGTCGGGCTTGCGCTCCTTCAGGGCATAGGGTCCGGTGCCGACAAACTCGGTCAGCGTGTCGGCAAGTTTCTCCGACGGCATGATCACCGATGCCTGTGACAGCGTGGCGAGCAGCGGCGCATAACGCGACTTGAGCTTGATGACGACGGCGTGGTCTCCGTCTTCCGTCAGGCTCTCGACGATGGCCGCAACCTGCTTGCCCTTGGAATTGATCGCCATCCAGCGCTTCAGCGAGGCCGTGACGTCCTTGGCGTCGAAAGCGCTGCCGTCGTGGAATGTCACCCCTTCGCGCAGCGCAATGCGGTAGGTCAGGCCGTCTTCGGAAAGGGTCGGCATGCCCGCTGCGAGCAGCGGCACGGACTTCCACTGAGCGTCATAGGTGTAGAGCGTCTCGAAGATGTGCTGGTCGATGGTCAGCACGATATCGGTCGGCGTCTGCATGACGTCGAGGGTCGGCGGCTCGCCGATCGTCGCAACGGTCAGAACGCCGTCATTGGCCTGGGCCAGAGCCAGGCTGCTGGTTCCGGCAAGCGCCGCCAGCGTGACCAGGACGAATGCACTCTTCTTCATTTTTCGGTTCCCTTCATTGGCATCGGTTGGTTTAAGATCCCGGCCGGCTTTCCTCCCGGTCGAAAATTCAGACATCCAGTCCCAGCGGATCGGCAACGCGCGGCCAGAGCTCGAGGCTGGCCTTGCGGTAGGGCGTGGTTGCCGGGTTGGTGGGATAGGAGGTCGGTGCGGCGATATAGACGATTTCGGAGGAGATCGGCTGAAAGCCAGCGTAGAAATGATTGGTCGACTTGATCAGCAGATAGGACTTCTCCGCGAAGTCGATGCCCTGGTTCAAGAAAATGTCGGGCTCGTAGGTCTGGGTGCGGCTGGTGATCAGCACGATGTCGATATTTGTTCCGACCGGACGGACGACGGCCGCGCTGCCGAGCGTGACCCGGCTGTTGCGGAAACTCTGCCAACCGGCGTCGAAGACCTTCCTGACTGTCACACGCAGGTCGAGCGGCTCTCCACCTTCCGGGGCGGATTTTCCGCCGACGCGCAGGCTGAGTTCCGCACCTTCGCCGGCCGCATGGCAGAAGGTCACGGCGATCGGATCCCAGATCGTCGCGACGGCGAAATTGTCCATGCCGCGCTTCAGCATCCGGCCCAGGATGTAGGTTGCATCGCCGGCGACGCCACCGCCGGGATTGTCCCAGACGTCGGCTATGGTGACCGGCATGTCAGGATGCGTGGCGCGCATGGCGATTGCCTTGTCGAGACCCGCCTCGGTATCGAACATCGGCATCGCGGTGGTCTTGCGCAGGCTGTAGAGCTCGCGGCCGAGCCGAGCGGCGAGAGCATCGCCCTTCGCCTTGTCGTTGTCGGTCACGACGACGATGCGAGTGCCCATGTCCGGCAGGTCCCCGGCCATGAAGCCGTGGATGACGGAGGCGGAAAGGACGCCGTCCTTGCCTTCCATCGCCTGCATGCGGTCGACGAAGGACCGCATCGGCTCGCGGCTGGTCGGGAAAATGGTGATCATCCGGCAGTCAAAGGTCGAAATCACCGGCTTGATCTCGCCACGCAGCGCCCGCAGCGCGAGTTCCACGACATGCTCGCCGCGCTGTTCGAAATCCGTATGCGGGAATTCGAGGAAGGCGGCCATGAGGTCGAGATTGGCGACCCTGAGAGCGGTCAGATGGCTGTGTGGGTCAAATTCGGCGGCGATCAGAACGTCCGGACCAACGATTTCGCGGACACGGGCCAGGAGATCGCCTTCCGGATCGTCATAGCCTTGAGCCGCCATCGCGCCATGCAGGCCGAGCACGACGCCATCAACCGGCAGTGCCGCCTTCAGTTCGGCCAGGATCAGGTCGCGCAGCGTCTCGTAGGTCTGGCGCTGGATGAGGCCCGCGGGTTCTGCCCAGCAGGATGTACCTTCGATCACGGTGAAGCCTTCTTCCCTGCCGCGACGGCGCAGGATAGGAACGACGGAGGAGCAGAGTGTCGGCGTATCCGGATGCTCGCCCGGCCCGGCATAGAAGGCCGCCTTGAACGCATTCATGTCCGTCGGCACGGGAGAGAAGGTGTTCGTCTCAGTCGCCAGCGAGGCGGTGAAGATGCGCATGTCTTAAATCCGAATACACTCCGGCCTTCGGCCGCCGCTACGGGGCTCGCTACCGTCGTCATGTTGTCTTGCTGACCAATTTCCGAACGCCGCCGACCTATGGGGTCATCTTTTCAGCGATAGCTGCTGCGTATTCGAAAATAGGAGTTCCCATGTTCTTCAGTTCGCCCGCTCACCATTTGGTGTAATTTATTTTCTCAATAATGCGATAAATCAGTGCGAAGTCAATGAATTTTCCGGGTATCTGTGGATTTGTGTAATTCATTTTCTTGGCGCTCGAAAGCGCCACCCAATTTTCATGGTCTAGAATGGCCCGTGAACCGGTCTGCGAGGGTGCGTGCAACACTTTTGTGTGGGAATCGAAAGTTTTAGCCGAGCCGGAAATGCAGGGTGAGGGCGATGGAACACTGTTTCGGCATGAAAAAGGGGGCCTGTTGGAGGCCCCCCTTTTTCATCGTTGTGTCAAATGTCCACAGCATGGTGTTTGCTTGAAGATTTGATGCGGCGGAATTTTTTGAGCGCAGCAGCTACCAGACCGTCCCGCGGGCATCCACATTCTCGACCCGCGTCACGATGCCATTGCGATGAAAGACCATCCGGTCGAAGAGATTGGTGACGACGCAGGTGTGGTTCGGCACCACTTTGACCATCGTGCCGATTTGTGGGAACGGCTCGGCGCAGCCCGACAAATCGACCACCGCATGCTCCTCAGACAGCGACACAATCCGCGCGCCCTCGAAATCGTGGATGGAACCGTAGTCGGTGAAGCCGAGCAGGTCGGAGGTCAGTGCCTTTGAGCCGCAATCCAGCACGGCACGATCCGCCGCCGGACGCGAAACCACCGTTGCAAGGATGTGCATGGCGAGATCGTCCACCGTGCAATGGCCGGCGCGGACCATGCTGCGGTCATTATAGACATAGGTTCCGGCGCGATGTTCGGTGGCGGACGGCACAAGGTGGGCGGCGAAGAGGTCCGGCGAACCACCGCTGGACCGGACGGGGCAGTCTATCCCCTTGTCCGACAGGAGCGCCATGGTGCGGGCCATGAAGGTCTCGACCTCGACCGCGCCGCCGACGGCGGGGTAGGTCATGATGCCGCCGAAACGCAGGCCGGGCGCCGAAGCGATCTTCTCGGCGAGCGCGACCGCCGCTTCCGGTGTCTGCACGCCGCAGCGCTTGGCGCCGGTATCGCATTCGACCAGAACCGTCAGCGGGCGATCGCCATCGAAGGTGGAGGCCAGACCGGCAAGCGTGATCTCGCTATCGGCCACGACCGCGAGCCTCGCGATCCGTTCGTTGAGCGCCTTCAACCGCGCGAGCTTGGCCGGCCCGAGAATATTGTAGGTGATCAGTATGTCGTCGAAGCCCGCATCCGCAAAGACTTCTGCCTCGGTCACTTTCTGGCAATTGAGCCCGACCGCGCCGGCCTCTACCTGCTGGCGGGCGACCGCGGCGATCTTGTGGGTCTTGATATGCGGACGGAATGCCTTGCCGTGTTGATCGCAATAGGTCTGGACGCGGGCGATGTTCGCGGCAAGCCGGTCTTCGTCGATGACCGGCATCGGCGTTGCGACCTGGTCGAGCGGCGTGCCGGATTCCGGCCACGGATAGTTCATGGTAGACCTCGTTGGGGAAGGCGCGCCATCGCAGGACGGGATTGTTGGCGCGGCAATGTTGCTTTTATTTTCAGGAATGAGACGAGTTTCGTTGATGCTTGTGCTCATTATGCTATCAAAAATGGCGCGAGTGAAATTCAATTTCACCGGCGCTCCAAATTTTCGCAACGCTGCAATGCAGGCAAGACCGAATGGACCTCTTTCACGCCCTCTCCGACGAGGATGGCCGACTTTCGGGCCTGGATGCCAAGCTGGCGAAGTTCGCGATGGAGAACGTGGACTTCGTCGTCAATTCGTCAATCATCGAGCTGGCCCATCGGGCGGGGGTGTCGCCGCCGACGGTCACCCGTTTCTGCCGGCGGCTGGGGTGCCAGGGCTATTCCGATTTCAAGGTGCAACTGGCCAAGCTGGCCTATGTCGGCCTGCGCTACCTGAAGCCGGAGGCAACGACTGCGACTGCCGAAGAGGTGGCTCGCGATATCGTTTCCAAGGCGCAGAATGCGCTTTTTGAGCTTCATCGCCAGCTCGACCTCGCCGCCATCGAAAAGGCGGCGCAGATCCTGCGGGCGGCCGAATTCGTCCAGGCTTTCGGCGCCAGTGGCAACTCGGCGATGATCGTCAACGAGCTGCACAATCGCCTCTTCCGCCTCGGTTGCCGAATCAACGCATCCAACGACCACGGCATGAACCTGATGATCTCGGCGGCCGTGCAGCCGGGAACGGTGGTGTTCGGGTCGTCGTTCACCGGCCGGGATATGGGCCTCGTCCATTGCCTGGAGATACTGAGGCAGAACGCCATTCCGACCATCGTGATGACCCAGGCCGGCTCGCCGGTCGCCATGGCCGCGGACGTGGTCATCGCAATCGACATGCCGGAGGGCAAGAACATCTTCCGCCCGACATCGACCCGCTACGCCTATCTTGCCGCGATCGACATCCTGGCCAACATGGTGGCCTATGCCGATCGCACCAAGGCACTGAAATCGCTGCGGAGCATCAAGGAGGAACTGGTGCGCAACCGTGATGGTGACGATCGCCAACTCCTCGGCGATTGAAGGCGGCGTGGTTCAGTAATTAGATCCCGCGCCTTTTTGGGAATGGAACATGGGGCCGCCGCGCCAGCGAGGGAAACCGTAGCCGTGGATTTCGACCAGATCGATGTCTGAGGCCTTTTCGGCAATCCCTTCCGCCAGGATCGCTTCGCCCTCCCGGGCCATGGCGCCGACCAGGTGTACGGCGATCGCATCGGCATTCAGTGCCGGGCCGGGTTCGATCCGGGCGCCGAGGAGGCGGGTCACCTCGTCCGAAGGAACAGGCCGGCGATCGCCCGGCTTGTAGTCGTACCAGCCGCCGCCTGTCTTCTGGCCTTTGCGGCCGGCCCGCACCAGAATGTCGCTGAGCGTCTCCGGGACATCCTGGCCCGCCGCCCGCGCGCCTTCCCGTTGCAGGAACGCGATGTCGAGGCCGCCGAGGTCCTGCGCTTCGAAGGGACCCATGGCGAAGCCGAAGGCTCGCATCGCGGCGTCAACGTCGGCTATCGCGACGCCTTGCCGGACCAGAGCCTCGGCCTCGGCGCGGTAGCGCTTGAGGATCCGGTTGCCGATGAAGCCTTCGCAAATGCCGGCGCGCACCGGCACCTTGCCGAGCATGCGGGCAAGGGCAAAGCCGGTCGCCAGCGTCGCGTCGGCGATCTGCGGCGTCGGCACGATCTCCAGGAGCTTCATGACATTGGCCGGGCTGAAGAAATGCAGGCCGATGAAGCGCCCGGGATTGGGCAGGCCCTCGGCGATCGACCGCGGATCGAGATAGGAGGTATTGGTGGCCAGCACCGCATCGGGGCGGCAGACGCGACCCAGTTGCTCGAACACCTGTCGCTTGACGGAAAGCTCCTCGAACACGGCCTCGATCACGAGGTCGGTATCGGCAAGGGCTGCATAGTCCGTCGAACCCGTCACGCCGGCAAGCCGCGCTTCGGCGGCAGCTTCGGTCAGGCGTCCGCGCTTGACTGCGCCGGCGAAGATGTCTCTCAGATTGGCGATGCCACGCTCGACGGCCGCATCGTCCCGCTCGATCAGGATGACCGGCAGGCCGGCATCGCGGAGCGCCGCGGCAATACCCGCCCCCATCGTGCCGCCGCCGATCACGGCGGCATTCCGGAGCGGAAAGGCCGGCACGCCGGACAAGCCCGCCGGCCGGGGGGCCGCCCGCTCGGCGAAGAAGACGTGACGCAGCGCCGCCGCCTGACTGGAGGCCCGCAATTCCAGGAAAGTGGCACGCTCGAACTGCATCGCTGCGGCAAAGTCGGCTTCGGTTGCCCGGCGCAGGCAGGCAAGCGCTTTCAGCGGTGCAACTTCGCCCTTGGCACGCTTGGCGACAGTCCCCTCGGCCTCGGTCCAGAAGGTGTCCGGTACTTCCGGTCCGGGACGCTGCGAGAGTGGCAGGGGGAGTGTATGCGAAAGCGCGTCGCGGGCAAAGGCGATGGCGGCCGTGCGCAGGTCGCCCTCGACGATCCTGTCGACGAGGCCAAGTTCCAGCGCTCGGGAGCCACGCACAGGTTTGCCCGTGGTCACGAGATCGACGGCCGCCTCGACGCCGGCGAGACGCGGCGTGCGCACCGTTCCGCCAGCACCCGGAACGAGCCCGAGCGTCACTTCCGGCAGGCCGACCGAGGCATCCGCTGTCGCAAGCCGGAAACGGCAACCCAGCGCCACCTCGAAGCCCCCACCCAAGGCAGACCCATGGATCGCTGCGATCCAGGGCTTGGCCGCGAGCTCGATGGCCGAGACGACGTCGGGCAGATGCGGCGGCTGCGGCGGCTTGTCGAATTCGCTGACATCGGCGCCGGCGATGAAGGTCCGCCCGGCGCAGGTGAGCACCACGGCCGAGACCTCGGGATCGCCGTCAAGCTCGCTCACCGCATCGACGAGACCCTGGCGCACGGCCTGGCTCAATGCGTTCACGGGCGGATTGTCGATCGTGACAACGGCGATGTTACCCTCGCGGGCGATAGTGACGACGGACATGAATGATCAAATTCCCAGATAGGCTTCTCGAATGCGGGGATCGGCAAGCAAATCGCCTGCCGGTCCTTCCATGGTGATCTTGCCGGTTTCCATGACATAGCCACGGTCGGCGACCGACAGGGCACCGAAGGCGTTCTGCTCGACCAGGAGCACGGTGACCTTGAGATCGCGCATGCTTTTCACCACGTCGAAGATCTGCTGGACCAGGATGGGTGCCAGACCCATCGAGGGCTCGTCGAGCAGCAGGCAGGACGGGCGCCCCATCAGCGCGCGGGCGATGGCCAGCATCTGTTGCTGGCCGCCCGACAGGCCGCCGGCGGCAAGGTTGCGCTTCTCCTTGAGGATCGGGAACATCTGGAAGGCATTTTCCATGTCCCGTTCGACCCGGTCGTCGGTGAAGAGAAAGGCGCCGAGGCGCAGGTTTTCCTCCACCGTCAGGTTGGTGAAGATCTGCCGGCCCTCGGGAGACTGGGCAAGCCCGCGCTTCAAACGCTTGTAGGCGGGCGTGGTGGCCAGCGCCTCACCGCGGAAGATGATCTGGCCGGCACTGATCGGCTGGAGGCCGGACAGGCAGCGCAAGAGCGTCGTCTTGCCGGCGCCATTGGCGCCGACGATGGTGACGATCTCGCCGGAATCGATGTGCAGGTCGATGCCGTGCAGCGCCTCGATGCGGCCATAGCGCGACCGCAGTCCCTCAACCGTGAGCATGGGACGCCTCCTGTGCCTGAGTTCCGAGATAGGCCGCGACGACATCGGGATTGCGGGCCACGGTGGCGGGATCACCCTCGGCGATCTTTACCCCATGATCGAGGACGACGATGTGGTTGGAGATGCGCATCACCATCTTCATGTCGTGCTCGACCAGAAGGATGGCGACGCCGGAGGCGGCGACCTCGGCGATCAGGTGGTCGATCTCCTCGGTCTCAACGGCATTGCAGCCGGCGGCCGGTTCGTCGAGCAGCAGGACCTTGGTGTCGAGGGCGAGCGCACGGGCGATTTCCAGCCGCTTCAGCGCGCCATAGGACAGATTGCCGGCCTCCAGTTCCGCGGCATTGGCGAGACCGACGCGGGCCAGCAGTTCGCGCGCCCCGGCCTGCGCCTCCCGCGAGCGCCGGCGCGACGCCGGCAGCCCGAGGAGGTCGGCGAACACCGAACCCTTTTCCCGCAGATGAAAGCCGGCAATGGCGTTCTCCAGCACGGTCATGTTCTGGAAGATCTGCAGGTTCTGGAAGGTGCGCGACATGCCGCGCCGTGCCAGAAGATGCGGGGAAAACCCGGTCACCTCTTCGCCGCTGAGTTTCACCTTGCCCGATTTCGGCATGTAGACGCCGGAGATCATGTTGAACAAGGTGGTCTTGCCGGCACCGTTCGGCCCGATGACCGAGACGATTTCTCCTGGATTGACGGAAAAGCTGACATTGTCGACGGCCTTCAGGCCGCCGAAGGCAATACCCAGTCCTTCGACGCTGAGAAGTGTCATGCTCCCCTCCCGGTGAATTGGCGCAGAAGCGACGGCAGCAGGCCCTCGCGCAGGAAGATCATCACCAGCATCATGACCAGGCCGAGCATGACCTGTTCATATTCGGCGAACACGGTGAGCACCTGTGGCAGGAGCGTCAGGATGCCGGCGCCGAGAATGGCGCCGAGCACCGATCCCGCGCCGCCGAGCACGGCCATGGTGACGAGCTCGATCGAGTGCATGTAGCCGGCGACATCGGGCGTGATGAACTTGTTCTGCAGGGCCAGCAACGAGCCGGAGACCGAGGCAAAAACCGCCGAGATGACGAAGGCCTGCAGCTTCAGCCGGGCGACGTCGACGCCGACCGTGCTTGCGGCGATCTCGGAGCCATGCAGGGCACGCAACGCGCGGCCCGTCGGGCTGTCGTAGAGATTGAGGGCCAGCCAGGCGCCGATCAGCAGGCAAAGCCCGCAGAAAAAGTACCAGAATTCCGGTGCAGAAAGCTTGAGCCCCATCGCACCGAGCGCCTGGCGAAGGCCGAGATCGGCAACGGCGATGCCGTCCGGCCCGCCGGTCAGCCAGGCCTCGTTGGACAGCACCATGGAAACCAGGATGCCGAAGCCGAGCGACGCGACGGCAAGATAGTAGCCCTTGAGGCGCAGGATCGGGCGGCCTACCCCATAGGCGATCGCAGCCGAGAGCGCCGCGCCAAGGAGTGCGGCGAACGCCGGGTGCAGGCCGAGATGCACGGGCGCCAGCGCCGAGGCATAGGCGCCGATGCCGGCAAAGCCGGCATGGCCGAGGCTGATCTGTCCGGCGAAGCCTGTCAGGATGACGATACCGAGCACCGCCACTCCATTGACGAAGAGCAGCGACCCGACGCGGAAATAGAAGGCCGAGGGGAAGAAGAAGGGCGTTACCGCGATCAGCAGCGCCAGCACCAGGAGGGTGGTCTGTTTTGTCGTGAGCCGCATCATCACACCCGATTGACCGAATTGCGTCCGAACAGGCCTTGCGGCATGGCGAAGAGGACGGCGAGGATGACGACGAAGGCAACGGCATCCTTGTATTGCGAACTGATGAAGCCGGCCGTCAGCGCCTCGAACAGGCCGAGCAGGATCCCGCCGACGAGCGCACCCTTCGGATTGCCCATGCCACCGAGCATGGCGGCGGCAAAACCTTTGAGCGCCAGCGCGATGCCGAGGTCGTAGCTGGTCAGCGTGATCGGGGTGACGAGCACGCCGGCCAGCGCACCGATGGCGGCCGAAAGCGCGAAGGAGAGCGTCATGACCCAGTTGGTGTTGATGCCGACGAGCTGGGCGGCGAGGCGATTATTGGAGGTGGCCAGCACCGCCTTGCCGGTCAGGGTGCGGGTGAAGAACAGCCAGAGGCCGACGAACACGACGACGGCGCCTGCAATGACCCAGATACTCTGCGGCAGGATGGTCGCGGCGAGGATCTTGATCGGCTCGTCGCCGGTGAAAGCCGGGAAACGGTGAAGCTGCTTGTCGAAGACGAGCTGCGTCACGCCGCGAATGAAGATCGATGCACCGATGGTGATGATGATCAGCGAGACCACAGGTGCGCCGCGCGCCGGTTCAATGGCGAGCTTGTTGAGCGCCACGCCGATGGCCGCCGTCAGGGCGATGGCGATCAACGCCGCCAGTGGCAGCGGCAGGCCGGCGTCGAAGGCAAACACCGTGATCATGCCACCCAGCATGACGAACTCGCCCTGGGCGAAGTTCACCACATCGGAGGCGTTGTAGATGATCGTGAAGCCCAGCGCGACGAGCGCATAGACCGCGCCGACCGTTAGGCCGGAAAGGAGGAACTGCATCAGTTCAGGCATCGAAGACCCCACTGTGGCCGATTGTTCTCGAGGTGGAGCCCGCATGCCTGCAGGCTCCACACCAATGTCGTCGCCCCGCAAACGGGGCGACCCGGGTGCTTACTCGATGATTGTCCAGCCGCCGTCCTTGATCTCCAGCATGCGGAATGCCGAGAGATCGAGGCCGAGGTGATCTTCCGCCGACATCGTCACGACACCGGTGGTGCCGACCAGGCCGGAGGTGGATTCGATCGCGTCGCGGATCGCTTCGGGTTCCGCCGAGCCGGCGCGGCCGATCGAATCGACGAGAATGCGCAGAGCGTCATGGGCATAGCCGCCGAAGGTCGAGACGGCAGAGCCGGTCTTCTTCTCGTAGGCGGTCTTGTAGGCGTTGACGACAGCCTTCTGGGCATCGCCGTCCGCCAGGATACCGGAAACCAGCAGGGCGGTACCGGGAAGGCGAACACCTTCAGCGGCCTTCGCGCCGGCAAGCTCGATGAAGCCGTCGGAGGCAACGCCGTGCGACTGGTAGAGCGGCAGGCCGACGGCCAGCTGCGAATAGTTGCGCGTCACGATCGACGGGCCTTGGCCGAAGCCGGCATTCAGCACGGCCTGCACGCCGGCCGTGCCCTTGATGTTGGTCAGCTGCGGGGTCATGTCCGCATCCTGCGGGCCATAGGTTTCGTCGGCGGCGATCTCGATGCCGTAGTCGCCGGCAACAGCGACGCACTGCTTGTGCATTGAGGCGCCGAAGCCGTCGGTGCCGGAAATCACGCCGATCTTGGTGATGGCGTTCTTCTTCATGTTTTCGAAGATCTTCTGGCAGGCCATGCGGTCGGTATGCGGGGTCTTGAAGACCCAGTGCTTGACGGGATCGATGATTTCGATCGCGCCGGCGAGCGAGATGAACGGAACTTCGGAGTCTTCGGCGACCGGAATGATCGACATGGTCGTGCCGGTCGTCGTGCCGCCGATGATGGCGACGACTTCGTCGTCCTCGACGAGGCGGGTGGCAAAGGTGCGCGCCTTGTTCGGGTCGCCGCCGTCGTCATAGAGCACGAGCTTCAGCGGCTCGCCGTTGACGCCGCCGGCGGCATTGATTTCCTCCACCAGCATTTCGAGCGTCTTGGCTTCCGGGTCGCCGAGGAACGAGGCGGGGCCGGTTGCCGAGACGGTGGCGCCGATCTTGATCTCGGCCTCGGCAGCCGTTGCAATACCCAGAGCCATCAGCGTGGCGAGTGCGGTTGTCGTGGTGATTTTCATTGTGTCTCCTCCCTGAGAACGTTGAATTAAGAAGTCGATTACGCCGCCTTTGGGCGGCGCCACATCGCCAGCCGGAACCGGTTGGCGACGAAGGCTGTGTCGGTCAGGCTGGCATTGCCGGCGGGATTGCCGCCGGTGACGTGAAAGTCGGAAAATGCCGCGGACTGGTTGACGAAAATGTTGCCGGTCAGGTTGATCGACAGGTTGACCCCGGCCCGGGCGAAGGCCTTCACCGCGTAGGCGATACGCGCCTCGTCGGTGTCGTACAGCGCGGCGGTAATTGCGCCCTTGCTGCGGGCCAGGCTGGCTGCGGCATCGATGCCGGCCTTAGCGCTGTCGACCGCGACAATGAAGGCAACCGGCCCGAAGCACTCGTCCTCATGAACCTGCGTCTCGGCATCGTCCACGGCGACGATCAGCGGGGTGGCGCTACAACCGGTGGCCAGCGGCTGCGAATCGCGGACGATCCGGCCGAAGCCGCGCGCCTTGTCGATCCGTGCCAACGTCGCCGGATTGGCGATCGCGCCGCAGACGCCCGAAGCGCGGGCGGGATCGCTCAGCAGAGCGTCGACCGCAGCGCCGATCGCGGTTGCCACCTCGTCGAAACTCTTGTGCCCTGCATTGGTCGAAATGCCTGCACGGGGCACGAAAATGTCCTGCGGGGCGGTGCACATTTGCCCGGAGTAGAGCGACAGCGAAAACGCGATGTTGGCGCACATGCCGGCAAAATCGTCGGTCGCGGCGACGACGATCGAGTTCACGCCGGCTTCCTCGGTGAACACCTGGGCGGAACGGGCATTGTTTCGCACCCATTCGCCGAAGACGCTGGAGCCGGTGTAGTCGATGATGGCGATCTCCGGATGGGTCACGAGGTCCTTGGTGATCTCGGCGCCGGCCTGATCGACAGCCAGCAGGACCACGTCAGCCGGGAAGCCTGCCTCGACCAGGACTTCGCGCGCCACTTTGACGGTCAGTGCGAGCGGCAGGATGGCGCCGGGATGCGGCTTGACGATCACGGTATTGCCGGTCGCGAGGCTCGCGAACAGACCCGGATAGGTGTTCCAGGTCGGGAAGGTCTGGCAGCCGATCGCAAGCGCGATGCCGCGCGGCACGACCTGCCAGTTCTTTTCCAGAACGATCGGTGCCGCCTTGCCCTGCGGCTTTTCCCAGGTGGCCTGGCCCGGCGTGCGGGTCATTTCCGCCCAGGCGGTGGCGACGGCTTCGAGCCCACGGTCCTGGGCATGCGGGCCGCCGGCCTGAAAGGCCATGGCGAAGGCCTGTCCGGTGGTGTGCATCACGGCATTGGCCATTTCGAAGCTGATGCGATTGAGCCGCGTCAGGATTTCCAAGCAGACGCTGACCCGCAACTCGGGCGAGGCATCTGCCCAGGCGTCTCCGGCCGCTTTGGAGGCGGCAACGAGCGTCGCGGCATCGGTGGCCGGATAAAGAATCGCGAGGTCTGGCCCCCAGGGCGATACTTCGGAACCGATGCGCGCATCTTCCGGGTGGCCGGGCAGTTCGAAACGCGTGCCGAGCAGGGCCTTGAAGAAAGCCTCGCCATCGTCCTTGGCGGTTTCGCCATAGATCTTGCCGCTCGGAACTTCCGGAAAGGGCGACCAGAAACCCCGGTCGGACAGGGCCTTGACAGCCGTCTCCAACAGACCGCGATGGCGGTCGAACATGTCGTTCATGGCAATTTCCTCCCTGCTCCTGCCTTTATCATTGACCGTCCGGTCGGTTTATGCAAGATCTTTTTACGCCCCCGGGAAAAATCGGAGCGGGGACGAGGGAGAGAGCGATGCACCAATCCGACACCGTGCTGGTGACGATGGATCACGGGGTTCTGCGGCTGACGCTGAACCGGCCGGACAAACTCAATTCGTTCAACGAGGACATGCACCGCGCCCTGCGTGCCGCCTTCGAGCGCGCCCATGAGGATGCGGCGGTGCGCGCCGTGCTTCTGACCGGCGCCGGCCGCGGCTTCTGCGCCGGCCAGGACCTCGGCGACCGCGATCCTCGCAAGGGCGGGCCTGCTCCCGATCTCGGCCATACGCTCGAAACCTTCTACAATCCGACGCTGCGTCTGATCCGTTCGCTGGATAAACCAGTGATCTGCGCGGTCAACGGGGTGGCGGCCGGCGCCGGCGCCAATATCGCCTTTGCCTGCGATATCGTGCTGGCCGCCCGCTCGGCGAAATTCATCCAGGCGTTCTCCAAGATCGGCCTGATCCCCGATGCCGGCGGCAGCTGGAGCCTCGCCCGCATTCTCGGCGAGCCGCGCGCCAAGGCGCTCGCCATGACCGCCGAGCCGCTGATGGCGGAGCGCGCCGCCGACTGGGGCCTGATCTGGAAGGCCGTCGACGACGACCAGTTGATGACGGTGGCCGAAACGCTCGGCCGCTCGCTGGCCGAAGGTGCCACACGGGGCCTCGGCCTCACCAAGCGCCTGATCCAGGCCGCGGCGACCAACAGCCTCGACGAACAGCTCGACATGGAGCGCGACTGCCAGCGCGAAGCCGGCCGCACGGCCGACTATGCCGAAGGCGTCACCGCCTTCCTGGAAAAGCGCAAGCCGGAGTTTTCGGGCAAATGACGATGAACGCACAGGAAATGGCGGAAGCCTGCGCCAAGGCGATGTGGGACCTCGACACGGCGTCGCAAAATCTCGGCATGCGCATCGATCACATCGCGCCGGGGCAGGCGACCCTGTCGATGGAAATCACCAAGATCATGTCCAACGGCCACGGCAACTGCCACGGCGGCTACATTTTCACGCTGGCCGACAGCGCCTTTGCCTTCGCCTGCAACGGCTACAATCAGCTGACCGTCGCGCAGAACTGCTCGATCACCTATATCAGTCCGGGGAGGATCGGCGACCGGCTGACGGCGGAGGCACGCGAGGTCTCACGCAAGGGCCGGTCGGGCATCTACGACATTCGCATTTCAAATCAGAACGGCGACCTTGTCGCCGAATTTCGCGGCCTGTCGCGAACGGTGAAGGGCACCCACTTGCCCGATCCCGCCTGAACCAAGACGCTTTCCAGGGAGGAAACCATGCTCGACTTTGTCACCCGTCCCCAAGATCTGGACCCGATCGAAATCGCCTCGCGGGATGAAATCTCGGCGCTCCAGTTTCACCGGATGAAGCGCTCGCTGAAGCATTCGTATGAGAACTCGCCGTTCTATCGCCAGCGATTCGACGAGCACGGCGTCCACCCGGAAGACCTGAAGACCCTGTCAGATCTGTCCAAGTTTCCCTTCACCACCAAGACCGACCTGCGCGACACCTATCCCTTCGGCATGTTCGCCGTTCCCCGCGAAAAGCTGGTCCGCATTCACGGCTCGTCCGGCACCACCGGCAAGCCGACGGTGGTCGGCTACACCAAGCATGACATCGATGTCTGGGCAGACGTCGTCGCCCGCTCGATCCGCGCGTCCGGCGGCCGTCCGGGTGACATCGTGCATGTCGCCTATGGCTACGGCCTGTTCACCGGCGGCCTTGGCGCGCACTATGGCGCCGAACGGCTCGGCTGCACCGTCGTGCCGATCTCCGGCGGCATGACCGAGCGCCAGGTCACGCTGATGAACGATTTCAAGCCGCGCATCATCATGGTCACGCCCTCCTACATGCTGTCGATCCTCGACGAGTTCCGCCGCCAGGGCATCGATCCGCGCGAAAGCTCGATCGAGGTCGGCATCTTCGGCGCGGAGCCCTGGACCAATGCGATGCGCAGCGAGATCGAACAGGCCTTCAACATGCACGCCGTCGACATCTACGGCCTCTCCGAAGTCATGGGGCCGGGCGTCGCCAATGAATGCGTGGAAACCAAGGACGGCCTGCACGTCTGGGAAGACCATTTCTATCCGGAAATCATCGACCCCGTGACGGGCGCCGTATTGCCGGACGGCGAGCTCGGCGAACTGGTCTTCACCACGCTCACCAAGGAAGGCCTGCCGATGGTGCGCTACCGCACCCGCGACCTGACCCGCCTTCTGCCGGGCACTGCGCGTTCGATGCGGCGCATCGAGAAGATCACCGGCCGCAGCGACGACATGATCATCCTGCGCGGCGTCAATGTCTTCCCGACGCAGATCGAGGAGCAGATCCTGAAATGCGGCGGCCTTGCCCCGCACTTCCAGATCGAGCTCACGCGCGCCGGCCGGATGGACAACATGATCGTCCATGTCGAATGCGCGACCGATTCCACTGACGCGGCGGCGCGCGCCCAGTCGGCCAAGGAACTGGCGCACCACATCAAGAGCGTGGTCGGCATCACCACCAAGATCGAGGTTCAGGATCCGACGTCCATCGCCCGTTCGGAAGGCAAGGCCAAGCGTGTGGTGGATAACCGCCCGAAGACCTGAAACGCGACCCATGACAGGGCAAAGGCAATTGATATATTCAGGCGGGGGCGACAAGGCCCCCCTTTTGCAGGCGTTCTGCGAGTAGGAAAGTGAAAATATGGCTCGCACCCGGGCAACCGATTTTGAGGAAAAGCGCCGCGGCCTTCTCGACAATGCCGCCGCCGTGTTTGCCGAGCAGGGCATGGAAAAGGCATCCATGTCCCAGATCGCCAGTCATTCCAGCGTCTCCAAGGCACTGCTCTATCACTACTATCCGAGCAAGGATGCGCTGATCTACGCGATCATCATCACCCATCTGGAAGAGCTCGATCAGGCGATCGAGGCGGCCGACGATGCGAACGATTCACCGGAGAAGCGACTCCGCCGGCTGGTCGGCGTGGTGCTGGAAAACTATCGCGGGGCCGACAATCAGCACAAGGTACAGCTCAACGCCACCTCGGCCCTGTCCGACGAGCAGAAGGCAGGCATTACCGCGATCGAACGACGGATCGTGCGCCGGTTCTCGAATGTGCTCAAGGAAATCAATCCGGAACTCGACAGCAGGGAGCGACCTCTGCTGATGCCGGTCACCATGTCGCTGTTCGGCATGATGAACTGGGTCTACATGTGGTTCCGCGACGGCGGCCGCATCACCCGCGAAGACTATGCCGACGTGGCGACGACCCTGATCCTCGAAGGCATCAAGGCGGTTCGCTAACCTCCGCCCGCAAGCTTCAACCGGCGGCCATTCCTCCTGACAGAATTCTTCAAACCGACGGCCAGGCTAATGCCGGCCGTCGGTTTTTTGGATGTCCTCAAGCCGCGTTCCAGGTCTTGGCGACCATGGTCAGGACGTCGTATTGCGCGACGACTGCGCCATTCTGGTTCGTCACCTGGCAATCCCAGCGGACTTCGCCATGATCGGCATTGGCGCGCGGATTGATCTCCTTGCAGGTCAATCGAACCTGCAGCGTGTCGCCCGGATTGACCGGGGTGAGGAAGCGCAGGTTGTCGACGCCGTAATTGGCAAGCACCGGACCCGGATCCGGATCGACGAACAGGCCGGCGGCAAACGAGACGATCAGGTAGCCGTGGGCGACGCGCCCGTCGAAGAAGGGATTGGCCTTGGCCGCCGCCTCGTCCATGTGGGCGTAGAAGGTGTCGCCGGTGAAATGGGCGAAGTGCTCGATGTCCTCGAGCGTCACGGTGCGTTTAGCCGTGACAATCTGGTCGCCGATCTTGAGTTCGGCGAGCGACTTGCGGAACGGATGAACGCTCGTGTCCCCGGCGCCGGCACCCTCGATCCAGCGGCCGGTGACGGCCGAAAGGAGACGCGGGGTGCCCTGGACGGCGGTGCGCTGCATGTAGTGCTTGACGCCACGCATGCCGCCCATTTCCTCGCCGCCGCCAGCGCGGCCGGGTCCACCATGCACCAGCCCTGCGAGGGGCGATCCATGGCCCGTCGAGGATTTAGCCGAGGCTCGGTTTCCGATCAGGACACGGCCATGATAGGGCGCCATGCCGATCACCATTTCTTCTGCCACCTTCGGATCATTGGTGAAGACCGAGGCGACCAGTGAACCCTTGCCCTTGTGGGCGAGCGCAATCGCTTCCTCGATCCCCTCATAGGGCATCACGGTTGAGACAGGCCCGAATGCCTCGACATCGTGGACGGCAGACGCGGTAAACGGCTTTTCGCAGTAGAGCAACACCGGATTGAGGAAGGCGCCCTTCTCGGCATCGCCGGAGAAGACGCGGACATTGTCCGGATCGCCGGAGACGATCTCGGCATCGGCGGACAGGTCGCGGATGCGTTCACGTACTTCGTCGCGCTGGGCAAGGCTTGCCAGCGGTCCCATGCGCACGCGCTCGTCGGCAGGATTGCCGAGCGCGGTCTTCGACAGGCGATCACCGAGCGCTTCGACGAGCGACTGGACATGGGCCTTGGGCGCGATCACACGGCGGATTGCCGTGCATTTCTGGCCGGCCTTCGAGGTCATCTCGCGAGCCACTTCCTTGACGAAGAGATCGAACTCCTCCGTGCCCGGCCCGGCATCCGGCCCGAGGATCGACGCGTTCAGGCTGTCGGCCTCCATGGTGAAGCGCACGGAATTGGCCACCACCGCCGGATGCGACTTGAGCTTGCGGCCGGTCCAGGCCGAACCGGTGAAGGTCACGGCGTCCTGGCCCTCGACATGGTCGAGCAGGTCGCCGACCGATCCGGAAACGAGCTGCAGCGCGCCGTCCGGCAGGATGCCGGTCTCGATGATCCGACGGACCACGAGTTCCGTGAGGTAGGCGGTCTGGCTTGCCGGCTTGACCAGCGAGGGCACGCCCGCGATCAGCGTCGGGGCGATCTTTTCCAGCATGCCCCAGACGGGGAAATTGAAGGCGTTGATGTGGACGGCGATGCCGTGCAGCGGGGTGAGGATATGCTGGGCGGAGAAGCTGTTGTCCTTCGACAGCAGTTCCACGTCGCCGTCGAGCAGCACGCGGGTATTCGGCAGTTCGCGGCGCGCCTTGGAGGAGTAGGACAGCATGGTACCGATGCCGCCCTCGATGTCGACCCAGCCGTCGGCGCGGGTCGCGCCGGTCAGCGCGCTCTCGGCGTAGAATTCCTCTTTCATGTCCATCAGGACCTGGCCGAGAGCCTTCAGCATCTGCGCCCGTTCATGGAAAGACAGGGCACGCAGGTTCGGTCCGCCGACCTCGCGGCCATAGGCGAGTGCCGCGGCAAAATCGATACCGGTCGAGTCGATGAATGCGATTGCGGCACCCGTCGAGGCATCGAGCAGCGGAACGCCCTGCTTGTCGCCGGGTGTCCAGCGGCCACAGACATAGCTTTCGAGACGGCGCGGAACGCGGGCCGAAACATTCATGAAGTCATCCTTCCTGGATCGGTTTATTCGGTGCGGTCGGCGGGGCACCAATGGCCCCGCCGCCTGGGAGGTTATTCGTCGTAGGAGAGCACGACCTTCTCGGTCAGCGGGTGACACTGGCAGGTGAGCACGTAGCCGGCTTCGACCTCGTAGTCCTCGAGCGCGTGGTTGGTGTCCATCTCGACCTCGCCTTCGAGCACCTTCGCCCGGCAGGTGGAGCAGACGCCCGCCTTACAGGAGAAGGGGGCGTCCATGCTCTGGGCGATCGCCGCCTCGAGAATGCTGACGCCGTGCTTGGGCATTTTGAAGGTCCGCGTGGTGCCGTCGAGCGTGATCGTCGCCTCTACCACGGCCGCCGCTTCCTCGGCGCTGACCGAGGCGACACGGTTCTTGGCGCGGCCCGGCTGGCCAGAGGCGAAGAGTTCGAACTTGATCTGCTCGTCCTTCAGTCCATGCGCCTTGAGGCTGGCGACGATGGTCAGCATCATCGGCTCGGGCCCGCAGATGAAGGCGGCGTCGATCGACTTCGGATCGATCCAGCTGCTGAACAGCGCAGAAAGCTTGTTCTCGTCGAGACGGCCGGTGAACAGGTCGATCTCCTGCACTTCGCTTTCCAGAACGTGCAGGACGGAGAAGCGGCCGAGATAGGTGTTCTTCAGATCCTCCAG
Organism: Ciceribacter sp. T2.26MG-112.2; assembly: GCF_900492205.1. Taxonomy (GTDB): domain Bacteria; phylum Pseudomonadota; class Alphaproteobacteria; order Rhizobiales; family Rhizobiaceae; genus Allorhizobium; species Allorhizobium naphthalenivorans_A. Next base: position 59,221 of record NZ_UEYQ01000002.1, read on the forward strand.
CTCCTCGCGGAACATGATCGAATTGATCTGGCGGTTGGCATAGACCAGCGTGAACTGCGACTTCGGCTCGCGCGCCAGAACCGTCTTGATGATCGACAGCAGCGGCGTGATGCCGGAGCCGCCGGCAAAGCCGAGATACTGCTTCTCGGCGGCCGGATCGATGTCCATGTAGAAACGACCCATCGGCGGCATGGCCTCGATCACGTCGCCCGGCGCCAGATTGCCGTTGGCCCAGTTGCTGAACGCGCCGCCGTCGACGCGCTTGATGCCGACGCGCAGGACACCCTCGTCCTTGCCCGCGCAGATCGAGTAGGACCGGCGCAGTTCTTCCCCCTCGAAATTGCGGCGGAAAGTCAGGTACTGGCCCTGGGTGAAATCGAAGGCTGCGCGATCCTCCTCGCGCGGCTTGAGTGTGACGACCACCGCATCACGGGTCTCGTGGCGGATGTCGGTCACGGTCAGGGGGTGAAAGCGTGCCATGAGTTATGTCCTCCGCATCCTCAGATGCACTTGAAATAGTCGAAGGGTTCCAGACAGTCGCGGCATCGGTAGCTCGCCTTGCACGGGGTCGAGCCGAACTGGCTGACTTTTTCGGTCCTGCTCGAGCCGCAACGCGGGCAGGCGACGGCGAGGTTCGAACCGGCAAGCCGGCTGGCCCGGGCCATCAGCCGCCCGTCGGCGGCTGTACCGTCGATCGGCGGTGCAATGCCGTAGGCGCGAAGCTTCTCCCGCCCCTCGGCGCTGATCCAGTCCGTCGTCCAGGCGGGCGACAACCGTCGTTCGAGACGCAGCTTGTCGATGCCACGGGCTTTCAGCGCCGATTCGATGTCGAGGTTGATGACCGTCGTTGCCGGACAGCCCGAATAGGTCGGGGTGACGGCGACGACGAGGGTATCGCCATCCCAGGCGACATCCCGGATGATGCCGAGATCGGTCAGGCTGATGACGGGAATTTCCGGATCCGGCACCTCGCCCAGCCAGCGCCAGACCTCTTCCGTTTCGGGCAATGTCCTGGCGTCCATCGCACCGCCCTCACCAGACCGAGTTCGGATAGGCCCGCTGCAGGAACTGCATGTCGGCGAGGATATAGCCCAGATGCTCGGTATGGACCCCGCGCTTGCCGCCCTTGTGCTGGTAGCTGCCTTCCGGGCGAACGAGCGTCGCTTCCGCGAGCACTTCGCCGACCGAGCTGTCCCAGGCTGCCTTCAGCGCCGAGGGAAGGGGCGCGATGCCGGCCTCAGCCACGGCTTCGTCGGCGGGATCGTCGAGGAACATCTCGGCCGTATAGGGCCACAGATCATCGAGTGCCTTCTGCATCCGGCGATGGCTTTCCTCGGTTCCGTCGCCGAGACGGATGACGAGGTCGGCCGAGCGCTCGAAATGGTAGGACACTTCCTTCAGCGCCTTCTGGGCGATTTCCACCACGCGCGGATCGCTCGAGGCGACGAGCGCGCGGAGCATTTCGATGTGGTAGGCGTCGAACAGGAACTGCCGCATCAGCGTCTTGCCGAAATCGCCGTTCGGGCGCTCGACGAGCAGCACGTTGCGGAAGGCCGCGGCATCGCGCAGATAGGCGAGATTGTCGGCGGTGCGCCCCTTGCCTTCGACCTCACCCGCCAGACCCAGCCAGAACTGGGTCTGGCCGATCAGGTCGAGCGCCACGTTGGCGAGCGCGATATCCTCTTCCAGCACGGGCGAATGACCGCACCATTCGGACACGCGGTGCCCCAGGATCAGCGTGTTGTCGCCCATTCTGAGTAGCCATTCGAAGAATGCGGCCTGATCGACCGCCGGGATCGCGGTCGCCATCACATATGCCCCACTTCAGCCGGGATGTCGAAGAAGGTCGGGTGACGGTAGACCTTGGAGTTCGATGGTTCGAACAGCGGGCCCTTTTCCGACGGCGACGAGGCTGTGATCTCGGCCGACTTCACCACCCAGATCGACACGCCTTCGTTGCGGCGGGTGTAGACGTCGCGGGCATTGCGGATCGCCATTTCGGCGTCCGGGGCATGCAGGCTGCCGACATGGCGATGGTTGAGGCCATGTTGACCGCGGATAAAGACTTCCCAAAGGGGCCATTCGCTGGACATTGCTATTCCTCCCAAGTTCAGGTGACGGACGGGAGCGGGTGCGCCGTTCCCGAATTGGATTGATCAGGCAGCCTTGCAACCGGCCCGGCGCGCCTCTTGCTTTTCGGCATGGGCCATCAGGCCGTCGCGGAACCACGCGCCCTCTTCCCAGGCGGTGACCCGGGCGCCGAGACGCTCGGCATTGCAGGGACCGTTGCCGGCGATGACGTTGAAGAACTCTTCCCAGTCCGGTTCGGAGAAGTCGTATCCGCCCTTCTCCTCGTTCCAGCGCAGGTTCTCGTCGGGAATGGTGAGCCCGAGATACTTGGCCTGCGGCACCGTCTGGTCGACGAACTTCTGGCGCAGTTCGTCATTGGTGTTGATCTTGATCTTCCACTGCATCGACTGCGCGGAGTGCACCGAATCCTTGTCGGAGGGACCGAACATCATCAGCGACGGATACCAGAAGCGGTTGAGCGCATCCTGCGCCATCGCCTTCTGCTCGGGCGAGCCGGCGGCCATCTTCATCATGATGTCGTAGCCCTGGCGCTGGTGGAAGCTCTCTTCCTTGCAGATGCGGATCATCGCGCGGCTGTAGGGACCGTAGGAGGTCTTCTGCAACTGCACCTGGTTCATGATCGCAGCACCATCGACCAGCCAGCCGACCGCACCGATATCGGCCCAGTTCAAGGTCGGATAGTTGAAGATCGACGAATATTTCATCTTGCCGGAATGCAGCAGCGCCAGCAGCTCGTCGCGGCTGACCCCGAGCGTCTCGGCGGCGGAATAGAGATAGAGGCCGTGGCCCGCCTCGTCCTGCACCTTGGCCAGCAGGATCGCCTTGCGCTCGAGCGTCGGCGCACGGGTAATCCAGTTGCCTTCCGGCAGCTGGCCGACGATCTCGGAATGGGCGTGCTGGCCGACCTGACGGATCAGCGTCTTGCGATAGCTTTCCGGCATCCATTCCTTGGGTTCGATCTTCTCGCCGCGGTCGATGCGCTCCTGAAAGGCTCGCTCCTCCGGCGACATCTCGTTCAGCGACTTCACCCGATCACTGTCGGTCTTGACCATTTGCGCATACATGGCGGTTTCCTCCCTGCTCAGATCCGTTCAATGATGATGGCGATGCCCTGGCCCACCCCGATGCACATGGTGCAGAGCGCATAGCGGCCCCCGGTGCGGTGAAGCTGGTACATGGCGGTGGTGACGAGGCGGGCGCCGGACATGCCGAGCGGATGGCCGAGCGCGATGGCGCCGCCGTTCGGATTGACATGCGCGGCATCGTCGGGGAGCCCGAGTTCCCGAAGGACGGCGAGCGCCTGGGCCGCAAACGCCTCGTTGAGTTCGATGACGTCCATCTGCGAAAGCGACAGGCCGGCGCGGGCCAGGACCTTGCGGACCGCCGGCACCGGGCCGACACCCATGATGCGCGGCTCGACGCCGGCTGCGGCCATGGCGACGATCCGGGCGCGGGGTACCAGACCCTGTTCCCTGGCCATGGCTTCCGAGGCGACCACCAGCGCGGCCGCGCCATCGTTGACGCCGGAGGCATTGCCGGCGGTGACGCTGAGATCCGGGCCGTTGACGCCCTTGAGCTTCGACAGCTGCACGGCGGTGGTGCCGGGACGCGGATGTTCGTCGATCGAGACGACCAGTGGCTCGCCCTTCTTCTGCGGGATCGTGACGGGGACGATCTCGTCGGCAAAGACGCCGGCGGCCTGGGCTGCGGCCCAGCGGGCCTGGCTGCGGGCGGCAAAGGCGTCCTGGTCAGCGCGGCTGACATTGTACTGCTCGGCGACATTGTCGGCCGTCTCGGGCATGGAATGGGTGCCGAACTTCTTCTTCAGTTCCGGATTGGGGAAGCGCCAGCCGATCGTCGTGTCGTAGACCGCGTTCGAACGGGAAAAGGCTGCGTCCGCCTTCGGCATGACGAAGGGCGCGCGCGTCATGCTCTCAACGCCGCCGGCGATCACCAGGTCGCAATCGCCGCCGCGGATCGCCCGCGCGGCCATGCCGACGGCATCCATGCCGGAACCACAGAGGCGATTGACGGTCGTTGCCGGAACATTGATCGGCATGCCGGACAGGAGAACGGCCATACGGCCGACATTGCGATTGTCTTCGCCGGCCTGGTTGGCACAGCCGTAGATAAGGTCGTCGACCTTGGACCAGTCGACACTCGGATTGCGCGCCATCAGCGCAGCCAGCGGCAATGCTGCCAGATCATCCGCCCGCACGGATGCGAGGACCCCGCCATAGCGGCCGACGGGTGTTCGCACGGCATCGCAGATAAAGGCTTGGCTCATCGATCACTCCTCCACGAGTATCAGCTGCAGCTGGCACGTCTCCAATTCGCCAACCGATCGGTCAGCTTATAGCGCCAAAACATCACACAGGAAAGCGGTTTTTTGATGTGTGCGTGATGTTTTGGGTCGATTGCCGGGCCGAGCAGGAATTATCCTTTTCCTTTCTGCTACTTAGTCTGCAGTCTCGAGCGACAGTGATTGCAGCCGTGCCGCGGTTTCGGCCGTTTCCGCCGGCAGATGGCCATCTCGGCCTTCGAACCGGGCCGCGATATGGGCGTCGGCCAGGGGGGAGAGCGAGCGGTAGAGACGGGCAAAGAGCCGGCGGGCAGCAAGACCCGGCCAATCGAGGGGAAGTGCGTCGGCGGGCAGCCGTGGATCACGCAGTAGCACGGCGCGATAGACCTGAACCAACAGAAGCCGCGCGCTGACCGCATCGGCCGGCAGCAAGGTCTCGCCTTGCTCCAGCGCCGCCGAAAGCGGCGAGAACAGATCGATCATCGCGCGGTACTCGTCGGCAAATGACCCGAGATCCCAGAGCGTTGCCGCATACTCGGCCAGCAAGCCGCCGTCCTTCATGACGTCGGCGCTAAAGGTGAGGCCGGAAAGCGTAGCATTTTCCGGATGATTTGGCCGAAGGTAGAGGTCCGGCCCCATGCGGCCGAGACGAAAGCGGCGGGCAACCTCGTCGGAAAGGCCCGGCGCATGATGAATGAGGAAACCGTCGGCCTCGGCCTGCGGGCCATAAAGCAGCCTTGCTGCGGCGGCGAACTCCGTCCGTGCACCGGATGCCAGCCTATAGTAGGATCGCCGGCCATCACGCTCACCGACCAGTTGCTCGGCCGCGACCAGACGCGAGACAGCGGTGCGCACCAGCGTCTCGCTGATCCCGAGCCGCGCGCAGATCTCCACCAGCGTGCCCATCCACAACACGCCGCCGCGCGGCACGACGATATCGCCGTAGATCGTAACGATCATCGCGGGCGCGCGAATGGTCAGGCCCTGCTGCAGCAGCGGCAACCATGTGGTTCCAGGCAGCGCAACGGACATTTCGCCTCCAAACATGCAGTCGGGTAAATACGCTCGGCCGGACGGCCGGCGGTTCAACGCGTTGATTTTCCGAGGTAGGCGCACCGCAGATGAATGTCAAATTGCCGGCCATTATCCGCTTTCAGGCGCGGATGCCGAGTGGCCGGATCGGTGGATCTGGTTCGACGTTTCCCCGGCTCATACCCCCCCCAATGATTGGCGCGATTGCGCAAAAAGCTCCTCGACTTTTGTTCGACATCTCGCTAGTTAGTGATTGATAACTAACTAGCGGACCGGATTGTCGATGGTGCGTAAGACGGCGGATGAGCGCAAGGACGAGATATTGCGGGCGGCGCTGCGGCTTGCCGACGAGTTGGGCCCCGACCGGCTCACCACCAATGCGGTCGCGGAAGCTGTCGGGCTGACGCAACCGGGGATCTTCAGGCACTTCCCGACAAAAACTGTCCTGTGGCAGGCCGTGGCGGCGGATATTGCCGATCGGCTGCAGGCGGCCTGGGGTGAGGCCCGGGCCTCGAGCGCGACGCCGGAGGGCCGAATTGTAGCGCTGGTCGATGCCCAGCTCGGGCTAATCGATGCCAGCCCTGCCATACCCGCGATCCTGTTCTCGCGCGAACTGCGTGTCGAGAACGACGTGCTCCGCCAGTCCTTCGTCGGTTTGATGACGGCGTTTCACGGCATCCTTGCCGGCGAACTGACCGCGGCGCGCGATGCCGGTACGGTCCGCCAGGACCTCGATCCGGCGGACGGTGCAGTGCTGCTGATCTCGCTTGTCCAGGGGCTGGCGATGCGATGGTCGCTCGGTGGGCGCGGCTTTGCCTTGCGGCCGGAGGGCGCGCGGCTACTGACCGTGCAGATGGCGTTGTTCCTGGGGTCGGCGATAGAGGGGAAGCAGTCATGATGGGCGGAAAGATCAAAGTCGTTCTGGTGGCCGTGGCGGTCGTCGCTGCAGGTGTTCTAGCCTATGTCCTTTTGACCAAGCGGCCGATCGTCGTTCCGGTTGCCGCCGTCGAGCGGAATGTCGCGGTGAAGGTGTACGGGCTCGATACGGTGGAGGCGCGGATCGTATCGAAGATCGGGTTCGAGGTCGGCGGTGCGCTGGCCGATCTCTCCGTCGATAGCGGTGACGTCGTGACGCGCGGCCAGGAGCTGGCGCGATTGCATCGGGATGCGCAGCAGGCCCGGGTGGCGAGGGCTAAGGCGGCAATTGCCGCTACGGCGGCAAATACCCGCAAGGCGGGGGCCAATGTCGAGAAGGCCAGGGCAGTGCTTGCGCAACGCCAGGCGGACGACACACGCCAGCAGGAACTGGCTGGTCGAAATGCGATTTCTCGTCAGACCGCCGAGGAGGCGAAACGCGACGTCGAGGTTGCAGCCGCCGAACTCACCGTCGCGCAGACGGAGGTGGATGTTCTCGTTTCACAAGCGGCCGATGCCGCCGCGGCACTCGATTACGAGACCGCCGTGCTCAAGCAGCATGTTCTGCAGGCACCCTTCGACGCGGTCGTCGTCGCTCGCCATGCCGAAGCTGGTGCCGTCGTGCGGACCGGTGATGCGATCTTCACGCTCATGGATCCCAAGACCGTCTGGACTCTGGCATACATCGACGAGGAGCGCGCCGGCGCGCTGGCCGTCGGACAGCCGGCCGATGGTTCGGCTGCGATCCATGCCGCATGACGTCTACAGGGGGAAGGTGGCGCGCATCGGCATCGAAAGCGACCGCGCCAACGAGGAGCGAACCGACCGCGGCGCTCGATTCCAAGCGGGCCGGGATCGTCATGGATCTGCTGCGCAAGCTCGCCGCCGAACAGGACGCCTGCATTGTCGCGGTGACCCATGACGAAAAGATCTACGACCGTTTCGATCGGCTTTTCCATCTGCGCGATGGTAAGTTGGAAAACCAGGAAGGAGCACGGCATGAGCACGATTCCACAAGGCGGCTGGGGGCTGAAGGTGGCAGGCGCCTTCGGTCTTGTCTTTGGCCTGTTGACGATCTTCTCCGGCGGTACGGCGCTGTTCGGCGACGAGGCGGCACGGGCGGCCGTGGGCAATGCCGTTCCGTTCGTCTTGTGGTTCAATTTCATCGCCGGATTCTTCTATGTCCTGGCCGGGCTGGGGCTCCTGCTGAAACGGCGCTTGGCGGTCTGGCTATCCATTGCGATTGCCGTGGCGACGGCATTGGTGCTGGCGGCTTTCGGGCTGCATGTGGCAGGCGGCGGGCTCTACGAGATGCGTACCGTCGGCGCGATGCTTCTGCGCACGGCCGTATGGGCGTCCATCGCCGCTGTTTCGTGGCGGTCCACGCGTCCGTAGCCGAAGTCTCGCAGCGGTCAGTTAGTCTCGCGGCAATCGCGGTTCGCCGTCATCGATCAGCGGCGATGGCCGGGCATAATCGATGAGCTTGCCGATATCGACAATGTCGACCTGCAGTCCCTTGATATTGACGCCATGCGCCGACAGGGCAGAAAACCCGCGCGACAGGTTTTCCGCCGTCATGCCGAGATAGGCGGCCAGGATCCGCTTTTCGTACGGAATGGTCAGGCGCCCTTCGCCGCCCTGGCTGCGCTCCTCCCGGAGCAGCCAGTTGGCCAGACGTTCCGCTCCGCTGCGCAGTTTCTGATTCTTCAATTCCTTGACCGTGCGCCGGTAGGCGCTTGCCAGTTCGAACACCACCGCCTTCATGAAATCGTGATCCTCTGCCAGCAGCTCGCGAATGAGGTTGGCGGGGATCATCAGGATCCGGGCAGGCGTCAGGGTTCTGGCGGACTGAAGACAGATGTCGTTGTTGAGCACGGCCGCAAGTATGAACAGATTTACAGGCCCGAGTATTTCAATTACCGTTTCGTCACCAGTTGCAGACGACGACATTTCTACCAGTCCGTCGAGGACGATGTAGAGAAAATCTGCTGGCCTATTCTCCTCGAGGAGTATCGTTCCGGCAGGGAATGATTGCAGGAAGCTGGGGGCTATTGCCCGTTGGAAGGTGTTTTCCTTCACCCCCCTGAAGACGTTCAGACATTTCAGCTTTTCGATATCTTCAGCGCGCATCGCATGGGTCCCGGCTCGTTGCCGCGGATATCAATCCATGGAACGAAAAATGTCAAATCGACAGGCAAACTAAGTAAAGCATACAATCAAAATAATAATATCCAAATATTGCCAAATGCAGTCTAGAAAAAATATCGCATAAAAACAATACCGTTGACCCAGATCAACAAAAACAATCCGCGACTGGTCTCTTATTGCTTGGAAATACGTGTAATCCGAACCAGGAGCATGGCTATGCCAAACCCATTGGATGGCAATCCGCAGGGGCAAAGGACCGCTTTGGCGATGAGTACCATCGCCTTTACTGTCTGTTTCGCCGTATGGACGATCTTCGCAATCATCGGCATTCAGATCCGCAAGGATCTGAATCTCTCCGAAACCCAGTTCGGCCTGCTGGTCGGCACGCCGATCCTCACCGGATCGCTCATCCGCGTTGTGCTCGGCATCTGGACGGACAGGTACGGCGGCCGGGTGGTCTTCGTCGCCACCATGCTGGCCGCAGCGGTGGCAACCTTCTTCCTGACCTACGCCACCAACTATCCGCAGATGCTGATCGCAGCGCTCGGCGTCGGCATCGCCGGCGGCTCCTTCGCGGTCGGCGTGGCCTATGTGTCGCGCTGGTATCCGCCGGAAAAGCAGGGCACGGCGCTTGGCATCTTCGGCGCCGGCAATGTCGGCTCCGCAGTCACCAAGTTCCTGGCGCCGCTGGTGCTGGTCGCCTTCGGCTGGCACGCGGTCGCCCAGGTCTGGGCCGGCGCGCTGGTGGTCATGGCGATCGTCTTCTGGTTCACCACCAAGGATGATCCGGTTCTGGTCGAGCGCCGCCGCACCGGCGAAAAGCCGAAGAGCACCTGGCTCGAGCTCGAGCCGCTGAAGAATGTCCAGGTCTGGCGCTTCTCGCTCTATTATTTCTTCGTCTTCGGCGCCTTTGTCGCTCTGGCGCTCTGGCTGCCGCAATATCTGATCAAGGTCTATGGCGTGGACATCCGGGCCGCAGGCATGATCGCCGCCTTCTTCTCGGTCCCCGCCAGCCTGTTCCGCGCCTATGGCGGCCATCTCTCCGACGTCTATGGGGCGCGCCGCGTCATGTACTGGACCTTCCTGGTCTCCGTCGCCGCGACCTTTGTTCTGTCCTATCCGCCGACCGATTATGTCGTGCAGGGGGTCAACGGACCGATCGCCTTCCATGCGGAGATGGGACTGATCGGCTTCACCGTCACGGTCTTCATCCTCGGTTTCTTCATGGCGCTCGGCAAGGCCGCGGTATTCAAGCACATCCCCGTCTACTATCCCGGCAATGTCGGTTCCGTCGGCGGCCTGGTCGGCATGATCGGCGGCCTCGGCGGCTTCATCCTGCCGATCGTCTTCGGCCTGTTGCTCGACCTCACCGGCCTGTGGACCAGCTGTTTTATGCTGCTGTTCCTGATCGCGCTCGGCTCGCTTACCTGGATGCATTTCGCCGTCCGCCACATGGAACAGGAGGCTGCGGGCGAAAAGCTTGGCGAACTGCCATCCTTCCCGGAAATGCAGGGCATGGAGAAGGGAGGCCTCAAGGCTGTCAAGGAAAGCCATGCGGTGCTGACCGACTGGCGCCCGCAAGATCCGGTCTTCTGGGAGGAAAAGGGCCGCAAGATCGCCCGCCGCAATCTGTGGCTCTCGATCCCGGCTCTGCTTTTGTCCTTCGCCGTCTGGCAGGTCTGGTCGGTCGTCGTCGCCAAGCTTCCGCTGGTCGGCTTCACCTTCACCACCGATCAGCTGTTCTGGCTGGCTGCGCTTCCGGGCCTGTCGGGTGCGACGCTGCGCATCTTCTATTCCTTCATGGTGCCGGTCTTCGGCGGGCGCCTGTGGACGACGCTCACCACCTGGTCGCTGATCATCCCGGCACTCGGTATCGGCTATGCCGTGCAGAATCCCGACACGCCCTATGCGATCCTGCTGTTGCTCGCGCTGCTGTGCGGCTTCGGCGGCGGCAATTTCGCCTCCTCCATGTCGAACATCTCCTTCTTCTTCCCGAAGGCGGAGAAGGGCAATGCGCTGGCTCTCAATGCCGGCCTCGGCAACCTCGGCGTCAGCGTCGTGCAGTTCGTCGTGCCGCTTGCCATCACTGCCGGCATCTTCGGCAGTCTTGGCGGTGACCCCGCCATGGTCAAGTCCGCGACCGGAGAGGCGCCGCTCTGGCTGCAGAATGCCGGCTTCTTCTTCGTGCCCTTCATCATCCTTGCCGCGCTTGGCAACTGGTTCGGCATGAACGACATAGCCTCGGCCAAGGCGTCGTTCTCGGAGCAGGCCGTGATCTTCCAGCGCAAGCACAACTGGATCATGTGCTGGCTCTATACCGGCACCTTCGGTTCCTTCATCGGCTATTCGGCAGGCTTCCCGCTTCTGACCAAGACGCTCTTTCCGGACGTCAACGTGCTGCAGTTCGCCTTCCTCGGTCCGCTGGTCGGCGCTCTGTCGCGCTCCGGTACCGGCTGGCTTGCCGACAAGTACGGCGGGGCGAGGGTCACCTTCTGGGCTTTCGCCCTGATGATGATCGGCGTCTCCGGTGTGCTGTGGTTCATCGGCATCAAGGAACAGCCGAATGCCTTCTGGGGTTTCTTCGCCTCCTTCCTGCTGCTCTTCTTCGCCACCGGCGTCGGCAATGCGTCGACCTTCCAGATGATCCCGGCGATCATGGGCAAGGAAATGGGCCGGCTGATGCCACAGGCAACCCCGGAACAACGTCGCCTGCAGGCCGAGAAGGAATCGGCCGCGATCACCGGATTCACCTCGGCGATCGCCGCCTTCGGTGCCTTCTTCATCCCCAAGGGTTACGGCACTTCGATCGCCATGACCGGCGGGCCGGAAGCAGCGCTCTGGGCCTTCCTGTTCTTCTACATCACCTGCCTGGCGATCACCTGGGCCGTCTACACCCGCAAGGGCGGACTGCTCCATGACGTCGAGCGAGGCCGGGTCAGCCCGACCGCAGCAACCGCCTGAATTCGGAGGACAATATCATGAGCCATCTCCTCGATCGCCTCAACTTCCTGGCGCGCAAGAATGCCGATACCTTCTCGGACGGCCACGGCGTCACCACGACCGAAAACCGGGATTGGGAAGACGCCTATCGCAAGCGCTGGCAGCACGACAAGATCGTGCGCTCGACGCACGGCGTGAACTGCACCGGTTCCTGCTCGTGGAAGATCTATGTGAAGGGCGGGATCGTCACCTGGGAAACCCAGCAGACGGACTATCCCCGTACCCGGCCGGACCTTCCCAACCACGAGCCGCGCGGCTGCGCGCGCGGCGCCAGCTACAGCTGGTACATGTATTCGGCCAACCGGGTGAAATATCCGCTGATCCGCTCGCGCCTGCTCAAGCTGTGGCGCAAGGAACGCATGATCAAGACCCCGGTCGGGGCCTGGGCGGCGATCCAGGAGAATCCGGAAAAGCGTGCCGACTACATGAAGATGCGCGGTCTCGGCGGCTTCGTGCGCGCCACCTGGGATGAGGTCAACGAGATCATCGCCGCCGCCAACGCCTATACGGTCAAGACCTATGGCCCGGACCGGGTAGTGGGCTTCTCGCCGATCCCGGCCATGTCGATGGTCTCCTATGCGGCCGGCTCGCGTTACCTGTCGCTGCTCGGTGGGGTCTGTCTGTCGTTCTACGACTGGTACTGTGACCTGCCGCCTGCTTCGCCGATGACCTGGGGCGAGCAGACCGACGTTCCGGAATCGGCCGACTGGTACAATTCCGGCTTCCTGATCCTGTGGGGCTCCAACGTGCCACAGACGCGCACGCCCGATGCCCATTTCTATACGGAGGCGCGCTACAAGGGCGCCAAGTCGGTGGTGATTTCGCCCGACTATTCGGAAGCGGCGAAATTCTCCGATCTCTGGCTGCATCCGAAGCAGGGAACCGATGCCGCGCTCGCCATGGCGATGGGGCATGTCATCCTGCGCGAATTCCATCTCGACCGGCAGGCCGAGTATTTCGAGGACTACTGTCGTCGCTATACCGACATGCCGATGCTGGTCAAACTGGTCGGCAAGGACGGTCATTACATCGCTGATCGCTTCGTCCGTGCCTCCGACTTCACCGGCGCGCTCGATGAGACGAACAATCCGGAATGGAAGACGGTCGCAGTCGATGCCAAGACGAAGCAGTTCGTCTCGCCCGGTGGTTCGATCGGCTATCGCTGGGGCGAGCAGGGCAAGTGGAACCTCGAGGCCAAGGACGGCAAGGGGGCAGACGTCGATCTCGCCATGAGCTTCATCCTCGACGGCGAGCACGACACGATCGCCAATGTCGGCTTCCCCTATTTCGGCAATCGCGAGCACGATTACTTCGAAGGCACCGACCATGCCAGCGTGCTGGTGCGCAAGGTGCCGGCCCGCAAGGTCAAGCTCGCCGATGGCGAGGCGCTGGTCGCCACCGTGTTCGACCTGTTCGTCGCCAATTATGGCCTCGATCGCGGGCTCGACGATCCGAATTCGGCCAAGTCCTATCAGGAGAACCTGCCCTACACGCCGGCCTGGGCCGAGAAGATCACCGGTGTTCCGCGCGACCAGATCATCGCGGTCGCCCGTGAATTCGCCAGCAATGCGGAAAAGACCAATGGTCGCTCCATGGTCATCCTCGGTGCCGGTCTGAACCACTGGTACCACATGGACATGAACTATCGCGGCATCATCAACATGCTGGTGATGTGCGGTTGCGTAGGCCAGTCCGGCGGCGGGTGGAGCCATTATGTCGGCCAGGAAAAGCTGAGGCCGCAGACCGGCTGGACGGCGCTCGCCTTCGCGCTCGACTGGAACCGGCCGCCGCGCCACATGAACGGCACCTCGTTCTTCTACGCGCATACCGACCAGTGGCGCTACGAGACGCTGAAGGTGGACGAGATCCTCTCGCCGACCGCGCCGGAAGGGCCCTGGGATGCGACGCTGATCGACTACAACATCCGTGCCGAGCGCATGGGCTGGTTGCCGTCGGCGCCGCAGCTGAAGACCAATCCGCTTCAGGTGTCGAAGGATGCGGCAGCGGCCGGCAAGGAAGCCAAGGACTATGTCGCCGAGCAGCTGAAGGCCGGCACGTTGTCGATGTCCTGCGAGGACCCGGACGACAAGGCCAACTGGCCGCGCAACCTGTTCGTATGGCGTTCCAACCTGCTCGGCTCGTCCGGCAAGGGACATGAATATTTCCTCAAGCACCTGCTCGGCACCAAGCACGGCGTTCTCGGCAAGGATCTCGGCGAGGAAGGTCGCCAGATCACCAAGGAAGCCGCCTGGCACCAGGAGGCGCCGGAAGGAAAGCTCGACCTGCTGGTGACCCTCGACTTCCGCATGTCGACCACCTGCGTCTATTCCGACATCGTGCTTCCGACGGCCACATGGTACGAGAAGAACGATCTCAACACGTCCGACATGCATCCCTTCATCCATCCGCTGTCGAGTGCGGCGGATCCGGCCTGGGATGCGCGCAGCGACTGGGAGATCTTCAAGGGCATTGCCCGCAAGTTCTCGGATGTCGCGCCGGAGGTTCTCGGGGTGGAGAAGGACGTCGTCCTCGTGCCGACGTTGCACGATACCGCCGGCGAACTCGCCCAGCCGTTCGACGTCAAGGACTGGAAGAAGGGCGAGATCGAGCCCATCCCGGGTCGGACCATGCCGACGGTCGCGGTGGTCGAGCGCGACTATCCAAACCTCTACAAAAAGTTCACCTCGGTCGGCACCCTGCTCGAAAGACTCGGCAATGGCGGCAAGGGCATTGCCTGGAACACCGAGCACGAAGTCGATCTGCTCGCCCGCCTGAACGGCGTCGTGCAGGAGGAGGGCGTCACCAAGGGCCGGCCGCGCATCGACAGCGATATCGACGCGACCGAAGTCATCCTGTCGCTTGCGCCTGAAACCAACGGCGAAGTAGCGGTCAAGGCCTGGGAGGCGCTGTCGAAGTTCACCGGCCGCGACCACACCCATCTCGCCATCCCGAAGGAGGACGAGAAGATCCGCTTCCGCGACGTGGTCGCCCAGCCGCGCAAGATCATCTCCTCGCCGACTTGGTCGGGCCTGGAATCGGAGAAGGTCTGCTACAATGCCGGCTATACCAACGTCCACGAGCTGATCCCGTGGCGGACGCTCACCGGCCGCCAGCAGCTCTATCAGGATCACCTGTGGATGCGCGCCTTCGGCGAAGGCTTCTGCGTTTATCGGCCGCCGATCGACACCAAGACCGTCAATCCGGCGATCGAGGCCAAGTCGGACGGCAAGCCGCATCTGGTGCTGAACTTCATCACGCCGCACCAGAAGTGGGGCATCCACTCCACCTATAGCGACAATCTAATGATGCTGACGCTCAATCGCGGCGGCCCTGTCGTGTGGATTTCCGAGCCCGACGCCAAGCGGGCCGGCATCGCCGACAATGACTGGGTCGAGGTCTACAACGCCAACGGCGCCATCGTCGCCCGCGCGGTGGTCTCGCAGCGCATGAAGGACGGTACGATCTTCATGTACCACGCCCAGGAAAAGATCGTGAACACACCCGGTTCGCCGATCACCGGCCAGCGCGGCGGCATCCACAACTCGGTCACGCGCGTCATCACCAAGCCGACCCACATGATCGGCGGATACGCCCATCAGTCCTACGGCTTCAACTACTACGGCACGGTCGGCGCCAATCGCGACGAGTTCGTCGTGGTCCGCAGACTCGACACGGTGGACTGGCTGGAAGGGCCGCACACCGAAAGCGTCGCATACAACAAGGAGGCGGCAGAATGAAAATCCGCGCGCAAATTGGCATGGTCCTCAACCTCGACAAGTGCATCGGGTGTCATACCTGCTCGGTCACCTGCAAGAACGTCTGGACCAATCGCGAAGGCGTCGAATACGCCTGGTTCAACAATGTCGAAACCAAGCCCGGCATCGGTTTCCCGAAGGAATGGGAAAACCAGAAGAAGTGGAACGGCGGCTGGGTCCGCAAGTCGAACGGCAAGATCGAGCCGAAGATGGGTGCCAAGTGGCGCATCCTCGCCAAGATCTTCGCCAATCCCGACCTGCCGGAAATCGACGACTATTACGAGCCGTTCGACTTCGACTACGGCCACCTTCAGACAGCCGGCGAAAGCCGTGCCATGCCGACGGCCCGTCCCCGCTCGATGATCACCGGCGAGCGGATGGAAAAGATCGAATGGGGTCCTAACTGGGAGGAAATCCTGGGCGGCGAATTCGAGAAGCGCTCGAAGGACTACAATTTCGAAGGCGTGCAGAAGGAGATCTACGGCCAGTTCGAGAACACCTTCATGATGTACCTGCCGAGGCTGTGCGAGCACTGCCTCAACCCCACCTGTGCGGCTGCCTGTCCGTCGGGGGCGATCTACAAGCGCGAGGATGACGGCATCGTCCTGATCGACCAGGAGAAATGCCGCGGCTGGCGGATGTGTGTTTCCGGCTGTCCCTACAAGAAGATCTACTACAACTGGAACTCGGGAAAATCCGAGAAGTGCATCTTCTGCTATCCGCGCATCGAGGCTGGTCATCCGACGGTCTGTTCGGAAACCTGCGTCGGACGCATCCGCTATCTCGGCGTCATCCTCTACGATGCCGACCGGATCTCGGAAGCCGCATCGACCGCCAATGAGCAGGATCTCTACGAGGAACAGCTGAAGATATTCCTCGATCCGAACGATCCTGCCGTCATCGAGCAGGCGCGCAAGGATGGCGTTCCGGACGCCTGGCTGGAAGCGGCGAAGCATTCGCCGGTCTACAAGATGGCGATGGACTGGAAGATCGCCTTCCCGCTCCACCCGGAATACCGCACGCTGCCGATGGTCTGGTACATTCCGCCGCTTTCGCCGCTGCAGTCGGCGGCCCAGTCGGGCAAGCTCGGCATGGACGGCCCGCTGCCGGATGTGCGGTCGCTGCGCATCCCGGTCCGCTACCTCGCCAACCTGCTGACGGCCGGCAAGGAGGCCCCCGTGGTCTCGGCGCTGGAGCGCATGCTCGCCATGCGCGCCTATATGCGCTCCAAGACGATCGACGGGGTCATCGACACCTCGATTGCCGCGAAGGTCGGCATGAGCGCCGAGATGATCGAGGAGATGTACCACATCATGGCGATCGCCAATTACGAGGACCGCTTCGTTATCCCGACGACGCACCGCGAAGTGACCGAGGACGCCTATGACGTCCGTGGTTCCTGTGGCTTCTCCTTCGGCAATGGCTGCTCGGGCGGCACGTCCGACAGCGACCTCTTCGGCGCCAAGCGCCGCAAGGTCGTCCAGACCCCGACCGACCTGTTCAAGGAGCGCGTCTGATGCACAAGGCACTGAAGGCAATATCGCTGTTGCTCAGCTACCCGACCGAGGAACTCATCGAGGGGGTGCCGGAACTCAAGGCGGCGCTCGAAGATGACGGAACGATCTCCCGGGAGGTCAGGCTGCTGCTTGGCCGCCTGATCGACGATCTCGCCGGACAGGACCTTTACGAGGCTCAGGAGCGCTACGTCTACCTGTTTTACCGCAGCCGGTCGCTGTCGCTCAACCTGTTCGAGCATGTCCATGGCGAGAGCCGCGACCGCGGCCAGGCCATGGTCGACCTGAAGACCATGTACGAGGACCAGGGTTTTGAAATCGACGCCAAGGAACTGCCGGACTATCTGCCGCTGTTCCTGGAATTCCTTGCGACCCTGACAACGGAAGAAGTCGATGACCTGCTCGCCCAGACCGGCCATATCACGGCGGCGATCGGCGAGCGGCTGAGGAAGCGGGATTCGGTCTATTCCAACGCCTTTGCCGCGCTCGGCCTCGTGTCGAAGAGCAAGCCGGACCAGAAGCTGCTGAAAGAGTTGCTGGACGGCGCCGAGGACGATCCGAACGATCTCGAGGCGATGGACCGCATCTGGGAGGACGAGGTCGTCACCTTCGGCGGCAATGCGGGCGACAACAGCTGCGGCCCCGACAGGCTGCGCACACAGATGAGGGCGGCGGCGCGCAAGCCGAACGATCCCTTGAACACGATACCGGTTTAGGAGGGCAGGGCATGTCTGGTTTTCTCAATTCACTCTTGTTCGGCATCTATCCGTACATCGCGCTCGCCGTGCTGATCCTCGGCTCGATCATCCGCTATGACCGCGAGCCCTATACCTGGCGCTCCGGGTCGAGCCAGCTACTGCGCCGCAAGCAACTGATGTGGGGCTCCGTGCTGTTTCATCTCGGCGTGCTGTTCATCTTCGCCGGCCATCTGGTCGGCTTGCTGACGCCGATCGTGATTTTCGACACGCTCGGCATCAGCCACAGCGCCAAGCAGACGCTGGCCGTGGTCGCCGGCGGCATTGCCGGCGTGATGGCGATCATCGGCGCGACGCTTCTCGTCCATCGCCGGCTGTTCGATCCGCGCGTGCGCGCCTCATCGAGCACGACCGACACGCTGATCATCATCCTCCTGTGGGTCCAGCTCTTCCTCGGGCTCTCGACCATCCCGACTTCGCTTGCCCATCTCGACGGCCATGAAATGGTTAAGTTCATGAACTGGGCACAGGGCATCTTCACCTTCAATCCGGAGGCGGCCTCCTATGTCGCCGAGGCGCCGCTGGTGTTCAAGCTGCATCTCTTCCTCGGGCTGACGATCCTGCTGCTCTTCCCGTTCACCCGGTTGGTGCACATGCTGAGCGCACCGGTGCGATATCTGTGGCGTCCCGGCTATCAGGTCGTGCGGCAGCGCAACGGCAGTTCCGTCAACCGTGCTCCGGCGGAGTAAGCCCATGGTCACGCTCTTCAACAATGTGAACACGGGTCCGGCCGCTTCCGGAGAGACCGGGCACAAGGACAGCTATTCGACCTACCAGGAGCCGGACACCCGCGTTCCGCCGAAGGCCCGACCGGTGCTCGACGCCGTGTCGGTCAATGGGGTGGAGATCGCTGAAAGCGAGATCCTCGCCGAGGCGCAGAACCATCCGGCCGAAAACCCTGGCGCGGCCCTCCTGGCGGCGGCAAGGGCGCTGGCCGTGCGTGAACTCCTGCTGCAGCGGGCGGTCGAACTGGACCTTATCCCGGCGCCTGAACAGAATGCGGATGGGCGTCGTGAAACCGACGAGGACGCAGCCATCCGGATACTGATCGAGAGAGAGGTTGCGGTTCCATCGGCCACGTCGGAAGAATGCCTGCGTTTCTACGAGAACAACAGGGCGAAATTCCGCAGCGAACCGATCTTCGAGGCAAGCCATATCCTGATCGCCGCCGATCCTGCGGACGCGCGCGCCCGCGATGCGGCCCGCAACGACGCGGAACGGCTGGCGGCGGTCCTCGTCGAGCACCCTAGCGAGTTTGCAACGATGGCGCGAACCCATTCGGCCTGTCCCTCGGCCGCACAGGGCGGCAATCTCGGCCAGCTGACCCGTGGCAGCACGGTTGCGGAGTTCGAGCGTTGCCTTGCCCGGATGGAAGAGGGCCAGATTACCTCCGCACCGGTCGAAAGCCGGTTCGGCTTCCACATCATCCGGCTGGAACGGCGGATCGATGGTGACCAACTGCCGTTCGACTTCGTGCAGGACCGGATCGCCGGTTGGCTCGAAGCCTCCGCCTGGTCGAAAGCCGTGTCGCAGTTCATCGCCATACTGGCCGCCGATGCCACCATCACCGGGATCGACGTGCTCGGTGCCGACGGACCGTTGATGCAGTGACGCAATGGCGATGACGCAAATGCGTGGCAAGGCGAAGCGGGCAAGGCCCCTGCATGTTTCGCCAAACCTTGCCACGCATCCCGGAAGGGACGTCATGCCCGGAGTAACGTGATGCTTTCTGATCTCTTCGACCACAATGTCCGCTGGGCGGCGGCGAAACGCACGGAAGACCCCGATTATTTCGACAGGCTGTCGGCCCTGCAGCGGCCGGAATATTTGTGGATCGGCTGCTCCGACAGCCGGGTTCCCGCCAATGTCATCACCGGGCTCGAGCCCGGCGAGGTCTTCGTCCATCGCAACGTCGCCAATCTCGTCCACCGGGCCGACCTGAACCTGCTCTCGGTGCTCGAATTTGCCGTGGAGTCCCTTGAGGTCAAGCACATCATCGTCTGCGGGCACTATGGCTGCGGAGGTATCCGCGCGGCCATGGACGGGCATCGCCACGGCATCATCGACCACTGGCTGCAGCCGATCCGGGATGTGGCGCAGGCGAACTGCGCGGAACTGGCGAGGATTGACGAGACGGAAGAAAAGCTGAACCGGCTCTGCGAACTGACGGTCGTGGGGCAGGTCGAAAGCCTGTCGCGCACGCCGATCCTGCAATCGGCCTGGAAGCGTGGGCGCCCGCTCACCATCCACGGCTGGATCTACGGCCTGAAGGACGGTCTGCTGCGTGACCTAAAATGCGACTGCGACAGCAGTGCGGCGGAGTTTCGTTGCGACGAGAGCATCGTGCCGCCGGTCGATACCTTAGGAATGTCCAGGACAATATCATGAAAGACTTCGATTTCCCTCTCCAGGCCGCCATCCGCGTCGAGCGGGATCGCCCGGTGGACGATGTTCTCGAAGCGGTCGCCCGCGTCTTGCAGCAAGAGGGGGTGACCGTTGCCGGTTTCCTCCAGCGGGAAAGTACCGGCGATGGCGAATGCTGTAACCGGATCGATCTGGAGGACATTGCGAGCGGCGAGCACCACATCATCTCCCAAGCCCTTGGCTCAGGCGCGCGCGGCTGCAGGCTCGATCCGCAGGCGCTGGCGGGCGTCGCCGGTCCGCTGCTGTCACGGCTCGACGCGCGGCCGGACCTTCTGATCCTCAACCGTTTCGGCAAGGGGGAATCCGAGGGGCGAGGGTTTCGCGCCGTCATCGAGGAGGCTTGCGTGCGGGGCATACCCCTGCTGACGGCAGTCCGGGAAAACTATATCGAGGCATGGCAAGGGTTTGCCGGCGAACTCGGCGTGGTGCTGGCGCCGGATGAGGCCGTCGTGGTCGCATGGGCACGCGCAGCCATCGATGCGACGAGGAAGTCTTGCGATGCGGCATGAACGTCAGGTTATCACCGATCCCGGGGCAGGACCTTCCCCGCTGATCGATCAATTCGGCCGACAGGTCACCTATCTTCGGCTCTCCGTGACGGATCGTTGCGATCTCCGCTGCACCTATTGCATGGCCGAGCACATGACCTTCCTGCCGCGCCGGGACGTGCTGTCGCTGGAGGAACTCTATGACCTGGCGCAGGTCTTCATGCGCGGCGGGGTGCGCAAGATCCGGCTGACCGGCGGGGAGCCACTGGTGCGCAAGAACATCATGCAACTGTTCGAGCTCTTGTCGCCCCATCTGCAGAACGGCGATCTGGACGAGGTGACCCTGACCACCAACGGCACGCTGCTGGCGCGTCATGCGGAGGGGTTGTTTGCCGCGGGCGTCCGTCGCGTCAATGTCTCGCTCGACAGTCTCGATCCCGCCCGCTATGCGCAGATCACCCGCTGGGGCCGGCTCGATGCCGTGTTGAAGGGGATCGACGCGGCGCTTGGCGCCGGGCTCAAGGTCAAGCTCAACGCGGTCGCGTTGCGCGGCGCCTTCGAGCACGAAGTCGACGATCTCATCCGCTTTGCCCACGGCCGCGGCATGGACCTGACGCTGATCGAGGAAATGCCGCTCGGCGAAGCGGGACATGATCGTGGCGAGAGTTTCCTATCGCTGACCGATCTTCGCCGATCGCTCGCGGAACGCTGGACGATGGTCGCCGTCGAAGACCGTACCGGTGGCCCGGCCCGCTATGTTCGCCTTGCCGAAACCGGCGGACGGCTCGGCTTCATCACGCCCTTGTCCTGCGACTTCTGCGCGAGCTGCAATCGCGTCCGCGTCAGTTGCACCGGCGATCTCTTCACCTGCATGGGGCAGGAGGGCTCGGTCGGGCTTCGCGACGCCTTGCGTGGCGAAGATTCGGCCGCCGTTGTCGGTCGCATGATCCGGGATGCGCTTGGCCGCAAACCGAAGGGCCATTCGTTCGAGATATCAGGCCAGGCCATCAACGGAATAGCGCGCCATATGTCGGTTCTGGGAGGATAGAAACGCAGGCACGGGATTGCTGTGCGGCTTTACGGCCAGGCGGCGAAGCTCGTGTCGCGCGGGCGGTTGCGATTGCTTGCGCCTTCGCGGTGGGCGCGGGGGGAAATGCCGGAAAGCCGTTTGAAGAAACGGCTGAAATAGGCGGCGTCCTTGAAGCCGAGGATGGTGGCGATCTGGCCGATCTGCAATGTCGAGCCGTCGAGCAGAGTGGCGGCCTCGGTCATGATGCGGGCATGGATCAGGTCTTGCGGGGTTCGGCCGGCCGCGCGACGGATCGCCGTGTTCAGCCGGTCGGCCGGAACGTCGAGTGCGGCTGCATAGTCTCCAACCGTCCAGTGATCACGGATATGCAGTTCCATCAGATGCACGAAGCCACGCACGATGATGCGCGGCGAGGGCTTCGGCTGGCGGGTCTCGATATTGGCGAGCCGCCAGATGGCGATGACC
This sequence comes from Ciceribacter sp. T2.26MG-112.2, assembly GCF_900492205.1. Lineage (GTDB taxonomy): Bacteria > Pseudomonadota > Alphaproteobacteria > Rhizobiales > Rhizobiaceae > Allorhizobium > Allorhizobium naphthalenivorans_A. Next base: position 81,140 of record NZ_UEYQ01000002.1, read on the forward strand.
AGAAGCGCCAGATGATGACGGATCACCTCCTGGGCACCAGGGCCGTTTTCCTTCAGTTCCTCCTCGATCGTTCCGATGGTGGTGCACAGGCGCCGCGCGTCGGCGGCGGAAATGCGCGCGCCGAGGATCGGCTGGGACAGGGCATTGCGGACCTCGGCGAAAACGGCGCCGGCCGGCATGGCGGGGCCGAGTTCCAGTTCGGGGATCGCCAGCGCCGCCCCTTCCGTGCCGGCGTCGATGGTCACGGCCCCCCTGTCGCCGGCCGGCGTCCACAGGATCGCCGGCGCTGCAAGCGACACTTCGCTATCGCCGATGGTGATGCGTCCCGAGCCCGACAGAAGGATGATCAATCGGTTCCTTCCACCGCGAAAGGTCCAGCCGAGCGGCGACAGTGACACGCCGAACAACCGCGCCTCGGTCGGGCTTGAGGTGGCTGTGGCGCCGCGGTGTCGCGCGACGAAAAGGCCGGAAGCTGGCATAACATCTCCTCCATCCGTGAAAAGTACAAATAACTCCTGCAAAAGTCTATTCATTCGCCGGGGAGGTGGGGCTAGTCTGATGATTGTCAGGAAACCGCAGCGGATCGGAGGAGACGAAACCGCCGTGGGGACAGGACGGAACGCCTGTGGAGGCAGGCCATTTGGGAGGACTACCATGACACTGTTTCAACGCAGACAGGTGCTTGGCGTTATCGCCGGCACGGCGGCCATGCTGGCAGGCGGGGTCGCGACCGGCGCGCTGGCGCAAGAGCGGACCTCGGTGAAGATCGGCTATGCGCTGTCGCTGACCGGCCCGAATGCCGGTGGTACGGGCATTACCACGCTGCCCAACTACCAGCTCTGGGTCAAGGAAGTGAATGCGGCCGGCGGGCTTGAAATGCCAGACGGCAAGAAGCTGCCGATCGAAGTCGTCGAATATGACGACCGCTCTTCGGCCGAGGAACTGGTTCGCGCGCTGCAGCGGCTCGCGACCCAGGACGAAGTGGACTTCATCCTGCCGCCGTGGAGCACCGGCTACAACCTGGCCGCCGCCCCGCTGCTCGACCGCTACGGCTATCCGCATCTGGCCGCCACATCGGTGACGGACAAGGCGCTGGAATTCGTCAAGCGCTGGAAGAAGAGCTTCTGGCTGCTTGGTGGCGGTCATGACTATACGGGCGCGCTGGCCAAGGTGCTGCTTGACGCCGCCGACAAGGGAACGATCAACAAGAAGGTGGCGATGATCTCGATCGCCGACGGTTTCGGCATCGATCTGGTGACGGCGGCGCGTCCCGCCTTCAAGGACGCCGGCTTCGAGGTGGTCTACGACAAGACCTATCCGGTCGGCACCACCGATTTCACGCCGATGATCAACGAGGCAAAGGCGAGCGGCGCCGACACCTTCATCGCCTTCTCCTATCCGCCGGAGACCTTCGCGCTGACCCAGCAGGCGCAGGTCGCCGACTTCAACCCGAAGGTTCTCTATCTCGGCGTCGGCACGGCCTTTCCGGTCTATGCCAAGAACAACGGCGAGGCGATCACCGGCGTGATGGGCATCGGCGGGATCGACGGCACCAGCGAGAAAATCGCCGACTATCGCAAGCGCCACGAGGCGGCCACCGGCAAGGTGCCGGACTACTGGGCAAGCGTGGTCACCTATGCTTCCCTGGAGATCCTCCAGGAGGCGATCAAGCGCAAGGGACTGGACCGCGAGGCGGTCGCGGCCGAAATATCTTCCGGCAGCTTCGAGACCGTGCTCGGAGAGACGATGCTCGAAGACAATCAGTTGCGCGATCTGTGGTGGGCTGGTCAGTGGCAGAACGGCCAGTTCGTCGCCATCGCACCAGGTGATCGAGCCGGCGCCAGCCAGCCGCTCATCCCACGTCCGGCCTGGAAGAAATAGGCGGGCCGGAGCACCGCTCCCGCCGTCGCCGACCGCCTCCCTCTTCCCGCTCGGCGGGGAGGGGGTTCGGTCGCCATGCTTTTATACCGCCAAGAATGAGTGCCCGGCAGTCCGGTCGGCCCGAAGGGGTTGCCGCAGGCTACAAGTCGCAAGGAGGAGCAGGACATGCTCGTCACCACCATCGTCTCCGGCCTCGTGCTCGGCGGCACCTATGCGCTGATCGCCATGGGGCTGACGCTCCAATACGGCATCGCCCGCATCATGAATCTCGCCTATGGCGAGACGATCATTGCCGCCGCCTTCCTCGCCTATGTGCTGTTCGGCCAGTGGGGCATCAATCCGGTGCTGGGGTTGCTGGTTGCGGTGCCGATCGGCTTCGTGTTCGGTCACCTGGTCTATGGGCTGATGTTGCGGCCGCTGGTGGCCCGTGCCGCCAATCGCGAAAGCCTGGAAATCGATTCCATCCTTGCCACGTTCGGCCTGCTTTTCGTTATCCAGGGCGTCATGCTGGTGGTGTTTGGCTCCAACTATACCAGCTATAATTACCTCAATGTCGGCATCAACGTGTTCGGCGCGGTGATTGCCGCCAACCGGCTACTGGCCTTGGGCTTGGCCGTGGTATTGGGCGGCGGTCTCTACCTTTTGTTCACCCGCACACTGTGGGGCACGGCGCTGCGCGCCGTTGCCGTTTCGCCCACAGCCGCGCCCCTGGTCGGCATCGATGTCGACCGGGCCGCCCGCCTGGCTTTCGCCATCGGTTGCGGACTTTCTGCCGCCGGTGGCGTGGTGATCTCCACCTACCAGACCTTCACCGCCACGGCCGGCGTCGTCTTCACCATGAAGGCCCTGGTCGTCGTCATCATGGGCGGGGTCGGCAACATCCTCGGGGCGCTGTCCGCAGGCCTGATCCTCGGCCTCGTCGAGACCTTCGTCGCCACCTATCTCGATCCCGGCCTGACGCTCGCCGCCACCTATCTCATCTTCCTGTCCGTGCTGCTGTGGCGCCCGGCCGGCCTGTTCGGGAGGTCCTCGCGATGACCCTGCGTTTCCTCGGCTCTGCCGCCTTCTTCCTGGCACTTCTCATTGGCCTTGCCTGCCTGCCTCTTTATGCCGGCGAATATACCGTGACGCTGATGATCGGCATGACCGGTTATGTGGTCCTCGCCACCGCCTGGGGTCTGTTTTCCGGTCCGACCCGCTATGTGTCGCTGGCCACCGTCGCCTTCTTCGGCATCGGCGCCTATACGGTGGGCGTGCTCAGCGAGACCTTGCCCTATCCACTGGTCCTGCTGGTGGCCGCGCTGGTCGGGCTCGTCATCGCGCTGCTGGTCGGGCTTGCAACGCTGAGGCTCGCCGGCGTCTACTTCGTCATCTTCACCTTTGGCCTTGCCGAACTCGTGCGCCAGCTCGTCACCTGGTACGAGGTCAACATCACCGGGACGCTCGGCCGCTATATCTTCCTGCCGGTCACGCCCGAGGGCATCTACTGGCAGCTTCTGGTGCTGGCTGCCGTGACTTTGTTCGTCTCCTTCCTGATCGGCCGCAGCCGGCTTGGCCTTGCGCTCAAGGTCATCGGCGACGATGAAGTGGTGGCGAGCCATTGTGGCATCAACATTGCCGGGGTGAAGCTCGCGCTGTTTTCCTTGAGCGCGGTGATCATCACCCTGGTTGGCGCGATCCAGGCGCCGCGCTGGACCTATATCGAGCCGAGCATGGTGTTCAATCCGACGACCTCGTTTCTGACCCTGATCATGGCGCTGCTCGGCGGGGCCGATCGGCTGTGGGGCCCGCTTCTCGGCGCCATACCGCTCTTTCTGCTGTTCGAATGGCTGTCGGCCAATTTCCCCAACCATTATCCGATCATTCTCGGGCTGATCTTCATTGCCATCGTCTTTGTCCTGCCCAAGGGTGTGCTCGCGGCGGCCGAGAAGGCATTTGCGGCAAGGCCGGCCGCTCCGGCGCGACCGAATGCGGAGGTGTCCCGATGACCGAAATCCTCGCGCTTTCCGGCATCACCAAGCGTTTCGGCGGGTTGACAGCCGTCAACGAGCTCAGCTTCTCGCTGACGGCGGGAGAGGTGGTCGGGCTGCTCGGGCCGAACGGCTCCGGCAAGACCACCGTGATGAACATGATCTCCGGTTTCCTCGCCCCGAGCGAAGGGCTGATCGCCTTCAAGGGCGAGCCGATCTCCGGGCTGCCGGCGCATCGCATCGCGCCCAAGGGCGTGGCCCGGACCTTCCAGCTGGTACGGGCCCTTCCGTCGCTCACCGTTGCCGAGAATGTCGAGACGGCGCTCGCCTTTGGCCGGCACAAGCTGTGGGGCGCTGTGGCACGCGAACGCGCCCTTCATCACCTGGAGGAGGTGGGCCTTGCCGGTCGTGCCGGCGAGAAGGCTTCCGCGCTCACCTATATTGACCAGAAGCGTATGGAACTGGCCCGGGCGTTGGCCGCGGAGCCGGAACTGCTGCTGCTCGACGAATGGCTGGCGGGCCTCAATCCGACCGAACTCCTGACCGGCATCGACCTCATCCGTTCGCTGGAAAAGCGCGGCATGACCATCCTTCTGGTCGAGCATGTCATGGATGCGATCCGGGCGCTGTGCGGCCGCTGCGTGGTGATGAATGCCGGCCGCAAGATCGCCGACGGACCGACGTTCGAGGCGCTCCGCGACCCGGAAGTGGTGCGTGCCTATCTGGGAGACGACCATGCTTGAGATTGCCAATCTGTCGCTGCACTACGGCCAGCACCTGGCGCTCGACCGGGTCTCGCTGTCGGTTGGTCCGGGCGAAACCGTGGTCGTGCTCGGCGCCAATGGTGCCGGAAAGTCATCTCTGCTCAAGGCCGCCGCCGGCCTGGTGCGGCCTGATATCGGCTGCGAAGTGCGCTTTGGTGGGCGTCAAATCGTCGGTCTGGCGCCGCATCTGGTGCTCGAGGCGGGCATTGCGCTTGTACCCGAGGGGCGCGGGGTGTTCGGCGACCTGACCGTTGCCGAGAACCTGGCGCTCGGGGCCTATGCCAAAAGGGCGCGCGCCAGCGATGCCGAAAGCCGCGAGCTTGTCTACTCGCTCTTTCCCAAGCTTGCCGAACGACGCGGCCAGTTCGTCAATACCATGTCGGGTGGCGAACAGCAGATGGTGGCAATAGCGCGTGCCCTCATGTCGAAGCCCGATCTTTTGATGCTGGACGAGCCGAGCCTCGGGCTCGCGCCCGTGGTGGTGGGCGAACTCTTCGCAGCGCTTGGGCGGGTCCGCAAGAGCGGTCTGGCGCTGCTGATCGTCGAGCAGAACGTCAAGATGAGCCTGTCGATCGCCGATCGCGGCTATCTGATGGAAGCAGGGCGGGTTGTCGGAGAGAACAGCGCCTCGGGCCTGATGAATGATGACGCGGTCAAGCGGGCCTTCCTCGGTGCCGCGGCCTGATGCAAGAATGGAGCAGAACATGACCGTGCTTGGCCTGAAGATCAACAATCTCGATCAGGGTGCTTCCGATGGACGCACATTCACCCGCATCAATCCGATTTCGGGCGAGGTCGCGTCGGAAGTGGCCGCAGCCTCGCTGGAGGATGCGCGACAGGCGGTGAATGTGGCCGCCAAGGCATTTCCCGCCTGGGCGGCGACAGGACCCGGACTGCGTCGCAAGATTCTTCTGGCCGCGGCCGACAAGCTCCAGGCGCGGGTCGATGATTTCATCAAGGCGATGGCCGAAGAGACTGGCGCGACGGCCGGCTGGGCAGGCTTCAATGTCAAGCTCGCCGCCGACATGTTGCGCGAGGCGGCCGCGATGACGACGCAGATCACCGGGGAAATCATTCCGTCGGAACGACCCGGATCGTTGTCGATGGGGGTGCGGCAGCCGGCGGGCGTCGTCCTTTCGATCGCGCCGTGGAATGCGCCCGTGATCCTCGGCGTACGGTCGCTCGCCATGCCGCTTGCCTGTGGCAATACCGTGGTGATGAAGACCTCGGAAATCTGCCCGCGCACGCACCGGCTGATCATCGACAGCCTGCACGAGGCGGGGCTGCCCGAGGGCGTGCTGAATGCCGTCTCCAACGCGCCGGAGGATGCCGCCACGATCGTCGAGACGATGATCGCCCATCCGGCGGTCCGCCGGATCAATTTCACCGGCTCGACCCGGGTCGGGCGGATCATCGCCGAGACGGCCGGACGCTATCTCAAGCCTGCGCTTCTCGAACTCGGGGGCAAGGCCCCCTTCGTCGTGCTCGACGATGCCGACATCGATCAGGCGGTCGCGGCGGCCGCCTTCGGCGCCTATATGAACCAGGGCCAGATCTGCATGTCGACGGAGCGCATCGTCGTCGACGAGACGATTGCGGACCGGTTCGTCGAGGCGCTTGCCGCGAAGGCCAAGACACTTGTCGCCGGCGACCCGCGCGTCGGCAATACCCCGCTGGGGTCGGTCGTCGATGGTCACGCGGCGCGGCGGATCGACCAACTGATCCGCGATGCGTTGGCCAAGGGCGCTGTTCTTTGCGCGGGCGGCGGCATGAACGGTACGATCGTCGAGGCGACGCTGCTCGACCGCGTGACACCGGCGATGCGCATTTATGCGGAAGAGAGTTTCGGTCCGGTCGTCTCGGTGATGCGTGTCGGCTCGATTGACGAGGCCGTGCGGGTTGCCAACGATACCGAATATGGCCTGTCGGCGGCGGTCTTCGGCCGCGACGTCAATCGTGCCATGCAGGTGGCGCGGCGGATCGAATCCGGGATCTGCCATATCAACGGCCCGACCGTGCACGACGAGGCCCAGGTCCCCTTCGGCGGGGTCAAGCAATCCGGCTATGGCCGCTTCGGCGGGAGGGCGGGGATCGCCGAATTCACCGAACTGCGCTGGATCACGGTTCAGGACGGACCGATCCATTATCCCATCTGACACCTTACCTATTTCCGGGGCGGGGGAACGACGGGGGGCGAGCCGCCGAGAGACCGACGCGTTTGAACGGATATTCCACCTTGCGCGCCGCCACGCGGCCTTCATCCCTGCAAGTCGGCCTGGCCGGACGATGCAAATATGGCGCCTCCAGGCGGCAGCGCCTTCGTCCCGGGCTCGGCCAACAGGCTGTAGAATACCTCGCCGGACGTCGTCGGGCTGGTGGCGACTTCGCGACCCAGATTGCATCGTAACTCCAGCTTGTGATTGCCAAGCCTCCAGTCCACGGCAATGACCTTGTCGGGGGCCGGCAAAACCAATGCTTCCGTCGAGGGAAGTCTCTCCAGCATGGGCCATATCCACGAACGGCGCTTTGCCAGGAGCTCTCTCACGAATTCGCGCCAGGACGTCGATCGTGCGTCTTCGGCGAGCGGCCGTTGGAGCTTTGAGGCGAGAAACGTGGTGCGCTTATTGGGGTCCGGGGCGCGGAATTCCTTTTCATAGAGGCTTCCGCCGAAATTTCTGGCTTCTTCCATGCGCGCCTTGAGTGCGGCCTCATGAACCTCGGATGGGTAGTCGCTGAAGAAGTAGAAGCTCTGCCTGGTGCCGAACTCATCCCCCATGAAGGCCAGGGGGATCTGCGGTGATAGATAGAGCGTGGCGGTCAGCGCCTTGAGAATATCTTCTTCAACCAGGGCCGACAGCCGGTCACCCTTTAGCCGATTGCCGATCTGATCATGGTTTTGCAGGAAGTTGACGAAGCAGGTCGGCGGCAGGTGCCCGCTGGGTTCACCATGTCGCTTGCCCTCCTTCGAGGGACGGGCCTGCCCCTGATAGATGAAGCCTTCCGCCAGGGCGGTACGGACGCCGACACTGGGCTCGGCGGCAAAATCGGCGTAGTGTCCGACGGTTTCTCCCGTCGCCAGGACGTGAACTGCATGATGAAAATCATCGTTCCATACCGCCCGGCATGAGGGAGCTCGCCCGCCTTTCCACTCCAGCGGGCTTGTAACATGGCGGGCGTCTTCGGCGACGAGATGAAGTGTCCGATACGGAAGAAGATTTCTCGCCCGATCTGCGATTTCGTCCACCAGCCACGGCTGGTCTTGTGCCACCAGCCGGTCGGCGGCGTCGAAACGGAGCCCGTCGAATCGGAAATCCGACAGCCAGTACAGAGCGTTTTCGATGAAATAGCTTCGTGTCTCCTTGCGCGAAAAGTCGGGAGCCGGTCCCCAGGGCGTGGAGTCCTTTAGAAAGAACTGCGGAGCATATTGCTCGAGCATGTTTCCGTAGATGCCAAAGTGGTTGTAGACCACGTCTAGGATGACCATCATGCCGGCGCCATGAGCGCAGTCGACCAGGTGTTTCAGGTCATCGGGCTTGCCATAGGCGGGATGGGGCGCGTAGGCGAGCACGCCGTCATAGCCCCAGCCCCGCTCACCGTGAAAAGCGGCTACCGGCATCAGCTCGATCGCGGTGAAGCCCAGTTCGGCCAGTTCCTTCAGCTTGCGAGCAGCGGCGAGGAAGGTGCCCTCGGCGGTGAACGTACCGATATGGAGTTCGTAAGTGACGGCCTCGTGCCAGGGTCGTCCCGGCCAGTCGCGATGAATCCAGGAATAGGCTTTCGGATCTGTCACCAGGGAAGGGCCGTCAACCGTTCCTGCTTGCCATCTGGAGGCGGGGTCCGCCACTTTGCGCCCTTCCTGCGTGACGAAGCGATAGGCTTCGCCAGCGACCGGCTGGTCCAGATGGGCTTCGAACCAGCCAGTCTCGTCCCTATCCATGGGAATGGTTCGGGCGCCAATTTCCAGGGACATATGCTCGGCTGCAGGTGCCCAGATTCGGGCTTTGCCATGGCCGTTCTCCAGCAGGTGGAACCCCCACAGATCTGCGTTCATCGTACTCCTCGAAGGCTGAGTTTTCCCGCGCCGAATGTCCTAAGATTTCAGCAACGATCCAACTCGTGACGCCCCGTCATGTTCCCCGCTGATCGGTCTAGCGATCCGAAATTCGGCCGTCCTCGGGGGCGGATCGAGCGTCTTGAATGCCGGACAGGATTTTGTGATTGGCCGACCACAGGAAAGCCGCCCCTTGCGGCTGTCTTCCCGTGTCGCGTCTTCTATAGTCGGACGGGGCGCCTCATATCGACGGGGCGCCGGGCCTGTCCGGCGGGAAGCTGGAGAAGGTGCGTGCAAACCGACATTGGGAGTGAGATAGTTGAAGAAACCGCTGTTCAGCCTTGAAGGCAAGACCGCTCTTGTGACCGGTTCGTCGCGCGGCCTCGGACAGGCGATCGCTACTGGTCTTGCCGAAGCCGGGGCGCGGCTGGTGCTGAACGGCATCGATGCCGATCGGCTGGCAAAGGCCGCTGACGCCATGCAGGCGCAGGGTCATGCCGTTCTCGCCGAGCCCTTCGACGTGACCGACGAGGCAGCCGTCGTTGCGGCCTTCCAGCGTCTCGATGCCGCGGGTGTCGAAATCGATATCCTCGTCAACAATGCCGGTATCCAGGTGCGAAAGCCCCTCGTCGAGTTTCAGGCCGAGGAGTGGCGACGGGTGATCGACACGAATCTTTCGAGCGCCTTCTTTGTCGGCCGGGAGGCCGCCAAGCGGATGATCCCGCGTGGGCGCGGCAAGATCGTCAATATCGGCTCGCTGATGAGCGCCTTTGCCCGCCCGACCGTCGCTCCCTACACGGCGGCCAAGGGCGGTATCAAGTTGTTGACGCAGGCGATGGCGGCTGAGTGGGCCGAGCACGGCATCCAGGCCAATGCCATCGGCCCCGGCTACATGCTGACCGACATGAACGAGGCGCTGACCAGCAATCCACAGTTCGACGCCTGGGTTAAGGGGCGCACGCCGTCACGGCGGTGGGGGCGTCCGGAGGAACTGGTGGGCGCTGCCGTCTTTCTTGCCTCGTCCGCTTCCGACTATGTCAACGGGCAGATCATCTATGTCGACGGCGGCATGAGCGCCGTCCTCTGACACACAGAAGCGCCGCCGAACCTGAGGTGTCGGCGGCGTCGATGATGTCGGCCTGACCTGTCAGGCGGCGCGGCGGGGCAGTTTCCAGTTCGGCCGCGGGAAATGGCAGGTATAGCCGTTCGGAATACGTTCCAGGTAGTCCTGGTGCTCCGGCTCCGCTTCCCAGAAATCGCCGACCGGCTCGACCTCGGTCACCACCTTGCCGGGCCAGAGGCCCGACGCGTTGACGTCGGCAATGGTGTCGTGGGCGACCTGCTTCTGCTCGTCGCTGGTGTAGTAGATCGCCGAGCGATAGCTCATGCCGACGTCGTTGCCCTGGCGGTTGGGCGTAGTCGGATCATGGATCTGGAAAAAGAATTCCAGAAGGTCGCGGTAACTGATCTTCGCCGGGTCGAAGGTGATCTCGATGCCTTCGGCATGGGTGCCGTGGTTGCGGTAGGTGGCGTTGGCCACGTCGCCGCCGGTGTAACCGACGCGGGTGGCGAGGACGCCCGGCATTCTGCGGATCAGTTGCTGCATGCCCCAGAAGCATCCGCCAGCCAGTACGGCGCGTTCGGTGTTTGTCGTCATGCCATCCTCCTTCGGGTGTGGGTTCCGCTCTTAGATGGGGCTCGCGGCCCGCAAGGTCAAACCGGCGGGCCGCGAGGAACGAGGGTGTGATCGGGGATCGGTTTCCCGCGATCGAACCGGCGTCAGTGGTTGTGGCGCGGCGGCGTCTTCGCCAGTTGGCGGAATTCGTCCGCGCCCTTGATCGTCGCTCCCTCGGAGAGCTGTGTGACCGTCTGGCGGTAGATGCGCTGCCACGGGGTCGCGTCAGCCGGCACCTTGGGGATGCCCTCACCCTTGCGGCGGGCGATTTCCGCCTCGTCCACCAGCATGTTGCAAAGACCCTGGTTGAAGTCGATGCGGATGATGTCGCCGGTTCGCACCCAGGCGAGCCCGCCGCCGGCCGCACTTTCCGGCGAGGCGTTGAGGATCGAAGGGCTGTCGGCCGTGCCGGACTGGCGGCCGTCGCCGATCGTCGGCAGGCTCATGATGCCTTTTTTCAGCAGGTGATCCGGTGGCTGCATGTTGACCACTTCGGCCGAGCCCGGCCAGCCCATGGGGCCTGCGCCGCGGATCACCAGGATGGTGTTCTCGTCGATATCCAGGGCGGGATCGTTGATGCGGGCGTGATAGTCTTCCGAACCGTCGAAGACGACTGCCTTGCCTTCGAACACGCCTTCACGGCCCGGCTCCTGCAGGTAGCGCTCGCGGAAGCCCTCCGATACGACGCTCATCTTCATGATGGCGAAGTCGAACAGATTGCCCTTGAGCACCAGGAAGCCGGCGCGTTCGCGCATCGGGGCGTCATAGGGCTTGATGACTTCGCGGTCTTCCGATTCGCGGCCTTCAAGGTTCTCGGCCATGGTCTTGCCGGTGACCGTCGGACAGGAGCCGTCGAGCTTGCCGGCCTTCAACAGTTCCCACATGATCGCCGGTACGCCACCGGCGCGGTGGAAGCGTTCGCCGAGATAGGCGCCGGCCGGCTGGATGTTGGCGAGCAGCGGAATGTCGAAGCCGTGGACCTGCCAGTCGTCGGGATGAAGCTCGACGCCGGCGTGCTTGGCCATGGCCGCGAGATGCGGCTGGGCATTGGTGGAGCCGCCGATTGCCGAATTGACCCGGATGGCGTTGAGGAAGGCCGAGCGCGTCAAAATGTCGGACGGCTTGATGTCCTGGAGGACCAGTTCGACCGCACGGCGACCGGTGCGATAGGCCATCTGGCCGCGTTCGCGATAGGCGGCCGGAATGGCGGCGCAGCCGGTCAGCGACATGCCGAGCGCCTCGGCCATGGCGTTCATCGTCGAGGCCGTGCCCATGGTGTTGCAGTGGCCGACCGAGGGCGCCGAATCGAGCGCCGCCTCGAGGAATTCCTCGCGGGTGATCTCGCCGGCGGCGAACTTGCGGCGCGAACGCCAGATCACGGTGCCGGAGCCGACGAGGTCGCCGTCATGCCAGCCGTCGAGCATCGGCCCGCCGGAGAAGACGATGGCCGGCAGGTCGACGGTCGAGGCGGCCATCAGGGCCGACGGGGTGGTCTTGTCGCAGCCGGTGGTGAGGATGACGCCATCGAGCGGGTAGCCGTAGAGGATTTCGACGAGGCCGAGATAGGCGAGGTTGCGGTCGAGCGCCGCGGTCGGGCGCTTGCAGTTCTCGAACAACGGATGGGTCGGGAATTCGATCGGGATGCCGCCGGCGTCGCGAATGCCGTCGCGCAGGCGCTTGGCGAGGTCGAGATGGTGGCGGTTGCAGGGGTTGAGGTCGCTGCCGGATTGGGCAATGCCGATGATCGGCTTGCCCGAGCGCAACTCTTCCGGCGTCGTGCCGTAGTTCATGAAACGCTCGAGATAGAGCGCGGTCAGGTCGAGGTGGTCGGGATTGTCGAACCAGTCCTGCGAGCGCAGGCGGCGGGGCTTGTTCTTGTCGTCGCTCATAATTTTTCCTCACCCATGCGCTGATTGATCTTTTCGAGATGCAGCAGAAGACCACTATGATCGGTATCGCCGCCGCCGTCTGCGACGAAATCGCGGAACTCGTCGCGTATCATGGCGGTCAGTGGCAGGTCGAGACTGAACAGGTCCGCCATTGCGGCGACCGCGTCGAGATCCTTCAGTTGCAGCCGCGAAGGGCCGCCCGGAGCGAAGCTGCGGTTCACCATGCGGCCACCATGCAGATCGAGGATGCGGCTTTCGGCAAAGCCGCCGCGGATCGCCTCGCGGAATTTCTCGCGGCTGGCGCCACCGGCCTCGACCAGGATCATCGCTTCGGCGACGGCACCGATGGTGATCGCGACGATCTGCTGGTTGGCGAGCTTGCAGATCTGCCCGGCGCCGGAGGGGCCGACATGGGTGACGCGGCCAAGCGCTGCAAAGACCTTGGCGAGGCTTTCGACGATTGCGGCATCGCCGCCCGCCATGATGGCGAGCGTACCCGCCTCGGCGCCCACCACCCCGCCGGATACCGGCGCATCGATGTGGTGCACCTGCTGCTGCCGAAGCGCTTCTGCATGCTCGCGGGCGATCGGCGGGGCGATCGATGACGTGTCGACGACGATTGCACCGGGTTTCAGCAGGCCGGCAACGCCCTGGTTGAACAGCACGTCGGTGACTGCCTTGCCGTCGCTCAGCATGGTGAAGACGATATCGGCGCCCCGGACGGCATCCGCTGCGGAGGCGGCAACGGCAGCGCCTTCAACGGACAACGCTTCGGCCTTGGACCGGTCGCGATTCCAGACGGTGACGGGGAAGCCTGCCTTGAGAAGCCGCCGCGCCATCGGCGCGCCCATCAGCCCGGTGCCGAGAAAGGCGATCTGGCGCGGTTTGGCGCCGGCACGGTCGGAAAGGGTCACAGCTTGCCCCCCAGTTCGTCTTCGATATGCACGCGGATGATCTCGTCGAACGAGGCTTCGGCGGTGAAGCCGAGTTCGCGAGCGCGTTTGGCCTCGAAGCCGGGGGCCCAGCCGGCGCACATGCGCATGATCATCTCATCGGGTTCGCGGCGAATGAGCTTGACGGCCTTTTCGCCGGCAATGCGACGAAGCGCCTCGATCTGTTCGCCCACGGTGGCGCTCAAGCCCGGCATGGAGAGGTTGCGGCGCGGGCCGACCGTGTCGACGTCGATGGTCGCGCCGTGGATGAGGAAGCCCACCGCCGAGCGGGGTGAGGCATGCCAGTGGCGCACGTCGTCGGAGACGGGAAGCACGGCTTCCTGGCCGACCAGCGGCTCGCGCAGGATGTTGGAGAAGAAGCCGGAGGCGGCCTTGTTCGGCTTGCCGGGGCGAATGCAGATCGTCGGAAGACGGATGCCGATGCCGTCGAAGAAGCCGCGGCGCGAATAATCGGACAGCAGGAGCTCGCAGATGGCCTTCTGGGTGCCGTAGCTGGTGAGCGGCGTGGTGTGGAATTCGTCGGGGATCGGATAGGGCAGGGGCGCGCCGAAGACGGCGATCGACGAGGTGAAGACGACCCTCGGCTTGTAGCCCTCCTTGCCGTTGGCAATGCGGATGGCGTCGAACAGATAGCGCGTGCCGTCGAGATTGATGCGGTAGCCTTTCTCGAAATCGAGCTCGGCCTCGCCGGAGACGATGGCCGCCAGATGGAAGACCACATCGGGACGGCCGGCAATCAGGCGGTCCGCTTCGCCTGGCGCCGAGAGGTCGACGGTTTCGAGCGTGACCTTGCCGGAAAAGCCAGCCGGAGCTTCAGGCGTGACGACATCGACCAGGGTCATGGCATCGATCGTCTTGCCGCCGAGCGCGCCGTTGCGGGTCAGCCGATCGGCGAGTTTACGACCAACCATGCCGGCTGCGCCGATAATCAGGATATGCATGGATTTTCCTCCTCCTGCGGGCCGCTCCAGTCAAGCTTGGACAAAAGACAGGCCACTGAAAACAAATATTGTAAGGTTGTCTGATAACCTTATATGATGGGTTTGAAAACACAATTATTGGCAATGTCGCCGCGCGCCTCAATTGCGAAGTTCTGCGGCCAACGGAGAATGCGATCTTGAGCGAACGGGGCGAGGCGGTGGTGGTGTCGGGTGACCAGCAGGAGGCGCTTCGCCGGGCGCTGGGGCCGGACATGGTGCTGGTCGGCGATGAGGTCGCACGTTATTGCCGGGACTGGCATGGCGATGTGGCGACCGGCGCGGTTGCCGTGCTGCGGCCTCGCACGACCGAGCAGGTCGCCGACGCCGTGCGGGCCTGCGTTTCGCTCGGCCTTTCCATAGTGCCGCAGGGCGGCAATACCGGTCTCGTGCTCGGCGCGACGCCGGACCAGCCCGAACGCCAGGTGGTGATCAGCCTCGAGCGCATGGCCCAGATCCGACGCATCGACGCAGACGATTTCTCCGCCGTGGTCGAAGCGGGCTGCATCCTTTCGGAATTCAAGGATGCCGTGGCGCGTCAGGGCATGTTCTTTCCGTTGGCGCTCGGCGCGCAAGGGTCCTGCCGGATCGGCGGCAATGTCTCGACCAATGCCGGTGGCATCAACGTGTTGCGCTATGGCATGACGCGCGAACTGGTGCTCGGCCTCGAGGTCGTCCTGCCCGACGGCACGATCTTCGACGGACTGTCGACGCTGCGCAAGGACAATCGCGGCATCGATCTGAAGCAGATATTCATCGGCGCGGAAGGAACATTGGGGATCATCACGGCGGTCTCCGTCAAGCTCATGCCCCAGCCGGACCAGGTCGCGACGGCGCTTGTTGGCCTCAACGCGCTGGACGACGTCATTTCCCTGTATCGCCGGGCCCGCCGCGATTGCTGCGACCTGCTCTCGGCCTTCGAGTTCATGCCGCCGCTGGCCTTCGTCCTGGCGCGCGAGGCGATCCCCGATCTCGCCATGCCGATGGCAGGCGACTATCCGGCCTATGCGCTGATGGAAATCTCCGGATCCGGGCTGGTCGACATTGCCGACCTGATGGAGCGCTTCCTCGGGGGCGTGATGGAAGAGGGGCTGGTCGCCGACGGCGTCATCGCCACATCGGAAAGCCAGGCGCGCAATCTCTGGCTCTTCCGTGAAGGAATGAACGAGGGCCAGGCCAAAAGGGGGCCGCATCTGCGCACGGATATCTCCGTGCCCCTGTCGCGGCTTGCCGATTTCGTCCGCGATGCCGAGGCGGCGGTGGCCGAGGCGCTGCCGGATTGTGTCAGCGTCTCCTACGGCCACGTCGGTGACGGCAATGTCCACTTGAACGTGCTGCCGCCCGCAGGTCTCTCCCCCCAGGAATGCGCCGCGCAGATCTATGCCGCGAAGGGGGCGATCAATGCCGTGCTTGACACCTACCAGGGCTCGATCAGTGCAGAGCATGGCATTGGACGGTTGAAGAAGGCGGATTTCGAGGCCCGCTTGCCGGCGGTTCGGCGCAAGCTGCTGACGGCGCTGAAGGGAGCGGTCGATCCGACTTTCGTCATGAATCCGGGTTGCCAATTGAACTTTGTGGACAATTCGTAGACAAACGCCGGAGACGGCCAGGAGGGGGCGGCATGACGGTGGGTTTCGGTCAGATCAGGCGTAACGAGCATTTGCCGGCGCGCATCTCCTCGCAGATTGCCCGCGACATTGCGGAAGGCCGCATCCTGCCCGGCGAGAAACTGCCGACCGAGCATGTTCTTGCCAAGGGTTTCGGCGTCAGTCGTTCCGTCGTGCACGAGGCGATTGCCCAGTTGCGCAACGAGGGACTGGTGGAAACCCGTCAGGGCGTCGGCGCCTTCGTCACCGAGCATCGGGGCCGGCAATCGATCCGCATCGAGCAGGACGACCTGCATGACCGCGAGAGCTTTCGCGAGTTGTTCCAATTGCGCCTCCCGCTCGAGATCGAGGCGGCCGGCCTGGCGGCGGTGCATCACGACCGGGGCGACCTCGACAAGCTGGACGAGACGCTGACGGCCATGACGGGCGCCGACAAATGGACGGACCAGGGCATCGTTGCCGACCTCGCCTTTCATCGCGTTGTCGCCGCTGCCACCAAGAACGAGTATTTTTCACTGTTCATCGGCTTCATTGCCGAACGCATCAGCCTTGCGATCAATGCCGCGCGGGCCGCGGCGGTGCTGGAGGAAATCGTCGAGGTGACGATCGCCGAACATCTGGCGATCCGCGAGGCCATTGCCAGCCGCGATCCGCAGCGGGCGCGCGAGGCGATGCGCCGTCACCTGCTGGGAGCCACCGGAAGGCTCGGCCTGACGCTGGAATCCTACTGACCTCGCCCTTGTCGTCCGCCCGAGAGACGTCCGGGCTAAATTGAGTCGGGAAAGCGGCATTTCGCTGCTAGACAGGTGCGACGAGACCGATTAAAACGGTTTAGGTTCTGTTGTCAGACATCCTGACAATTAGGCAAGGCTCCCTGGAGGGTGAGCCTGATGGGAATAAGACGGGAGGATGGTTTTGAGTTCCACGCATTCGTTGAGCGCCGGGCAGATCTTGCCGGACGATGCCGTCGAGGCCTTGTTGGTCGGACGCGTGTGGTCGGCGGCGCTCTCGGGCCCTTGTCCCGTTCTGGTCCGCAATGGCCGGCTGCTCGACCTGTCGTCCATCGCCGCGACCGTATCATCGCTCCTGGAGATCGACGGCATCGCGGCCCGCCTGAAGAGCGCAAGCGACCTTCCCGAGCTCGGCTCGCTGGATGACTTCCTGTCCGGTAAGGCTGGAACGCTTCTGGCGCCGGTCGACCTGCAGGCCATCAAGGCGGCGGGCGTCACGTTTGCCGACAGCATGCTGGAGCGGGTGATCGAGGAGCAGGCCAAGGGCGACGCGACCCGCGCCCTGGAAATCCGCCAGCGACTGGCGCCGGTCCTCGGCGACAGCCTGCGCGGCGTGGTGGCCGGGTCCGAGCAGGCCGCTCATGTCAAGGTGCTGCTGCAGGACATGGCTCTGTGGTCGCAATATCTCGAAGTCGGCATCGGCCCGGACGCGGAAATCTTCACCAAGGCTCAACCTATGTCGGCCGTCGGTTGCGGCGCCGAGGTGGGTATTCACCCGATCTCGGAGTGGAACAATCCCGAGCCGGAAGTCGTGCTCGTTCTGCGCTCCACCGGCGAAATTGTCGGTGCTACTCTCGGCAACGACGTCAACCTGCGCGACGTCGAGGGTCGCTCCGCCCTGCTTCTCGGCAAGGCCAAGGACAATAACGCGTCGTGCTCCATCGGTCCCTTCATCCGCCTGTTCGACAGCGGCTTCTCGCTCGACGATCTCGGCCGGGTCCGGGTCTCGCTGCTGGTCGAGGGCAAGGACGGGTTCGTCATGACCGGGGAAAGCCCGATGGAGGCGATCAGCCGCAAGCCGGCCGATCTTGCCCGCCAGTTGCTCAATCGCAATCATCAATATCCGGACGGCGCGGTGCTGTTCCTCGGCACCATGTTCGCGCCGGTCAAGGATCGCCGCGGTGCCGGTCAGGGTTTTACCCACGAGCTCGGCGACCGCGTGGAAATTGCCACTCCGAAGCTCGGACGGCTTGTCAACTGGGTCGAGCGCAGCGACACCTGTGGCGAATGGACCTTCGGCGTGACGGCTCTGATCCGAAATCTGGCCGCCCGCGGCCTTCTGGACAAGGTGTGAGGGGGATGGCCATGCAAAAGGCAATCGACACATTCTATCGAATTCTTGAATTCTTGCTGATCTTCCTGCTCTCGTCCATGGCGGTGATGGTCTTCGTCAACGTGGTGATGCGGTACGGCTTCAATTCGGGCCTCAATATCTCCGACGAACTGTCACGCTACTTCTTCGTCTGGCTGACCTTCATCGGGGCAGTCGTGGCGTTTCGCGAGCATTCGCATCTTGGCGTGGAAACGCTGGTCATGCTGTTCGGCCGCAAGGGCCGGATCGTCTGCATGATCCTGTCGAACATCGTCATCATCGCCGTATCGGCGATCTTCTTCTGGGGCACCTGGAAGCAGGCGCCGATCAATGCGAGCATGACCTCACCGGTGACCAAGCTGCCGATGATCTGGATCTACGGTATCGGCTTCTTCACCGGCGCCGGGATCGTTCTGATCGCGCTGGAGCGTCTGTTCCGCCTGTTGACCGGGCGCGTCACCGAAGAAGAGATTGCCGCGTTCGCCGGCGAGAACATGTCCCTCGAGCATCTCTCGGAGCGTGCCTGATGACTTTGCTCGTATTCATCGTTTCGCTCCTGGGCGCGATGGCAGTCGGCGTGCCGGTCGCCTTCTCGCTGATGTTCTGCGGCGTCGTGCTCATGTGGTTCATGGGCATGTTCAACACCCAGATCATTGCCCAGAACATGATCGCGGGCGCAGACACCTTCACGCTGCTCGCCATTCCGTTCTTCATCCTCGCGGGTGAATTGATGAATGCCGGCGGCCTGTCGAAGCGCATCATCGATTTCGCCATCGCCTGCGTCGGCCACATCCGTGGCGGTCTCGGCATTGTGGCGATCATGGCCGCCGTCATCATGGCCAGCATTTCCGGCTCCGCCGCGGCCGATACGGCAGCGCTTGCCGCCATTCTCATTCCCATGATGGCCAAGGCCGGCTACAACGTGCCGCGTTCCGCCGGCCTGATTGCCGCGGGCGGCGTCATCGCGCCGGTCATCCCGCCCTCCATGGCCTTCATCGTTTTCGGTGTCGCCGCCAACGTGTCGATCACGCAACTCTTCATGGCCGGCATCGTGCCGGGCCTGATGATGGGCATAGCCTTGATCGTCACCTGGCTGATCGTCGTGCGCAAGGACAACGTGGAAGCCCTGCCGCGTGCACCGATGAAGGAACGTCTGCGGGTCACCGGTCGCGCCCTCTGGGCACTCGGCATGCCGGTGATCATTCTCGGTGGTATCAAGGCCGGCGTCGTCACGCCGACCGAAGCCGCTGTCGTGGCCGCCGCCTATGCGCTGTTCGTCGGCATGTTCATCTATCGTGAGCTTTCGCCGAAGCAACTGCCGCATGTCATCCTTCAGGCCGCCAAGACGACGGCCGTGATCATGTTCCTGGTCTGTGCAGCGCTCGTTTCGGCCTGGCTCATCACGGCTGCCAATATTCCGGCCGAGATCACCGGCTTCATCGAGCCCCTGATCGACCGCCCGACGCTGCTGATGTTCGTCATCATGCTGGTGGTGCTGGTCGTCGGTACCGCGCTGGACCTGACGCCGACCATCCTGATCCTGACGCCTGTGCTGATGCCGATCATCAAGCAGGCGGGCATCGACCCGGTCTATTTCGGCGTCCTGTTCATCATGAACACCTGCATCGGCCTTCTGACCCCGCCGGTCGGCGTCGTGTTGAACGTCGTCAGCGGCGTCGGTCGCGTGCCGCTTGGCAAGGTGACGATCGGCGTCTGGCCCTTCCTGCTCGCTCAGGTCTTCGTTCTCTTCATCCTGGTCCTGTTCCCGGACCTGGTTCTCGTCCCCGCCCGCTGGCTGCATTGACAGCCCGCGAGCACCAGACTTCTCACTCAACAATCCAATGGGAGGATAATATGAGAAAGCTTCTTCTGACCACGACTGCCATCGCATTCGCATGCTCGGCCGCCGCTCCGGCCTTCGCCGAGTTCTCCGAGCGCAACATCCGCGTTTCGAACGGCATCAATGCCGATCACCCCGTCGGCAACGGCATCAAGGCCATGCAGGCCTGCCTGGACGAGAAGTCGGGCGGCAAGCTCAAGCTCACCGCCTTCTGGGGCGGCGCGCTCGGCGGTGACCTTCAGGCAACCCAGGCCCTGCGCTCGGGCGTTCAGGAAGCCGTCGTCACCTCGTCCTCGCCGCTGGTCGGCATCGTGCCGGCACTCGGCGTCTTCGACCTTCCGTTCCTGTTCGCCAGCGCTGACGAGGCCTACAAGGTTCTCGACGGCGACTTCGGCACGCAGATGAACAAGAAGCTCGAAGAAGCAGGCCTCATCAACCTCGCCTACTGGGAAAACGGCTTCCGCAACCTGTCGAACTCCGTTCGCCCGGTCACCAAGTGGGAAGACTTCGAGGGCATGAAGGTTCGCGTCATGCAGAACAACATCTTCCTCGACACCTTCCAGAATCTCGGTGCCAATGCCACCCCGATGGCGTTCGGCGAAGTGTTCTCGGCGCTGGAAACCAAGGCGATCGACGCCCAGGAAAACCCCTATGTGACGATCGACACCTCGAAGTTCTACGAAGTGCAGAAGTTCGTCACCGAGACCAACCACGCCTACACGCCGTTCCTCTTCCTCTTCTCGAAGGCGATCTTTGACACCTATTCCGCGGAAGAGCAGGCAGCCCTTCGTGATTGCGCCGCAGTCGGACGTGACGAAGAGCGCAAGGTCATCCAGGATCTGAACAAGAAGTCGCTGGAGAAGATCAAGGCCGCCGGTCTCGAGGTCAACACCCTGTCGGACGAGGAACAGGCCCGCATCCGCGAGAAGTCGATGATCGTCTACGAAAAGCACAAGGCCGAGATCGGCGCCGATGTCGTCGATGCTATCCTCGCCAACCTGGCCGAGATCCGCAAGTAAGTCGATATCGATATGCCGGCCGCGCCAGTCGCGGCCGGACAAGAATGAAGACGGCCCGGGAGGATAACCTCCCGGGCCGTTTCGTTTTGGCAGCCTTGACCGATCGGAGTCCCGGCAGCGAAAAGGGGCCGCATCGGGGGCGGCCCCTTTTCAATCCACCGGGCGGATGCGCGTCGGTTCAGGGAAGGTCGAGCGGGCGATCCGGCTCGCGACGCTTCAACTGCTGTTCGCGGAAGAAGATGAACATGCCGGAGCCGACGATCAGAGCGGCACCGAGCAGCATGGTGAGACGCGGCACGTCGCCGAAGAACATCCAGCCGAACAGGATCGCCCAGAGCAGCAGGGTATATTGCAGCGGGGCAACCGTTGCCGCATCCGAGATCTTCAGGGCGCGGTTGACCAGCATATGCGCGCCCATGGCCACGACGCCGAGCAGGCCGAGAAGCGCGATCTCGGACACGGACGTCAGCGGCGTCCAGTCGAACGGCGCAAAGACGAGGCCGGCAAGGCCGGCCCCGCCCACCTGGAACAGAACGAGCGTCTTGTCGGGCGTGCCGCGCAGGCTGCGGCCGGAGAGCAGCATGAAGGCGAAGGCGAAAGTACCGATGATGGAGATGATCGCCGGCATGGTGAACATGGCGCTCGACGGCTCGAGCGTGATGATGACGCCGACGAAACCGATGAAGATCGCGCTCCAGCGGCGCCAGCCGACCTTTTCGCCGAGCAGAAGCGGCGAGGCGGCAGCGACATAGATCGGGGCTGCCAGCCAGTAGGTCATGACGTCGGCTAGCGGCAGGTACATGACCGCGTAATAGAAGCAGAAGACCTCCATCGTCGAGAAGACGACGCGCGCCAGCTGCATCAGTGGCTGCTCCGCCTCAAGGATCGGCTTCCTGCCGGCAAGCCAGAGGAAAGGCGAAAGGATCAGCAAGGCGGCTATGCTGCGGATCAGGATGACCTGGCCGAGGCCATAGCTGGCGACGAGCCATTTGCCCATCGCATCGTTGAGCGCGAACATCAGCATGCCAAGCAGCATGACCGCCGGTCCTGCCATGGCGCGGTATCGGCTGCTGCCGTAGGTTTCAGAGGTGTTTGCCATTTCTGTCTTCTTCCGTCGAGTTCTTGCGGCGTTCAGATGGTGGATGCATCGGAGATGCGGCGGGAGACCGTAAAGGCCCGCTCGAGATCCGGGTTGAGTTCCATGCCGAGACCGGGGCCCGGCGGCACGGTGATCATGCCGTTCTTCACTTCAGGCAGGGCGGTGACCAGATCCCTGTACCAGGTCCGATAAAAGGCGCGCACGCTTTCCTGCACCAGCGCGTTGGGGGCATTGAGCGACAGATGGGTCGAGGCGCAGAGCACCACCGGGCCGGTGCAATCATGCGGGGCGACCGGCAGGTGCCATGCCTCGGCCATGGCGGCGATCTTGCGGGCTTCCGACAGGCCGCCGCACCAGGAAATGTCGAGCATGACGACGCCGGCGGCACCGGTCTCCAGATAGTCGCGGAAGGCCCAGCGCGAACCGAGCGTCTCCGAAGCGGAGATCGGGGCGGGGGACACTTCGGCATAGCGCTTCAGGCTCGAAAGGCTGTCCATCTTGATCGGGTCTTCGTGCCAGAAAGTCTGGTAGGGGGTGAGCGCCTTGGCGATCTGCATGGCCGGCAGCAGCTGCCACATGGAGTGGAACTCCACCATGATGTCCATCCTGTCGCCGACGGCGGCACGGATCTTCTCGAAGGGTTGAAGCGCCTGTTTCAGATCCGGCATGGAGATGTACTGGCCGCGCGATTTTTCGGCGGCGGCGTCGAACGGCCATATCTTCATCGCCGTGATGCCTTCCTCCAGCAGTGAGTGGGCCAGTTCGTCGGCGCGATGGAGGAAACCGTTCAGGTCGTCATAGTCGCGGCCTTCGGCAAGCCCGTAATTGGCCGTCGTCTGTCCGGTCGCCTTCTTGATGTATTCGGTGCCGGCGCAGGTATTGTAGGTGCGGATCTCGCGGCGGGTGAAGCCGCCCAGAAGCTGGGCGATCGGCTGGTTGGTCGCCTTGCCGAACAGATCCCAGAGCGCAATGTCGAAGGCCGAATTGCCGCGCACCTCGGCGCCCGACGAGCGGAAGCCGAGATAGCCGACGAGATCGGCGGACAGCCTGTCGATCTCCAGCGGATCGCGGCCGATCACACGCGGCGCGATATATTCATGCACATAGGCCTCGACCGTCTCGGCGCCGAAAAAGGTCTCGCCGAGCCCGGTCAATCCTTCATCGGTATGGACGAGCAGCCAGAGAAGATTGGCGCGCTCGGCGACGCGCACCGTTTCGAGGCGGGTGATTTTCATGGAGGGCTCCTGTCTGAATGCTAAAGCAGGCCGGCTGAGGCGAGCGCCTTCAGGCTCTCGTCGAAATGCCGGTTCATCAATCGTGTGGCGGCTTGGGGATCGGAATCGGCGATCGCCTGGGCGAGGTCGAGATGCAGGCGGTTCATCGCCATGCGCTCGTGATCGTCGGCGCGGCTCTTCCAGCCGATCGGCCAGGTCTCGACGATCACCCCCTCGATGGCGCCGATGATGAGAGCGAAGACGGGATTGTGCGAGGCGCGGGCAATGGCAAGGTGGAGGGCCAGGTCGTGTTCCATGACGATGGCGGGGCGATCGAGCGCATCCTGCATCGCCTGGGCATGACGGAGAATCTCGGCCGCCTCGCGCTCGGTGCGCAACAGGGCGGCGAGGGTCGCGGTGCGCGCCTCGATCGTGCGGCGGGCATCGAGCAGCTGGCGGATGTCGATCTGGTCGGTGAACAGGCCGTGGCGGAAGGTCAGCGCCATGGAGCTGTCGTCGAGCACGGCGACGGTCGGGCGCTTGCCGGCGCCCAGGTCGATCAGGCGCAGCGCGGCGAGCGAGCGCAGTGCCTCGCGCACGACGGTGCGGGAAACCTTGAGCTCCTGGCTCAGGCTCGCTTCGGAGGGCAGCCTGTCGCCTGGCCGCAGTTCGCCCTGCCGGATAAGGGAGGAGATATGCGCGACGGCGCCGGTGACGAGATCGCCCGTGATCGGCGCCGAAGAATGGGGAATGCTCATGGCTAATCCTACGGGTTTCAAAAACCTGTACTACAGGTTTCTGAAACTGCCAAGAGCGTTTTGAAGGGAGGAGGGCCGTGTTGACAGCCCACCTGCCACATCTCGTCTCAGCGGTCGGCCTTGAAGGTTTGCTTCTGGGTTCCGAGGCCGTCGATGCCGAGTTCGACCACGTCTCCGGCTTTCAGATAACGCTGCGGCTTCATGCCCATGCCGACGCCGGGGGGCGTGCCGGTGGAGATGACATCGCCGGGGTGAAGCGACATGAACTGGCTGAGATAGGAAACGAGGTGGGCGATGCCGTAGACCATGGTGGCCGAGGTGCCGTCCTGCATGGTCTCACCGTTGACCTTGAGCCACATCTTCAGGTTCTGCGGATCGGCTATCTCGTCCTTGGTGACAAGCCAGGGGCCGATCGGGCCAAACGTGTCGCAGGACTTGCCCTTGGTCCACTGGCCGGCACGCTCTGTCTGGAAGGCGCGCTCGGAGACGTCGTGGCTGACGCAGTAGCCGGCGACATAGTCCATGGCCTCGGCCTCGGAAACATACTTGGCCGTCTTGCCGATGACTACGCCCAGTTCGACCTCCCAGTCGGTCTTTTCCGAACCGCGGGGGATCAAGACGTCGTCGTTCGGGCCGCAGATGGCCGAGGTTGCCTTCATGAAGATCACCGGCTCGGGCGGGACGGCCATGCCGCTTTCGGCGGCGTGATCGGAATAGTTCAGCCCGATGCAGATGAACTTGCCGGTGCCGGCGACGCAAGCGCCGATGCGCTCGTCCGCCGACAGTTCCGGCAGCGAGGCCGGGTCGAGGGCAGCGATCTTCGCCAAGCCCTCGGACGAGATGGCTGCGCCACCGATGTCGGCGACATGGGCGGACAGGTCGCGGATCTTGCCGTCCTTGTCGAGCAGGGCGGGCTTTTCCTGGCCGGGCTGGCCTACGCGCATGAGTTTCATGGGATTTGTCCTTTCCAGAAGAATTAGATGGTCCAGCCGCCGTCGATGGCGAAGGCCTGGCCGGAAGTATAGGTGGCACCGGCGATGTAGACGGCGAGATCGGCGATCTCGTCTGGCGTGCCGAGGCGGCCCATGGGCTGGCGGGCGATGAAGGCGGCGCGCGCGGCGTCATAATCACCCTGGGCGCGCATGCGGTCCTGCAAGGACGGGCTTTCCACCGTGCCGGGGCAGATCGCATTGCAGCGGATGCCCTGCGTTACGTAGTCGGCGGCGACCGATTTGGTCAGCCCGACGACGGCGGCCTTGGTGACGGTGTAGGCGCAGCGGTTGGGCACGCCCTTCACGCTGGAAGCGACCGAGGCCATGTTGATGATCGACCCGTCACCGCGCTCCAGCATGGCGGGCAGCACGGCGCGGATGGTGCGGATCATGGCGCGGACATTGAGATCGAAGGCGAAGTCGAGATCCTTGTCGGCCATGTCCATCACCGTGCCGCCATGCACGACGCCGGCGCAATTGAACAGGATGTCGAAGGGACCGTTCTCGGAAACGACCGTCTCGACGCCTTCGTCCTTCAACACGTCGAGCACGCGGGTCTCGATCGCAAGGCCGGCTTCCTTCGCTTCGGTCGCCAGGCTGTCGAGCGCATCGGCGTTGATGTCGGTCGCCACCACGCTTGCGCCCGCGCGGGCAAAGGCAAGCGCGCTTGCCCGGCCGATCCCTTGGCCCGCTGCCGTGATCAGGGCCTTCTTGTCGCTCAGCGACGTCATGATGGATGCTCCTCCCGTGTTGTCATGTTGTCAGACCTCTTAAGTCGACGATCGACAATGTGACCGTGAACGATCATCAGCACAACCCTTTTTTCAAGAGTTTCGACGGCTTTTCGATCAGCCTCGATCATTGGCCCGCCAGAGTTCTCCGACCGCGCGTCGGGACCATCACATACGAGGCTCAGACGAGCGAGGGCAACAGTGCCCTCAATTCATCGAGCAGGGTGGTCTGCACCGGAACGCCAAGGCTTTCATTGCGGGCGCGGGCGTCGTAGCGGCGCTGAGAGGGTAGGCGGGCGCCCTGGCCGGTGATGGCGTCAAACATGTCCTCGGCCCGGCGCATATGCTCTTCCATGGCGCCGCCGAGGAAGACCTTGGGGTCGAGCGCGAGGATCAGTTCGCCGTGGCATGGAGCGACGCCTGCGCCGTCGTCGAAAGCCATGGATTCGGCGCTCGTCATGTCGGCGATCAGCGGGCCGGCCATCAGTTCGATCATCGCCGACAGCGCCGAACCCTTGTGCCCACCGAAGGTCAGCATGGCGCCATTCATCGCCTTGGCCGCATCGGTCGTGTCATTGCCGTCGCTGTCGATTGCCCAGCCCAGCGGTATGGGCTTGCCGGCGCGGCGATGCAATTCGATCTCGCCACGGGCGGCAGCGCTGGTGGCAAAATCGAAGACGAAGGGATGGGGTCCGACGCGCGGCCAGCCGAAGGCGATCGGGTTGGTGCCGAAAACCGGCTTCTTTGCGCCGGCCGGCGCCACCCAGCTGTGGCTCGGCGTCATGGCGAGCGCCACCAGGCCGGCCTCGGCGATTTCCTCGACCTCCGGCCAGAGTGCCGAGAAATGATAGCAGTGGTTGATCGCCATGGCGGCGATGCCGAGGTGGCTGGCCTTGGCGATCAGTTCGGGCAGGCCTTCCCGGAAGGCGAGCAGGGAATAGCCATATTTGGCGTCGACCTTGACGATGCCGGGTGCCGAAGCGTCAACCGTCGGCACGGCCTTCGGATCGACCTTTCCCTTGCGCACCGTGGCGACGCAGCCGAGCAGGCGCCACAGGCCGTGCGAATAGCACTCGTCGCGCTGGGCCGAAACGACGGACTTCGCGATCGCTTCGGCATGCCCTTCGGAAAGTCCGGCCGCGCGAAGCAGGTCGATGGCGAGGCGCCTGGCGTCTTCGAGCCGGATGTATTGGAGATCCTGGGGCATGGGTGGCTTTCTGTCGGATTGAAAAGAAAGGGCCGCCAGCGCGATGCGGCTGGCGGCCCGGAGTTCTGCAGGACGGGCCGGATGCGGCTCAGGCGGCCTTTGCCGTCTTCGACGGACGGGTGGCGGCGGCCTTTTCGACCATGGCGGTGATCTCGGCGCGACGGGCGCCCTGGAGGATCATGCGCGGCATGCGGACGCGTTCGGAGCCGCGGCCCATGATCTGTTCGGCGAGCTTGATGGTCTGGACCAGGTCATGCTCGGCGTCGAGGTGCAGCAGCGGCATGAACCAGCGGTAGATGCGGCGGGCCTCTTCCCAGTCGCCGCGGTCGATTGCCGCGACGAGCGCGACCGATTCCTGCGGGAAGGCGCTGGTGAGACCGGAAACCCAGCCCTTGGCACCGAGCATCATGCCTTCCAGCGCCACGTCGTCGAGGCCGGCGAAGATGTCGAAGCGATCGCCGAATTCATTGATGAGGTCGGTGAAGCGGCGGGTGTCCGGGGCGCTTTCCTTGACGGCCTTGATATTGGCCACGCCTTCGAGCGCGCGCAGTACGTCCGTGCCGATGTTGACGCGGTAGGCCGGCGGGTTGTTGTAGAGCATGATCGGCAGCGAGGTCGCCTCGGCCACGGTCTTGAAGTGAGCGACCAGTTCTTCCGGCTTCGGCACATAGACCATGGCCGGCAGCAGCATCAGGCCGTCGGCGCCGGCCTTTTCGGCGTCGCGGGCATAGGCGACGGCGCGGCGGGTGTCGAATTCGGAGACGCCGGTGATGACCGGAACGCGGCCGGCGACCACTTCGACGGCACCCTTGAGGATGGCGCGCTTTTCATCCGGATCGAGCGAGTTGTTCTCGCCGCAGGTGCCCATGACGATCAGGCCGTGCACGCCGTCGTTGACCAGCGCGTCCTGCACCCGGCGGGTGTTTTCGAAATCGATCGACAGATCTTCGTTGAATTGGGTCGTTACAGCGGGAATAACGCCGCGCCAGCCAGTGGTCATCGCAATCTCCTTGGGTTGGTGTGATATATCAGTATACAATTTGTCGACAGACGGCAAGGAGGGGTGGCGCAGGAATTTTCATGGAGTGGGAGGCAGTGTGAGCGAGCCTTAATTTCCCACAGGGGTGCCCGGCTTCCTCCGGGCGCCGATGCTGGCGATCAAGCGAAGGGCTCGGTCGGGCCCTTGGCGGGCGGGGTGAACCATTGCGGCCCGCTCTCGGTCATGTGGATATGGTCCTCGAGGCGGATGCCGAAGCGGCCGGGGACGACGATCATCGGCTCGTTGGAGAAGCACATTCCTTCTTCCAGCGGCGTCCGGTTGCCGCGGACGATATAGGGCTGCTCATGGATCTCGAGGCCGAGACCATGGCCGGCCCGATGGGGCAGGCCGGGCAACGTGTAGTCCGGGCCGAGACCGTGGCGGACGAGAACGGCGCGGGCGGCCGCGTCGAGGCTTTCGCACGGGGCGCCCAGATGAGCTGCATCAAACACCGCCTGCTGCGCCTCCCGCTCGATCGCCCAGATCCGCGCGAACTCGGCGGTCGGCTCGTCGAGCATGTAGGTGCGCGTCAGGTCGGAATGATAGCCGTCGAAGCGGCAGCCGGTATCGACCAGCACGACGTCGCCTGGCTTGTAGACCTGGTCTCCGTCGGCACCGTGCGGCAGGGATGTGGCCTCCCCGAAGGAGACGATGCAGAAGGTCGAACCGCCCTCGGCTCCCGCCGCGCGGTGCTGGTCGTCGATGAAGCGGACGACTTCGGAGGCGCGGATGCCCGGTCTGATCAGGGCGTGAACACGCTTGTGGACCTCGAGCGTGAGATTCATGGCATACTGGATGATGGCGATCTCGGCTTGGGACTTGCGCAGGCGCTGGCGGCGAATAACCGGGGCGCCGTCGATCAGGCGGTCCGCGCCGAACCGCCTTGCGAGCGCGTGATAGACGAACAGCGGCAAGGCATCGTCGAGCGCCAGCGTGTCGCGCGGCCCGACGAGCGAGGCGACGAGGGCGGCGCTATCCTCCTCTTCCTGCCAGACATGGATCTCGCCCGGCAGGTGCGGCAGGCTTTCGACGCGGCTCTGCTCGAACCCCGGCACGATGTAATGCAGCGCGGTCGGCGTGACCACGGCGCCGAGCAGGCGCTCGCTCTGATGCCAGACCAGTCCGGTGTAGTAGCGCAGGCTTTCGGTCGAGCCGAGCAGCACGGCGCCGATCCCCTTTTCGACAATGGTTGTCCGAAGTCGCGCCAGGCGCTCGGTTCTTTCCTCGGGCGAGATCGGGACAAAGGTCGGGTGGGCGGTCATTGGCATTGTCTTTCGGATCGTCGGGACAGTGGGTTCAGGCGCGCCGGCGGAAACGGCCGGGGCGGAAGGGGGCAAGGGAAAGGCTGGCGGGGCGGCCGGCGGCAAGTTCGCCGATCAGCCTGCCGGTCGCGGCCGACTGGGTGAGGCCGAGATGGCCATGGCCGAAGGCGTAAAGGACGGCGGGGCTGGCGCTGGAACGGCCAATGACCGGCAGGCAATCCGGCATGGAGGGACGGAAACCCATCCATTCGCGTCCGCCCTCGGTCTTCAGGTCAGGCAGGAAGCGCGCGGCCTTGGCTAGCAATGCCTTCGAGCGGCGATAATTGGGGGCAAGTTCCAGGCCGCCCAGTTCAACTGCCCCACCGACACGGATACCCTCCGAAAGCGGTGTGACGACGAAGGCATGGTCGTTGAAATAGAGCTGGCGTTGGAGGGGAAACGCCTGGGCGGGGAGCGTCGTGTTGTAGCCGCGCTCGGTTTCGAGCGGCACCGGATCGCCCAGCCGTGCGGCCAGCACCTTCGACCAGGCACCGCCCGCGACAACAACCGACGTAGCCTTTATCGTCGCTCCGTCGTCAAGCGTGATCGTCGCACCGTCTGCATGCGGTGCAATGTCCCTGACTTCGCCCTTTCGCAGTACGCCGCCACGGGCGGTCACGAGATCGGCGATCGCCCGGGTCAGGCCTTTGGGATCATTCACCTGGATGCCGGCGGGTGAATACATGGCATGGCGGAACTGCGGGGCGAGGCCCGGTTGCAGCCGATCGATCTCCGCCCGTCCGACGCTGGTGAACTGGAACCCGGCCTTCTCTTTCTCCAGCCAGTCGGAGGCTGCCGCGTCAAAACTCGCTTCGCTGTCATAGAGATCCAGCGTTCCGGTCGTGTCGAAGAAGCTGGCAAGCTCCGGGGTTTCGCGAATATGCAGCATTTCGGCGGCGGCGAGGCGCATCATCTCCGTTTGTGCGGTGATGCCATGGGCGAAGGCCTTGCGCGAACTGGCGCGCCAGAAATGAAAGAGCCACGGGGCGATTTTCAGCCCATAGGCGGGCGGCACGCTCAAAGGGCCCAGGGGATCGAGCAGCCATTTCGGCGCCTTGAACATGATGCCGGGCGAGGCAACGGGAATGATCTCGGGAAAGGCGAGGATGCCGGCATTACCGGCGCTCGCGCCGGCGGCAACCTCCTCGCGCTCGAGGAGCAGCACCTGGCGCCCCTCGGCCTGCAGGTAGAGGGCGGCCATGACGCCCACGATCCCGGCCCCGACGACGACGGCATCGGCATTTGTCTCGGCAGTCATATCTTCTTCCCGTTCAGCTGTTTGGTGGATGAAACGGTCGGCCCTTCGCGTCACGGATTCCCGATCGCCACCGCCTTGTGCATGTCGCGCGCGACATAGTCCTGGATCTGCCGGACGATCTGGGCTGCATGGGCAATCGCCAGCCGGTCGGCCTTTTCGATGTCTCCGGCCTCGATCGCGGCGATCATGTCCTCGTGCTCTTCGACGTATTGCAGCGGCAGCCGGTCGTCGAAGGTGGAATAGTAGAGCCGCAGAATGCGCCGGCCCTCGTCGAGCAGGCGGCCGAAGAAGCCGGTGTAATAGGGATTGCCGGCGAGTTCGGCGATGGCGACATGGAACTCGCGGTTGGCCTCGATCATCGCATAGGCGTCATGCGCCCGAACCGCGGCCTCGAACTCGCACTGACGCTGGCGGATAACGGCCATGCGCGCCGGATCCTTGCGGCCGGCGGCTCCACGTGTGGTGACGCGGTACATCAGCGTCAAGGCGTCGAAGTAGGGTGGCAGGCTGGCGAAATCGATCGTCGAGACGATCGTGTTACGGTTCGGCAGCGTCGTCACCAGGCCATCGGAGGACAGCCTCAGGAGCGCTTCGCGCACGGGGGTCCTGGACATGCCGAAGCGTTCCGAAAGCCGCACCTCGTCGAGCGGGCTGCCGGGCTCCAGGCGCATGGAAAGAATCTCCTGGCGCAGGCGGTCATAGACCGTCTGGGTGCCGGAGCCTCTCAACCTCGGCGTTTCGGGTCTGCCGTCGTTATCCATATCGCTCATGTCTGGGCCTGCATGGGGTCGTCTGCGAGAATGGTCTCGCCTGCATGCATATTGTCGACAGACGCACTGCGCAACTGTTTTCATCAATCCGGTTCCAGCGGACGATGGAGTTTGGGCCTGGAAAGCTGGGCCAGCGGCACCGCGTTCTTCTCACACGTGCAGAGAGGAGTGTCGCGATGGTGCGTTCCGCTCGCGTGGAAATTTCTTCTCCGGTGGTTGGACGGCGCTCCACCTTGCGGAGCGCCGTCGAATGACCGTTCGGACCAGAACAGCGACCGCCTGCCGAGGGCGGGCCTGTCATGCGGATCGCAGATACTCGGATCAGTCGCCGTAGCCGACGATGCCCTTGATCTCGAGGAAGTCATGAATGCCCCAATCGGCATATTCGCGGCCATTGCCCGACTGCTTGTAGCCGCCGAACGGCGCGTGCGTGTCCCATTCCGGGTAATTGAGGTAGACGGAGCCGGCGCGCATCTCGAGCGCTACGGCCCGCGCATGTTCGATGTCCTGCGACTGGACATAGGCCGCAAGGCCGTAGACCGTGTCATTGGCAATGGCGATCGCCTCCTCCTCGGTCTTGTAGGGAAGGATCGCCAGAACCGGGCCGAAGACCTCCTCGCGCGCGATAGTCATGTCGTTGGTGACATTGCCGAACACGGTCGGGCGGACATAATAGCCGCGGTTCAGGCCCTCGGGGCGGCCAAGGCCACCGGTGACGAGGGTCGCCCCTTCCTTGATGCCGGCCTCGATCAGGCGCTGGATCTTGTCGAACTGCAATTGTGAGACGACCGGGCCGAGATCGGTGTCCTCGGCGGTCGGGCTGCCGACCTTGTGGGCTTCGGCGGCGGCCTTGGCAAATTTCAGCGCTTCCTCATGACGATCGGCCGGAACCAGCATGCGGGTGGGTGCGTCGCAGGACTGGCCGGAATTGCCGAAGCAGCCGCGCACACCCTTCCTGACGGCGCGCTCGAGGTCGGCGTCGGGCAATATGATATTGGCCGATTTGCCGCCGAGTTCCTGGGCGACGCGCTTGACGGTGTCGGCGGCGGTCTTGGCGACGATGATGCCGGCGCGGGTCGAGCCGGTGAAGGAGACCATGTCGACGTCCGGATGGCCGGCCATGACCTGGCCGACATCGGGACCGGTACCGTTGACGAGGTTGAACACGCCGTTGGGCACGCCGGCCTCTTCCATGATCTCAGCCCAGACGATGCCGGAGATCGGGGCGATTTCCGAGGGCTTCAGAACGACGGTGCAACCGGCGGCGATCGCCGGGGCAACCTTGCAGACGATCTGGTTGAGCGGCCAGTTCCACGGCGTGATAAGTGCGCAGACGCCGATTGGCTCCTTGACCACCATGGTCGAGCCGCGCTTCTCGCTGAACTCATAATTCTGGAGCGCCTCGATGGTCGACTCCATATGGGCGCGCCCGGCCCATGCCTGGGCATCACGCGCAAAGGACAGGGGCGCCCCCATTTCTTCGGATACGGCAACCGCGATGTCCTCGAAACGAGCATTGTAGACGTCGAGAATTTTCTTCAGCAATGCCAGGCGATCGGCGACCGGTGTCCTGGAAAAGCTGGCGAAGGCCTTCTTGGCGGCGGCAACGGCCCTGTCGACATCGGTCTTGGAACCGAGGGAGATACGGGTATAGGCCTCTTCGGTCGCCGGGTTGATGACGTCCAGGGTTGCCGGTACCGCGGGGTCTACCCAGACGCCGTCGATGAAGAATTTCAGGTGATGAGACATGCAAGGCTCCATTGAGAGGTCGATAAGGGCGAGGCAGGCATGCCGGGAGCAGCCGAGACGGCGATCGCCGTCGATCCTGGTTAGTCATAGAACGGGCGGCCCACGGCTTCCAGTGGTTCGACAGTTGCAGGAGAGCGATTGTCAGTCAGGCGACCGCGCGCAGTGCACCAGGCTGGTCCTGCCGCTGCTTTTGGCGCAGCGCCTCGTGCATCAGCACCTCGTCGGCGAAGGCGCGCGCATTGTCCCGCGCCTTGCCCAGGTTGCTGACGCTGGCAGTGGTGAGCGTGTGCAGCGAACCGCCGAAATCGAACACGTCGCGGAAGGCGGAGCGCTCGATGATCGGCGTGTCCATCACATGTACGCGCCGCTCAGCCAGCAGGGCCTTGACGGTCTGCAGCGCGCGTGTGGTGACCATCGAATTGACGCGGGTCAGAACGACCGAGAAGGGAATGTGGATGTTTCCCCTGTCGGCCAGGTATTGCATGAGTTCGATCACGTGGGCGCCACCCTGCGCATCCATCGAGCAACCCTGGATCGGGATCAGAACGTGGTTCGAATAGCCAATCGCCTTGGCGAGCAGCGGGGTGCGGGCGCCGGGCAGGTCGATCAATACGTAGTCGGCCTCGCGCTTGCCGTCTTGAATGTGCTTTTCGAGCGTGGCCTGGGTGACGTAGGGAACGACGTTGACCTTGGTCCGGTCGCCGGAGTTTTCCCGCCACCGGCTGATCCAGTATTGCGGATCGGCATCGAGAATGGTGACGCGGAATCCCATTCTCTCCAGCTCGGTCGCCAGCAGCAGCACCGCCGTGGTCTTTCCCGCGCCGCCCTTGGTATTGGCAAAGGTGATGACCGGCATAGTCGATTTCCCGCGTCTCAGAACTGATCGGAACCCATTGGGCTTGCGCCGTTTTCTACTGCGGATTCTCCGCCGGACATGGTTAATCTTGTTTGAACGGTCTCGGCGAATTGTAGCGCTGCGCTTTTCAGCGACGCCGATCCGCGGCGAGGATTTCATGGGCGACCAGTTCGAGCGGAACGATTTTGTCGACCCCGCCGCGGGCCACGGCCTCCTTCGGCATCCCGTAGACGACCGCGGTCGCCTCGTCCTGAGCAAGCGTATAGGCCCCGGCGTCGTGCATTTCCGCCATGCCGCGCGCGCCATCATCGCCCATGCCGGTCATGATCACGCCCATGGCATTCGATCCGGCGGCCCGCGCGGCCGAGCGGAACAGCACGTCGACCGAGGGCCGGTGTCGCGACACCAGCGGGCCTGAACGGACGGAGACGTGGTAGCGGGCGCCCTGCCGTTCGAGCAGCATGTGGTGGTCGCCCGGGGCGATGAGGACGTGACCGCGCAGCACGGGATCGCCGTCCACGGCCTCCTTCACCTCCACCTCGCAGAGCGTGTTCAGACGTTTGGCAAAGGCGGCAGTGAATTTTTCCGGCATGTGCTGCACGATGACGATGCCGGGGGAATTGGCGGGGAGCCGTTCGAGGAAATCACGCAGTGCCTCGGTTCCTCCGGTGGAGGCGCCGACGCAGACCACCATCTCGGTGGTCTTGGCCATCGCCTTGCCGCTCGGCGGCGGCAGCACGGCATCGGCCGTCAGCCGGGTCGCGGGGCCGCTCTGTGACGAGGCGCGCCTTGGCCGACCGATGATGCGGGCCTGGGCCGCACTCTTGACGGCCTCGCAGATCCGCATGCCAGACTCCGCCAGGTGATCGGCCGCGCCGATCTTCGGCTTCAGGATCACGTCGACGGCGCCGGCCTCGAGAGCCTGGAGCAGCGTTTCCGATCCCTGTTCCGTCAAGGACGAGCACATCACCACGGGTATGGGGCGTTGCGCCATCAACTTGCGCAGGAAGGTGATCCCGTCCATGCGCGGCATTTCGACGTCGAGCGTGATGACGTCCGGGATCTCGTCCTGGATCTTTCTCGCCGCCATGAACGGGTCCGAAGCCGTGCCAATGACCTCGATTTCCGGGTCGGCCTCGAGTACGCGGCTCAGTGTCTGCCTGACGCTGGCGGAATCATCGATGATGAGGACGCGGACTCTCTTGGTTATCAAGCTGTCTCATACCTTTTCGAAGACGGTGTTGGCCACCTGGCGGATCGGAAGGTCGAAGCCCGATACCGTCTCGGAATGTCCAATGAACAGGTAGCCCCCCGGGGCCAGGCATTCGATGAGCCGGGAAAGAACACGGTGCTGCGTCGGCTTGTCGAAATAAATCAGCACATTGCGGCAGAAGATGATGTGCATGGGGTCGCCGACGCCATAGCTCTGATCCATCAGGTTGAGGCGGGCAAAGCCGACCCTGGAGCGAAGGTCGGGATGGATGCGCACCTCGCGGCGGCTGGGATCGCGGGCCTGCATCACATAGCGGTCGTGATACACCGCGGGAACGGGCGCAACCATGTCCGCACTGTAGATGCCGCGGCGGGCGGTCTGCAGCACTTCCGTGCTCAGGTCGGTAGCCAGGATCGCATAGTCCTGATGCGGGTTTGCGCCGGTAAAGTCGTCGAGCACCATGGCGAGCGTGTAGGGCTCGGCACCGGTCGAGCATGCAGAGCTCCAGATCCGGAAGCGGCGCAGATCCCTTGCGGCCAGTTTCGGCAGGGCGTGATCCCGCAGGTATGTGAAGTGGTTCGGTTCGCGGAAGAAGTCGGTCTTGTTGGTGGTCACGGCATCGATCAGGTACACCTTCTCATGCTCGAGCCCGTCCTGCTTGAACAGGTAGTCGCAATAGTCGTCGAAACTCGAAATGCCCGTTGCCCGCAGTCGGCGGCGCAGGCGACCCTCCAGCATGGTCATCTTGGTCGGCGGCATCTTGATGCCGCTGTAATCATAGATGAACCGTGCGAGATGGTCGAAATTTCGCTTGCTGATATGGTCCTCGACGCAGGCAACTGTGGCGACTGCAGACATTCATTCGGCTCCAGTCGGATCAGGCGGCATTGCGCGCGGAAAGAAGGGCGGTGTCGCCGCTCGACAGAAGCCGGGCAAGATCGACGATGACGACGAAGCCTTCGTCGCGCCGCACGACACCGGCGATGTAGTCCGAACTCCAGCGCACGCCGATCTCCGGGGCCGCCTCGATCTGGCTGCGGCGGAACGGAATGACCTCGAATACCTTGTCGGCGACCATGCCGAGCGAGAGCACTCGGGTTTCGAGCGGAATATCAAGCACCAGCACGCGGGTACTCGATGTGGGCTCGGTCTTGGAGAGACCGAGCTTGAGTCTCAGATCAATGGTCGGCACGCCCTGGCCGCGCACATCGCGCAGCCCGAGCAGGTAGTCCGGTCCATTGGGAATGCGGAACAGTTCCTCGTAGTCGAGGATCTCGCGCACCACCCCGACGGGAACGGCAAAGACTTCCTTGCCCAGGGCAAAGGTGACGAACTGGGCTTCGTCGGACATGCCGGTGGCCATCATGCGCTCTCCTTGAATTCGTTGTCTGCGGCGTCCGGTCCGCCCATGCTGAGGTCGAGGGCAAAACCCTTGACCCGTGCCTGCTGGGCGACGACCGTCGAACTGACCTTTGCAGCCGGCCGTGACAGCGGCTTGGCGGCAGCTTGCGGACGAGCGACGGCAACCGGCTTCGGCTGAACGCCGCGGGCGGCGGTGTCGACCTTGAAGAAGGCGATCGAGCTTTGCAGTTCTTCGGCCTGGGCGGCCAGTTCTTCCGAGGTCGCCGACATTTCCTCCGAGGCGCCGGCATTCTGCTGGGTTACCTTGTCGAGCTGCTGGATCGCCTCGTTGATCTGGGCAGCGCCGATGTCCTGCTCGCGGCAGGCGGCCGAGATTTCCGCCACCAGTTCGGCGGTCTTGCGGATGTCCGGCACCAGCCGGTTCAGCATTTCGCCGGCATTCTGCGCCGACTGCACGGTCTCGCCCGACATGGCGCTGATTTCGGCGGCTGCCGACTGCGAGCGCTCGGCGAGCTTGCGCACCTCGGAGGCGACGACGGCAAAGCCCTTGCCGTGTTCGCCCGCACGGGCCGCTTCGACCGCGGCGTTGAGCGCCAGCAGGTCGGTCTGGCGGGCGATCTCCTGGACGATCGAGATCTTCTCGGCGATCGTGCGCATGGCGGCCACGGCGCGGTTGACGGCATCGCCTGAGGTCTCGGCATCCTTGGCCGACTGGCGAGCGATCTTTTCCGTCTGGGTGGCGTTATCGGCGTTCTGCTTGATGTTGGCGGCCATCTGCTCCATCGAGGCGGAGGCCTCTTCGGCGGAGGCGGCCTGTTCGGTCGCACCCTGGCTCAGCTGCTCGGAGCTAGCCGACAGTTCCTGGCTGCCCGACGAGACGTTGTCGGAGGCCGACAGCGCATCGGCGACAACGCCGCGCAGGCGCTCCACCATGCTGGCAAGCGAATGTCCGAGTATGTCCTTGTCGGATTGCGGCTTCGGCGTCACGGTCAGGTCGCCGTCGGCGATCCTTTCGGCAATGACGGCCATTTCCTTGAGGTTGGCGGTCATGCGGTTGATCGTGTCGACGAGGTCCTTGATCTCGTCATTCGTCTTCATCTCGACGTTCTGGTCGAGGTCGCCGATGGCGACTGCCTCGGCGACAGCCATGATCTTGCGCAGGCCGGCACTGATGCCCAACGCAATCCAGACGGCAGTGACGACGGCAATCAGGGTCGCGACGACGGAGGCGATGATCAGTTCCAGGCGCGCGAGTTCATATTCCTCGTCCGATGCCAGCTTGGCTGCCTGCATGCGGTCGCGATTGATCTGGACACCCTCGTCGAGCTTCGCCGTCAGGGCGACGGCCTCCTCGTGGCTCTTGCCGGCCGAAAGTGCCATTGCGGCTTCCTTGTTGCCGGAGCGCACGAGATCCTGGACGCGGTCGTCACTTTCGATGAAATGGTCGAGCACGACCTTCAGCTCGTCCCAATAGGCTTTCGTTGCCGCGCTTGCGGTCGAGGAGAGCTGGGTGAAATGCTGCTGGAGTTCGGCGTGGCCCTCGTTGCTCGCCTTGATGAAGCTTTGCGTCTCCTGCGGCGTGGCGGCCAGGATCATGCTCTTCTGCGCAGTCACGACATCCCTGGTAAGCGCGTTGAGTTCGTGGATCTGGTCGAGACGGGCGGCGGAGACGTCCACGACCTCGTCCATGCCGTCCTTCATGAGGGCGAGGTTGAAAATACCGAAGCCTGCGGAGCCCGCCAGCATGAAAATCAAGAAACTAAAGGCCAATGCCAATTTAAGTTTGATGGTAAAACGCATTCTAGTCCCCATTCTGCCCAAGATTCGCGGAAGCCAAGGGCATCCGACGGACTGCGTGTGTTCCGGAGCAGGGGGGCGATCCATTCACGCCTGCCTATTGTTGTCCTTCGACGGGATGGTCCGGGGCTCATGCTCCGGACCATCCTCCTGGCAAATTGCCGTGGACGAGAGGTCTGACGACCGGAAGGGTCAGGCGCTCTCCTTGAACTCGTTGTCCGCGGCGTCCGGTCCGCCCATGCTGAGGTCGAGGGCAAAGCCCTTGACCCGTGCCTGCTGGGCGGCGACCGTGGATGTGGACGTTGCCTGGCGTGGTGCGGGACGGGCCGGGCCCTTTGCCGGGGAACGGCTCACTACGGCTACCGGCCTCGGCTGAACGGCGCGGGCGGCTGTGTCGACCTTGAAGAAGGCGATCGAGCTTTGCAGTTCTTCGGCCTGGGCGGCCAGTTCTTCCGAGGTTGCCGACATTTCTTCCGAGGCGCCGGCATTCTGCTGGGTCACCTTGTCGAGCTGCTGGATCGCCTCGTTGATCTGGGCAGCGCCGATGTCCTGCTCGCGGCAGGCGGCCGAGATTTCCGCCACCAGTTCGGCGGTCTTGCGGATGTCCGGCACCAGCCGGTTCAGCATTTCGCCGGCATTCTGGGCGGACTGGACGGTCTCGCCCGACATGGCGCTGATCTCGGCTGCGGCCGATTGCGAGCGCTCGGCCAGCTTGCGCACTTCGGACGCGACGACGGCAAAGCCCTTGCCGTGTTCGCCGGCGCGGGCGGCCTCGACCGCTGCGTTGAGCGCAAGCAGGTCGGTCTGGCGGGCGATTTCCTGGACGATCGAGATCTTCTCGGCGATCGTGCGCATGGCGGCCACCGCGCGGTTGACGGCATCGCCGGAGGTCTCGGCATCCTTGGCCGACTGACGGGCGATCTTTTCCGTCTGGGCGGCGTTGTCGGCGTTCTGCTTGATGTTGGCGGCCATCTGCTCCATCGAGGCGGAGGCCTCTTCGGCCGATGCTGCCTGTTCGGTCGCGCCCTGGCTCAGCTGTTCCGAGCTTGCCGACAGTTCCTGGCTGCCCGACGACACGTTGTCGGAGGCCGACAGTGCATCGGCAACGACGCCGCGCAGGCGCTCCACCATGCTGTTGACATAGCCCAGCAGTTCGCCGATTTCGTCGCGGCTGGTGATCGCCGCCGTCTTGGTGAGGTCGCCTTCTGCAACATCACGCACGACGCTGACGGCGCGGCTAAGGCCACGGCTGATCGAAAGCGAAAGCCAGATCGCAGCGGCGACGGCGAGCAGTACGGCCACGCCGGCAACGCCCGTCAACAGCGTACGGGTGTCCGCGTAAAGTGCCTCATTTTCCGCGACGGCCGAGGTGAGTGCAGTCTCGTTGCGGTCCACGCTGGCATAGGCCAGCTCGGAAATCTCCGGCAACATATTGCGCAGTTCGCCCGACGAGATCTCCTTGGCGGCCAGCATGTTGCCGGCCAGGTGGAAGTCTCTCATCTTGGCATTGAGGGACTTCAGCGTTTCGCCGAGCGCGATCGTGCGCTGCCAGCTCGCTCGGCCCGTCTCGGAGGACACGACGAGCGACTCCTGCGCGTATTTGAGAAGCGCGTCGATGTGGCTATCCGCCGTCTTGTAGAAGCTTTCTGCCTCAGCAAGGGTCTCGGCGAGAAGTGCGTTCTTCTGGGCGCGGACGGTTTCGGCCTGTTCCGTCGTCACGCGCAAGGCATATTCCAGGCGCTTGACGTTGCCAGTGACGAGTTGCTCGGCCGATGAATTGATCGTGCTCAGGCTGGTGATGCCATAGAGCGTGATGCCCACCAGCATCAGGATGATCGCCGCAAAGGCGATCGACAGTTTCAATTTGATAGTCACGCGCATCTTACCCCTCTGAAGATCCGTTGGCTCACGCCGCCGCTGCGGCGTCTCGCTTCGCCGAGAAAATTTCGTTCAAGTTTGGAATGATCACGAAGTCCGCGCCCCGCTTGACGAGGCAGTCGATGTAGTCGGCGCGCCAGCGCATGCCGATGCTGGGAGGATTTTCCCGCGCCGCCCGGCTGAGTGTCGTTACCTCGTGCACCTTGTCGGTGCGCACGCCGACCAGGGTCGCCTCGCCCTCGATTTCGAGCTCCGCGACGATGATCCGGCTGTCGATGGTCGGCTTGGTCGCCGCCATGCCGAAGGCGAGCCGGATGTCGGCCAGCGGAATGACCTTGCCGCGGAAATTGATGACGCTGCCGACGAAGGGACGGGCGCCGGGAACGGCTGTTTCCGGCAGGAGATCGAGGATTTCCTGAACCATCGTGGCGTCGAAGGCGAAGGTCTCGCCGGCGAGGTCGAACGTCAGAACCTCGCGTTCTTCCTTGTCGCCCCACTGATCGGTCGTCTGCTGAACTGCTGTTTTCATCATCCGGCCGCACGCAATTGCGCCTCCTGTTGCTGTCCGGCCGCCACCAGGTGGGCGACGTCCAGAATGAGTGCCACGCTGCCATCCCCGAGGATGGTGGCGCCCGAGAAGGTCGCGACGTCGTGGTGAAGCTTGGACAGCGATTTGATCACCGTCTGGTGATCCCCGATGATCTGGTCGACGACGAGACCGACCCGTTCCGAGCCTGTGGAAATGACGACGATCTTCTGGAACGGATCGGGTTCGGTCCGGGTGTTGAAGAGTTCTCTCAGGCGAATGAACGGGACGAGGCTGTCGCGCAGCGAGATGAAGCTGCGACCGCGCGAGCGAAGGTCGGTTTCCGGCGAGAGCTCCAGGCATTCTTCCACCGCCGACAGCGGGATGACATAGGCACCGGTGCCGATGCGCACGAGGAGTCCGTCGATAATGGCGAGCGTCAGCGGAATCCTGAGCGCGATTTCCGAGCCGTTGCCGGGTGTGCTGGTGACTTCGATCGCACCACGCAGGGCTTCCACGGTCTTCTTGACGACATCCATGCCCACGCCGCGGCCCGAGAGGCTGGTGATCTGCTGGGCGGTGGAAAAGCCCGGCTGGAAGATCAGATGCAGCAGTTCCTGGTCGCTCAGGGCTGCGCCCGGCTGGATCAGGCCCGAGGATTCGGCCTTGGCGCGAACCCGCGCGCGGTTGATGCCGCGGCCATCGTCCTTGACGGTGATGATCACTTCGCCGCCCGACTGGCGCGCCGACAGGCGGACGTGGCCCGCTTCCGGCTTGCCGGCGGCGCGGCGCTCGTCCGGGGTTTCGAGGCCATGGTCGATCGAGTTGCGCACCAGATGGACCAGCGGATCGGCGAGGCGGTCGATGACCGTCTTGTCGACTTCGGTGGTCTCGCCCTCGGTCTCCAGTTCGATCACCTTGCCCGTCTCGCGGGACAGGTCGTGCACCAGGCGGCGGAACCGGCCGAACAGGCTGGCGACCGGCATCATGCGCAGGACCATCATCGTGTCGCGCAGTTCGCCCGACAGGCGTTCGATGTCTTCCGACACGGCACGCAGCTGGATTTCGATGCTGGCATCGGCAAGCTGGGACAGACGCGACTGGGCAATGACCAGTTCGCCGACGCGGTCCATCAACTCGTCGAGGCGCTCGGCCGGAACGCGAACATTTTCTGCGGCCTTTGACTGTTTCTGTTCGGTCGCTGTGGATTGAGGTGCGGGCGCTGCGGCGGGTGTCGCGGACCGGGCGGCAATCACCGGAGCCGGGACGGGCACGTCTGCGGCTGCGGCTGCGGTCCCGACGTCCGCTTCGGCCACCGGCTTCGTCTCGCGCAGGATCGGTTCGATCGACAGTTCCATCTCGTCCATGACGAAGATGAACACGTCCTCCACCGCCGTGCGGTCGGCATCGCCCAGGAGCTCGACGGTCCATCCGAGATGAATGTCCGACGGGTTGAGGCTGTCGAGGGGCGGCAGTTTGCTCTTGTCGACGGTGATGCGGCAGTCGCCGAGATCGCGCAGCTCGTCGAGAAGGCCGAGCGGATTGGTGCCGTTGGCCATGGCATTGGCCGGCAGCCGGAAGCGCACCGTCCAGCCGGCGCGATCGCTGCCGTCCTGTTTGACCGGCGCCGTTGCCTCCGGCTCGGCCGGTGAGACGGCAGCCGAGTTGCCGCTGCCATTGACGGCGGCATGGAGCGAGCCCAGCAGGGTGCTGCTCTTGTCATCGTGGTCGCCGTGCGGCGCTTCGATCAGGGCCTTCATGTGGTCCTGTGCGGCAAGGACCGCGGCAACCAGTTCCTGGCTTGCCGGCACGTCGCCCTTGCGGACCCGGTCGAAGGCGGTCTCGCAATGATGGGTAAAGGCGGCAAGGGCGTCGAAGCCGAACATGGCGCCGGAGCCCTTGAGCGTGTGAAGGCCGCGGAAGACCGCGTCGATCTGATCCTTGTCGTCGAGCCTGTGGGTGAGGTCGAGAAGGCCGATCTCGATCTGCTCGAGAAGTTCGGCGGCCTCCGTGAGAAAGACGGCAATCGGATCGGTGTCACTCATTTGCCGAGGACTTTCCGGGCGATCTTGACGAGGTTTTCCGGATCGAAGGGCTTGGTCAGCCAGCCGGTGGCGCCTGCGGCCTTGGCCTGGCTCTTGATCTCGCCATCGGATTCGGTGGTCAGGAAGATGACCGGTACGCCGGTATGCGCCGGCATCTTGCGCAGCTCCCGGATCATGGTCAGCCCGTCCATGTTCGGCATGTTCAGGTCGGTGACGATCAGATCGAATGTGCCGGCCGAAAGCTTGGCGATGCCGTCAGCCCCGTCTACGGCCTCCGTCACCGCATAGCCGGCATTGGACAAGGCGATCTTCGTCGTCATTCGAATGCTGGCCGAATCGTCGACGGTGAGAATATGTGCGCTCATTGGGCGGATCCCTTGTGAAGCCAGAAGAGTGCGTCCTCGTGCGACGCGTTTTCGATGAAGCCGGCTCGACCGAGCACGTCGAGCAAAGAGCCGCTGGCCGGTTGCGACAGCGACAGCGTTTTTCCATGCGTGCGGGCAAACAGCCGTGCGGCTTCCACGACCTGGACGAAGGCGAGGTCCACCTCGGGCTCGTCGGCGAGATCCAGTATCACAGGTTGCGTGCCGGAAAGTGCGGCCGATAGTTCGGGATAAAACTTGGAGATGTTTCGAATGCCTGTAGCTTTCTCTGGTTTAACTACAGTGCAGTTAAGGCCGTCATTTGACATTACTTTGAATAATCCACCCGAATAGCCTATCTTCCTGAAATCTTGGCGATCGTAAATTAAAGAACTGTAAAAATACTTGGCGACTTTAGGCACGCCAAATCAGGCGTGGAAAATGGGTGCGCGTCCTGGTGGCGTTCCATTAACTAAGCTGCCTTGATTTTTTCGATTTTTATCATGCTGTTAACGGGCGGAAGGGATGGTTTGCCGAAAGCGCGATTACCGGACGACGACTCGAGGATTGCCCTTAAAAATTGAGGGGTAAATACAGATTCGAAGTCAAACCTAAAGTAACGCGTTCTAAAGTTCTAAATTGAATAAATAGAAAAAGACTCTCGAAGCGGAGAAAAAGGTGTCGAGGAATCAAGCATCGGCCTTGGCCACACGCGTCAAGCTTGCAACCGGTCTCTCCGCAGGCCTCGAAAATGCCCGCTTGAGAATCGAAAGCCGCTTCCTCGAAGGGGGCACGGTTCTGCTTGGGGTGCTCGAGTCCGTGTCGAGGATGATCGATACGCTCGACGCCATGATGGTTTCGCTGAGCGGCGAGACGGCTGAGCGGACGCGAGCGGATCTTTCCCGCATCATGGCAAGGCTGGCGGAGCTGCCGCGGCTGGAAGAGAACCGGCAGGAGAACCTGTCCAGGATCGCCGAGATCGAACGGGACCTCGCCGAAGAGGTGGGACGCATGCGCGAGACGCTGCGCTATCTGCGTACCTTCGCGCTGACCGCGAAAATCACCGGCGCCGGCGTCAGCGAGTTTGCCGGTTTCGCCGAAGAGATCATCGATCGCATTCGCTAC
This sequence comes from Ciceribacter sp. T2.26MG-112.2, assembly GCF_900492205.1. Taxonomy (GTDB): domain Bacteria; phylum Pseudomonadota; class Alphaproteobacteria; order Rhizobiales; family Rhizobiaceae; genus Allorhizobium; species Allorhizobium naphthalenivorans_A. The sequence goes on from NZ_UEYQ01000002.1 coordinate 125,151, forward strand.
GGAAGCGACCAGGTCGAGAGCTTCGCCGCCAAACTGGTGGATCTTTCCAGGCAGCTCAAGCCGGCCGCCGCACGCGGCCAGCAGATCCTTGCGAGCTATCGCGATCTGGTCCCGGCGATTGCCGGCGAACTCGAGCGTGGCGCGGGCCAGTTGACGGATCATCACAACCAGCTTGCCGCTGCCGCCAACCAGGTGCGCAAGCTCGCCGGCGCTGTGCAGGCGAAGCTGGCGACCGTGCTTTCGGCCATGCAGATCGGCGACATCACACGCCAGCGCATCGAGCACTGCCAGTCGAGCCTCGCCATCATCGACGACTATCTCGACAGTGCAGCCGGACAGGCGCTCGACGGCGAACAGCGCCGGCGTCTGCGGGCCTGCGTCCTCACTCTCGTCAAGCGGCAGATCGACCAGACCTGTGCCGACTTCCGGCGGGACACAGCAAAGATCGTCTCAACCGTCAGCAGCTTCAAAACCGATGTTTCGGCCATCCTGTCCCTGCGGCAGGGCATGAACGACGACGAGAGCACGGGCAACAGCCTGATCCGGCAGCTGGAAACCAACATCGCCAGCGCCCAGGATGTGGTCAGGACCGTGACTGCGGCGGCCGGCGAGTCCGACGAACTGAGCCGATGCACCGGCCAGATCGTTCGCGAACTGCTGGACGGGATCGAGATCGTGCGGGTGGTGCGGACCGATATTCAATATATGGCGCTCAACACCAACCTGCGCTGCAGTCGCATTGGCGAGGAAGGCCGGGCGATCAATGTCGTAACTGCCGAGCTTCGAGCCTTTGCCGGCCAGATGGATGAGAGTGCCGAGGAAATCCTGTCCGATCTTCACCGGCTCGGCACGTGCGCCGATGCCCTTGGGGGCAGTGGTGAGGCGGCGGCGGAGAGCGAGATCGGCCTTTATCAGCAGCTGGCGCAGGCCCTCGACAGCATCCGCCAGTCGGCTGACCGGATGGAGCAGAGCCTTTCGGCGGTGGACCTGCAAGGCCGCCAGGCGGTCGAGCAGATGGAAGTTACCATCCGCAAGCTAGACTTTCAGGCAGAACTCGGCGACGTCCTTGACGACTGTGCCGCGCAAATCGCCGAAGAAGCCTTGTCCGTCATCCCGGACACCTCCGACATGGCGGGCGATATGGCAGAGATCGGAACGAAGATCGGGCGGCTCTATACCATGGCCGCCGAACGGGACTTGCATGCCGGGATCTTCGGCGCATCATCGGCCGTCGCGGAAAGCCAGGTCGTGGCCTCGGCTGCGCCAGTGTCGGATGAAGAGCTTTTCGACGACGCATTGTTCTAGGAGCGGCCGGACCAGAGGATGCATGTCCGTTGCGCCGGTGCCCTGTTGGCCTGTATGGGTCAAGGCGCGCCGCCGAGGGTTTGAACCACGCCCTCAGCCGGCCATGCGCCCTATTTCCGCTGTGGAGGACAGAATGCAGATCGCCATCGTTACCGTATCGGACCGGGCCAGCCGGGGGCAGTACGAAGACCTCAGCGGACCCGCGATCGAGGAATGGCTGAGGGAGGTCGTCACTTCCCCTTACGAGATCGTCAAGCGGATTATCCCGGACGGCGTCGCCTCGGTGCGCGACACGCTGATAGCGCTCTGCGACGAAAGCCAGGTCGACCTGATCCTCACCACGGGCGGGACCGGACCCGCGCCGCGCGATGAAACGCCGGAGGCCATGCGCGAAGTTCTGGTCAAGGAACTGCCCGGTTTCGGCGAGCAGCTCAGGCGTGCCAGCCTCGAACAGACGCCGACCGCCATCCTGTCGCGCCAGACGGCCGGCACGCGGGGCAAAACGCTGATCATCAACCTGCCGGGCAAGCCGAGCTCGATCCGTTTCAGCCTCGATACCATCTTTGCCGCCGTTCCCTATTGCCTTGACCTGATCGGAGCGGGCCGGATCGAGACCGATCCAGCCCGCATCAAGGCCTTCCGCCCGGCTTCCTGAAGGCAACGGCCGAAGGCAATCGAAGACTTTCGGGACAAGTCAGATGTCCCGCACCTCGACATCGAGGAAGGGCGCATATTGCTGTGCGCCGAAGATGTCGGCGTCGCCCGGGCTACCGCTCGGGCGAAGGCGCAGGATGGTGAACTTGATCGCATAGGCCGGATCGTATTCGACGAAGTCGGTGAGCCGGGCCTGGTCGATGCCGAGGATGGCGCAGACCGTTTCGGGCGTCAAAGCTTCGGAGCGTTTCACCCTTTCATAGGTCTCCCGCTCGCGGAAGATGATGTCGAAGGTGATCTTGTCGGTCCCGGCATTCTTGCTGCGGATCGTCTTGGCGAGATCGGAGAGTTTGGTCACGGTCATTGCGCAGCCTCGAGCTGTCCGTTGCCGATGATGGCGGTGTGGGTGGGGAAGAGCTCCAGCGGATCGCTGACAGCCATGGTGTGGTTGAGGGTCCAGCGGTAGGCGGGACTCGCCTGCATCACCTCATCGAGCACGAAGGAAACGCCGCCGGCAGTACCCTTGACGTCGGGGAGGCGGGCGTAGAACAGCTGGCGCGTGCCGGTGATGGTCACTTCCTCGGCCATTTCCTTCGTCGGTGCGACGCCCTGGACGACGATCATCAGTTCATGACCCGGCTTGTCCTTCAGCGGTTCCATGTCGCCCATGATGCCGTTGCGGCCGAAGACGTTGTAGTGCAGTTCCCAGCCATCCGGGCCGAAGCGCTCGCGCACCTGGGTTCGCGCCCATTCGATGACCTCGTCGACATGGGCGATGGTGTAGGGGTCGCGAATGCCGGCCATGCCGACGAAGCGCTCGCCAAGCTTGCCGGAGCCCTCAAGTTTGACCCGGAAGTCGGTTGCGGGAACGAATTCCATGCCGGTGACGCGGGTGGTCTTTTCCGAGACCTGCTCGTAGACGCAATTGGTCATGTCGAGCATGCCGCCGGCGACATATTCGAAGAAGGGATTGGAGCGCTCATACATGGCGTGGCCCGCAACCGAAGCCACGGTGCAACGCTGTTCCGGCGACATGGCTGTGACCTCGACCCAATCCTCGGTGATCTCGCCGAGAACCGTTTCCTTGGCGCCATAGGGCTCGGCGCAGAACGAGGCGCATTCCAGCACCTTGCCGAGATAGTAGGACTGCGCTTCCGGAAAGCCGCGGGCAAGGGCCGCGCAGGCAAACACGGCGCTGTCGGAGGATCGGCCGCCGATGATGACGTCGCAACCCTGATCGAGCAGCGCCCGGAACGGATGGACGCCGGCCATGGCGACGACGCGTTCGGTGGCGTCGAGTTCTTCTTCGGTCAGGGCCGGACGGGCGTCGAGTCCCTGGATTGTCGAGCCGGAACGGATCTTGGCGCGCACCAGTTCCTTGTCGACCTCGGAATAGAACCAGCCGATGCGGAAGGGCGGCAGGTTGTGCTTGGCGGCGATCTCGCGGATCATCTCGACATACATGTCGACCCGGCTGTTGGTGCCGGTATCGCCGGCCGAGCCGATGATCATCGGCACGCCGATGCGGCGCGAGGCCAAAAGCATTTCCTCGAGGTCATGCGCCTGCCAGGCCTTCGGGCTGGCGCAGGTGTCATTCCCGAGCGGCACCGGTCCGATGTCGTCGCTGCCGCTGTCGGCCGCGATGAAGTCGGGACCGGCATCAACGCCGATGTGGAAACTCTTGGGTTTCAGCGGCGCAAAACCCAGATGCCCGTTGGGGCAGATGATCTTCATAGATCGCATGCACTTTCTCCATGGAAGAACGAAATCCGTCTTGTCCTGGTGAATGCATGCACCGTGCCAAACGCGAATGGTTCGTTAAGCTGCTGTAATGTATTATGAAAAATCACGGACACGGTTTGCGCTCAGGGAGCTGCGCGAAACGCACGCCGCGTGTCGTGCAATGCGCGCCGGCTCAATCCGTGATCAGGCCAAGCTTGATCATCTGGTGGCGCATGGCGTGCCGGCTGATCTTCAGGGTTGTGGCGGCGCGCTGCAGATTGCCGCCGGCAGCCGCCAGTGCGGCCTCGATCAGATGCTTCTGGTAATGCGCCGTTGCCCCGTGAAACCCGAGCGACAGATCGTCGGCCGTCGGCTGGCCCCGGGCAACGGACAGGACACCCGCTGCCTTTGCCTTCACCGTGCGCAGGATGCGATCGGGTAGATGGCGCGGCAGGACCAGGTCGTCGTCTTCGAGGATGAAGATGCGCTCGATCAGGTTTTCCAGCTCACGGACATTGCCGGGCCAGGGATACTGCAGGAAGATCTGCTGCACCTCGTCGCTCAGCCCCCTGATGTTGCGCTTGTACTGGGCGTTGAACTTGTCGACGAAATGCTGCGACAAGATCAGGGCGTCGGAGGCGCGTTCCCGAAGAGCCGGCAGGTTGATCGCCACGACCTGCAGCCGGTAATAGAGATCTTCCCGGAAGCGGCCGGAATTCACCTCGCCAAGGAGGATCTTGTTGGTCGCCGCGACGAGCCGGACGTCGACCGAGGTCGAGGTGACGGCGCCGACCCGGCGAAAACTCTGGGTATCGAGGAAGCTTAAGAGCTTGGCCTGCAGCACGAGGTCCATCTCGCGGATCTCGTCGAGAAACACCGTTCCGTGGTTCGCCATCTCGACGAGGCCGGCCTTCTTGACCTGGGCACCGGTGAAGGCGCCGCGCTCATGACCGAAGAGTTCCGATTCCAGGAGGCTCGATGGGATGGCCGCGCAATTGATGTCGACGAATTCGCCCGCAGCACGCGCCGACTGCTGGTGCAGCATGCGCGCGACCAGTCCCTTACCGGTGCCGGTCTCGCCATAGATGAGCACGGTGCGGGCGGGGCTTTTGGCAACGCGCGTGATCAGCTTCCGCAGGGCATCGATGCTCGCATGCTCGCCGATCAGATCGCGCTCGTAATTCGCCATGGGCCGCCCTGCTTGAGACATGACGACTATACCGGCATTTCGAACAACCGCCACTCTCCCGAACAGGGATTGCCCTCGACAAAATGAAGGCTCGCCTTGTCGCAGCGGTAGATGACGGTCGAGATGGTCTGTGAGTCGTCGCGGCTGGGATGCTGGCAGAGCGGCGCCATGTCTGGCCCGTCCTCGGCGTGGCTCGCCATCAGGGCCGCTGCCGCCGCAACATTCCAGCGCCGGTTCGGCACCATGCGCGACAGGAAGTCGAACCGGATCGATGAGTTATCATCGATCCGGTCGCCATTCTCGAGAAGATTGCAGTCCGTCATTTTCGCTGTCACGAAATGATTGGTCCGCCAGGAAGCCGCGCCCCTCTCGATGCCAAATGTGTCGGTGCCGAACTCGATCGCCGCGGTTGCCCCGCCGCGGTCGGCAAGCACCAGGTTTCCGCCGCCGGCATGGCGCCGCGCGGCGATGAAGGCGACCGCCTCTTCGACCGTGCGGCAGGTCGCCAGGATCCGGGTCATGGCGAAATAGCGCAGCCAGCCGACACCATGGCGTTTGGTTCCGACATGGTTGTCGACAAGCGCGAGGCCCGCCGCATTGATCCCGCTGGAATAGGCGCCGGGGCTGCCGGCGCTGCCGACGCAGATCATCCGGCCCGTCGCGATGTCCGGGCCCTCATGCAGGAAGACCCGCTGCACGCCGAGATGGGTGCCGGAAAAGTCGCGGTTCTTGACCACCAGCGGCCCGTCCTCGCTGTCGCCGACCGCCCAGGTGCTGCAGCCGTCGGTGTCGATCTCCGCGGCCGTCTTGAGGTCGCGCAGGATGGTGATGTGCTGGTGGACGAAGAGATCGTCCTCCATCAGGCCGAAACCGTCGGCAATGCCGGCGAGTTCCGCCATCGTGTCGGGATCATGGTTGCTCAGGAAAGTGCGCTGCGCCTCAATGTAGCGCAGGCCGTCGGTATCGAGCAGGCCGGCGGCGCTGGCCTGGTCGACGCGGCCGAGAACGGCAGTGCGGATCTGCTCGTCGCTGACACCGGCCTTTGTCGCCTGAGCGCGGCCGCGCTCGTAAGCGCTGCCGGAAAGCAGAACAGGGCTGGCGGGCTTGGCATCGAAGGGCAACATCGCACTACCTCAGGATCGAGACATTGTCGTCTATCAGATGACAGGATGCCGTATGGCCGTCGCCGAGATCATGGCGCGGCGGCGCCTCGACCCGGCACAGGTCGGTCGCCAGCGGACAACGCGTGTGGAACTTGCAGCCGGGCGGCGGCGATTGCGGCGATGGCAGGTCGCCGGTCAGCCGCACGCGCTGATGCTTGCCCGGATGATCGACATCGGGCACCGCCGACATCAGGCTCTGGGTATAGGGATGGCGCGGATTGGACAGGACCGTCTCGACCGGTCCCATCTCGACGATTTCGCCGAGATACATCACCGCCACCCGATCGCTCAGATAGCCGATGACCGAGATGTCGTGCGAGACGAACAGGTAGGTCAGACCCATGTCGCGCTTGAGGCCGGTCAGCAGTTCGATGATCTGCGCCTGGATCGATACGTCGAGGGCCGAGACCGGCTCGTCGCAGACGATGAACTGCGGATTGCTGATCAGCGCCCGGGCAATGCCGATGCGTTGCCGCTGGCCGCCGGAGAACTGGTGCGGGTAGCGGTCGAGGTGGTTGGTCTTCAGCCCGACCTTGTCCATGATCGCCGCCACCTTGTCTCGCATATCGCGCCGACTGGCGGCGAGCCCGTGCAGCATCAGCGGCAGGCCGATGATGTCGGCGACCGTGCGGCGCGGGTTGAGCGAGGCATAGGGATCCTGGAAGATGATCTGCATGTGCCGGCGCATCGCCTTCAGCGCATCGGGCTTCAGTGCCGTGACCTCGGTCCCGTCGAAGACGACCTTGCCGGAGGTCGGCTCGTGCAGGCGCAGCAATGCTCGCCCGAGCGTCGACTTTCCGCATCCGCTCTCGCCGATCAGGCCGAGCGTTTCGCCGCGCCGGACCTCGAAGGAGACGCCGTTCAGCGCCCGGATGTTGATCGGCGGCTTGCCGGTTGCCCAGGAAATCGGGCCGCGCCGGCCGCCATAGTGCTTCACCAGGTTTTCCACGGTGATCAGCGGCGTATTCGAATTCTCGCTCATGCCTTGACCTCCGGCAGGCGGATGCAGCGCGCCCGGCGCTTATCGCCGAGTTCGCGCATGTCGATCCTGTTCATGCAGGCGTCCAGGCGTTCGCTGCAGCGGGAATAGAAACGGCATTGCGGCGGCAGGTCGATCAGCTCGGGCACCTGGCCCTCGATCGGCTTGATCTTCTGGCCGCGCAGGGAAAGCCGCGGGATGGATTGCAGCAGGCCCCGCGTATAGGGATGCTGCGGGTTCTGGATCACCGAGGCGGTCGGCCCTTCCTCGACCACCTGTCCGGCATACATGACCATCACCCGGTCGCAATATTCCGAGACCACGCCGAGGTCATGGGTGATCAGCACCACGCTCATGCCGAGACGCACGCGGATATCGGCGATCAGTTCCAGAACCTGGGCCTGGATGGTCACGTCGAGCGCCGTGGTCGGTTCGTCGGCGATCAGCAGCTTCGGCCGGCAGGCGAGTGCTATGGCGATCATGATCCGCTGCCGCATGCCGCCGGAGAACTCGTGCGGATAGTATTGGAGGCGATCGCCGGCCGAGGCTATGCCGACGAGTTCCAGCATCTCGACCGCCTTGGCGCGGGCGGCTCTCCGCCTTGCCATGCGACCTTCAGGAAGCGTCTCGTCATGGGCGTAGAGCACTTCGAGGATCTGCTCGCCGACCGTCAGTGCCGGATTGAGCGCGGTCAGCGCATCCTGCATGGTCATGGCGATGTCGCGGCCGCGGATCTTGCGCATGTCTGGCGGCGACAATGCCCGCAGATCGCGTCCTTCGAAGCGGATCGAGCCGCTGGCGATGCGGCCCGGCGCGCGCACCAGTCCCATGACGGAGGAGAAGGTGACGCTCTTGCCGGAGCCGCTTTCGCCGACGACGCCAAGACACTCGCCCGGATTGACGGTGACATCGACGCCATCGACGGCGAAGACGCGGCCGGCACGGGTTTCGAACACGGTCCGAAGATCCCGGACCTGGAGGAGGGGGGAGGGGGTGGTCGTCATTCGTTGAACCTCGGATCGAAAGCGTCGCGCAGGCCCTGGCTCGCCACGTTGATCACCAGCACGAGCAAAAGGATGGCAAGGCCGGGGAAGGTCGAGACCCACCAGGCTTCGAGGATGAAGGCGCGGCCGTCGGCGACCATGGAACCCCAGGAGGCGGTCGGCGGTTGAACGCCGAGGCCGAGGAAGGAGAGGCTGGCCTCGAGGATGATGACGTCGGCCATGCGGATGGTCGATACCACGATCACCGGTGACAGGATGTTCGGCATGATTTCGCGCAGCATGATGTGGAAGCGCGAGGCGCCGATGGCACGGGCGGCCTCGACATATTCGAGTTCGCGCACGGCAAGCGTTTCGCCGCGCACCACCCGGCAGGGAATGACCCATTCCTTGTAGGCGAGCGCCAGGATGATGTTGAACAGGTCGGGTCCCATCATCGCCATCAGGCCGATGGCGAAGATCAGGTAGGGAAAGCCGAGCAGGATGTCGACGAGCCTCGAAATGGCGATGTCGACCCAGCCGCGCAGATAGCCGGCGGCGAGGCCGGCGACGATGCCGATCGTGGTGGCGACCAGGATGACGGCAGTGCCGATGAAGATCGAGATGCGCGAACCATAGATGATGCGCGACAGGATATCGCGGCCGAGCCCGTCGCAGCCGAGAAGATAGCTCCATTCGCCGCCCGGCATCCAGGCGGGCGGTTGCAGGCGCCGGAAGAGGTCGGTCTCGTTCGGATCGTGCGGGGCGATCCAGGGCGCGAAGATCGCCATCAGCACGAAGATCAGCACCAGCACCGCGCTGGCAAGCGCCAGCCGGTTTTCGGCGAAGTTCTCCAGGTTGCGCTTGAACAGGGATTTGCCCTGATCGGCAGCCATTGCCGGCGCGGCGGCATCGTCGGCGACGGTCATAGTTTCACCCGTGGATTGAGCAGCGTGTAGAGGAGGTCGGCGACGAAGTTCACCAGCACGTAGGTGACGGCGTAGAACAGCACGGCGGCCTGGACGAGCGGGTAGTTGCGCACGAAGATGCTTTCGACGACCAGCCGGCCGAGGCCAGGCCAGCCAAACACCGTCTCGACGATCATGTTGCCGCCGAGCAGCGACCCGGTTTCGAGGGCGGCCACCGAAACGGTCGGGATCAGCGCGTTTTTCAGCGCATGGCGGAAGAGGATGCGGCGACGGCTGAGGCCCTTGGCTTCGGCGAAGGCGACATAGTCCTGGCGCAGCACTTCGAGCATGGAGGTGCGGGTGACGCGTGTCAGGATAGCCGTCATCGGCAGGCCAAGCGTGATCGCCGGCAGCAGGATATGCGACAGCGCGTCCCAGAAGGCGTCGAGGCGCCCGCGCAGCAAGGTGTCGACCAACAGGAAATGGGTAATCGGCGCCACTTCGCTGTCGAAGCCGATCCGGCCCGAGACCGGCAGCAGCCTGAGCTGGACCGCAAAGAGCATCAGGAGCAGGATGCCGAACCAGAAACCGGGCAGCGACACACCGAGCAGCGAACCGATCGTGGCGACACGGTCGATGATGGTATTCTTCTTGATCGCCGCCATCACGCCGAGCGGGATGGAGGTGACAAGCGCGATGATCAGCGCGACGAGGCTGAGCTCGATCGTCGCCGGCAGGCGCTCGACGATCACGTCGAACACCGGCCGCCGGTGGAACAGGCTCATGCCGAAGTCGCCGGTGACGGCGTTTTCGAGGAAGACCACGAAACGCTCGCCGATCGGCTTGTCGAGCCCGAGGTCCTGGCGGAGTGTCAGTTCCTCGGCCGGGGTGATCGGCTGGTCGCCGATCATGATTTCAACGGGATCTCCCGGCGTCAGTGCCATCATCAGGAAGACGATGGTGCTGACGCCCAGGAGAACCGGGACGAGCTGCAGAAGGCGCTCGACCAGTTTGCCCAATCGCATGACCTATTCCCGCCTGTGTCGGTTATTCGACGCAGGCGTCGTGCAGGTTGATGCGGCTGTCGGCGCTCGGCTTCCAGCCCTTCAGGCGTTTTGACACGCCGTAGATATCCTTCGGAACCCAGAGATAGATGTAGGGAAGCTCGGCGTTCACGATCGCTTCCGCCTGCTGGTAGAGGGCAGCACGCTTGGCTGGATCGAGTTCGATCGCACCCTGATCCAGAAGGGCGTCGACTTCCTTGTTGGAATAGCCGGAGGCGTTGCCGCGGCCCATCGTGTAATGGGTCGGCACGAAGATATCGAACGGATCGAGCGAGCCGTTACCCCACGAGGTGAAGTAGATGTCGCCGTCGTTCTTGTCGTTCTTCGGGTTCCACTTGGCGTCGATCATCGCGCTTTCGCCGATGGCGACCTTGGCGCGGATGCCGGACTTGGCGAGCACCGAGGCGATCGCTTCGACCGTGTCCTTGTCGGCGCCTTCGGCGTCTATGGTGATGTCGATTCCGTCGGGGAAACCGGCTTCCGCGAGAAGCGCCTTGGCCTTTTCGGCATCATATTCGTGTTTCGGCAGGTCAGGGGTCGATGCGAAGGCGGCAGGGCTCAGGATGCCTTCGATCGATACGGCATTGCCGCCGAGGATCTTGTCGATGATCAGCTGCTTGTCGAGCGCGTGCGCGACCGCCTGGCGAACCTTGATGTCATCGAACTTGTCGCCTTTGAGGTTGAGGGCAAGGAAGACGCTGCGCGTTCCGTTGACGGTCATGACCGCGGTATTGGGATTCTGCTCGACCTGGGCGATGGAGAAGGGCGGCAGGCCGTTGATGATGTCGACATCGCCGGCAAGCAGGGCCGCAACGCGCGAGGCCGTTTCCGGGATAATCTTGAAGATGACGCGATCGACGCAGGCTTTGCCGACCGGCGCGATGTCCGGCGAGCCGCCGTAGTAATCATCGAAGCGTTCCATGATGATGGAATCACCCTTGCGCCATTCGACCAGCTTGAAAGGGCCCGCGCCATTCTCGGCGGTTGCCATTCCGGCGGTACCGACCTTTTCGACGAAGGCCTTGGAGACGAATTCCTGGAAAGGCAGCATGGCCGGCAGGAGCGGCCAGGGCTCATTGAGATTGATGCGGATCGTGTCGTCGCCGACAATCTCGATATCCTTGACCGGGCCGAGCAGGCTCTTGCGCGGGCTGGTCTGGCCGTCGCCCATGGCGCCTTCGACCGTCAGCCGGTCGAGGGTGAACTTGACGTCCTCGACGGTCAGGTCGGAACCGTCATGGAACTTGATACCCTCGCGGATCTTGAATTCGAAGGCGGTCGGCGAGGTTTGCGTCCAGGATCTGGCGATTTCCGGGACGACCCTCATATCCGGATCGCGGGTGAGCAAGCCGTCATACATGTTGCGGATGATGGTCTCGGTCTCGCGATTGCGATGATTGGCGGGATCGAGGGTCAAGGCTTCGGCGGTGAAACCGACCCGGATCTCCGATGCCGAAAGCGATGTCGCCGGAAGTATCAAGGCGACGGCCGTGGTGATCAAAAAGCGCTGAAAGTTCCCCATTCTTTTATCTCCTTGTTCGAGAAGAGCCGCGGCATTATTGACTGGCCGCTGGTTCATAGCTTGGTTAGCAAGCCGCATGCCATGTCTCGGGAGCGCCGGCTTCCCGGGAGAAACTCCTTTTATCTCAGATGTTTATCCTTCGCCTCCTGGGTTTGCCTGTCCACTCTACGGCTGTTGCGCGTGAAGTGCACGCGCGATGTGTCAAATCTGCGCGACGGAAGTCAGGCGTCCTGCGCCGCCCACAACCGCGAATGCGGGGTGCCGAACAAGGCATGTGCCCGCCGACGGCATCCTATTCCACATGAGGCGCGGGGTTCGGGCGAAAGACAGGTGATTTCTAAGCGAAGAGGGCGGGCACAGACGTTCGCGCTTCTCGTCTCTGCCGGCGCGCGATCGCGTAAGCATTCTCTGGCATCGAAGCCGAGGTGCCTGCGAGAACGGCTTGGCCGGGGTCGGCCTTTCTTCAGCCGCGTCCGGCCGCGAAGGGGTGACCGTCACCCCATGATGGAGGAGGAAGGGAGATTGCGGCAGAGGGACGGTTGGCGGCGAGGGCGGGTCAGATCGTGCGGCGATCGACGCATGGGGGATGCCGGTCGCCGCGGATGTCGGATCTCGCCTGTTCAGATCGCCAGCCAGAGGCGGGGATTGTCCGGCGACTGGATCTTGACCCAGCGCAGGTCGGTGTTCTTCCACGGGCGGATGGCGCTGGTGCGGTTGTCGAGCACGAGATCGCCCTTGCTGGTCTTGACCACCAGCACGGCATGGCCTTCGCCGGAGCCGGTGCGGGCAACCGCGATCCTGAGAGCCCGCGGCGACCAGCCCATGGTGATCAGGCGCTTGCGCTTGATCAGCGCGAAGTCTTCGCAGTCGCCGCTGGTGCCGGAGACCTGCCAGACGTCGCCGCCGTCGACCGCAAGGGAATCGCTTTCGGCGCGGAGCTGGCGATTGACGCTTGCATTGATCCGCTTGAGCTGGCTTTCGCGATAGGCGGTCAGCGCGACGACCGGCGAGCCGGCATTCTTCCTGCATTCCGCCGGGTTTTGCATGCAGAACTTGACATGGGCGAAGGGCGCGAGGGTCGGCCTGGCGGCGGCGATGAAGCTGACCGGCGGCGTGTCGCGGAGATTGCGGGCGAAGCCGCCGGGGCCGGCGGCAGCGGCCGGCTGGACCAGGGTCAGCGCGGTCAGCGCGACGACGGCGGTTGCAAGCAGTGTCTTCAGCATGTCCTCGTTCCCTGTTCGGCCGGTACCCGCCTGCTTGGCCGCAGGCTGTTGATTGCGGATTGCTTCCGTTCGGATGTCCTTGCCGCATTTCGCTGCAAGGTTCTCCGCGGCTTCGAACAGAGATTAGCCGGTGCGCTTTTCGGTGCGCTTAAACCGTTCCCGACAATTTTAGTGAATTGCCGATTTTTCCCATTCCGGAACACGAGGCGGCCGCAGAAGAATGGCAGGCCGCCGGGAGAACCCTGTGCTGCCGTTGCGAGGCTGCCGGTGAAGGCGTCATCCCGTGCGTTTCGTCGTCAAATGACTTCAGTCTTGCCGTTCGCGATCTTCAAAACGGCCAGATGCCCGGTGGCGAAGGCGGCGGTGTCGATGCAGATGCGGCCCTTTCCATGGCTGACCTGCGGCGCTGGCGTGTGGCCGTGCACCACCAGGACCGGCAGTTCCGGGCCGCGACTGAGAAAGGGTTCCCGCATCCACAGCAGATCCTCGTCGCTCTGTTCGTCCAGCGAGAGGCCCGGCCTGAGGCCCGCATGAACAAAGACGATGGGGCCGATGGTCAGCAAGGACGGCAGCGAGCGCAGAAAGTCGACATGATGCTGCGGCACCGCTTCCCTCGTCAATGCCGCCAGCCGTTCCAGACCGCGGGGACGCTCGAGACTATGGCTCGCATCTATGCCGTAGGAAAAGAGGGTCTCGCGTCCTCCGAGCTGCAGCCAGCTCAAGTGTGCGGCAGGATCGAGCAGGAAGCGGTAAAACAGGTCGTCATGATTGCCGCAAAGGGCGACCCGTTCGAAACACGCCGGGGGTGGCATAAGGAGATGGTCTATGACCTGGCGGGAGTTGGGTCCGCGATCGATATAGTCTCCGAGCATGACGAGGAGCTTCCTGCCATCCGACGCCGCCGCGTCGTCGAGAATTCGCGCTTCGGCATCGAGCAAGGCCGCGTGACAGCCATGGACATCGCCGATGGCATAGATGACGGCGTGGTCTGCCTGATCGCCGAGCGACAGTCGGGTTCTCTCCCCGGTGGGGCCGCCCGGCCGCATTCCGAGCAGTTTGTTCAGTAGTCTTCTCATTCCTGTCCGCTCAATACTCTTCACTCGACGTGATCTGGGAACCGACCGGCACGATTCGTGACGGCAAGCGACCCCGCTTCTTCCCCATGCATCGCATGCCGAAGGGGTGACCGTCACCCCATGATGGAGGAGGAAGGGAGATTGCGGCAGAGGGACGGTTGGCGGCGAGGGCGGGTCAGATCGTGCGGCGATCGACGCGTGGGGGATGCCGGTCGCCGCGGATGTCGGATCTCGCCTGTTCAGATCGCCAGCCAGAGGCGGGGATTGTCCGGTGACTGGATCTTGACCCAGCGCAGGTCGGTGTTCTTCCACGGGCGGATGGCGCTGGTGCGGTTGTCGAGCACGAGATCGCCCTTGCTGGTCTTGACCACCAGCACGGCATGGCCTTCGCCGGAGCCGGTGCGGGCAACCGCGATCCTGAGAGCCCGCGGCGACCAGCCCATGGTGATCAGGCGCTTGCGCTTGATCAGCGCGAAGTCTTCGCAGTCGCCGCTGGTGCCGGAGACCTGCCAGACGTCGCCGCCGTCGACCGCAAGGGAATCGCTTTCGGCGCGGAGCTGGCGATTGACGCTTGCATTGATCCGCTTGAGCTGGCTTTCGCGATAGGCGGTCAGCGCGACGACCGGCGAGCCGGCATTCTTCCTGCATTCCGCCGGGTTTTGCATGCAGAACTTGACATGGGCGAAGGGCGCGAGGGTCGGCCTGGCGGCGGCGATGAAGCTGACCGGCGGCGTGTCACGGAGATTGCGGGCGAAGCCGCCGGGGCCGGCGGCGGCGGCCGGCTGGACCAGGGTGAGCGCGGTCAGCGCGACGACGGCGGTTGCAAGCAGTGTCTTCAGCATGTCCTCGTTCCCTGTTTGCCCGGTATCCGCCTGCTTGGCCGCAGGCTGTTGATTGCGGATTGCTTCCGTTCGGATGTCCTTGCCGCATTTCGCTGCAAGGTTCTCCGCGGCTTCGAACAGAGATTAGCCGGAGGCGCTTTTCGGTGCGCTTAAACCGTTCCCGACAATTTTAGTGAATTGCCGATTTTTCCCATTCCGGAACACGAGGCGGCCAGAGCGGAAGTGCCGCTGCGTGGCGGTTTCGCCGAGGACCGTGGTGCAGGAAGAGTTGGCGGGCGGTGAGTGGGAGGTTCTCAAGCGGCGAAGTCGCACGGCTCCCAATAAATTCGTCAGAATTCCGTAACCTGCAGAGGAGAACGAGCCACGTCTGACTGTTTTTCGGGCGCTATGCACATCTTACGCTCAGAATATTGAGATATGTTCAATATATCAGCACGAAATCGAAAAATTTTTGCAGATCATACTGCTTAAATGCAGAAATATCTAATATTCGTCGTATAGGAAAATTCATATCAAAGTCGAGTCAGGGATCTTAGACTCTACCAGAGTCTCTATGTTAAAATTATGTTGTATTGCAGTCACACTATTGTATCGTTTTGTGAATTAATGTCGAGCCGATCTATAAAACGGTTGCGTAAGTCGACAGCATGTCGGTTACTCAAAGATGAATTTTAGGATGATCATATGAGCTCCATGTCGTCTAAGCTGACAGTCGCCGTCATTTCATCTCTATTGGCCAGTTGTGCGGCCGTGCCGAATGCCGGGCCGTCTTACCATGCGATCGAGAATCAGGCGGCGGTCAAGCTGTCGACAAAAGAGAAGAAGGTCGGCATTGATTACGTGCTGATCGACATCAACAAATCGATCCTGGGATACTTCCAGTCCGAGACGATTTCCTCCCTCAAGGATGGCTTCGGAGGGGGGCGCGGCGGGGCGCCCTCGATCCCGCTGGGCATTGGCGATGCCGTGGAGGTGTCGATCTTCGAAGCGCAGGCGGGTGGCCTCTTCATTCCGAGCGACGCCGGTAGCCGCCCCGGCAATTTCATCACGTTGCCGCCCCAGCAGATCGACAGCAACGGCAATATTTCCGTTCCCTATGCCGGCCGCATCCGGGCGGCGGGACGCGCCAAGGAGCAGGTCGAGCGCGAGATCGAGGACCTGCTGGCCAATCGCGCCATCGAGCCTCAGGTCGTGATTACCGTGACGGAGCGCAAGTCGAGCCAGGTGGCCGTGCTCGGCGACGTCAATGATCCGCAGAAGGTCGAGATATCGTCGGGCGGCGAGCGGGTGCTAGATGTGGTCTCGACGGCCGGCGGCATCAGTGCGCCCGGGATCGAGACCTACATCACCTTGCAGCGCAAGGGCCGCACTGCGACGATTTCCTACAACAAGCTGTCCAATACGCCGGCCGAGAACATATATGTCGCCCCCGGCGATACGATCTTCGTCAATCGCGAGCGCCGCACATTCCTGGCCTTCGGCGCATCCGGCGCCAATGGGCGCTTCGATTTCGAGGAGTCGAGCCTGTCGATGGGCGAGGCCCTCGCTAAGTCGGGCGGCCTGCTCGACAACCGGGCCGAGCCCGCGCAGGTCGCGCTCTACCGAACGGTCGACGCAAAGACACTGCACAAGTTGAACATCGATACGTCGGCTTTCCAGTCGGAGGGGATCCCGGTGATCTTCCGTGCCAACCTGCGCGATCCGTCCGCCTTCTTTGCCGTGCAGAAGTTCGCGATGCAGGATAAGGACATCATCTACATTTCGAACCACGACTCGGTCGAACTCATCAAGTTCCTCGACATCGTCAATTCCGTTTCGTCCACCGCGTCCGGTGTTTCGTCCGACGTCGTTGCGACGCGCGATGCTGTCCGGGAGATTGCGGATTGATTGAAGAGCAAGATTATCCGAGTGGAGAAAGATGTATCCTCTGGATATTCTTGTTTGCATTGCAAAACGCCGCAGATGAAGTTATAGGTATTTAAGTTCTGTTAATCGTTGTTCTTGTGGAGAGATCGGGATGACAATGTATGAGGTAACCTGCAAGTTCGCCGCAAGCGTTGCTGTCGCCATGCTCGCCTCCTCACAATTGGTGTCTGGCGCGTCAGCGCAGGATGTTGCGCCCGTTATTGCCTGCTTCCAGCCGCCGGCCAAGCTCAACGAGGGCGATATATCGGCATTTCTTGCCAGTCCGGCCTCGTTGCTGACGGAAAACCCGAATGGCGGTCTGCCGCTGGCGAGCCGCGTTCGCGCTCTCGCCGGGTCCAGTTCCGCGACGATCGACGCCATTCTCGCCCTCGTGACCGATGCCAATGTCGACCAGAAGGCGGCTATCGGTTCCGGTCTTGCCCGTGCCGCCCGCGCTTGCGCGGCGACCAATCCGGAATATGCCGCGCTGATCCAGGAAAAGGTCGCCGGCGCCAGTTCGGCCGAACTCGTGACCGCCTTCCTGGCCGCCAGCAATGAAGTGCAGACCGCTGCGCTCGGCGGCTTGACGGGCGGCGCGACGGGTGGCGGCGGTGCGGCTGCCGGTATCGGCGGCGGCGGCAATGCCGG
This sequence comes from Ciceribacter sp. T2.26MG-112.2, assembly GCF_900492205.1. GTDB lineage: Bacteria > Pseudomonadota > Alphaproteobacteria > Rhizobiales > Rhizobiaceae > Allorhizobium > Allorhizobium naphthalenivorans_A. Next base: position 142,331 of record NZ_UEYQ01000002.1, read on the forward strand.
CGGCGGCACGGCGGGAATGGGCGGCGATAGCGTCTATACCCAAAATGCCGGCGGCTTTTCGACCGGCGGAAGCGGCCAGTATTTCGGTTCCACGACGGATGGCAACGGCAGCGTCAGCCCCACTCGTTGACCACCTCGGTGCAATGATTCAGCAGTCGTCACAAGTGGCGGCGGCATCTGATGACGCTTGTTTTATGAGGTGCTTTGTTGCTGTCGCCAGATAAGATCGCCGTGCGAGATGCAGATGAGTGGGGATCGGAAGTTTCGCTCGATTTCGAACGGCTGATTGCGATCGGGCGCCGTCAATGGCGCGTCGTGGCGTTGTCCGCGGCGGCAAGCGTCTTTCTGGCGATCGGCTACGTCCTGACGGCCGTACCGCTTTATACGGCTGATACGACCGTTCTCATCGACCGCAGCAAGAGCAACATCGTCGACCAGTTGTCCGCAATGGGCGGGGTCGATGCCGACGAGGCGACGGTTCTCAGCCAGGTGGAGCTGTTGCGTTCCGACACGATTGCCGGGGCCGTCGTGGCCAAGCTGCAGCTTGTCGATGATCCGATCTTCAACGCGGTGAACAGCACCCCGCTGACGGCGGTCAAGGGTGCCGTTCGCAGCGTCATGAATGTCTGGAACTGGTTCTCGCCTGCCGTCGAGACCGCGGAGGAGCTGGAGAGGAGGAAGAATGCCGCCATCTCGAAGCTCCTGTCGGGCCTTGAAGTCTCGCGGATCGGTCGCACCTTCGTTCTGAAGATCAGCTATACCTCGCCCAGCCCACGGCAGGCCGCCGCGATCGCAAGGGCGGTCGCCGATGCCTATCTGGTCGACAAGCTGGAATCGAAATACGACGCCACCCGCCGCGCCAGCATCTGGCTGCAGGAACGTATCGATGAGCTGAAGCAGAAGGCCGTCGAATCCGACCTCGCCGTCCAGAAGTTTCGGGCCGAGAACGGGCTGGTGACGGCGGATGGCCGCCTGATCAGCGACCAGCAACTGACCGAGCTGAACAGCGCCCTGATCGTCGCGCAGGCGGATGTCGCCAAGGCCCAGGCGCGGCATGACCGGATCAGATCCATCATCGATTCCGGCCGCACCGATGCGATCGTCACCGACGTGCTCGACAGCTCGATCTCCAACGATCTGCGCAAGAAATATCTCGAAGCTTCCAAGCTCGAGGCGGAGATTTCCAGCCGCCTTGGTCCGAACCACGTACAGGCCGTGCGGTTGCGCTCCGAAATGCGCGAGTTCGAGCGGCTGATGTTCGAGGAACTCGGCCGGATCGCCGAAAGCTACCAGAGCGAGGTGACGGTTGCCCAGTCGCGCCTCAAGTCCCTGCAGGAGAATGTCGCGGCGGCACAAGGGGCGAGTGCGATCGCCGGCGAGAGCCAGGTCCAACTGCGCGAGCTGGAACGCAATGCCGAGTCCTACCGCAGTCTCTATCAGACCTTTCTCCAGCGGTTCCAGGAGGCGACCCAGCAGCAGTCCTTCCCCGTGACGGAAGCGCGCGTCATATCTGTGGCGAACATCCCGGAAAATCCGAGCCATCCGCGCAAGGCACTGACCCTTGCCATGGCGCTTCTGCTCGGCATCGGGGTTGGCGGCGCGATCGGCGCGTTCCGCGAGTTCCGCGACCGCTTCTTCCGTACCGGCGACCAGATCCGCGAAGTCCTGGGTCTGGAATATCTCGGAAGTGCTCCTCTGGTCGCGGATGGCAATGCGTCGGCTGCCAAGGGGGGCGACCATCCGCGCAATATCCGTCGGGCGACCGTGATTGCCAGCTATGTGCTCGACCATCCGCTTTCGATGTTCGCCGAGACACTGCGCAGCACCAAGATCGCCATCGACCTCGGCGCGAATGCCGGCGGAGCCAAGGTCGTGGGTATGATCTCCACCCTGCCCGGCGAGGGCAAGTCAACCGTTGCGATCAATTTCGCCGAGCTGCTGGCGATGCAGGGTGCGAAGACCTTGCTGATCGATGCGGACCTTCGCAATCCCGGCGCCACCCGCGCCATCGGTCGCCATGCCGAGGCCGGGCTGCTGGAGGCGCTGATCGACAACCGGCCGATCCGCGATCTCCTGCTGCTCGACCCGAAGACCAAACTCGCCTTCCTTCCGGCCGTCGTTACCCGCCGTGTCCCGCATTCCTCCGAACTTCTCGCATCGCAGGCCATGCATGCGATCATCGAGACCGCCAAGGACAATTTCGACTATATCATTCTCGACCTTCCGCCGCTTGCTCCGGTCGTCGACGCGCGCGCCATCGCCCATCGGGTCGACAGTTTCGTTTGTGTGATCGAATGGGGCAAAACCTCGCGCAAGGCGGTGGCTGCCGCATTGTTCGCCGACCAGGCGATCGTCCGCAAGTGTGCCGGGGTCGTGCTGAACAAGGTCGATGAAGAGAAGATGAGGCTGTATCGCACCTACGGGTCGAGCGAATACTATTATTCCCGCTACTCCTCCTATTATCATGAGGACTAGGATCTACTGATGTTGCGCGTCCGGCCCGCGATCGCCCTGTTTGTCGTCATGTGCTCGATCCTGCTGGTCTTCGGCATCCGGGACCTCGCAGCATCGGTGCGTTTTGGTCGCGTGATGCAGCTCGCCCGTCATCTGGAAACCGGTACTCCCGTCAGTCGAGGGACCGTTGCCGGCCTCGCGGAGGTGGCCGACGAGGTGGTTTCGGGGGGGCATTGTCGCGCCGATATCGTCCGCGCCGGACTTACGGTGAAGCTTGCGGCGCTTGACCAGCGGAACTCTTACCACGACTATGATGCCTGGGCCGGCGCGCTTGCCGCGGCCGAGAATTACCTGCGGCACGCGATCGGCTGCCGTCCGACGGATGGAAACCTGTGGCTGCGGTTCGCCATGGTCCGCCGCGCGGTTGCGGAACAGCCGACCGAGATCGCCTTCCTCATGCAGCAATCGGTTTATTACGCGCCGGCCGAGCAAGGTGTGCTCGTCGGTCGTTTCGCCGTGTGGAATGACGCGGCGGCGACTACGCTCGAAGCCGCGCGATCCGCTGTGGAGACGGATCTCGCGACCGTTTTGCGGCACGGGGAGCTGCCATTGATCCGCCGGATCCTGCAGAAGCCGGGCGAGCGCCTGCAGCCCTTGGTGGACGCTGCTGTTTCTTCGCTAAGCACCGAGCGCCGCGCTGCGCTGGCCGGCGCCAAGATCGGGTCATGAGCCGCCTTCATCGGCAGAAATTCCGATGGACTTGGCCCCTGCGGCAAAGTTGCAGCCCCTTCCCGGCTCGCATCGCGCAGGCGTGGGGGAATTTGCTGGAGAATTGAACAGATCAGTGTTGCATTGTCGCAATACTTGATTTTCTGGAATCAATTTTGGTTAAGCAGAGTTTAATTTTGCGCATGACTTTCGATGATGTGCGTATTACGATCTTAATGGCTTTAGGTTTATCTGTGTAAATTGTAGAGGTTTCCATTGGCGATTCTCGATAGACCCGAGTGCTCAGATCGTCGTGGCGATGTGTTTGAGCTTAATAGATTAGAAAATTTCAATGTATTTGACGGCGCCTGGTCGAGGGGCCGGAACAAACCTTTTCAGCATGCCGCAAAGCGTGTGATCGACATAGGTGTATCCATGTCGGCGATCCTGATATTGTTGCCTTTCCTTCTTGTCGTCGCCCTTTTGATCAAGCTGGACAGTCCCGGCCCCGTCCTCTTCAAGCAGGAGCGATGGGGCATGGGCTGCCGAAGGATCAAGGTCTACAAGTTCCGCTCGATGAGAACCGATCGGTGTGATGTCAGTGGCGTCAACCAGACGGTGCGTGATGATCCGCGGATTACCCGGATCGGCGCGATCATCCGGCGCACCAATATCGATGAGTTGCCCCAGTTGCTCAACGTGTTGAGGGGTGAAATGTCGCTGGTCGGACCCAGGTGTCATGCGATCGGCATGTTGGCCGCCGGGCTTGCCTATGAAGAACTCGTGCCGGAATACCATCGCCGCCATGTCATGCGACCCGGCATGACCGGCCTTTCGCAGATGCGGGGTCTGCGAGGTCCGACGGACCGTCAGGCAAAGGCGCGGGCCCGCATTGCCTGCGATCTGTTCTATATCGACAATTTCTCGATCTGGCTCGACCTGCGCATCATCTTCGGAACGATCCTCTCCGAGCTGAGGGGTGGCACCGGTTTCTAGCCCGTTTTTCCGATGCGACGCGCATATTTGTCCGGAAATGCACAAAGAAGAGGGAGGTCGTAAGCTGCCGCATCTTCCAATGCCAACCATCGGCTCTCGTGGCGCACCGCCGCGACTTGCCAAACCTTTGGCCAGCGCGCTGTTGCTCCTAGTCCAGTGCTCCGGATCTTCGCGGCCGGCCAAGCGAAATGGACACGAGCGGCGCGAGGACTGCGGCCAGGAACATGCTCAGCCCGGGCAGTTGCAGGGAGAAATCGAAGGCGGAGTGCAGCAGGGCGAGAATGAGGATGGCGATCCCCACCGCCGGATAGATGCGGGCCTTGCGACGCTCCCGAAGGCCGGTCACGAAACTCTTGAACAGGACGCCGACAGCAAGGATGAGGCCGATCGGGAAGATCATGCCCAGTCCCAATTGGCCTTCCAGATAGAAGTTGTGGGCGCGGTCCCAAACGCCCCGGATGGAGCATTCTGCCCGCCGGTATGCGGGAAAGCCGGCCTCGAATGTGCCGAAACCCATGCCCGCGACCGGGTAGTCGGACAGGGCGTCGACGATGGCGGTCGCGGTGCAGAACCGGTCGTCGTCCAGTCCGCTGAGTTCGGTTCTGAGCATGGTCTGCCCGGCAAAGGTCAGGCCGATCGCGACCAGCCCCGCAATCGCCACGGCGATTGCGACCAGCCTGGAACCCCGTCGCCTGTTCGGGGCGGAGACACTGTATCGCGCCAGATCCCGGCCTGTTGCCGCGAGATAGGTGAGAAGGAACAGGAGGGCAATCAACGCACTGGCGATGCCGGCGCGCGACTGGGTCAGGGTCAAGCCGATGAAGGCTGTCGCGGCGAGGCCGAGAAGCAGAACGAACTGGCCGGTACCGCGCCGACCGCGTGCGGCCTTTCCATCGATCAGGCGGGTGAGCAGTCCGGCCGGCGCGCCTTCCTGCGCCGACTTCCACAGCAGGCCCGTCAAAAGGATCGTCGCGAGACCGAGAAACGTCGCCGCAGTGTTGCGGTTGACGAACACAGCGGTGAATTGTCCGAGGTAGAACTGTTTTTCCGCGAGCAACAGATAGCGAGGGAATGCGAGGTGTTGCGCGAGGCTGAATGCCGCGACGAAGCCGGCGGCGATGGCCAGGCGCCGAAACATGGTTTCCGCCCGTTCGTCCGAATGGCAGAGCAGAAGTCCGGCCATGAAGGTGATGAAGGGGCCGGCAAGGGACACCAGGGCAGACATCGTGTCGGCGGGTGCCACCGAGATTGTTGCGCCGCTCCGGCCGCTGACGGCATTCGCCTCGGGCCAGGCCGGATTTGCGAGCCCTGCCCAGGGGATGCTGGACGATTGCAGCACGATCATCAGCGCCATCGCGACGAGTATCGCCAGGGCGATGCGAAACACCATGTCGGTGCGCTGTCGTGCGGGAGCCTGTGTCGCGGCGGCGATGGCCACGATCGACATGAGCGAGGTGAAGACATGGGCGCTTTCGAGGGACACCGACCCGCGCGGCAGCAGCGCCGCCACCGCTACCGCAACGAAGGCGACGCACCACGCCCGGCTCGAGAGACCTGCGGTCGCCTGCGCTTGGCTTTGCTCGCTTTTGGCCGGCATTGCTCACTCCGTTGCCGTTCGAGAACCGCCCACGGGCGCGTTGCGCCGATGTGCTCCAGTTGCGGTCAGATAAGATGGCCTGCGGACATGTCTATCCCCTTGTTTCAACATGGATCTCATCGACGCGTCGGCCTGTCGATCCCTTTTCTAGTGGGTCGCTACGGATGCTCTCCAGTTCCAAGCGTCATCTTAGCGTAAAGGGTTCGTCGTCATCAAACTATAAAAGGGCTGCCAGAAGCAGAAATTCCGATATGGTGTAAGGTTCTATTTTTGATCGGCTCTTCGTTAAGCTTATGTATTGTTTGTTTTGTTTTCGGTCCAATCGAGGTTCGCAGCGCTTATGAAAATCGCGATGGAACTTTCGCCTTATTTCAGGATAATCGAAGATAAGTCTATAATTTAACCAATTGTAAACTGCCTTATTGCGTCGCAACATCGACAGATATATTATTGATGCACAAGATTTATATAGCTGAACTGAAATGTATACGAAAACCTGTAGAATTTCAGTGAAGGGGTGAGTGGATGGCCAAAGTTGCTCTCATAACCGGCGTAACCGGTCAGGATGGGGCCTATTTGTCCGAACTTTTGCTGTCGAAGGGCTATATCGTCCACGGGATCAAGCGCAGGTCTTCGTCCTTCAATACCGGTCGAATAGAGCACATTTATCAGGATCCGCATGAGATCGACCAGCGGTTCATCCTGCACTATGGCGACCTGACGGATTCCACCAATCTCATCCGCGTCGTGCAGGAATGCCAGCCCGACGAAATCTATAATCTCGCCGCCCAGTCCCATGTCGGCGTTTCCTTCGAGACGCCCGAATACACGGCGAATGCCGATGCGGTCGGCGCGCTCCGTCTGCTGGAGGCAATCCGCATCCTGAAGTTGGAGAGCAAGACCCGCTTCTATCAAGCCTCCACATCCGAGCTCTATGGCCTCGTCCAGGAAGTGCCGCAGACGGAGCGGACCCCCTTCTATCCCCGCAGTCCCTATGCTGCCGCCAAGCTCTATGCCTACTGGATCGTCGTCAATTATCGCGAAGCCTACGGCATGCATTGCAGCAACGGAATTCTGTTCAATCACGAAAGCCCGCTGCGCGGCGAAACATTCGTTACGCGAAAGATCACGCGCGCGGCCGCCGCGATACGTCTTGGAAAGCAACAGAAACTCTACCTCGGCAATCTCGATGCCAAGCGAGACTGGGGCCACGCACAGGAATATGTGCGCGGCATGTGGCAGATGCTGCAGCAGGACATTCCCGACGATTATGTCCTGGCGACGGGGGAGACCACCGAGGTCAGAAAGTTCGTCGAATGGGCTTTCGAGGATGTCGGCATGCGGCTCGACTGGCGCGGGCATGGCGTGGACGAAAAGGGTTTCGATGCGGTGACCGGCAAATGCATCGTCGAGGTCGATCCCCGCTATTTCCGCCCGACGGAAGTCGATCTTTTGATCGGTGATCCGCGCAAGGCCCACGAGAAGCTCGGCTGGCGGCACGAGACCAGTGTCCGGGCTCTGTGCCGCGAAATGGTCAACGAGGACCTCAAGGTGATGCAGACCGCGACGATCATGAAAGAGGCCTGACGATGTATTCGCTTTCGGGAAAGCGGGTCTGGGTCGCGGGCCATCGCGGCATGGTCGGATCGGCGCTTGTGCGCCGGCTTGCCTTGGAAGGCTGCGAGACGCTCACCGTCGACCGCGCCGAACTGGATCTTCGCCGACAGGGCGCGGTCGAGGCGTGGATGGAGAGGAACCGCCCGGATGCGGTCTTCCTGGCGGCCGCGAAGGTCGGCGGCATCCTGGCCAATGACACGCGTCCCGCCGAGTTTCTCTATGACAACTTGACCATCGAGACCAACATCATCCAAGCGGCCTATCGCACCGGCGTGGAGAAGTTGCTCTTCCTCGGCTCGTCCTGCATCTATCCCAAGTTCGCTCCGCAGCCGATCACCGAGGATGCCTTGCTGACCGGGCCGCTCGAGCCGACGAACGAATGGTATGCGATCGCCAAGATCGCCGGCATGAAGCTCTGCCAGGCCTATCGGCGGCAGTACGGCTGCGATTTCATCTCCGCCATGCCGACCAATCTCTACGGGCCGGGGGACAATTACGACCTGACGTCGAGCCATGTCATGCCGGCGTTGATCCGCAAGGCGGATGACGCCAAGCGTGCCGGCGCCTCGACCATCACCGTCTGGGGCACGGGCACGCCGCGCCGCGAGTTTCTGCACGTCGATGACTGTGCCGATGCCTGTGTCTTCCTGATGAAGTCCTATTCGGCGGAAGGGCATGTCAATGTCGGCTCCGGTGAGGACATCACCATTCTCGAACTGACAAGGCTCGTCTGCGACATTGTCGGTTTTCACGGAGTGATCGACCATGACCTGTCGAAGCCGGATGGTACGCCGCGCAAGCTTTTGAACGTCGAGAAGCTGCGGGCCATGGGCTGGGCACCGAGGATCGCCCTCGCCGACGGCATTGCAAAAGCCTACGAGGCGTTTCTCGCCGGTCGGTCCATCGATTGCGAGGAAGGTGTTCCCGGATGAGCGACGCATTCTCGGTGGCGCAGTTCGAGGATGTTGCCGTCGCCAAACCGGTGGCCGGCGATGCGAGCCTGTCGGCCCGCAAGGTTGTCGTCTACGGCATGAACTATGCGCCGGAAATGGCCGGTGTCGGTCGCTATACGGGCGAAATCGCCGAACATCTGGCGGAACTCGGCGCCGATGTAACCGTGGTCACCACTCCGCCCCATTATCCCGGCTGGAAGGTGCAGGCCGGGCATTCCAATCGTTATTCCAGGGCCAGTGAAGGCCGGGTCATGGTGTTTCGTGCTCCGCTGCTGCTGCGTCAGAAGATGGGCGGCATCTGGCGCCTGCTCGCGCCCTTGAGTTTCGCGCTCACCTCCGGCCCCGTGGTATTCTGGCAGATCGTCAAGCGCCGGCCGGCGACCATCTTCTGTGTCGAGCCGACCCTCTTTGCCGCGCCCGTGGCGCAACTGGCTGGCTGGCTGGTCGGTGCACGGATCGTCCTGCATGTGCAGGACCTAGAGGTCGATGCGGCCTTCGCCGTCGGGCACCTCGCCGGATTCCGGTGGCTGCGGGCGCTGGGCCTTGCATTCGAGCGTTTCACGCTCGGCCGCTTCCACAAGGTGGTGACGATCTCCAGCCGCATGGCGGATCGACTTCTGGACAAGGGCATCGCATCCGATCGTGTAACGATCGTTCGCAACTGGGTCGATCTCGCGCATATCCACCCGATGGAAGAGGTCAGTCCCTACCGGGCCGAGCTCGGCTTCACCGATGAGGATTTCGTCGTCCTTTATTCCGGCAATATCGGTGCGAAACAGGGCCTTAAGGTATTGCTCGGTGCGGCTGAGCTGCTTGCCGGCCAGACGCGGATCAAGTTCGTCATTGCCGGAGAGGGGCCGGTCAAGCGGGAACTGGAGACAGCCTACGGGCATCTGCCGGCTGTCCACTTCCTGCCGTTCCAGCCCTATTCCCGGCTCAACGAATTTCTCAACATGGCGGATCTTCACGCCCTGCCGCAGGAAAAGGGCGCGGCCGATCTGGTCCTGCCGTCTAAGCTCGGCGGCATGCTTGCCTCCGGCAAGCCGATCGTGGTGACCGCCGATCCCGGAACGGAGCTGGCGGATTTCCTCGGTGATGCGGCGATGATCACGCCGCCCGGGGATGCCGCGACGCTCGCTGCGGCGATCGCATCCTGTCAGCGCCCGGAACGGGATCTTGGCCGACAGAAGCGGCTGCGACTGGCGCTTCGGCTCTCGCGGCGGGAGGGTCTCACGCAGCTGGTCTCGGGTCTGGTCCAAGATGCTCAGGCGGGCAGCTGAATGCTCGAAGCGATCACATCCACGGGAATCGGGCGGCGAATCCTGTCGGGGTCATTGGCCAACACGGCCGGCATCGGCATGAGCGCCTTCGCCCAGCTGCTGTCCGTGCCGATCCTCCTTGGCGCCTGGGGCGCCGAGAAATACGGCATATGGATCATGCTGACCACCATACCGATGTACTTCGCCCTGACCGATCTCGGCTTCGTCCAGGCCGCTACCAGCGAAATGACGATGAAGGTCGCCAAGGGCGAGAGGGACGCGGCTCTCGAGATCTTTCAAAGCACCACGGCGCTCATCGCGTCGATCTGCGCAGCGGCCGTCGCCCTTCTGATCGGAATTGCCGCGGCTGTGGCAGCCATGGGCTATGTCATTGTCACACAGAATATGCAGCTTATCGTATTGCTGTGCTTTTTCTCGGCCTTCACTCTCCTTTCCCGGCTTCCGTTGGGTGCGCTCCGGGCGACCGGCCATTATGCGCTCGGAACTCTGGTCTATGATTTCCTGGTTCTGCTGGAAGGGCTGGCGGCTTTGCTGACAGCCCATGCCGGCGGGGATTTTTCCGCCGTCGCCCTGTGTCTGCTGGGCATGCGAACCGTCAACATGGCCGTGCTGAACATGCTTCTCAGCCGGCAGGTCCCGTGGTTGCGCTATGGGTTGGCGCAAGCCCGCATTCGCGAGATCCGACGCCTGTTCAAGCCGGCAATCGCCGGTATGGTCATACCCGTGGCATTGGCCACCAGTCTCCATGGCACTGTGCTCGTCGTCGGTGCGATCGTGTCGCCTGTCGCGGTGGCCGTCTACTCGGCCGTGCGAACCTGCAGCAGGCTGATGATCCAGGTCGTCGGCGTGGTCAACCGTGCGGCAATGCCTGAAGTGGCGAAGGCCTTCGCATCCTCGGAAAACAGAAGTCTCGGCGCGATGCTGAGCATGAACGGCCTGTTGATCGGCGCGGTCCTGCTGCCCGGTGCTCTGCTGTTCGCCGCTTTCGGCAAGGAATTCGTCGAGCTATGGAGCCGGGGCAGCCTGTCGCCGTCGCGCACCTTCGTCAGCCTGATGGCCGTGGCGACGCTCGTGCACGGCGCCTGGTACTTCCTGTCCAACATGCTGTTGGCGACGAATTCCCATGTCTCCCTTGCCAAATACATCCTGGGCGCTTCCGCCATCACGCTCCTGCTGGCCGTGGCCCTTGGCGGCTCGGTCGGCCTGAATGGAGCCGCGATCGCGGTCATTTCCGGAGAGCTATTGTGCCTGGCCGCGACCACAGTTGCCTTCCTCTCGCGATACCGGGATGGCGGATGGCGCAGACCGGTTCGCAGTGACAGCGCTGAACGCAAGAATTGAGATCGAGGACCTCCGTTGAACGACTGCCTCCCCGAAGTTGTGTTTCCAAACCACCGCAAGGATTGCCCGCGCCGATGCGGAGAATTCGCCATGAGCGGGAGAGCGTGAAGCATGGATGGCGTCTTACTTCTCGTCTATATCATCACCTTCTCCTGCGTCATCGCCTATGCGTGCTCCATCAGGCTCGATCACATCGGCTTTGAGGATGGTGTGCTCATTGGCCTCCTGTTCTTTATTCTGGCTCCGGTCACGATAGCCTTGATCGAGGGGGGAATATCGAGCCTCAGCATGCTGGCGGGGCCGTTCCGCCCCCTGCATGACCATGTGACTTCTCTTCAGATCTGCATCGGCTGCTTCCTGATCATTGCCTTTCATTGGCTTACCCGCCGTCTCATCCGACCCGTCAGGAAGGGCCGCGGTCCTGTCGATCGAAAGCATGGGGGTAAGCTCGTCATCGGCCTCTTCATGGCGACCTATGTCGTCTGCAATACGATCTACTTCCTTTCATCGGGAAAGATCGCCGGTGGCCATTGGCAGGGAAACCTCGAAATCGGCCTTAAGAACAACTTGCTCCTGATCGTGATCGGAAACTTCTCGAATGTCTTTCGAGGCGCCATCTTTGGTGTCCTCTACAATTCCTATACAAAGAATCTCGTGACCAAGAAAACGGTCATATTGGTTGGCTTCGTGGTCGTCGCATTCGATGTGTTGACGACGTTCAATCGAATTACGGCAGCCTATTATGCAATCACCCTGCTTCTCGTCTATCGTCGCCATTTTCCAGTCATTGCGTTGGCTTCGATCCCGGTGTTGCCGGTAGTCGGCTACCTCAGCATGATCTGGTCCTCCTTGCGGGGATTGGCCATCGTCGACGGTTATAGCCTGAGTGGTTTTGCCAATGCAGCCAGCGTGGTCAATTCGGCGATCGCGAGCGGTGCGATGCAGTTTGGCCAGTCCATCAACGGGATATTTGATTCCGAGAACATCATCGTTCTTGACTGGATCGTGAAGAACACCGGTCAACAGTTTCCGATACTCTATGGATATACGTTCTTTCTGCGTCCGATCACAGTGTTGATACCTTCGTTCTTCTGGCCGGAAAAACCAGGCGTGTTCGGAGTCATGGTCGGTGGCCACCTTCAGGGGATATCGGGCCTTGCGCTGAACTCGACGATCTTTGGAGAGGCGTTCGGAAACTTCTACTACTTCTGGCCGATTCCGCTCTTTTTCATGCTCCTGGTGTTGAGTTTCATCTTCACCAGACTGTCGCGGCGGTGGCCGTTCATCGATGGCGCCTCGTTCTTCGTCGGGTTTGCTCTTTGGCGATTTGACATGTCCTTTGCCTTCATCTCGCTGTTGGGGCTGTCCGGGGTGATCGTCGCCTGGACCGTTGTCAACAGGTTCTTCGCCCGAAGCCGAAGTCGGCATCGCAGGCCCCTCGGGGCACCTCCGGTCGTGATCGGCGGCCGGATGCCGCCGCGATCCTGGATGGAGGGCAATACGTGTCAGAGGTGAACGTCGTCTATCATCATTACCCACACTATCGCCGTCCGATAATGGCCGAATTGATGGCCAATGGCAGACACAGCTACCGGTTCTGGGGAAGCATCGAGCCGATTGCCGGGATCGTCGCTTTCGCGGGGGATGACGAGGTTCCCGTGATCCCGCTTCGTTTCCGGGTCTGGCGTGGACTGTGGTTGCTCAAGGGCTATTGGCCGGCGCTCCTTGATCGCCGCTGCGACGTGCTGATCGTGCTGGCCAATCCCAACATGCCGGCCAGTTGGTTGATGGCGATCGTCGGACGTGCGACGGGCAAGAAGGTCCTCTTCTGGGCGCATGGATGGCTGAAGCGGGAAGGGTTCGTCAAAAGGCGCTTGCGAAATCTCTATTTTCGTCTGGCGCATGGAATGCTGGTCTATGGCGAGCGATCACGCGAGATCGGGATTTCGCTTGGCTATCCGGCGGATCGGATCACCGTCATCTACAACAGCCTCGATTTCGACCGCGCCAGACGGCTCGTTGCGCAGATCGAAGGCGCTGCGGTGGTGGAGCGCCCGCAGGACCTCTTCGCTGACGGGAAACGCCCTCTGGTCATCTGCACGGCGCGGCTGACCCGGCATTGCCGGTTCGACCTGTTGCTCGAAGCGGCAGCGCGGCTAAAGAGGGAGGGAAGCCCCGTAAACATACTGCTCGTCGGGGATGGTGCGGAGCGCCCGTCTCTCGAAACACTGGCCCGCCAACTCGGCGTCGAGGCGCATTTCTATGGCGCCTGCTATGACGAAGAGGTTTTGGCGCGGCTGATCTACTTCGCCGACATCACGGTATCTCCCGGCAAGATAGGGCTTACCGTCATTCACAGCCTGAGCTACGGCACCCCCGCGATCACCCATGGGGATTTCGATGCGCAGATGCCGGAGGTCGAGGCGATCGTGCCGGGCAGCACCGGTGCCTTCTTCCGCAGGGACGACGCCGGAGATCTCGCGGATGTGATGAGGGCCTGGCTCACGTCCGGGAAGATCCGAAGCGAGGTCCGCCGGGCCTGCTACGACATGATCGCCGGCAATTGGAACCCCCGCCGGCAGCGTATGCTCATCGAGGAGGCCATTGACCGGGTCACGGCATTTCGGGGGAGCGGCGATGCGTAGACGGGGCGCGATCCCTCCTGTTCCGGAACCCATGCGGGTGTCGCCGGCCATTCTCGAGCGATGCCGCAAGATGGTGGATCGGCCGTTGAAGCGTCGGCTGCGGCAAGCCGCCAACTGGCTTTTGATCCGTAAGAATGGGCTGGCCGAAATGGGAGAGGGCGCCCAGTTGGCGTGGGAAACACGGGTCCCGGTCGGCAGCCGTCTAGGCCGGTTCGCCTATATCGGCAGCGGATTCCGTGCCCCGAGCCCGATCAGCGTCGGCGACTTCTGCATGATCTCGACCGATGTGACGATCGTCGCCAACGATCACGGGGTCGATGACCCTGAGACGCCCATGCGCCTCGCCTTCCGCTGGCAACACCATGTGACTGTGTTCGAAGCCGACGCCTGGATTGGCCATGGGGCGATCGTCCGCGCGGGTGTGAGAATCGGACGCGGTGCCGTCATCGCGGCCGGTGCCGTGGTGACCAAGGATGTGGAACCCTATGCGATCATGGGTGGCAATCCGGCCAGGACCTTGCGGCAGCGTTTTGCGCCGGAGGCGGCGGCCTGTCAGGACGCGTTGCTGTACGGAGAGATACAGGGGCGGGGCGGGCCATGGCGCGAAAGCTGAAGATCAACATCGTCATGGGCCCCTTCTACCCGATCCCGCCGGTGCGCGGCCTCGCGGTGGAAAAGCGGCAATATGCCATGGCTCTGGAATATGCCAAGGCCGGCCATGAGGTCACCATGATCTCCAGGCGTTTTGACGGTTTCCCGAACCACGAAATGCAGGATGGAGTGCGGCACATCCGTGTCCCGTCCTTCGATCCGCCCAAGCCGGGCCTCACCTACCGATTGATGGACGCGTTCTACAGCGTGATCGTCGGCCTCAAGCTGCCGAAGGCGGACGTGACCGTGACCAACAGCGTCAGCGCCCCGCTGATCCTGCCTCTGCGAAAGGCTGGCAGGATCGCGGTCAGCGTCGGTCGCTATCCGAAGGGGCAAATGGCCTTCTACCGCCGTGCGGCGCGACTGCACGCGGCGTCCACATACATTGCCCAGGCGATCGTGCAACAATCCCCGTCCATGCGCTCCAGGGTGCATGTGGTCAACAATGCCATCAGCCACGACTTCGCCCAGGCGATCACTTCCGAGCGCGGTCCCCGGGAGACCGAGATCGTCTATCTCGGCCGGATCAGCCGCGAGAAGGGCCTGGATATCCTGATCCGGGCCTTCAAGGCTATAGCGCCGCATTATCCCGACTGGCGGCTGACCCTGATCGGCCCGTGGGAGGTGGCGAGCGGCGGCGATGGCGGCGCCTTTCTTGACGAATTGAAGGCCATTGCTCCGGAGCTTGGGGAGCGCGTGACTTTCACCGGGCCGATCTACAACGGCCAGGCGATTGTCGCGCGACTGAGGGCGGCGGATGTGTTCGTCTATCCGTCCGTCGCCGAAAAGGGCGAGGCCTTCGGTGTGGCGCCGGTCGAGGCCATGGCCTGCGGCTGCGCAACCATCCTCTCGGCGTTGAAATGCTTCGAGGATTTCGTTTCGCCCGAGCAGAACGGCCTTGTTTTCGACCACGGCCGGAATGCCGTGGCCAACCTCACCGAGGTGCTCAACCGACTGCTGGGAGATTCCGACTTACGCGAGCGGCTGGGGCGGGCTGCCATGCGGACGGCACTTGGTTTTACGCCGGCACGCATCGCCCAGGCTATGCTCGAGGATTTCGAAAGGCTGGTTGCCGATGACGAACGCTAGGCACTTCAGTCACCAGAAGGCGCCCAACCAGAGCCCCTGGACCTTGCGCATGCGCATCGCCATGCTGGCCTGGGAATATTGCTGGCTTATCCTGTGCGCCTGGACGCCCAAGCCGGCGAATGCGTGGCGCCTGTTGATCCTGCGGGCCTTTGGCGCACGCATCGAAGGTCGCCCCTTCGTTCACCAGCGCGCCAGAATCCAGATCCCCTGGCATGTGACACTGCATCATCGCTCCTGCCTCGGTGACCGCGCCAATCTCTACAGTCTCGGCGAGATCGAGGTCGGTGCGCGCGCGACGGTCGGGCAGGAGGCCTATCTGTGCACCGGGACGCATAATTTCGACGATCCCTCGCTCCATCTCGTCACGGCGAAGATCACGATCGAGGCCGACGCTTTCGTCGGTGCCCGTTCCTTCGTCATGCCGGGCATCACCATAGGCAGGGCCGCCGTCGTCGGTGCCTGTTCCGTCGTCACCAGAGACGTGGCCGCCCTGGCATTCGTCGCGGGCAATCCGGCAAGACCCACCGGTCGAACAAGGGGAGATCCTCATGAAGGGTAGTGTGCTTACCAAAGTCGGCAGATTAGCGGATTACTTCATCGGACATCCTTCCGAACTGCCGCGCTATCTGCGGTCTGCCCGGGCGTTCCCGTTGCAGCTCGGCAAACCCTGGATTTCCTGGCCGGCCATCGATTTCCTCGCCGGCCATGTGCGGAAAGACATGGATGTGTTCGAGTATGGCAGCGGCGGATCGACGCTGTTCTTCGCGGAGCGGGCGCGCTCGGTAAGGTCGGTGGAGCATGACGCGAACTGGTACGCATTCCAGCGGAAGGGCTGGAATGCGCCGGAGGCGAGGGTGGTCCTGAAGGCCGTGGAACCGACGTCTGACGACGAGACACCCGTGCTCGACTATGTCAACGGGATCGACGGCGATTATGACATCATCCTGGTCGACGGTCTGGACGATGTTGCGGTGGCAAGCTTGCGACCGCTTCGCCTCAAATGCTTCGAGATGGCCAGATCCCACGTCAGGGCGGGCGGAATTATCGTGGTGGACGATGCCTGGCGCTATGACGACATCGCATTTGATGTCGGCGAGCCGCGCGACGTTCGCAGGTTCCAGGGGCCTGGGCCGGGGCGCTGGGGCATCACCCGAACGGACGTCTATTTCTACTGATGCTCGCCGTCCTGATCCTCACCTATAACGAACAGCTTCATATCGCCCGGGCGATCGACAGTGTCTCCTCCTTCGCGGGTCAGATATTCGTCATCGATTCTTTCTCCACCGACCAGACCGTGGAGATCGCCCGTTCGCTTGGCGCGAAGGTCCTGCAAAATCCGTTCGTCAACCAGGCCAGGCAATTCCAGTGGGGGCTCGACCACGCGCCGATCCGTTGCGACTGGGTGATGCGGCTCGATGCCGATGAGGTCATCGAGCCGGAACTGGCGCGCGAGATCGGCGAAAAGCTGCCGAAGCTCGGCCCGGACGTCGCGGGCGTCAATCTGAAGCGCAAGCATATCTTCCTCGATCGCTTCATTCGCCATGGAGGGCGCTATCCGCTCATCCTGACACGCATCTGGCGGCGCGGACAGGGACGCGTCGAAGACCGGTGGATGGACGAGCACGTGATCGTGCAGGGTGGGCGGACCGTGCTGTTCGACAATCCATTCAGCGACCACAATCTGCATGATCTCGGCTATTTCACCGACAAGCACAACAAATATGCGACCCGTGAGGCGGTCGATGTGCTCAATCGGCGCTATCGCCTGTTTGCCGAAGATGCGGGGCCGACGCGCGAGGGCAGTTCGTTGCAGGCCGCGGTGAAGCGCCTGATCAAGGAAAGAATCTACAACCGGATTCCCTTCCAGATTTCCACGCTCGGATATTTTCTCTTTCGCTATCTGCTCCAGCTCGGCTTTCTCGATGGCCGCGAGGGGCTGATCTACCATTTCCTGCAGGGCTACTGGTATCGCTTCCTGGTCGGCGCCAAGGTGCTGGAATTCGACCGGGCGATCCGCCACCTGCAAAGCGCGGACGAGAAGCGTCAAGCTCTCGCCCGCCTAACAGGGCTTGCGCTTTAGGCCGGTCCGTAGACTTGCCTCGACAGGAGTGCGCAACGATCACCCGGCCTGGCCGGTGCTGTCGTCGCGTCAGAAGCCCAGCGCATCCAGCCTTTCCACGATCGCGGCCGCGACGGCGTTCATCGCCGCAAGGGTCAGGTGGGTTCCGTCCGCCTGCAGGCAGGACGGCGGGATGAGGCCGGCGGCGACCTCGGCGATGTCTTCGGCCGATCCGGTCGCGAGCCCCTGAAGCGTCGGATGGGGGTCGAAATAGCGGTCACCGAAGCGCAACGCGAGCCAGTCGTTGCGTTGATGGGTTGCGGCGATCTTGTCGGTGCCGCTATTGGTCCGCCGGCCGGAGCCTATGAAAATGTGCCGAGATACCAGAGAGGCCATCTGCTCGACCGCCGCCTGGTCCGCCGCCAGGGACGCGCCGTTCGCATCGCCGTCCCAATGAACCAGTCCGCAGCCGTGAAGGCCGGGAGCGGCCAGCATTGCTGCCAGCTGCGCCGCAAGATCGCTGCCGCCGATACCGGTCGAGACGACCTGGCGGCTGGCGCCTGTCGTCTTGACAGCCGCCGCAAGGGCAACGCCGCCGGTGCCGCTGACATAGCTGTCGCCAACCGTCCAAAGAACGCGCGGCGGTGCATATTCATGCGCGAACAGGGCGACCGAGAGGATTTCGCCGGTCCATTCCTCGCCGGGCGTCGGCGACGCGCCGAGCCTGACCCAGCAGGCACCGGCAGGGGTGAAGGCCGCGTCCTGGCCGTAGAGATTGACGTCATCGAGCGCGACCAGATAGCGGGCCGCGCCATCGCTCGAAATATGCAGCCTGTGCTCGGCGTCGAGCGTGACAAGGCCGGCGGCGATCACATGGTTGATCTGGTTGACGCCATTGGCGTCGGCCACGACGGTGATCGTGCCGTCCGGGTTCAGCGCGGCACGGTAGCGATTGCGCGCGCCGTCGTCGTCGAAGGAGAAAAGCACCCCGGCGGAAGCCGGCAGGGTGGCGGGTGTGCGAAAGGTGATGACGGCGGCAAAGGCGGGTGTTGAAAACCCTCTAAACGCAAGGGCCTCCCTGATCGAGAAATCGTCGCCATAGACCGTGCCGTTTGGACCGGATGCCGTGCGCAGGCCCAGATAGTGCGTTGTACCTTCGCCGGCGAAGGTTCTTGTCGCGACGAGGGGACTGGTCGTCGCATTGGCGGACATGCCGTTTCCCGGCGGGCTCATGGCCGGGGACCGGGAGGGGAAGGCGAAGACGCTGCTGCTCGCCGTTCCCTTCCTGTAGGTGGCCTTGGCGCGGTACGCCTTGCCCTGCTGTGTCGCCACCGAAGCGGAACGCACCGTCGCATTGGTTAGGCCCGTACCGCTCATCTCCAGTTGACCGGCAACGATCGCCGCCGTTGCGCCATTGAGGGCGGTCCAGTCGCCAATGCCGGCGGCGAAGTCTCCGTTTGCCAGGAGTTCCGGCGCCTCGGGGGCGACGTAGTCGCCGATCCTGCGCGTGCCGCCGGAAGCCACGCCGTCGACGGCCGCGAGGGCCAGGGCCTCCGTCGCAAAGGCTTGGCCATCATACCAGCCGCGGTTCTTGGCGAGATCCAGATAGAGGATCGGGCGATTGCCGCTGCCGTCCCTCGGGACCCAGGAGGAATTGCCGACACTGACCGATGCGCCCGGTAGGGCGAGACCGAGACCGATCTTGAATTCATTCATGGCTATTTCCCTTTCTGTTTCACGTCTTGAGACGCCGGGACCGACAGGTTCCGGGCCGCTGTTCGCCCGATTGTACGGGGACGTGGACGAGCGGGGAAAACGCGTGAAGAATTTGTCTGAGGGGGGGATGATGACGTTCGAAGGCGGCTGCCGCCGAGTGTCAAGGGCGTTTCAGTGGGACCTGAACATGGCGCATGGCATTGTCGCGGAGGATGAGCTCATCTACGCCCGGGCCGACCTCGATGCCGATGTCCGTGTTCTCGATCCGATTCTGCTCGATCAGCACGCCGCGCACCGCCGGGATGGCGGCCGAGCCGCCGTTGACGCGAATGCTCGAGGCGGCGCGCAGCCTGTTGTCCCGGATCACCAGGCCGAAGGTCAGCAGCGTGTCGTTGCCCTTGAACTGCCGGCCGATCCCGGCGATTTCCGCAGATCGCCTGAAACCGGCGGACAGCGTCTCGTTGCCGAGAAACTGGATGTAGAAGTTCGGCTGCGGATGACGGTAATCGAGGGAAACGGCGGCGAAACCGCTGCTGCGAAGGGAACGGTTACCGGCAAACACATGGCCGTGGCCCGTGCCGAAAATCTGGGCGCTGCCGACATCCTCGAATGCGTTGTCGATAATGAGGAAGTTCTCCTGCATCGGCACGATCGTGACCCGTGAACTGCCATCCGTCAGGTCCGTGAGATCGCGGTCGAGGGCGATCAGGTCGCCGGTCCGGCCCGTGACGCGGGCGACCGCGCCAAGGCCGCGCCCCTTGAGCACGAACAGGCCGGCTCCTTGCCAATTGCGTTCCTTCAGAGTGCCAAGTCCGGCCGGATCGATCCGGATGCGCCCATCCGCCTGCATGGCGATCGGGCCCCGATAGAAGCCGCCGGGTCCGTCGGATGTCATGGCCTCGCGGTCCCAGGCAAACATGCTCTCGAAGCGGTTGCCGCGCATCAGCACGTTGCGGGCGGAGGAGCCGACAAGGGTGTTGATGCCGCCGCCCGAGCCCTGCAGATCCGCCCCGATCAGGTGGTTGTTCTCGAACAGGACCCCATCCGGCGCCGCGATGCTGTACCAGCCGCGCCGGCCGATGTGGAAGCGGTTGCCGGTGAGGCGGGCACCAAAAGCCCGGGTCAGCACGAAAGGCCGCATCGAGGTAAGCACATCGCAGTCCTCGACGACGATGTTGCTGCCGGCCAGCAGCAATCCGACGGCACCCGTCTTCGTCCGCTGTCTCATCGCCTCGAGGCGCCGGCCCGGCTCGTCGGGTTCCAGGCGCCCCATGAAAGACGAAGCACGGATGACCACCGCGCGGATCGTGATGTTACCCCCGTCGACGCCCGTAGGATCGGTGGCGAAGCCACCCTTGATGATGTGGAAGTGGCGGTCCGCATTGATGGTGAGGTCGGCGATGGAGAAATCGCGGAAACCGCTGACAAGCGCGTCCGGTGGGTTCTCCAAATCCTTCCACATCAGTGTCACGAGGTCCCGCGACTCGCCCTTCAATGAAACACCGTCCGGGATGGTCAGCGGCCCGCCCAGGCGATAGATTCCGGCGCGCAGCAGAAGCTCTCCTCCGCCGCGCCGGGCCAGTGCCGAGAGCGCTGCGTTGATGCGGGCGGTATCGTCATTGGTGCGATTGTCGGGATGGCTGCTCGACAACTCCATTTTTGCACGGTCGACCGAGGCGGGAGGCAAGACCTCGATCTCGCCGGCATCGCGCCAGGCGGAGGCGTCGCCATGACCGTTCCACAATCGGATCCGGTAGGTGGCAGCGGAAAGCTTCTCGGGTAGGTGAAATGTCGCCGACCAGATATCCGGCCGCTCCACCGCGATCTCAACTTCGACGTCGTCCCTGCCGGAGGCGGCAAGCCGGACGACCGCCTTGCCCGTTATGGCGATGTTGCGCCCCGACAGACGCAGCCAGCCGCCGGGGCTGGCCGCCTTTCCCCTGTCGCCCTGCGCCCAGTAGACATCCGGAAGGTTCAACGGGACCACCAGCGCACGGCTCGCTCCGCGGAGCGTGGCGGAAAACACGCCCGGTTCCATATCCGCCGGCACCACGAAGGCGAACGTGTTGTCGGACCTCGCCAGTACCTGCGCCGGACGGGCGGCCCGGGCGCCGCTGACCGCACTGCCGCTTGTGTCGGGGACGCGCGTGATATCGACCGTCTCGAACCCCGCAAGGTCGATGCCGGTCATCTGTACGGTCTGGCCGGGCTTGACCGGATCGCTGGCCCAAAAAATGGCCGGCTCGGCACAAATGTCATGGGCAGGAAGAAGCCAAGCCACGGCGATCAGAACCGCCGGAAGAAGCCGGCGCCGGCGTGAGATGATTCCATGTGGCATGGGCATCTCCTTCTTGCGCGCCATGCCGGCGCCGATCTGTCGAAGGGGTACTTCGTTCAGACTGACACCGTGTTTGTTGCGCTGCAACAAAAAAACCGATGCAACCGCCGCGAAGGGACGGAATCATGGACAAGGAGACGGGCGACTGACTTTGCGATCTGTGCGCGGCGGGACGAAACCGCGAGACGGGCCCAAAGTGTGGTGGCTCGGGACCTAGGTGGTGGACGGCGCGGGGGCCGGAAAGACCCGGCCGTCGAACAGTTTTCGCGCCGTCCGCAAGGTGCCGATGCCGGTAATCTCTCCGGCCGGCCCGCGCTCGACCAGGACTTCGGCTGCCCCCGTCGGATGTTCGATGCAGAAACGTCCGTCGGCGGGGATCTCAGCCATTTCCGCAGCGACCGATCCTTCCAGCGTGCAGGCGGTGGCGACACTGACGGCGGCAAAGACGCCGATGAAGGCGTGGCAGCGGTGCGGAATGAAGCTGCGGGTGCCGATCGTCCCGCCATTGCGTGACCGAGAGACCAGGGTCATCTTGGGCACGGAACTCTCCCTCACATCGCCAAGCTTCATCAGCGGCCCGGCTTGAAGACGGATCGCCTCGAGCCGTGCCTTGAGCGCGTTGTCGCCATCCAGATCCTCACGGCTTTCCTCGCCGGTCAGGCCGAAATCGGCGGCGCGCAGGATGACGATCGGCATGCCGTTGTCGATCAATGTGCAGTCGACGCCGTCGATCACGTCGCGGGCTCGGCCGGTCGGCAGAAGCGCGCCGCACATCGAGCCCTCGGTATTCTGGAAGAACAGCGGTACCGGCGCATGGCGTCCGGGAACGCCGTCGATCCGCGCATCTCCCTGATAGGTGACCCGGCCGTCCGGCGTGGCGACCTGGGCGAGCGACACTTCGCCGGTGTTGAGCATGTGGATGCGCACCGGCGTGGTGCCGTCTTGCGCCTTGACCAGCCCGCGTTCAATGGCCGCGGGGCCGACGGCGGCCAGGATATTGCCGCAGCCCTGGGCATCGGTCACGATCGCCTGGTCGACGAAGACCTGGAGGAAGAGATAGTCGACATCGGCGTCAGGCCGGGAGGAGGGCGACAGGATCGCCGCCTTGGAGGTCAGCGGATCGGCGCCGCCGATGCCGTCGATCTGGCGCGCGTCCGGCGATCCCAGAATGCGCAGCAGCAGCGCATCGCGCTTCGGCGGATCGGAAGGCAGGTCGGAAGCCAGAAAGACCGCGCCCTTGGACGTGCCGCCGCGCATCCACAGGCAGGGAATGCCGTCGGCATAGTCCTCAGACATATTTCAAGCCTTTCTCGGCGAGCCGCTCGCGCATTGCATAGATGTCGAGTCCGAGTTCGCCGGCGGCGAGCCGCTTGCGCTTCGCCTCTTCCGCTGCGAGGCGCTTGTTCGCTGCTTCAAGCACGCTTGCAGCCTCGGCACGTTTGACCACCACGACGCCATCGTCATCGGCGACGATCACGTCGCCCGCTTCGATCGCCGCCCCGGCGCAGACCACTTGCACGTTCACCGAGCCGAGCGTCTCCTTCACTGTCCCCTGGGCTGAAACAGCCTTGGACCAGACCGGGAACTGCATGGAGGTCAGATCGCGGATGTCGCGCACGCCGGCGTCGATGACGAGGCCGCGGCAACCGCGGGCCTGGGCGGAGGTCGCCAGCAGGTCGCCGAAATAGCCGTTGTCACATGGCGAGGTCGGCGCCAGCACCAGAATGTCGCCGGCTTTCAGCTGTTCGATCGCGACGTGCACCATCCAGTTGTCGCCGGGTGGTGCCGAAATGGTCACGGCCGAGCCGGCGATCTGGGCGCCGGCATAGATCGGGCGCATGTAGCTTGCCAGCATGCCCTTGCGCCCCTGCGCCTCGTGCACGGTGGCGACGCCTGCGCGTGCGAGGCCGTCGATCACGGCCGGATCGGCGCGCTCGATGTTCTGGACGACGACGGCCATGTCAGTGCTCCTTCTTCACCGGCGGAGTGCCGTGGGTGTGGAAAGTGTCGATCGTCTTCAGGCCCCAGGCCTGGCCCTTCTTGCGGTCGGTCTCTGTCCAGATGACAGGCTCCCAGTCGGGCTGGAGGATGAGACGGGCGCCGGAATTGGCAAGCTCGACGCGGTTGCCGGCTGGTTCCCAGACATAGAGGAAGAAGGTGCCCTGGACGGCGTGCTTGTGCGGCCCGGTTTCGATATGGACGCCATTCTGCAGGAAGATGTCGGCGGCCCGCAGGATATCCTCGCGCTGGTCGGTCGCATAGGTGACGTGGTGGAGCCGTCCGACGCCACCGCCATGTTCTTCGGTGCAGGCGAGATCATAGGTCTTGTTGTTGATGGTGAACCAGCAGCCTCCGATCCGGCCATTGTCGAGCTGGATGATCTCGGTGACGCGACTGCCGAGGCAGGTCTCCATGAAGCGGCGGAATTCGGACACGTCGGAGGACAGGAGGTTGAGGTGGTCGAGCCGGCGTGGGGCCGCCCCGGTAAAGGCGGAAGCGGTGTTCTTCAGCGCCGGCACGTCGGCGCCGGTCGCCTGGTATTTCACCGTGTCCCAGTAGATCTCGAAGACGTGGCCGAACGGGTCCTCGAAGCGGAAGGCCGGGCCATGGCCGAGATCGCCGTCGATCCAGCCGTGGACCTTGTATCCCGATGCCTCGATCGCCTTGACGCGCCGCTCCAGCGCTTGCGGGCTGGAGGCGCGATAGGCGATGTGGCCGACGCCGGTGGAGTGCGACCTGGTCAGCTTCAGCGAGCAGTATTCGTAATCGTCCCAGGCCCTCAGATAAGCCGAGGTCTCGTCCCGGCCGGACAGCTTAAGGCCGTAGACGCGGGTGAAGAAGTCGAGGCTTTCCTCGAACTTGTCGGTAAACATCTCGACATGGGCGAGATGGGCGATGTCAAAGCAGGGTTCCATGGCTCGCTCTCCCTTTAGAGTTCGTCGACGGTGCGCGGGAAAATCGACTGGAAGCCTTCCGCGTACTTGCAGGCCCGGCCGCCGGCCTGGCCGCCGGAATTGCGGGTGAAGTGGTTGGCGCGGTTGATGGCGACGCGGGTATAGTATTCCCACAAATGCTCCTGGCCTTCCATGCATTCGATGGCGGCGCGCTTCTTCTCCCAGACCGGCGTGATGTCGAGGAATGTGTCCGGCTTCCAGCCCATCTGTTCGGTCTGGTGCGGTTCGAACAGGTAAAGCTGCGGTGCGCCGAGCACCTTTTCTCCCGGATTGTGGCCCCAGGCCTGGGCGATCATGCGGCATTCCAGTGCCATCTGGGTCGCATACATATGGTCGGTATTGTAGGGGTCATATTGCGAATGCGACAGCATGAAGCGCGGCTGTACCTTGCGGATGACATCGACGAGATCGTTCTTGTCGTCGCGGCTGAGCTCCAGAGGATAGTCGCCGAGGTCCATCGAGATGAGCTCATGCACGCCGAGGGCTTCCGCAGCGCTTTCGGACTCGGCGCGGCGCGCGGCCTTGACGCGGTCGAGCGTCATGCCCGTTTCCTTCCACAGCTTGGCGCTTTCGCCGCGCTCGCCGAAGGACAGGCAAACCACCGTGACCTCGTAGCCCATCGCCGCATGCAGGGCGATCGCCCCGCCGCAGCGCCAGACGAAATCGGCCGCATGGGCGCTGATCACCAAGGCGGTTTTGGCCGCCGTATTTTCCGTGGACATGGATATACCTCCCTGATTTTTCTCTGTCGCTCAATAGGTGCTGCCGCGGTAGCCGCAGATCAAATCGAAAGGCTGCCAATGAGTATAAGTTCAAGCTATAGATACTGGAATTGATGTGCGGCATTTGCCACAGTCTCCGGCAAAGGGAGACGGAAGAGAGATGACTGGTATTACGGAACAATTCCCCGATATCGCCTTTGTCGGCTTCGGCGAGGCGGGCCATGCCCTGGCCTCGAGCTGGCTGCGTCCGGCCCGAGGAACGACCAGAGCTTATGACATCAAGCTGTGCGAGGCCGCCACGTCCGCCATCGTTCTTGAGCGTTGCGCGGAGGCGGGCGTCGAGCCCCATCCGGATCCTGGCCAGGCGCTTGACAAGGTGGGTCTGGTCTTCAGCCTGGTCACGGCGGACCAGGCGCTGGAAGCCGCCCGTGTCTGCGCGCCCCATCTCCTCCCCGGTGCCCTGTGGCTCGACTGCAATTCCTGCGCGCCGCAGACGAAGCAGGCGGCGGCCGAGTTCGTCGAGGCGGCCGGGGGACGCTATGTCGACGTCGCGGTCATGGCGCCGGTCTATCCCAAGCGCCACGAGGTGCCGCTGCTGCTCTCCGGTCCGCATGCGGCCTTGGCGGCGGCACGCATTGAGGTCCTCGGCCTGCGCCCGAAGCTCGCGGGCGAGCGGGTGGGCGATGCCTCCAGCGTGAAGATGCTGCGCTCGGTGATGATCAAGGGGCTGGAGGCGCTGACGACGGAATGTATTCTGGCGGCACGCAGGGCCGGGGTCGAGGATGCCGTTCTCGCCTCGCTGCAGGCCTCCGATCCGGGAATCGACTGGCGGGCACGCGCCACCTACAACATGGAGCGCATGCTGGTCCACGGGGCGCGGCGGGCGGCCGAGGTCGAGGAGGTCTGCGCGACGCTCCGCGCTTTCGGCCTGCCGGACTGGATGAGCCGCGGCACGGTGGAATGGCAGCGTCGCCTGGCGTCGCTGGAGATTGATCCGGGTGCGGACGATCTGGCAAATCGCGCTGACGCCGTGTTGTCCAGGCTATGATTTCCCGCAACCTGCGCCATTTACGCCTGTTTGCGGCAGTGGCGGATCTGAAGTCGCTGACGCTGACCTCGGAAAAATGGCACATCTCCCAGCCCGCCGTGACCCAGGCCATGAACAAGCTGGAACGCGAGGCGGGCGGTGCTTTGTTCGAACGCAGCCGCCACGGCTTCTTCCTCACGCCGCGCGGAGAGGTGCTGCTGCGGCGCGTCGAAGCAGCCTTCGGGCTGCTCGATTCCGTCTTGAGCGAGATCTCGCCGCGCCTGCGCATGTCTTTGAGCTATGCCCAGCTTCAGGCGCTGATTGCCGTCAGCGAAAGCGAAAATTTCACGCTGGCCGCACGCCGCCTCGGCCTGGCGCAGCCGACCGTCCACCGCGCCGTCACGCAGATCGAGCAGGAGGCCGCGCGCAGCCTGTTCGAGCGGACGTCCTTCGGCATCCTGCCGACGCGGCTGTGCCAGGCGCTTGCACAGGCGGCGCGGCTGGCGATCTACGAATTCGACCAGGCGGATACGGAACTTGCCGAATTCAACGGCGGCGAGGCGGGCGCGATCGTCATCGGCGCAATGCCGCTCGCCCGCTCCGGCATTCTGCCACAGGCGCTTGCCCGTTTCAGCGCCGAACGGCCAACCTATCCGGTGCGGATTCACGATGGTCCCTATGACGAACTCTTGAGCGCGCTCCGTCGTGGATCGATCGACTTCCTGGTCGGCGCACTGCGTGAACCGGCGCCGATCGGCGATGTGGTGCAGCAACGACTGTTCGACGACCGCCTGGCCCTTCTGGCACGACCGGGCCATCCGCTCGCCGGAAGAACAGAGCTGACGGCTGATGACCTGCTCGCCTTTCCCTGGGTGGTTCCGCGACGCGGCACGCCGACGAGGGACCAGTTCGAGACGCTCTTTACCTCGCAGGAGAAAAAGGCGCCGGAGAGGCTCATCGAATCCGGATCGCTGCTCCTGATGCGCGAGCTTCTGAACGAGAGCGACCATCTCGGCTGCCTCTCCCGCCATCAGTCGCAACGCGAATGCGATCATGGGCTGCTGGTCACCCTGACCTACCCGACGGATCATCTCATCCGCCCAATCGGCCTGACGTGCCGGGAAAACTGGCGGCCGACCAATGCGCAGAAGCGCATGCTGGAGCTGATCGCCGATGTCGCTCCTTAGACGAACGGCATAGCTAATAATTATAACAGGTTCCGATCGTTGAAACGGCTCGGTGGCTGCCGCCGGGCGCCAGATAGGATGAACCGCCGCCCAGATCTCCCCCATATCGCCAGGTTTCGATTCGCCTTCGCTTTCCATTCCACATTTGTGCAATGCGAAGCGTCCAAAGAATCCGCGAAATAACAAAAACTTGGCCAAGATGCAGCAAAACTGCGGCAGAATCTCTCTTTACAAGCGTGCAACAACGGATAAGACGAAAGAAGTGTGTCGGTCGGCACGGCTTCAGACGTCCATGCAAGCGCTTCGGATGCCTGTTTGTCCTGTCTATCGGCTCCGCTCCACGTGATTTGCCTCACGGACATAAGAACCATGGCGCGATTTTGGGGCGCGCCGTTTGCCAACGAAACCAGCGTCTTCGGCCTGGCCGAAAGAACGCAAAGGGGAGAATGTCATGAAGTACAAGTTCGGTTTTGCCGCAGCGGCCCTGCTCGCGGCCACCTTCCTTTCCAGCGCCGCAAGCGCCAAGACCTTCGTCTACTGCTCGGAAGGCTCGCCGGAAGGCTTCGATCCGGGTATGTACACCGCCGGCACCACGTTCGATGCCTCGGCACATCCGATCTACAGCCGCCTGATGGAATTCAAGCCCGGCACGACCGAAGCGGAAGCCGGCCTGGCCGAAAGCTATGAAGTCAATGCCGACGGCACCGAATACACCTTCAAGCTGCGCCCGGGCGTCAAGTTCCACACCACCGAATTCTTCACCCCGAGCCGCGAACTGAACGCGGACGACGTCATCTTCTCGCTCGAGCGCCAGATCAAGGCTGACCATCCGTGGAACCAGTACGTCGCCGGCACCTCGTGGGAATATGCCGCCGGCATGGGCTTCCCGGAACTGATCAAGACCATCGAGAAGGTCGATGACCTGACCGTCAAGATCACCTTGAACCGTCCGGAAGCTCCCTTCCTCGCCAACCTGGCCATGCCGTTTGCCTCGATCGTGTCGAAGGAATATGCCGACAAGCTCGAAGCCGATGGCAAGAAGGAACAGCTGAACCAGATGCCGGTCGGCACCGGTCCGTTCTCCTTCGTCGGCTACCAGCAGGACGCCGTCATCCGCTACAAGAAGAACGCCGACTATTGGGGCGGTGCGCCGAAGATCGACGACCTCGTCTTCGCCATCACCACCGATGCCGCCGTTCGCTACCAGAAGCTGAAGGCCGGCGAATGCCACCTGATGCCGTTCCCGAACGCCGCTGACGTCGGTTCGATGAAGTCTGATCCGAACCTGACCGTGATGGAACAGGAAGGCCTGAACGTTGCCTACCTCGCCTACAACACGACCCAGGCTCCGTTCGACAAGGTTGAAGTCCGCAAGGCGCTGAACAAGGCGATCAACAAGCCGGCGATCGTTGATGCCGTCTTCCAGGGCATGGCAACTCCCGCCAAGAACCCGATCCCGCCGACCATGTGGTCCTACAACGAAGCGACCCAGGACGACGCCTACGATCTCGATGCTGCCAAGAAGGAACTCGAAGCAGCCGGCGTCAAGGATCTCTCGATGAAGATCTGGGCCATGCCGGTTTCGCGCCCCTACATGCTGAACGCCCGCCGTGCGGCCGAGATCATGCAGGACGACTTCGCCAAGATCGGCGTCAAGGTCGAGATCGTCTCCTATGAATGGGCCGAGTATCTCGACCGTTCGAAGGCCAAGGATCGTGACGGCGCCGTCATGCTCGGCTGGACCGGCGACAACGGTGACCCGGACAACTTCCTCGACACGCTGCTCGGCTGCGAAGCCGTCGGTGGCAACAACCGCGCCCAGTGGTGCAACGAGGAGTTCAACGCCCTGG
Organism: Ciceribacter sp. T2.26MG-112.2; assembly: GCF_900492205.1. Taxonomy (GTDB): domain Bacteria; phylum Pseudomonadota; class Alphaproteobacteria; order Rhizobiales; family Rhizobiaceae; genus Allorhizobium; species Allorhizobium naphthalenivorans_A. Next base: position 171,515 of record NZ_UEYQ01000002.1, read on the forward strand.
TGAAGAAGGCCAAGGTCACCTCGGATCAGGCCGAGCGCACCAAGCTTTACGAAGAAGCCCAGCTGGTCTTCAAGCGCGAAGCTCCGTGGGCCACCATCGACCACTCCCTGTCCATCGTTCCGATGCGCAAGGAAGTCTCCGGCTTCGTCCAGAGCCCGCTTGGCGACTTCACCTTCGAAAACGTGGATATCGCCGAGTAACGGTTGATCCTTGACGAATTTGCCGCGGGACAGCTTGCCTGTCCCGCGGCACTTGCATTAGGACAAGCGACAATCCGCGGCCGGGCCGCGATCCTCGGGAAGGGCGATGTCCTTTTCGGGCAAGATACGTCCGCTGCGTGACCAGCGGCCACAGACCTCCAAGAAGAACAACAGCAGGTCCCTCATGTTTGGCTTTCTCTTGCGGCGGCTTGCCGTCCTGATCCCGACTTTCATCGGGGTTTCCATCATCGCTTTCGCCTTCATCCGGCTTCTTCCGGGTGACCCGGTGGCACTTTTGTCCGGCGAACGCGTCATGTCGCCCGAGCGGCATGCCCAGATCAGCGCCAATCTCGGGCTCGATCGACCCATCGTCATCCAATATTTCGACTATCTGGGCGGCGTTCTGACCGGCGATTTCGGCACATCGATCGTCTCCAAGTCGCCGATCCTCGATCAGTTCCTGGCGCTGTTCCCGGCGACGGTCGAACTGTCGCTCTGCGCCATCCTCATCGCCATCGTGCTCGGCATTCCGGCCGGCGTCATCGCGGCGATCAAGCGCGGATCCTTCTTCGACCAGTCGGTGATGGGGGTGGCGCTTGTCGGCTATTCCATGCCGATCTTCTGGTGGGGCCTCCTCTTGATGATCCTGTTCTCCGGCATCCTGCAATGGACGCCCGTGTCGGGCCGCATCTCGCTGATGTTCTTCTTCCCCCCGGTCACCGGCTTCATGCTGATCGATTCCCTGCTGTCGGGCCAGAAGGGCGCCTTCATGTCGGCGCTCAGCCACCTGGCGCTGCCGTCGATCGTGTTGGCCACCATCCCGCTGGCCGTCATCGCCCGCCAGACCCGCTCCGCCATGCTGGAAGTGCTGTCCGAGGACTATATCCGCACGGCGCGCGCCAAGGGCCTGTCGCCGCTGCGCGTCGTCGGCCTGCATGCGCTCAGGAACGCCATGATCCCGGTCATCACCACGATCGGCCTGCAGATCGGCGTCATGCTCGCCGGCGCGATCCTGACCGAGACGATCTTCTCCTGGCCGGGTATCGGCAAGTGGATGGTCGACAGCGTGTTCCGTCGCGACTATCCGGTGATCCAGGGCGGTCTTCTGCTGATCGCCGGCATCATCATGGTCGTCAATCTCATTGTTGATCTGCTCTACGGCCTGATCAACCCGCGCATCCGCCACTAGAAGGAGAAAATCCCATGGCCGATACCGCCACCAATCAACCGGTCTCCACAGCGGCCCTGCGCCGCCAGATGCTGGCCGAATTCTGGTTCTACTTCTCCGAAAACCGCGGCGCGGTGATCGGGCTGTTCGTCTTCATCGCGCTCGTCCTGATCGCCGTCTTCGCACCGCTGGTCGCGCCGCATTCGCCGTTCGAACAGTATCGCGACGCGATCCTGATCCCGCCGGCCTGGCTCGAGGGCGGCAACACGTCCTTCCTGCTCGGCACCGATCCGGTCGGTCGCGACATTCTTTCGCGGCTGATCTACGGCGCCCAGTATTCGCTGTTCATCGGCGTGTTCGTCACGACCCTTTCGCTGACCAGCGGCATCCTGATCGGCGTGATCGCCGGTTATTATCGCGGCTGGATCGACACGGTGATCATGCGCCTGATGGACATCATCCTGGCCTTCCCGTCGCTGCTGCTGGCGCTGGTGCTGGTGGCGATCCTCGGTCCCGGTCTGACCAACGGCATGATCGCCATCGCGCTGGTTTTGCAGCCGCATTTCGTGCGCCTGACGCGTGCCGCGGTGATGACCGAGAAGACCCGCGACTACGTGACCGCGGCGCGGCTTGCCGGAGCCGGCCCGATGCGCCTGATGTTCCGCACCATCCTGCCGAACTGCATGGCGCCCTTGATCGTCCAGGCGACGCTGTCCTTCTCCAATGCCATCCTCGATGCGGCCGCCCTCGGCTTCCTCGGCATGGGCGCCCAGCCGCCGGCGCCCGAATGGGGCACGATGCTGGCCGAAGCGCGCGAGTTCATCCTGCGCGCCTGGTGGGTCGTCACCTTCCCCGGCCTCGCCATCCTGATCACCGTTCTCGCCATCAACCTGATGGGCGACGGCCTGCGCGATGCCCTCGATCCCAAGCTGAAGAGGTCCTGACATGGCGCTTTTCGAAATCGAAAATCTGACCGTCCAGTTCGAGACGGCGACCGGCTGGTTCAAGGCCGTCGACGGCGTCTCGCTGTCGGTCGAAGCCGGCGAAGTGCTGGCGATCGTCGGCGAGAGCGGTTCCGGCAAGTCGGTCTCCATGCTGGCCGTGATGGGACTTCTGCCCTGGAGCGCGAAGATCACCGCCGACAAGATGCTGTTCCAGGGCCGCGACATTCATGGCATTTCGCCTGCCGAACGGCGCAAGCTGATCGGCAAGGACATTGCCATGATCTTCCAGGAACCCGTGGCGAGCCTCAATCCGTGCTTCACCGTCGGCTTCCAGATCGAGGAAGTGCTGCGCATCCACATGGGCCTTGGCAAGACGGCGCGGCGCGAGCGGGCGATCGAACTGTTCAAGCTGGTCGGCCTTCCCGACCCGGCCGAGCGGCTGCATCACTTCCCGCACCAGATGTCGGGCGGCCAGTGCCAGCGCGTCATGATCGCCATGGCGATCGCCTGCAATCCGAAGCTTCTGATCGCCGACGAGCCAACCACTGCGCTCGACGTGACCATTCAGAAGCAGATCCTCGACCTTCTGATGCGGTTGCAGGCCGAGACCGGCATGGGCCTGATCATGATTACCCATGACATGGGCGTGGTGGCCGAAACCGCCGACCGCGTCATCGTCCAGTACAAGGGCCGCAAGATGGAGGAGGCCGACGTGCTTTCGCTCTTCGAGGCGCCGAAGAACGCCTATACCAGGGCCTTGCTTTCGGCCCTGCCTGAGAATGCGACGGGCGACCGCCTCACCACCGTTTCCGACTTCATGGCGGGCGCGGCAGCAGGAGAGAACGCATGAGCCAGACCGTTCCCATGCTCGAAATCCGCAACATCACGCGCGACTATCACGTGCCGACCGGCTTCATGAAGCCGGAGAAGGTGGTTCACGCCGTGAAGGGCGTGTCCTTCAAGCTCGATGCCGGCAAGACGCTGGCGATCGTCGGCGAGAGCGGTTGCGGCAAGTCGACGCTTGCCCGCATCCTGACCTTCATCGATCCGCCGACCTCCGGCGAACTGTTGATCGACGGCAAGGCGGTCGATACCCGTCCGGGTCATCTGACCGCCGAGATGCGCCAGAAGGTGCAGATCGTCTTCCAGAACCCCTATGGTTCGCTCAATCCGCGTCAGAAGATCGGCGATGTGCTGGGCGAACCGCTTTTGATCAACACGAAGATGAGTTCGGCCGAACGGCGCGAACGGGCCACCGAGATGCTGGTCAAGGTTGGCCTCGGTCCGGAACACTACAACCGCTATCCGCACATGTTCTCCGGCGGCCAGCGCCAGCGCATCGCCATTGCCCGCGCGCTGATGCTGAACCCGAAGCTTTTGGTGCTCGACGAGCCGGTCTCCGCTCTCGACCTTTCGGTTCAGGCGCAGGTGCTCAACCTTCTGGCGGACCTGCAGGAAGAGTTCGGCCTGACTTACGTCTTCATCAGCCACGACCTGTCGGTGGTGCGCTATATCGCCGACGAGGTGATGGTGATGTATTATGGCGAAGCGGTGGAATACGGCACGCGCGACGCGGTCTTTGCCGATCCCAAGCACGAATATACCAGGACGCTGTTTGCTGCGACGCCACGTGCCGACGTGGAATCGATCCGCGCCCGTATGGCCAAGCGCGTCCGTCCGGCGGCACAGACCGCCTGACCGGAGTGAAAGAGTTCCATGACGTCTGACCGCCCGGCTGGCTGCAACCCGCCGGGCGGTCGCATTTCAAGCTGTCTGTCGAGAATGGTGGATAAGCGCAGCGGTCTTTGCTATTTGCGACAGACCGTTAGGATTGGGGCCGCGACGAAGTGATGACGCAGGCGATGGCCGGCAAGACGAAGGAACAGAAGGGGCAACCGGCGCTGCGCATCGGTTTCATCCTGGCGCGCAGCTTCACGCTCAGCGCGTTCTCGCTGTTTGCCGATGCGCTACGGCTCGGCAGCGACGTCGAGGACCGGTCTGGCCGCGTCCATTGCGACTGGGCCGTGCTCGGCAGCACGCGTAACTTCATCACTTCGAGCTGCGGCATCCAGGTGGCGCCGACGGCGCCGCTCGGCAATCCGAAGCAGTTCAACTATATTGCAGTGGTCGGCGGGCGGCTCAATGTCGCCGAGCCGATCGACCGCGAGGCGGTCGCCTTCCTGCACCAGGCCGCGGCCGCCGGCGTGCCGATCATCGGGGTGTGCACCGGCAGCTTCATCCTGGCGGAAGCGGGGCTTCTCGACGGCCGCACCGCCTGCGTCAGCTGGCTGCATTATGTGGAATTTCGCTCCCGCTATCCGTCGATCGACGCCACCTCCAAGCGCCTCTTCGTCGAGGACCATGGCCGCATCACCTGCGCCGGGGGCTCCAGCGTCGCCGATCTCGCCACCTATCTGATCCGCCGCCATGTCGGCGAGGCGGCCGAGCGCAATGCGTTGGAGATCATGCAGATCACCCGACGGCGCGATGCGAGCGAGATGCAGACCCGCAATCCGCTCGGTACGACGCCGGTCAGGGACAAGCGCACCAACATGGCGCTGATGATGATGGAACAGCATATCGAGGACGTCGTGTCGATCGACGATGTCGCCGATGCGGTCGGTCTGTCGCGGCGCCAGCTGGAACGGCTGTTTCGTACCGAGTTCGGCGCGACCCCGGTCGCCATGTATATCCGCTTGCGGCTGGAGCATGCCCGGCGGCTGGTGGTTTTCACCGACAAGGCGTTGATCGACATTGCGCTGGAGACGGGGTTTGAAAACGTCTCGCACTTCATCCGCAAGTTCCGCAAGGAATTCGCGATCACGCCGGTTGCCGCGCGACGTCGGCACGCGGCGGAAACAGGGGCTTGAAACACAAAAGGCCGGCGAAAACGTCGGCCTTGCTCTTGGGATTTTCGAAGTTTCGTTCAGCGGTCAGAGGCGAACCTTGCGGAAGCCTTCCGGGTCGATGCCGAGCGTGCGCAGATCGCGTTCGCGCGGGCTGCGATGAGCCTCGACGGCTGCTGCGGCGGCGCTTGCTGCTCCGATGACGGCGAAGGCCCTACCAAGGAAACCCTTATGCATGGAACCTGTGAGGACAGACATTGTCTTTGCTTTCTCTGTGTGTTGACAAGAGAAAGATGGCCCTCATTAGCGGTTTCTACAATGGCGATAACTTCACTGCAGCCATGCAAGAAAAGCGGGCCGGAACTGTTGGGTTCCGGCCCGCCTTGATTTTCGTCATGTCTATCGGGGTCAGTCTTCGCTGGCTGCCAGATGCGACAGCATCTCGCCCTTGCCGCGGGCGCGCAGGATGAGCGGCAGAATGAGCGCCGTTGCGGCCAGCAGCAGCAGGCCAGCGGCGATCGGCGAGGTGAACAGCACCGTCACGTCGCCCTGGCTGATCGCAAGAGCGCGGCGCAACTGCTGCTCGGCGAGCGGCCCGAGGATCAGGCCGACGACGACCGGTGCGATCGGATAGCCGAAGATCCGCATGATATAGCCCATCACGCCGAAGGCGAGCAGCATGCCGAGTTCGTAGACCGAGGGGTTCGCGCCGATGGTGCCGAGCGTGGCGAACAGCAGGATGCCGGCATAGAGCCAGGGCTTGGGGATGGTCAGCAGCCGGACCCACAGGCCGATCAGCGGCAGGTTGAGGATCAGCAGCATGAAGTTGGCGATCAGCAGGCTGGCGATCAGGCCCCAGACGAGCTGCGGATTGGTGGCAAACAACAGCGGGCCGGGCTGCAGGCCGTATTGCTGGAAGCCGGCGAGCATGATCGCGGCTGTCGCCGTCGTCGGCAAGCCGAGCGTCAGGAGCGGCACGAGCGTGCCGGCGGCAGAGGCATTGTTGGCTGCTTCCGGACCGGCCACGCCTTCGATGGCGCCATTGCCGAACTCTTCCGGATGCTTCGTCAGCCGCTTCTCGGTGGCGTAGGAGAGGAAGGTGCCGATTTCGGCGCCGCCGGCCGGCATGGCGCCGATCGGAAAGCCGATCGCCGTCCCACGCAGCCAGGGTTTCCAGGAGCGGCCCCAGTCGGCCGCGGTCATCCAGATCGAGCCGCGCACCGCCTCGACCTTGTCCGGGCCACGATCGCCCTGGGCCGCCAGGAAGAGGCTTTCGCCGATGGCGAACATGGCAACCGCCAGCGTCGTCACCTCGATGCCGTCGAGCAGGTCGGGAACGCCGAAGCTCATGCGGGCCTGGCCGGTCAACTGGTCGATGCCGACGGTGGCCAGCGTCAGGCCGATGAACAGCGAGGTGAGCCCGCGCAGCGTCGAGTCGCCGAAGGCCGAGGAGACGGTGACGAAGGCCAGCACCATCAGGGCGAAATATTCGCGCGGGCCGAAGACGAGTGCCAGCTTGACGATGTAGGGGGCGATGAAGGCAAGTCCGATCGTGGCGATCAGGCCGGCGACGAAGGAGCCGATGGCGGCGGTCGCAAGGGCAGGGCCGCCGCGTCCGGCGCGGGCCATCTTGTTGCCTTCCAGCGCAGTCACGATCGAGGCGCTTTCGCCCGGCGTGTTGAGCAGGATCGAGGTGGTCGAGCCGCCATACATGCCGCCGTAATAGATGCCGGCGAACATGATCAGCGAACCGGCCGGGTCGAGCTTGAAGGTAATCGGCAGGAGCAGCGCGACGGTGAGCGCCGGTCCAATGCCCGGCAGAACGCCGACGGCGGTTCCGAGCGTAACCCCGACCAGGGCGTAAAAGAGGTTCATCGGCTGGGCCGCGACGAGCAGGCCCTGCCAGAGGAAGTCGAAAGTATCCATGTATGGCTACTCCTCAGAGGAACAGGCGTTCGAGCGGTCCGGCCGGCAGGGAGAGCTGCAGCAAGAGGGCAAAGACGAGCCAGACGGCGAGACAGATCGCGATGCCGAGCGGGAGGGAGAACCACAGCCGGCGTTTGCCGAAGGCGCGCGCGGTCGCGGCAAAAAGCACGCCGGTGGCAATAGAGAAGCCCAGCGTCGGAAGCAGCAGCATCTGGCCGGCAAGCCCGCCGATGATCCAGGCGACCGGAGCGATCTCCTGGTGTTCGCGTTCGGGGAAGTCGCGCCGGAAGGCGGCGACTGCCGTCCAGACTGCAAGACCCACGAGGCCGAAGGCGATCCATTGCGGCACGGTGGCCGGGCCGACGGGCGAATAGCCGACGACGTCGCCGAGACGATCGACGTCCCAGAAGATCAGCGCGGCGAGACCGGCGAGCACGAGGGCGATGACAAGCGCCGCCCCGTCGGGGCGGCGTGTCTCGGTCGTTGAGGTCTTAACCTCGCTCATTTCACCAGCCCGATGTCCTTGAGGACGGCTTCGGTGGCGGCAACATCCTTGTCGAGCTGGGCCTTGAAGGCGTCGCCGGCGAGGTAGGTGTCCTGCCAGCCCTTGGTCTTCAGGATTTCCTGCCAGCTGGCGGACTTGACCATCTTCTCGATGTCGGCGGAGACGGCGGCGGTCTGTTCCGGGGTGAGGCCCGGAGCGGCCGCGACCATACGCCAGTTCTCGACGACCACGTCGAGGCCGCCTTCCTTCAGCGTCGGGGCGTCGGCATTGGCCAGGCGCTCGGCGCTGGAGACGGCCAGCAGGCGCAGCGTGCCGGCCTTTACCTGGGCCTCGAACTCTCCATAGCCGGAAATGCCCGCGGTCACCTGGCTGCCGAGAATGGCGGCCAGAGCCTCGCCACCGCCGGAGAAGGCGATGTAGTTGATCTTGGTCGGATCGACACCGGCCGCCTTGGCAATCAGGCCGACGGCGATGTGGTCGGTGCCGCCGGCCGAGCCGCCAGCCCAGGAAACCGAACCCGGATCCTTCTTCAGCGCCTCTACCAGATCGCCCATGGACTGGATCGGCGAAGCGGCGGGTACGACGATGGCTTCATACTCGCCGGTCAGGCGGGCGATCGGGGTCACGTCCTTCAGCGAAACCGGGGACTTGTTGGTGAGGATCGCGCCGACCATGACATAGCCGCCGACGATTAGCGCATTGGCGTTGCCCTTCGACTGGTTGGCGAACTGGGCAAGGCCGATGGTGCCGCCGGCGCCCGGTACGTTCTGCACCTGGGCAGCCGGCGAAATGCCCTCCTGCTGCAGCACGGTCTGCATCGAGCGGGCGGTCTGGTCCCAGCCGCCGCCCGGATTGGCGGGTGCCATGATGGTGTAGTCGGCGGCAAAGGTCGGCAGCGCCATCGCGCCGGCCAGAATGGTTGCCAGGATAAACTGTTTCAAGATGAATTCCTCCGTCAGGGCACTGCTCTTTCGCAGCGCATTTCTTGTTGAGCGGACGGGGGGAGCGTTTCGGCTGACGACACGTCGGTGTCCCGCTGGGACCGTGCCGGATGTCCAGGTCTCCTCCCGACCATGCCGGCCAAGCGCCTCCACGCGCGACCGCATCGTCATAAGATCACAGCAAGCTGACATCTGCCTGACACCGCCGGTCCATTCGACCCTGCGATCCCGGTGCGGGAAAAAGCATACGCCGAACTATTGCAGCCGCAAGACTTCGTTCCAGCGGCTGATCAGCCGCGCGCGCTTCACCTGGTCGAGATAGACCATGAGGCCGGGGCTGACCGGGACGGGGCGCAGCTGCTTGCCCAGCTGTTCCTGCAGGGTGGTGGCGGTGTTCTCGCCTGCGACTTCGGGGCTGACCGCGGCGATCTGCAGCTGCCGCGCCATGATGGTCTGGCCCTCGCGCGACATGAAGAATTCGAGATAGGCCCGCCCGAGGTCGGGAGAACTGGCCGCCTGCGGCACGAGGCCGATGCGCGACATGACGACGGTGTAGTCCTTCGGCAGCACGATGCCGAGGTCGGGATGGCGCGAGGCCCAGTCGGCGGCATAGGAGCCGAGGATGTTGTAGCCGAGCACGAAGCGGCCGTCGGCGATGCGCTCGAGGATGGCGGAGCTGGTCGAATAGAGTTTCACCCCGGCGGCCCCCATCGTCTGGATCACCGACCAGATGTCGCCGAACTGTTCCTGGTCCCGCGCCATGAACAGGAAACCGACGCCGGAACGTTCGATGTCGTAGGTGCCGATGCGGCCGTAGACGGCATTGCCCTGGCGCTTCAGGTAGTCGACGAATTCGGCGCGGGTGGCGGGCGGCTTTTCCTTGGTGAAGCTCGGCTTGTGATAGACGAAGACGGCGGGCTCGAAGGTCAGTGCATAGGCCGTGTTGCGCCAGTTGGCCCAGGCCGGCCAGCGCGCGCTCATCGGCAGGTCGCTGCGCTGGGCATAGCCGTCATTCGACAGCTTCACTTGCAGGTCCATGGCGGATGAAAAGGCGAAGTCGGCGGTGCGGGCGCCGCTGTCGGTCTCCTTGACGATGCGGTCGTAGATCTCGCCGGTCAGCATGTCTTCGTAGCGCACGGCGACATCCGGATGGGCCTCCTGGAATGCCTCGATCATAGGCTGGGCGACCGGCTCGTCGAGGGAGGAGTAGACGACGAGGGTGCGCGCCTCGGCGCTTCCCGAGCGTGCCGGAAAGAGCGTGGTGCTGGCCTGCGCGGCAAGGGACTGGCTGAGGATGAGGGCGATTGTGAGGACAAAGGTGCGCATAAACTCATAATGCCGTGGCCGGCAGGCGTTCACAAGCCGCGGGGTCCCCGCTAGAGTGGTCCGGAGGGGGACGATCTTGCGCATACTTCTGGTCGAGGACAATGAGACGCTGGCGGACGGCCTGAGCTCCATCCTGCGTAGCAGCGGCTATGCGGTGGACGTGGTGCGTGACGGGGCATCCGCCGACGCGGTCACGGCGACCGAGACCTTCGATCTCGTCATCCTCGATCTCAACCTGCCGGAGATGGGTGGCCTGGAAGTGCTGCGCTCCATGCGGGCGAGGCAGGACAAGGCGGCCGTACTGATCCTGACGGCACGCGGCACGACGGAAGAGCGGGTCAAGGGACTGGATCTCGGCGCCGACGATTACATGACGAAGCCCTTCGACGTCAGCGAGCTCGAGGCGCGCGTGCGCGTTCTGTTGCGCCGGCGTGCCGGGCTGCATTCCTCCTCGGTACAATATGGCAATGTCTCCCTCGACCTGACCTCGCGGACCTTTTCCGCCGACGGCGTGCTGATCGACCTGCCGGCGCGCGAACTCGGCATTCTCGAAGTGCTGTTCATGCGGGCCGGCAAGGTGGTGCCCAAGGATGCGATCATCCAGTCGCTGGCCGGCTTCGACGACGATCTCAGTGCCAACGCCATCGAGCAATATGTCAGCCGCCTGCGCAAGCGGCTCGGGCCCTATGGCCTCACCGTGCGGACCGCGCGCGGCATCGGCTACTATCTCGACAAGGCGGCGGAGCCGGCATGACCGCCGCCGCCTATTCGCTGCGCAGGCGCTTGCTGGGCTGGCTGCTGCTGGCGACCGCCGTCCTCGGCATCGTCGCCCTGATCGATACCTACCGCGAGGCAGTACGCACGGCCAACACGGTTTCCGACCGGGTGCTCGCGGGCTCCGCCATGGCGATCGCCGAGCGGGTAATCGTCTCCGAGGATGGCACGCTCGAAGTCGACATTCCCTATGTGGCGCTCGAAATGCTGACCTCCGCGGCCCAGGATCGTGTGTTCTATCGCGTCGACGGCCCACCTGGCGAGTTCATCACCGGCTACCAGAACCTGCCGACCTTCGCGGACCTCGGCGGTCAGTCGTCCTTCTATACCGACGCGATCTTCCGGGGCGAGCCGATCCGGGTTGCGGTGCTGCAGCGCTCGGCCTCGACCGGCATCGCTTCTGTACCCTTTTCCGTGACGGTCGCGGAGACCACCATTGCCCGCCAGCAACTGGCGCAGGCGATCCTCTTGCGCTCGGCCGCCCGTCTGGCGCTGATGATCGGCGGCGCGGGCGCAATCGTCTGGATCGCGGTCACCTATTCCCTGCGGCCGCTCTATCGCCTCGGCGAGGCCATCGCCGAACGCAATCCCGACGACCTCCACCCGATCGAGCAATCCGTGCCGACCGAAGTCCAGGGGCTGGTCGACACCGTCAATTCCTTCATGATCCGGCTCGGCTCGGCGCTCGATGCGCTGCGCAACTTCACCGGCAATGCCAGCCACCAGCTGCGGACGCCGCTGGCCATCATCCGCACCCAGCTGGCGCTCTCGGCCCGGGCGACGACGCTGGAGGAAGCCCGGGCGGCGGCGCTGAAGGGCGACCGGGCCGTCGGCCATGCCGAGCACGTGCTGGCGCAATTGCTGCTGATGGCGAAGATCGATGCCGCCGGTTCGGATCATCGGCCGCCTGTTGGTCGGATCGATCTCGTCCGTGTGGCGCAGGAGGTGACGGCCGACAGCGTACCGAAGGCCACCCAGGCCGGCATCGATCTCGGTTTTGAAGGTGAGGGGACGGCCTTGGTGCTCGCCGAGCCGCTGTTGATCGGCGAACTGCTCGGCAACCTGATCTCCAATGCGATCGCCTATGCCGGATCGGGAACGGAGGTCACGGTCCGGGTTTTTACCCGTCCGGAAGGTGTCTGCCTCCAGGTGGAAGATGATGGTCCGGGCATCGCGGCGGAAAAGCTCGCCTCGGTGCGGCAGCGCTTTTCCCGTGGCGACAAGGGCGAGGGTGCCGGCCTCGGCCTGCCGATCGTCGAGGAGATCGCCCGCCTCTTTGCCGGCAGTCTGGACCTCGCGCAGGGTTCGAGTGGGCGTGGCCTCAAGGCGACCGTAACCTTTCCCCCGGCTGAACCGGCAGGCTGATCCCCGCGCCTATTTCAGGAAGGCGCGGAAGCGTCCGAGCGAGAACAGGAAGAGCACCGTCCCGATCCCGATCAGCCACAGGAAATCCGGCCATACCACATCCATTCCGGCGCCGCGGAACAGGATCGACTGCGCCATGGCGATGAAGTGCGTGTTGGGCGCGAAGTTCATGATCAGCTGGATGATCTCCGGCATGCTTTCGCGGGGCGTGAGCCCGCCGGACAGCACCTGCAACGGCAGCAGGATCAGCATCAACAGCAGGCCGAACTGCGGCATGGAGCCGGCGACGGTCGCCAGAAAGATGCCGAGCGAGGTTGTGGCGAAGAGCTGCAGCGCCGTGCCGGCCATGAAAAGGGGCACGGAGCCCTGCAGCGGTACTTCGAGAATCCAATGCGCGACGACGACCAGCGAGAAGGCCGAGGCCACCAGCACCACCAGACTCATGGCAAGCACCTTGCTGACCATGATCTCGAAGGCGGTCACCGGCATGACCAGGAGATGCTCGATCGTGCCGTGCTCGCGCTCGCGGATGAGGGCTGCGCCGGTCAGGATGATCGACAGCATGGTGATGTTCATGATGATGTTGTTGATCGCCCCGAACCAGACATTGTTCAGCTGCGGATTGAAGCGCGCCCGCAGGGTGAGGTCGACCGGCAGGTCGACCGTGCTGCGATAGCGGTTGACAAACTCGCTCACCTCGCTGTTGACGATGCTCTGTATGTAGCCCGAGCCGCTGAAAGCCTGGGTCATGCGGGTGGCATCGACATTCAGCTGGATCGTAGGCGTCCGTCCGGCCAGCACGTCCTGCTGGAAGTTGGCGGGGATGTCGAGCGCGAAGGTCGAGAGGCCCGCATCCATCCTTTTGTCCATCTCGTTCGCGGTGATGATCTCCGGCTTGGTGAAATAGGGCGGGTAGAAGGCATCCTGGATGCGCAGCGACAGCTGCGAAAGATCCTCGTCGACGATGGCGATCGCCGCCATGTTGAGCGTTTCGGGCAGCGCCCGCGCCTCGGTGTAGATCGACAGCGAGAAGGAATAGAGGATGAAGACCAGCAGCATGCGGTCCTGCACTAGGCCGCGCAGTTCCTTGACGATGAGATGACCGATATGGCGGATGCGCATGGCCTTACCTCGCCTGCTTTTTCAGGAGAATAGCGGTCAGCCCGACCAGGATCGGGATGGCGATCAGCAGGTAGATCATCTGCGGCTGCAGGTCTGCAAAGCCGAGGGCCTTGGAGAAGGTGCCGCGGGCGATGGTGACGAAATGGGTCGTCGGATAGATGCTGCCGATGAAGGCACCGGCACCCTTGAGCGACGAGACCGGGTCGATGATGCCGGCATATTGGACGGCCGGAATGAGGGTCAGGAGGGCCGTACCGAACAGGGCGGCGATCTGGCTCGACACGAAGGTCGAGACGAGCATGCCGAGCGCCGTGGTCGAGATGACGTAGAAGAGGGCGGCGACAGCGAAGGTCACGAAGCTTCCGGTGAACGGCACCTCGAAGATCAGGATGGCGAAAGCGGTCAGGAGCACGAAGTTCATCATGGCGAGCGCGACATAGGGAAGCTGCTTGCCGATCAAAAATTCCAGCCGGGTGGTCGGCGTGACGTAGAAGTTGATGATCGAGCCGAGTTCCTTTTCCCGCACGACGCTGAGCGCCCCGAGGATGGCCGGGATCAGCAGCAGGAGCAGGGGGATGACGGCCGGCACCATGGCCACCAGGCTCTTGACGTCGGGATTGTAGCGATAGCGGGTTTCGAGCGTGAAATTGCCCTTGGTCGCCTCCTCGCCATAGGCTTCGCGGATCTTCTCCGTGATCCAGTGGGAATGCATGCCCTGCACATAGCCGCTCACCGTTTCCGCGCGGGTCGGCATGGCGCCGTCGATCCAGGCGCCGATCTCGACCGCGTCGCCCCGGAGGGCATCCCGGCCGAAATTGGGCGGGATCTCGATCGCCAGGCTGATCTCGCCGCTGCGCATGCGCTTGTCGAGGTCGGCATAGTCCTTGAGCGGCGGGTGTTCGACGAAGTAGCGGGAGCCGGAAAGCTGCGCGACATAGTCGTCGCTGATCGTGGTCCGGTCGTAGTCGAGCACGGCGAAGCTGAGCTTCTCGATGTCGAGATTGATGCCGTAGCCGATCACGAACATGAGGATGACGCTGCCGATGGTAGCGAGCGTGCCACGGATCGGATCGCGTTGCAGCTCGAGCGCCTCGCGGCGCGAATAGCTCATCATCCGCCTGAGGTCGAAGAAGCGGCGGAACAGCGACTGCCGCGGCGCGGCCTTCGCCACGGGCTCCGGCTCGGCGACCGCACCCGTCTCCGGCGCCGCTTCCGATGCGAACTCGGCATTGCCGGCGATCGCGTCCTCGAGATAGGCGATGAAGGCCTCCTCGAGGGAGGCGGCTCCCCGCTTGGCGACGATTTCCTCCGGTGTGTCGCTGACCAGCACGGTGCCGGCATGCATCAGCGAAATGCGGTCGCAGCGCTCGGCCTCGTTCATGAAATGGGTGGAAACGAAGATGGTGACCCCGTCCTTGCGCGAAAGCTCGCCGAGGATCTGCCAGAAATCGTCGCGGGCAATCGGGTCGACGCCGGAGGTCGGCTCGTCGAGGATCAGGATTTCCGGCGCATGCACCATGGCGACGGCGAGCGACAGGCGCTGGCGGATGCCGAGCGGCAGCCCGTCCGGCATAGCATCCATCACGTCGATGAGGTCGAAGCGCTTCGCCATTTCCGCGACGCGCGGGGCGATTCGCTCCTTCGGGAGGTCGAACAGGCGGGCATGCAGGTCGAGGTTCTGCCGCACCGTCAGTTCGCCGTAGAGCGAAAAGGCCTGGCTCATATAACCGATACGGCGGCGGACGGCGAGATCGGAGCCGTCGACGGCGCGGCCAAAAAGCTCAGCCGTGCCTTCGCTGGCCGTCAGAAGCCCGGTCAGCATCTTCATAGTCGTCGTCTTGCCGCAGCCGTTCGAGCCGAGGAAGCCAAAAATCTCGCCGCGCTCGATGCGGAAGCTCACGTCGTTGACGGCGGTGAAATCGCCGAACCGCATCGACAGGTGGCTGGCCTCGATGGCGATCTCGCCGTCGAGTTCCGGATTGCGCGGCGGAATGGAGAGCTCGCCGTGACCGCTGCGCTTCTCCTCCGGCAGAAGGGCGATGAAGGCCTTGTCGAGGTTCGGCGCGCCGGTGCGCGCCAGCAGATCCTGCGGCGTGCCCGTCGCCAGCACCTTGCCGTCGTCCATGGCGACCAGCCAGTCGAAGCGGGCGGCCTCCTCCATGTAGGCGGTGGCGACCACCACGGTCATGCCGGGACGCCCTTCGCGGATGCGGTCGATCAGTTCCCAGAACTGACGGCGCGACAGCGGGTCGACGCCGGTCGTCGGCTCATCGAGGATCAGGAGGTCCGGATCGTGGATCAAGGCGCAGCACAGGCCGAGCTTCTGCTTCATGCCGCCGGATAGCTTGCCGGCCGGGCGATCGGCGAAGGGGGAGAGACCGGTGCTTTTCAGCAGTTCGGCGATGCGCCGTTCGCGCTCCTTGCGGCCATGACCGAACAGGCGGGCGAAGAATTCGACGTTTTCGAAGACCGAGAGTGTCGGATAGAGGTTCTTGCCAAGCCCCTGCGGCATATAGGCAATGCGCGGGCAGGTGCGCGCCCTGTGGCCTGAATCGGCCATGTCTCCGCCGAGCACGTGAACCTTGCCGGCTTGCACCGCGCGGGCGCCCGCGAGCAGGGACAAGAGGCTCGACTTGCCGACGCCGTCCGGCCCCATCAGGCCGACCAGGCGGCTGCTCGGCAAGTCGAGCGTGATGCTGCTGAGCGCCTGGGTCTTGCCGTAGGACAGCGACACGTCCTTCAGGCTGACCACCGGGCCGGTGAAATCGGCCGCCTCGTTGCGCGAGGGCTCGTTCATTGGACGACGTCGCCCTCGACGCCGGCCGGCCATTGCGCGGCGGGGTCAAGCCGCACATAGGCGACGCCAGGCAGGCCGGTCTTGACCATCTCGATGTGCTTGCGCAGCAGGTCGGGATCGATCTTGGCCTTGACGCGGAACATCAGCTTTTCGCGCTCGATCTGCGTTTCGACCGTCTTCGGCGTGAACTGCGCGACATTGGCGACGAAGGAGACGGTCGCCGGAATGATGTATTGCGGCGCCGCGTCGAGTTTCAGGCGCACTTCCGCGCCGATCGCCACTCGGCCCGCCTGGTCGGTCGGCAGGAAGAAGCTCATGTAGACGTCGCCGAGGTCGACCAGGTTGATGACCTTGCCGCCACCGGCGACGATCTCGCCGGGCTGAGCGACGCGGAACTGGATGCGGCCGTCGCGCGGGGCGGTGAGCGTGCTGTCGGCGATCACAGTTTCGATATTGTCGATCGCGGCTTCCGCCGCATCGGCGGCCGCCTCGGCGTTCACCACCTGGGCCTTGGCATAGCTGATGGCGGCATCGGCTGCGGCCGACTGTGCCTCGGCGGCAGCAAGGGCCGCGCGCGCGCCTTCGGCGGCGGCCTGGTCGTCCTCCAGCGTCTGTTGCGAAATGGTGCTGGAACTGGCGAGTTGCCTGGAGCGCACCATCTTGCGGTCGGCCGAATCGAGCAGGATCTGGCGTTGCGATACGGCGGCGACAGCCGCCTTCTTCTCGGCATTTCGTTGTTCAACGAGCGCCTGCGCGGTTTCGATGCCGATATCGGCCCGGCGCTTCTCGGCCTCGGCCTGGCGTAACTGCGATTCCAGCTGCTTGATGTCCATCTGGGCGAGCTTCTGCCCGGCTTTGACGAAATCGCCTTCGTCGACGAAGATTTCGGCGATGCGCCCGGCCGTCTTCGCCGCGACGTCGATCTCGACCGCCTCGATCCGGCCATTGCCGCTGGCGATGCCGTCCGCCAGTTCCGAGGCCTGCAGCGATTGCCAGAGATAATAGCCGCCGCCTGCCGCCAAAGAGAGGACGAGGGCGACAATGATCGCGTTTCGGCTGGCTGGTTTCACCGCTTCGATCTCCTGTAGAGCGGGACCCTCCCAACGTGGATCGGTCCCGCATCATTTCTAATCATTCGATTAAAACAACATCCTTCTCGCAGGTGCAATAGTGTGAACGTGACAGTTCGACGAAATCCGAAGCGATTTGGAACAGGCATGCGACAGTGCCGCCGCCCTTATATTCCCGGAGGCTGTGGCCACGTCTTGACGCCGCCGGTCCAGGTTTCGAACAGCTTGGAGAGCTTGAGCACCCGCATGTCGTCGAAGCGTGGGCCGACGATCTGCAGGCCGATCGGCATGCCGCTCTTGGAGAAGCCGCAGTTGATCGAGGCGGCCGGCTGTTCCGACATGTTCCACGGCACGGTGAAGGCGATGTGCTCGAAGGGCTGTTCGGGGTCGTTTGTGGGCGAGGCCCAATCGGCCGGGTAGGAGACGATGGGATTGGTCGGCGTCAGCATCGCATCGACCGTGGTGAACAGCCTGCCGCAGGTCTTGCGCATCTCAATAGTCTGGCCAAAACCCTGCACCGCCTCGACGCCGGTGACGTCTGCGCCCTTCTCCGCCCATTGATAGATATAGGGCAGGATCTTCGCGCGGCGTTCGTCGGGGAGGTTGCGGATATCGCCCCAGAATTTGGCCCGCCAGAACATGTCCAGCCCGTCGAGCATGGCGCGCGTCATCACCGGCTCGACCTCGAAGACCACGGCGCCCGCATCCTCGAAGCGTTTGGCCGCCGCCAGCACCGCGTCGCGGATCTCCGGCTCGGCGCCGAGGCCGCAGCCGGCGTCGAGCATCACGCCGATCCGCATGCCGCGCACGTCGATCTCGTGATCCATCCAGTCGAACTCGTTGGGAGGCAGACTGGTGCCGTCGCGCCAGTCGGGCCGCGACAGCGTCGCCATGGCGATCGCCGCATCGTCGACGCAGCGCGTCATCGGCCCGGCGCAGCGGCCGACATAATAGGGATCGACAGGAATGCGGCCATGGCTCGGCTTGAAGCCGAACAGCCCTGTCCATCCGGCCGGCAACCGCACGGAACCGCCGATGTCGGTGCCGATGTGCAAGGGGCCGTAGCCGGCCGCGCCGGCCGCCGCCGCGCCTGCGCTTGAGCCGCCAGGGTTCTGGCTGAGGTCCCAGGGATTGCGGCTCAAGGGGTGGAAGCTGGACAGGCCGGAGGACAGCATGCCGTAGTCGGGGCAGGTGGTCTTGGCGAAGATCACCGCGCCGTCCTCCTTCATCCGGGCGGCGACCGGCGCGTCCGTCTCGGACGGGATCAGTTCGACTGCCGCCGTGCCGAGCGGCACCGGCTGGCCCTTGGTGGCGATCAGTTCCTTGAGCGTCACCGGAATGCCGTCGAGCATACCCTGCGGTGCGTCCCTGAGCCAGCGTTCCGTCGAGGCTTTCGCCTGGGCGCGAGCGCTCTCCGGATCATAGGCATAGAGAGCGGCGATATGCGGCTCGAAGGCTTCGATGCGCGCCTCCACCGCCAGCCAGTATTCGTAAGGGGACAGCGTTTTCGCCCGGAAATGGGCGAGGAGATCCTTGATCGTCAAATGCAATAAATCGGTCATGTCGACATTCCGTCTCTGCTCAAATGCATTGGCTTGATCGTCTCTGGTCAGTCCGCCGAAGGTGGTCGTGCCGCCATGTCCTCGGCCCTGTGGCAGGCGGCGCGGCGCCCCGGTGCGATCGTCCGCAACTCGGGCCGCTCGGTGGCGCAGCGCGCGACGGCCAGCGGACAGCGGCTGCGGAAGGCGCAGCCGCTGGTCTCGGCGAGCGGGGCAGGGGGTGGCGCGCGTTCGGAAGGCTGCGGACGGCCGAAGCGCTCGATGCTCGGCTCGGCATCGGCCAGCACCTTAGTATAGGGATGCAGCGACTGTGCGAAGACCGCATGCGCCGGCCCCGTCTCCACCAGCCGCCCGCGATACATCACGCCGACCCGGTCGGCGATGCAGTCGACCACGGCGAGATTGTGGGTGATGAACAGGAAGGTTACGCCGCGCTTCTCGCGCAGGTCCATCAGCAGGTTGAGCACCTGTGCCTGTACCGACAGGTCGAGGGCCGAGACCGCCTCGTCGGCGACTACCAGCTTCGGTTGGGTGACCAGCGCGCGGGCAATGGCGATGCGCTGGCGCTGGCCGCCGGAGAACTCGTGCGGATGGCGCTCGGCGTGCTCGGCCTTCAGCCCGACGCTTTCCAGCATGTCGACGACCCGGTCCTTGATCTCGGCCCGCCCTGGTCTGCGCGCCAGCACATGCAGCGGCTCGGCGACGATGCGGCCGACCTTCTGGCGCGGATCGAGCGAGCCGAACGGATCCTGGAATACCATCTGGAAATTCTCGCGCCTGCGCATGAGGTCCTTCGGCGGCAGCGAAAAGAGATCGTCGCCGTCGAACAGGACATGGCCGGAGGTCGGCCTGTCGAGTGCCATGACGAGCCGCGCAAGCGTCGACTTGCCGCAACCGCTTTCGCCCACCACGCCAAAGATTTCGCCAGCGTCCACGGTGAGCGACACGGCGTCGAGGGCGCGGGTGTGGTGCGGCGCGCCGAACAGGGAGTGGCTGACATAGTCGCGCGACAGGGCGCGGATATCGAGGAGGAGGGGCTCGCTCAACGGGGACCTCCAATCCTGCCAGAAACGAGTCTGGCTCCGGGGAGGCACCATGCGTGACTTGCCCCCCTCTGCCCTGCCGGGCATCTCCCCCTCGAGGGGGGAGATTGATAGGCGACACGCACGCCGTCCCAATCAAATGTCACCGTTTGGGGATTTTGGATTGACTGTACTCTGCCTGTACCATTGACGCTTGCCACCTTTGGTCTCCATCGAGCGGCATCCGTTTGGCCGATCTCCCCCCTTGAGGGGGAGATGCCCGGTAGGGCAGAGGGGGGTAGCCGCGCAGTCCGCAAATCCGGCCAACCCATCACTTCACCTCCTCTTCCGCCCGGATGCAGCGCACGCCGCGTCCGTCGGCAAAGCTCGTCCAGCCGGGTTCGCCGGCATGGCAGGCGGCGATGACCTCCGGACAGCGGTCGGAGAAGACGCAGCCGGCGGGTAGCCGGTTGAAGCCCGGCACCGTGCCGCGAATGGTTGAAAGCCGGCCGCCGTCGCCGATGCGTTTCGGCACGGCGGCGATCAGTCCGCGCGTATAAGGATTGCGCGGTGCCGTCAGGACGTCGCGGGTCGCGCCTTCCTCCATCCGGCGCCCGGCATACATGACGATGGTACGCCGGCACATGCGGGCGATCACGCCGAGGTCGTGGCTGACCAGCATCAGCGCCATACCGTATTCGCGGGCCAGTTCGCCGAGAATGTCGAGCACTTCGGCCTGCACCGTGACGTCGAGCGCGGTCGTCGGTTCGTCGGCGATCATCAGGGCGGGCTTCAGCGCCAGCGCAATGGCGATGCCGACGCGCTGGCGCTGGCCGCCGGACATTTCGTGCGGATAGGTCTTCGCCCGGCGTTTCGCATCGGGGATCCGCACCTGGTCGAGCAAGTCCACGGCTTGCGCCCGCGCATCGTGCCAGGACAGGCCGCGGTGCCACACCAGCCCTTCGGCGATCTGGTCGCCGATGGTCATGGCCGGATTGAGCGCTGTCATCGGCTCCTGGAAGATCATGCCGATGCGGTCGCCGCGGATCTCGCACAGCCGTTCTTCCGATGCGGCAAGCAAGTTTTCGCCGGCAAGCGCGATCGTGCCGCTGGCTTCCGCGACGCCGGGAAGAAGCCCCATGATCGAAAGTGCCAGGAGCGACTTGCCCGAGCCGCTTTCGCCGACCACGCCGAGCGTATCCCCGACTTCGAGGTCGAAGGCGATATCGGTCAGGATTGGCAGGTGGCTTCCGTCGCCGTGGCGGATGGAGACTGAGAGATCGCGAACGGAAAGGAGAGGAGTGTCGGTCACGGTCACATCCTCCCCTTCTCACGCGGATCGAGCAGGTCGCGCAAGCCGTCGCCCAGCATGTTGAAACCGAAGACGGTGAGCGCGATGGCGAGACCCGGCAGGATGGCGAGCCAGGGAGCGAGGGCGAGATAGGTCTGGGCGTCGGCCAGCATGCGGCCCCAAGTCGGGGCCGGTGGCGGCATGCCGAGACCGAGGAAGCTCAGGCCCGCTTCTGTCAGGATCGCCAGACCGAGCTGGATCGTCGCCTGGACGATGATCTGGTTGGAGATGTTCGGCAGCACGTGTTCGACCGTGATCAGGAACGGCCCCTTGCCGGCGCCGCGGGCGGCGAGCACATAGTCGCGTGACCAGATCTGCTGCGCGGCGCTGGCCGTCACGCGGGCGAAGACCGGCACCATGAAGACGGCGATGGCGATGATCGCGGTGAACCGGCCCGAACCCATCAACGCGCCGAGCATCATGGCCGAGAGGATCGGCGGCACGGCGAAGATCACGTCGTTGGCCCGCATGACGAAGGCTTCGGTCAGCCCCCTGCGAGCGGCGGCGAGCACGCCAAGCGCCGTGCCGAGCGAGCCGCCGAGCGCCACGGCAGCGGCGGCGGTCGACAGCGAATTCCATGCACCCACCATCAGCATGGAGGCGATGTCCCGGCCGAACTGGTCGGTACCGAGAAGGCCGAAGGCGAGCGGCGGCTTCAGCTTGTGGATGATCTGCATCTTGGCCGGCGGCAGCGGTGTCCAGACGAGCGAGACCAGGGCGATCGCCACGAGCGCCAGGATGATCGCGCCGCCGATCGCCAGATTGGGCCGGCGCAGCAAGAGCCACGGGCTGTAGGCCGCAGGTCTGGCCTTGGTGTTCTCGACGGGGGCGCTCATCGGCCGCGTCCTCTCAGCCTGGGGTCGAGCACGAGATAGGAGAGGTCGACCAGGAAGTTCATGACGATGACGAGGCCGGCGAAGAATAGCACGACGTCCTGCATGACGATCACGTCGCGCTGGGTGAGTGCCTGATAGGCGAGGCGGCCGAGGCCGGGCAGGTTGAAGACGTTCTCGATCAGGATGGCGCCGGCGATCAGGAAGGTGAATTGCAGGCCGAGAATGGTGATGACCGGCACCAGCGCATTGGGCACCGCATGGCGCCAGAGTGCGGCACGGCGCGGTAGGCCCTTGGCACGGGCGGTGCGGACGAAATCCTCGTGCAGCACTTCGAGCACCGAGGACCGCGTCACCCGCGTCAGCACGCCGGCCTGCGGCAGGGCAAGGGCCACAGCCGGTAAGAGCAGGGCCTTGAGCCCGGCGATGAGGCCGGCCTCCCAGCCGGGAAATCCGCCGGCCGGCATCCAGCCGAGTGCGATCGAAAAGGCAAGGATCAGCAGGAGCGCCACCCAGAAGCCGGGCACGGCGATGAACAACTGGGAGAGCACGCCGGCGAGATAGTCGAAGCTCGAATTGCGTTTCGCCGCCGAGGCGACACCGAGCGGGATGGCGATCGCCACCGAGATCAGGATCGCCATCACGGCAAGCGGCAGGGTGACGGCAAGCCGTTCGGCGATCAGACCCGCCACCGGCACACCATAGGTATAGGACGTGCCGAGATCGCCGGTCGCCAGGCCGCCGAGCCACAGGAAATAGCGCACCGGCAAGGGCTGATCGAGGCCGAGTTCGTGGCGAAGGGCGGCCAGCGTGTCCGGGCTTGCCGACGTGCCGAGCATGATCGCCGCGGGATCGCCGGGCAGCACGTCCATGACGACGAAGATCAGGGCGGAGACTGCCGCGAGCGTCAGGACGAGACTTCCGAGCCGCCGGGCAATGAGGGTCAGCATGGGAGGCCATTCCCCGGCGCGACCAGGCTCGTACTTGCCTGTCTGGCGGCGGCGGTCGGGATACCCCCCTCTGCCCTGCCGAGCATCTCCCCCTCAAGGGGGGAGATCACCCGCAGCCGCCATCGTGCGAACTCCTGAGCGACGCAAGGCATTGCAAAATGAGGACCGAAGCGTGCGTATGAAATGACCCGCCTGCCCAAGCCAGCGGCACTGCGCCATGGGACGCTGCGGCCGGGCAAAGCTGAGCCGCCTTCGATCTCCCCCCTTGAGGGGGAGATGCCCGGCAGGGCAGAGGGGGGTGTCATGCGCATGAGCGTTCCGTGAAGGCCAGACAAACCGCGCTTGGTTCTTTCCGCCCTCACTCCTCCCAATAAACCTCGGTCAACACATTGGACGGGATGGGTTCGTTTTCCCACAGGCCCTTGAGCTTCTTGTCCCAGATGCCGAGCTTGGGCATGACGAACAGGAACAGCGCCGGCACGTCCTCGGCGAGGATCTTCTGCGCCTCGCCATAGAGCCTGTCCTGCTCGGCCGTGTCGGACGTCGCCTCGATCTTCTTCAGGATGTCGTTGAAGCCCGGGTTCTTGTAGCCGAAATAATAGGGGTCGCGGGCATAGATGTCGATGTCCATCGGCTCGGCATGGGCGACGATGGTCATGTCGAAGTCGCGGCCCTTGAATACGTCCTGCACCCATTTGGCCGGGAACTCGGTCGGTTCGATGTTCATCGTCACGCCGATCTCGGCAAACAGCGCCTGCATTACCTGGGCCGAGCGCGGCGCATAGGCCATCTGCGGCGTCTTGATGGTGAAGGTGAAGCCGTCCGGATAGCCGGCCTCCGCGAGAAGCGCCTTCGCCTTTTCCGGATCGTAAGCGTAGGTGCCGGTGAGGTCGACATAGCCACGGTCGTTGGGCGTATAATGGCTGCCGATCGGCGTGCCGTAGCCGGACCAGGCGCCGTCGACGATCACCGAACGGTCGAGCGCCATCATCAGCGCCTGGCGCACGCGCTTGTCATCGAAGGGTTTGCGCTCGTTGTTCATGCCGGCCACGACCTTGAGCTCGGTATTGCCGATCACGGTCGCTAGTCTCGCGTCGTCCTTGAAGCTCTCCACGAGCTCCGGCGCGCCGAATTCGGGGAAGGCGTCGACATCACCGGATTTCAGTGCAGCGGCCTGGGCCTGCGGATCGGCGATGAAGCGGAAGGTGACCTTGTCCAGCTTCACCTTGACGTCCTCGTTCCAGTAGTCGGGATTGGCGGCAAGCTCGACCTTGTCGCCCTTGGCCCAGTTGACGAACTTGAACGGGCCGGTGCCGATCGGCGTGGTCTTGGCCTCGGCCGCGCTCTTGGTGCCGACGATCACCGAGGATGGCCAGCCGAGCCAGTAGAGCAGGCTGCCGGCCGGCTCCTTCAGCTTCAGCACCAGCGTTGCGGCATCCGGCGTCTCGATCGTGTCGATGGCGGCGAAGAAGCGCTTCTGCGGGTTGACGCTGTCGGCGCCGCGGGCGCGCTCCAGCGATGCCTTGGCCACGGCCGAGTCGAAGGCCTCGCCGTCATGGAACTTCACGCCCTCCTCGAGCTTGAAGGTATAGGTCAGGCCGTCCGCCGAAATCTCCCAGCTCTTGGCCAGTTGCGGCTTGATCTTGCCGTCGCGGTCGATCGTCACCAGGCCCTCGAAGACGTTCTGCCAGGTCACCTGGCCGATGGCCACGGGCGCGGCGATCGTCGGGTCGAGCCCGGTCGGCTCGATGGTCATGCCGAGCGTCAGGTCCTTCTCCGCGGCCAGCGCCGGGCCGGAGAGGATGACGGCCACGGTAGCGGCCAGGCCGAGGGCAAGACTGCGGAGGAGGTTGGGCCTGACGGCCGGCAAAGCATCGGTCATGAAATTCCCCTGTTCCTGGCGCTCTTACCGTTCCGGCATATTGGCCGATGGCGCACTGCAACAAATACTGGCATCTCGCCGGCGCGGGCACAATGCGGTTTTTTGTGTTTGCCGCGTCGTGCAAGCGCCAGTCCGGTGCCCCCGCCCGGCGAAGGCCAGCCGTGTGCCGGGCGAGGACAGGAGAAACCGCGACCGCCGGGTCAGCGGAGGACCACGATGAAAAGAATCTCGGACCCCGACGGGGCCGCGTTTTCAGGCGACGGCCATCCGACCACCGGCGGAGTTGCCCCGCCCTTCGCCGTCGCCGGCCAGCATGCCCGCCTGGCGGGCAGCGGCAATGAACGCCTTGCGGGCGACGTCCGCCGCCTCGTCGGTTTCGATCGCCAGCCGGCACCAGCGCTTGGCCCGTTCATAGGCGACACCGCTGCGGGTCGGCCATTCCTCCTCGAGGAAATAGAGCGCGTCGTAGGGCTCGCGGAACGTCCGCTCCAGTCCTGATTGCAGGGTGAGTTCGACCGGATCGGTCCAGGTGGAATTTCCAGGGGGCATTACCTTCTCCATTGCGCCGACACGAACACGCGGAAAGGGAAAAAGTTCCTTGGAAATTTTGCCTTTATTTCAACTGTTTGTGAGTCCGTGTGCCGCTCACGCCGTGACGGCGGCTGATAGCGACGACGGCTCGTCTGCCCAGTCCGTTCCGGTGCAGGCGTCGCGTTGCCTGAGCCAATCTGCCGTCGCCTCGCCCGCCCATTCGGCGGCCTCCGAGAGGCTTTCTCCGCCAACCAGGGCATGCAGCAGGGCGGCGCTGAAACTGTCGCCGGCGCCAATCGTGTCCCGGCTTGATACCGGATGGACGGCATGCACGTCGCGGCGCTCGATGCCGTCGAACAGGGTGATCGCACGTGGGCCGTCGGTCAGGGCGAGTTGTCTCAGCCGCGGGCCCGAAATCTTTGTGGTCTTCTGCCAGATCTGCTCGAGGCTCTCTCCGGGAAAATCGGCTTTTGAACCGACGATGATGTCGGCGGGCCGTGGCGTGGGGGTGCCGAGCGGGAATTGGGATACGACCAGCGAGGCCTGTTCCAGCGACTGGAGGATTGCGTCGCACAGCCGGGCGCCGTTGACGTAGAAGGCCCTGCCTTTCACCGGCGCCGAAAGCGAGAAGCCCCGGCTGGCGCGCTTTTCGTCCGACAGAATGGTCCGCTCTCCGTTCGGCTCGAGCAGGATGTCGGCACATTCCGTCTCTCCCTCCACCGTGCCGACATGGGTCAGGTCATAAGCCTGGCGGGCCAGAACGTCGCGCGCCCAAACGCCGTAGCGATCGTCCTTGAGCGTCGAAACAAGGCAGACCGAATGGCCGAGGTCCATTAGCCGCCGCGCCGTGTAATATCCGCCGCCCCCCAGCCGCACGCGCCGGTCCGACCAGGATATCCGTGCGCCGGAACGCAAGGGTGCGTTCAGTCGCCAGATTCGGTCGTGGTTGATGTGGCCGATCACGATGATCGGGCCGCTTGCCGGCGGAGGGGAAGTGCGCATGCGGTGTTTGAAGCCCTTCTGTCTTGCGCCGCGGATGGCTTGATCCGTCTTTTTCGCCGTTTGCCGGAACCGCGCCGCGCTCGTGCCCATTTCTTGCCCAAGGATGAAGAGAGCGCAAGGAGATTGACTGTGACGATCAGGGCCGTTGTCTGGGGCGAGAATATCCACGAGCATACCAATGAGATCGTTCGCGGCATTTACCCGAAGGGAATGCACTCGACCATTGCGGCGGCGCTGAATGCCGACGATGGCATCGGGGCAACGACCGCGACATTGCAGGAGCCGGAACACGGGCTGAGCGTCGAGCGGCTGGCTTCAACCGACGTGCTGGTATGGTGGGGTCACAAGGACCACGGGGCGGTCTGCGACGACGTGGTGGAGCGCGTGGCACGGCGTGTCTTCGAGGGCATGGGGCTGATCGTCCTGCATTCGGGCCATTTCGCCAAGCCGTTCAAGCGGCTGATGGGTACGCCCTGCGCGCTAAAATGGCGCGAGGCCGGCGAGCGCGAGCGGATCTGGACGGTCAATCCGGGGCATCCGATCGCCGAGGGCATCCCGGAAAATTTTGTCCTGGAAAACGAGGAAATGTATGGCGAGTTCTTTTCCGTGCCGGAACCGCTGGAGACCGTCTTCATCTCGTGGTTTGCCGGCGGCGAGGTGTTTCGGTCGGGCATGACCTGGCGCCGCGGCGCGGGCAATATCTTCTATTTCCGACCAGGCCACGAAACCTACCCCACCTATCACGACGCTACCGTGCAGCGCGTGATCCGCAATGCGGTCAAATGGGCCCACAATCCGCGTCCCGCCTATGCCGGCGTGCATGATGCGCCGAACGTGCCGGTCGAGCGTGCGCTCGAGCCGATCGCCGAGCGCGGGCCGAAGCTGCACCAGGCCGGCGAAGAGGGCTACAAGTGATGATGCCGATCCGTCTCCTCGTGCTGGGCACGGGCGGCATGGCCAATACCCATGCGATGAATTTTGCCACGCTTCCCGATGTGCAGCTGGTCGCGGCGGTCGATGTCGATCTCGCCAGGGTGCGCGCCTTCGCCGCGCGCCACGATATCGCCCAAACCTTCACCTCGCTCGACGAGGCCATCGGCTGGGGCGAATTCGATGCCGTGACCAATGTCACCCCGGACCGCATTCATCATCCGACGACGCTTCCCATGCTCGCCGCCGGCAAGCACGTGATGTGCGAGAAGCCGCTTGCCGAGACCTATGCCAAGGCGGACGAAATGGCGACGGCGGCCGAAGCCTCGGGTCTCGTCAACATGGTCAACCTGACCTACCGCAATGTCGCGCAGGTGCAGAAGGCGCGGCAGATGGTGATCGATGGGGAGATCGGCCGGGTGCGCCACATCGAGGCGTCCTATCTGCAGAGCTGGCTGGTGTCCAAGGCCTGGGGCGACTGGGCGAGCGAGAGCCAGTGGCTGTGGCGGCTTTCCACCAAGCACGGGTCCAACGGCGTGCTGGGTGATGTGGGCATCCATATCCTCGATTTCGCCGGCTTCGGCGCAGCGACCGAGATCGACCATGTCTTCGCCCGGCTGAAGACCTTCGACAAGGCGCCGGGCAACCGGATCGGCGAATATGATCTCGATGCCAATGACAGCTTCACCATGACTGCCGAATTCACCAACGGCGCCATGGGCGTCATCCACGCAAGCCGCTGGGCGACCGGCCATCTGAACGAGCTTCGCCTTCGCGTTCACGGCGACAAGGGCGCGCTGGAGGTGATCCACCGGATCGACGGTTCGCGACTGAGGGCCTGCCTCAAGGAAGATGTGGAAACGGCGGTTTGGAAGGAGATCGAGGTCGACCCGGTCGAGACCAACTACCAGAAGTTCATCGCCGCAATTCGCGGCGGATACATGCAGGAACCGAGCTTCCGCCATGCGGCCAACCTGCAAAAAATTCTCGACCTCGCCCTGGTGACGGAGCGCGAACGGCGCGAACTTGCCGTTTAGGCGGCCGAAGCCCTTCTCCCCGGCGGGGAGAAGGTGGCGCGCAGCGCCGGATGGGGGGAGCCTCGAAGACTGGCGTCAAGCCTCAGTAGACGACCGTAACCGCCGCCTTCTGCTCCACCGACTTCAACGCAGCGTCGGCCAGCGCCAGCGCGATCAGGCCATCCTCGGCCGAGGGAGAAAGGGGCGTGCCCTTTTCCAGACTGTCGATGAAGGCCGAGATCTCGGCGGCATAGGCGGCCGTGTAGCGGGTCATGAAGAAGTCGTGCAGCGGCGGGCGGGTGTAGCCGTCCTTGGTGGCGACCTCTATCGACACCGGCCTCTGGTTTTCCGCCGAGACGGCGCCGAGCGAACCGTGCACCTCGATGCGCTGGTCGTAGCCGTAGGAGGCTCGGCGCGAATTGGAGATCAAGGCCTGGCGGCCGCTCTTGGTGGTCAGGATCAGGCTCGCCGAGTCGTAGTCGCCGAGTTCGCCGATCTTCGGGTCGACCAGGACCGAGGCGGAGGCCATCACGGTTTCGATTTCCTCGCCGAGCAGGAAGCGGGCCATGTCGAAGTCGTGAATGGTCATGTCGCGAAAAATGCCGCCCGAAACCTTGATATAGTCGGCCGGCGGAGCACCGGGATCGCGGCTGGTGATCGTCACCATCTCGACCTTGCCGATGGAGCCCTTGTCGATTTCCCGGCGCACGGCCTGGAAATGCGGGTCGAAGCGGCGGTTGAAGCCGAGCATGACCTTGCCGCCGACCTTGCGCACCGTTTCCAGGCAGGTCCGGGCGCGGGCGACGTCGAGGTCGATCGGCTTTTCGCAGAAGATCGCTTTGCCGGCCTTGGCGAAGCGTTCGATCAGGTCAGCATGGGTATTGGTCGGGGTGCAGATGATGACGGCGTCGATGTCCTTGTCGACCTCGATCTCGTCGATGGTCTTCACCGCCGCTCCGGAGGCTTCTGCAATGGCCTTGGCCGCCTCGGGAAAGGCGTCGGCGACAGCGACCAGTTTCGCCCGCTTGTCCTCGGCGATCGCGCGCGCATGTACCTTGCCGATCCGTCCGGCGCCCAGAAGGGCCAGTTTCGTTACCATCGTCTTCTCCTCCCTTGGTCGCCTTGCCGATCAGGCCTCAAGCGCCCTAAACACCGTTTGTGCCGGCTCCTCGTTTCGCCTTGCCATCCTGGCGGCGGCACTGAGGCGTAGATCGCCGAATGGAACCAAAACTCCATTTGGAATATTAATTCTATTTTGCTAGATTGCGATATCGCTTGTGTCAAGCGGCATTGCGGAAAGGACAGTCATGACGGAAACCGGCGGACCAGCCAGCATCAAGGCGTTCGAGGAACGATTGCTGGAAGTGTCGGAAAGCCTGCCGAAGCGGCTGCGCCAATGTGCCGACTATGTCGCCGCCAACAAGGACCGGATCGCGGTCTCGACCGTGGCGGAAATGGCGGAAGGCGCCGGCGTCCAGCCGTCGGCCTTCATGCGCTTCTGTCAGATCCTCGGCTTTTCCGGCTTTTCCGAAATGCAGAAGCTGTTTCGCGATTCCTTCGTCGGCGGTTGGCCGGATTATTCCACACGCCTGCAGCACATTCGTGACATGGGCGAGGGCAGCCCGACCGCCTTGCTCGCCGAATTCGTCGAGGCTGGTCGCACCTCGCTCGAGGGCCTGCTGAAGTCGGTCGAGCCGGACATGCTGGAACGGGCGGTCGATGTGCTTGCGAGCGCCGGGATGATCCACATCATCGGCCTGCGCCGCTCCTTCCCGGTCGCCAGCTACATGGCCTATGCGCTGGAAAAGATGAATGTTCCGGCCATGCTGCACAGCGCCGTCGGCAAGCTGGAAAATCACCACGCGATCAGGCCGGGTGACGCGCTGCTGGCGATCACCTTCTCGCCCTATTCCGCCGAGACCATGGAACTGGTCGAGGAGGTGGCGAAGAAAGGGATTCCGATCGTCGCCATCACCGATACGATCGTCAGCCCCTTGCGCCGGTTCGATGCGATTGCGCTCTCGGTCTCCGAGGTCGATTTCGGTGCCTTCCGCTCGCTCTCCGCGACACTGTGCCTTGCGATCACGCTCTCGGTCGCGGTGGGAACGGCGCGACAGGAGTCTTGAATATTTGTATTGAAAATTCCAAAAATGGAATTTAAAGTCCATTCCAAGAGGAGAGGAGGCCGTGGTTCCGCGGCCGCCTGACGGAATGGACGGCGAGGCCAGCGACCCGCCGCCCAAAGGGAGGTTTGCTTGGCACAACTCGATCTGATCACGATCGGACGCTCGTCGGTCGACCTTTATGGCGTACAGGTCGGCGGTCGGCTCGAGGACATGGCCTCCTTCAACAAGTATATCGGCGGTTCGCCCACCAATATCGCCGCCGGCACGGCCAGGCTCGGGCTGAAGTCCGCCGTCCTGACCCGGGTCGGCGACGAGCACATGGGCCGCTTCATCCGCGAGCAGCTGTTACGCGAGGGCGTCGATGTGCGCGGCGTCAAGACCGATCCCGAGCGGCTGACCGCGCTTGTGCTGCTCGGCATCCGCGACGAGCACCAGTTTCCGCTGATCTTCTACCGCGAGAACTGCGCCGACATGGCGCTCTGCGAAGACGATGTCGATCCCGACTTCATCGGCGCGGCGCGCTGCGTGCTGGCGACCGGCACCCATCTGTCCCACCCCCGCACCGAAGCGGCGGTGCTGAAGGCGCTGAAGATCGCCCGCGACGGTGGCGCGAGGACCGCGCTCGACATCGACTACCGCCCCAATCTCTGGGGGCTCGCCGGCCATGGCGCGGGCGAAAGCCGCTACGTCGAATCCAGGGCCGTCACGACCAAACTGCAGGCGACGCTGCATCTGTTCGACCTGATCGTCGGCACGGAGGAGGAATTCCACATCGCCGGCGGCACGACGGATACGGTCGAGGCGCTGAAGGCCGTGCGCCGCGTGTCGAAGGCGGCACTGGTGTGCAAGCGTGGCGCCATGGGCGCCGTGGTGTTCGAAGGCGTGATACCCGACAGTCTCGACGATGGACAGGCAGGTCAGGGCTTCCCGATCGAGGTTTTCAACGTGCTCGGCGCCGGCGACGGCTTCATGTCCGGCCTTCTGAAAGGGTGGTTGACCGGCGAAGACTGGCCGACCAACCTCAAATTCGCCAATGCCTGCGGCGCCTTCGCCGTCTCGCGCCACGGCTGCACGCCGGCCTATCCGAGCTGGGAAGAGCTGCAGTATTTCTTCAAGACTGGCATCCGCAACAAGGCGCTACGCAAGGACGAGGCGCTGGAGCAAGTGCACTGGTCGACCAATCGCAAGGGCGACTGGTCCAGGATGCGCGTCTTCGCCTTCGACCACCGCATGCAGCTGGAGGCCATGGCCGACGAGGCGGGCGTCCCGCGCGAGCGGATCGGCGCTTTCAAGACGCTCTGCCTGAAGGCGGCGCTTGATGTTGCCGGTGGCGTCCCCGGTTACGGCATCCTCTGCGACAGCCGGCTCGGCCGTGACGCGCTTTATGCGGCGAGTGGCTCGGGCCTGTGGATCGGCCGCCCGGTCGAATGGCCGGGCTCGCGCCCGTTGACGCTCGAGCCCGAACTGGGGCCCGACTTCGGCGGTCTGGTGGAATGGCCGGTCGAAAACGTGGTCAAGGTCCTGTGCTTCTATCACCCCGACGATACGGCCGAGATGCGGGCCGAGCAGGAGGCGACCGTGCTTCGGCTCTTTGCCGCCGCCCGCCGCAACCGCCTGGAAATGCTGCTCGAGGTCATTCCGTCCAAGGTCGGCCTGACCGATGACGACACGGTTTCCAGGATCATCGACCGCTTCTACGAGATCGGCGTCTATCCCGACTGGTGGAAGCTGGAGCCGATGCGCACCGAAGCCTCCTGGGCCAATGCCTGCGCCGCCGTCGAGCGTCATGATCCCTTTACCCGCGGGATCGTCGTGCTCGGTCTCGATGCGCCGCAGGCCGAGCTGGAGGAAAGCTTTGCCCTTGCCGCCCGCTTTGCGCTGGTGAAGGGTTTTGCCGTCGGGCGGACGATTTTTGGCGAGGCGGCACGCAAGTGGCTGTCCGGTGCGATCAGCGACGGCCAGGCCGTGGAGGAGATGGCGCAGCGCTACCGCAGCCTCTGTTCCGTTTGGGACAAGGCGCGGCAAGGACTGGGTGCCCAGGGAGAAAAGGCATGAAGACGGTGAGACTGACGGCGGCGCAGGCGATGATGCGCTACCTCGCCAACCAGCTGAACGAGGACGGCGTTCCCTATATCGCCGGTGTCTGGGCGATCTTCGGCCACGGCAATGTGGCGGGCATCGGCGAGGCGCTCTACGGCGTGCGGGATCGGCTGCAGACGCTCCGCGGCCAGAACGAGCAGTCGATGGCCCACGCCGCGATCGCCTATTCCAAGCAGCTACGCCGGCGACGCGCCATGGCCGTGACCTCGTCGATCGGCCCGGGTGCGGCCAATATGGTGACGGCGGCGGCGCTTGCCCATGTCAACCGCCTGCCGGTGCTCTTCATTCCGGGCGACGTCTTCGCCAATCGCGGGCCTGATCCGGTGCTGCAGCAGCTGGAGGATTTTGGCGACGGCACGATGACGGTCAACGACTGCTTCAAGCCGGTTTCCCGCTATTTCGACCGCATCATGCGGCCCGAACAGCTTCTGACGGCCCTGCCGCGCGCCCTGCGCACCATGACGGATCCGGCGGATTGCGGGCCGGTGACGCTGTCCTTCTGCCAGGACGTGCAGGCCGAGGCTTACGATTATCCCGAGAGCTTCTTCGAGCCGAGGATCTGGCGCCAGCGCCGGCCGGAGCCCGATGCGCACGAGTTCGAGACGGCGGTCGCGGCGCTGAAGGCGGCGAAGAACCCGATCATTGTCGCGGGCGGCGGCGTGCATTTTTCCGGCGCCACGGACACGCTCAAAGCCTTCGTCGAGAAACACGGCATCCCGGTCGTCGAAACGCAGGCCGGCAAGTCGGCGCTCGCCTGGGACCACGATTACAATTTCGGCCCGGTCGGCGTGACCGGCGCCGAATGCGCCAACATCATCGCCGAAAAGGCCGACCTGGTGTTCGGCGTCGGCACGCGCTTCCAGGATTTCACCACCGGCTCCTGGGGCCTGTTCAAGAACCCGGAGCGGCGCATCCTGGCGCTCAACGTCCAGGCCTATGACAGCACCAAGCACGACGCGATCCCCCTGATCTCGGACGCGAAGATCGGCCTTGAAAGACTGTCGGCCGCGCTCGGGGACCATCGCTTCACCCCACCGGATTCCGCCATCAAGGCCAGCTGGTTCGCCAAGGCCGATGCCGTCACCGCACCGCCGAAGGATGGCAATGCACTCCCGACCGACATGCAGGTGATCGGCGCCGTACAGCGCCAGTCGCGCGACAACACGGTCGTCATGTGCGCGGCCGGCACCATGCCGGGCGAGCTGCACCAGCTGTGGAAGGCCAAGCTGCCGCTCTCCTACCACATGGAATACGGCTTCTCCTGCATGGGCTACGAGATTGCCGGCGGCCTCGGCATCAAGATGGCCGAACCGGACCGCGACGTCATCGTCATGGTCGGCGACGGCTCCTACATGATGATGAATTCGGAGCTCGCGACCTCGGTCGCCATGGGTCTGAAGATCACGGTCGTGATCACCGACAATCGCGGCTACGGCTGCATCAACCGGCTGCAGATGGGCACCGGCGGCGCCGAGTTCAACAATCTCTACGCCCATACCAATGTCCATCCGATGGCGATCGACTTTGCCGCGCATGCCGCCTCCATGGGGGCGAGCGCCCGCAAGGTCTCCTCGATCGCCGAGCTGGAAGAGGCGCTCGCCGCCGCACGCGACGCGACCGTCACCACGGTCATCGTCATCGATACCGATCCCTATCCGACGCCGGAAGCCGGCGGGCATTTCTGGGACGTCGCCGTTCCGGAAGTCTCGCCCCGCGCCGAAGTCAATCAAGCCCGTCTCCGCTACGAGGCGGCCCTCAAGGAAAGAGGCTAAGCATGATCTCCTATGGTACCAATCCGATTGCCTGGTCGAACGACGACGATCGCTCGCTTGGCGCCCATATCAGCCTTGAGCGGTGCCTCGACGAAACCGCGATGATCGGCTTCGACGGCATCGAGAAGGGGCACAAGTTTCCGCAGGATCCGGCCGGCCTCAAGGCCGTGCTCGAGCCGCGCGGCCTGCGCTACGTCTCGGGCTGGCATTCGCTGAACCTGCTCACCCACACGATCGAAGAAGAAAAGGCGGCGATGCAGCCGGCGCTCGACCTGCTGAAGGCCATGGGCTCGAAGGTGATCATCGTCTGCGAGACGTCGAATGCCATCCACGGCAATGACGCGGTGGCGGTCAACGACCGTCCGAAGCTCTCCGAAGCCGACTGGGCCAGATTCGGCGCCGGCGTCGAGGCGCTGGCCGAATATGCCGCCGCCCAAGGCATCGCGCTCGTCTATCATCATCACATGGGCACGATCGTCGAGAGCGAAGAGGAGATCGACAAGCTGATGGCCCATACAGGCCCGCATGCAAAACTCCTGCTCGACACCGGCCATTGCCTGTTCGGCGGCGGCAATCCGGAGCGGGTGGCGAAGAACCACATGCACCGCGTCGGCCACATCCATGCCAAGAACATCCGGCCGGTGATCGCCCGGCAGGTCCGGGACGAGAACCTCTCCTTCCTCGAAGGCGTTCGCCGCGGCGTGTTCACCGTGCCGGGCGACGCGGAAGGCGGGGTCGACTTCCTGCCGGTCTTGCGGATCGCCGCCGAGCATGGTTACCAAGGCTGGTTGGTCATCGAGGCGGAGCAGGACCCGGATGTCCGCAATCCCTTCGAATATCAGAGCCTTGGTTTGAAATCGCTGAAGGCCATGGCCAGGGAGGCCGGGCTGGACAAGGAGACAGCGTGAAATTTCTCGACCCGCAGCATCCGTTCTTCAAGCCGCTCTGGCGCCGCATTCTGACCGTCGTCGCGCCGGTGGCCTGGGGCCTCGTCGAGTTCTCGAACGGTGAGGCGGGCTGGGCCATCGTCTTCATCGGGGCAGCGGCCTATGCGGGTTACGAGTTGTTCCTGGCACCGCAGCCGGCGCCGGGTGAAAAGCCCCAGGCTGACGAGACGGCCAGGGACGACAAGGGAGACGAGGGATGAACAATCTGCTGCGCAAGCCGAAGGGTTCCTCCGGCAAGGTGCATGACATCACGCCCGCCGATGCCGGCTGGGGCTATGTCGGTTTCGGCCTCTATCGGCTGAAAGCCGGCGAGACGGCTTCCGAGCCGACCGGCGAGACAGAGGTCATTCTCGTTCTGGTCGAGGGCAAGGCGCAGATCTCGGGCGAGGGAAAGGACTTCGGCGAACTGGGCGACCGCATGAGCGTCTTCGAGCGCACGCCGCCGCACTGCGTCTATGTGCCGGCCGGTTCCGACTGGTCGGCGACGGCCACCACCGACTGCACGCTTGCCGTCTGCACGGCGCCCGCCATGCCCGGCCGCGAGGCGCAGGTGATCGGCCCGGCCGGTATCTCGCTGGTTGAGCGCGGCAAGGGCGCCAATACCCGCTATATCTATCCGATCGCGATGGAAGATCGTGACGTGGCCGACGCGCTGCTGGTCACGGAAGTGTTCACGCCGTCGGGCAACTGGTCGTCCTATCCGCCGCACCGCCATGACGAGGACAGGTTTCCCGAGATGACCTATCTTGAGGAGACCTACTATCACCGCCTCAACCCCGCGCAGGGTTTCGGCTTCCAGCGCGTCTTCACCGAGGATGGATCGCTTGACGAGACCATGGCCGTTTCAGACGGCGACGTTGTGCTGGTGCCCAGGGGGCATCACCCCTGCGGCGTGCCCTATGGCTATGAGATGTACTACCTCAACGTCATGGCCGGACCCTTGCGCAAGTGGCGCTTCCAGAACCATCCGGATCACGACTGGATCTACCAGCGCGACAATCCGTAAGCGCTCAACGACGTTTCAAAATTCGACTTCTGGGAGGAAGACATGGCGGGACTCGGTATCGGGCTCATCGGCACGGGCTATATGGGAAAGTGCCACGCACTGGCGTGGAACAACGTGGCGAGCATCTTCGGCGATGTTGAACGTCCGCGCCTCATAACGCTCGCCGAGGTCAATGCCGAGCTGGCGGCGAAGAAAGCGACTGAGCTCGGC
The DNA here is from genome assembly GCF_900492205.1 of Ciceribacter sp. T2.26MG-112.2. GTDB lineage: Bacteria > Pseudomonadota > Alphaproteobacteria > Rhizobiales > Rhizobiaceae > Allorhizobium > Allorhizobium naphthalenivorans_A. The sequence continues at coordinate 207,736 of NZ_UEYQ01000002.1, forward strand.
TTTGCCAATTCGACCGGCAACTGGCGCGACCTCCTGTCCGATCCATCGATCGACGTGATTTCGGTGACCACGCCCAATGCCTTCCACGCCGAGATGGCGATCGCAGCGCTCGAAGCCGGCAAGCATGTCTGGTGCGAAAAGCCGATGGCGCCTGCACTGGCCGATGCGATCCGCATGCGTGACGCCGCCGCCCGGTCGGGCAGGGTGGCGGTCATGGGCTACAACTATATCCAGAATCCGATGATCCGCCATATCCGGCGGCTGATCGGCGAGGGCGCGATCGGTGCCGTCAACCACGTCCGCGTCGAAATGGATGAGGACTTCATGGCCGACCCGGCCCAGCCCTTCTACTGGAAGAGCGAAGCCTCGTCCGGCTACGGCGCGCTCGACGATTTCGCCGTGCACCCGCTGTCGCTGCTGTTCACGCTGTTCGGCCATGTCGAGGCGGTGGTGACGGACATGGTGAAGCCCTACGAGACGCGGCCGCTCACCGGTGGCGGCGAGCGGCCGGTCGAGAACCACGACATTGCCAGCGTGCTTCTGCGCCTCGAGGGCGGCATTTCCGCCGCGCTGATGGCCAATCGTTCGGCCTGGGGTCGCAAGGGCCGCATCGCCGTGCAGATTTTCGGCTCGGCCGGCTCGATCCTGTTCGACCAGGAACGCATGAACGAGTTCCAGCTCTACCAGGCTTCTGGTCGCCCAGAGGAACAGGGCTTCCGTACCATTCTCGCCGCCCCGCATCACAAGCCCTATGACCGCTTCATCCCGGCGCCCGGTCACGGCCTAGGCTTCAACGACCTGAAGGTCATCGAATGCCGCGAACTGATCGCCGCGATCGGCGGCGACAAGGCGCATGTGATCGGCTTCGACGACGGCCTCAGGATCGAGCGCAGCGTTCATGCCATGGCACAGTCCTTTGCCGAACAGCGCTGGGTGTCGGTCGAGGAATAGTGTTGCCCCTCTTCCGGTCCGATTGATCCGCCGTCGCCTTCCGCCCGTAGTCCATGGCAGAGGCGTCGCGGCGGCTGTTCCATGCCTCGCCTTGTCGCGGAGGGTCGATCATGGAAAGCAAAATTCTGCCGTCGCTCGGGTTCGGCTATCACGCGCTGGTGCTCGGCGCATCGGGCGGCATCGGCTCTGCGTTTCTCAGCGCTTTCGAAGACGATCCGGCCTGCGCGCGGGCGACCGGCCTCTCGCGCCGCGACGATGGGTTGGACGTGACTAACGAGGCCTCCGTTACCGCCGCCGCCCAGCGGCTCGAAGGCGAGGGGTTCAGGTTCGACGCGATCATTTGCGCCACCGGCGCGCTCACCATCGACGGCGTCGGCCCGGAGAAATCGATCCGCGCCATCGAAGCGGATGCGATGGCGGCGCAGTTCGCGCTCAATGCCATCGGCCCGGCCCTGGTGCTGAAGCATTTCACCGGCCTGCTGCACCGCGACCGCCGCAGCCTAATGGCATTCCTGTCGGCGCGGGTCGGATCGATCGGCGACAATCGGCTCGGTGGCTGGATCTCCTACCGCGCCTCCAAGGCTGCGCTGAACCAGATCGTGCGGACCTCAGCAATCGAGATCGCCCGCACGCGACCGCAGGCGTTGGTGGCGGCGCTACATCCCGGAACCGTCGCCACCGCGCTTTCCGATCGCTTCTCGGCTGGACACGACCGGCTCACGCCCGACGACAGCGTGCGGCGCATGCTCGCCGTGCTCGACGGGCTCGATCCGACGGGGAGCGGCGGCTTCTACGCCTATGATGGCCAGATCATCCCATGGTGACGCGGGGCAGCGGCAGATCCATTTCCCGAGGCCATGCGTAGATGGGCCAGAACCTCACACAGGAGACGCTCCGATGACCAAGACCGGGTCCATGTTCTTCGCCCTTCTTCTTCCTGTCCTCATGCCCGCCTCCGGCGCCGCTGCTGCCGGGGCTTTCACGCTCGAAGGCTTCTTTGCCGGTAAGAGCAAGGCAGTCGGCTCGTTCAGCGCCATCAATGGCGTCAAACGCAAGTTCACCGTTGATCTGACAGGCAAATGGGACGGCAAGACGCTGACGCTTAGGGAGGACTTCGTCTTCGACGACGGCACCCGCGACACCAAGACCTGGCGCTTCGTCAAGACCGGCCCGGCCAGCTATTCCGGAACGCGCGAGGATGTGATCGGCCAAACCGAAGTAACGTTCCAGGGCAATGTCGCGCGCTTCAACTATCTCGTCTATCTCGATTCCGCCAGGCAGGCGAACAAGGTCCGCTTCTATGACAAGATGGTCCTGCGCAGCGATGGTACCGTTCTCAACACCGCGCTGGTGACGAAATTCGGCCTGCCGGTGGCCAAGACCGTGGTCGAGTTCGAGAGGTAAGGCGGCAGTTCCGCCACCCTTAAGCGGCAAAGGGCTTTCCTGAAGGAAAAGGGCGGCGCCGGGGCGCCGCCAGGTGGCTTTCGCTGTGGGAGTTATCTCTCATACCTTGCGCTTCTTCTGCCGGTAGACGTCGGCGACGACGGCGGTGACGATGATCATGCCCTTGATGATCTCCTGGTAATAGGCGTCGACCCGAAGGAAGGTGAAGCCGGATGTCATCACGCCGAGGATGATCGTGCCGATTACCGTGCCGGTAATGCGCCCGGCGCCGCCGGCGAGCGAAGTCCCGCCGATGACGGCCGCGGCAATCGCGTCGAGCTCATACATCACGCCCATGCCGGCCTGCGCGGTCTGGGCGCGGGCGGCGGTCACGACGCCGGCCAGCCCCGCCAGCATGCCGGCGATGGCATAGACCTTGATCAGATGGGCTTCGACATTGATGCCCGAGACGCGGGCCGCCTGGACATTGGCGCCGATCGCATAGGTGAACTTGCCGTAGCGGGTATAGCGCAGCGCAACGTGGAAGATGATCGCGACGACGAGGAAGACCACGACCGGGGCGATGCCAGTGCCGATGAAGATGAAGTCTTCGCTCAGGCCCGAGACCGGCTGGCCCTTGGTGTACCACTTGGAAATGCCGCGCGCCGTCACCATCATGCCGAGCGTGGCGATGAAGGGCGGGATCTTCGTGCGGGCAATCAACTGGCCGTTGATGAAGCCGGCGAGCAGACCGACGGCGATGCCGACCGCGATCGGTACGAAGAACGGCATGTCGGTAAGGTTCGGATAAAGCGCGCGCGGCCAGGTCGAGGCCTGGGCGAAGCTCGCCGAGAACATCGCCGTCATGCCGACGACCGAACCGGAGGAGAGGTCGATGCCGCCGGTGATGATGACCTGGGTCACGCCGACGGCGATGATGCCGATCACCGAGACCTGCAGGATCATGATCGTCAGCCGCTGCGGGTTCATCAGGAAGCTCTGGCCGACGAACAGCCAGCCGAGCAGTTCGAAGATCAGCGCAATGCCGACCAGGACGAGAAAGATGTTCGCCTCCGGTGGGATGCTCCGGTGCTGGGTTTTTCCGGTCCTCGGATCGACCTCGTTCTTGGCCATGGTTTCGCTCTTCATAGGTTCTCCTCCAAGGTTCATGATCGCCGGCAGCTCAGCGCGCGGCGAGATCCATCACCTTGATCTGTGTGGCTTCCGCGCGATCGAGGAAGCCTGTGACGCGTCCCTCGTGCATGACCATGATCCGGTCGCTCATGCCGAGCACCTCGGGCATTTCGGAGGAGATCATGATCACGGCGACGCCGTTCTTCGCCATCTCCGTCACCAGCCGGTGGATTTCCGCCTTGGCTCCGACATCGATGCCGCGGGTCGGCTCGTCGAGGATCAGGATGCGTGGATTGGTGAGCATCCAACGGCCGATCAGCACCTTCTGCTGGTTGCCGCCCGACAGGTTCTCGATCCGCTCGTTCATGTTCGGCGTCTTCACCCGCAGCTTTCGGCACATTTCCTCGCATTCGGCCGAAAGGCCGACCTGCTGGACGAAACCATTGCGGACGAACTTGTCCTGCAGGACGGCGAGCTGCATGTTTTCCAGCACGTTGAGGATCAGCAGGCAGCCGGTCTCCTTGCGGTCCTCGGTCAGAAAAGCCATGCGATGGCGGATCGCTTCCGTGGGGCTAAAGATGTCGACCGGCTTGCCGTCGATCTCGATCGTGCCGGACGAGGCCGGGGTCACGCCAAAAATCGTCTCGGCGACATTGGAGCGGCCGGAGCCGACGAGGCCGGCGACCCCGAGGATTTCGCCGGCGCGTACGTCGAACGAGACGTCGTTGAACACGCCGTCGAGCGTCAGGTTCTTGACCGACAGCACGACGTCGCCGAGGGGCACGTCCTCCTTGGGGAACATCTGGGTGATCTCGCGGCCGACCATCATGCGAATGATGTCGTCGCGCGTCACGTCGGTGGAGGCGTGGGTGCCGATATACTTGCCGTCGCGGAAGACCGAGAACTCGTCGGCGATCTCGAAAAGCTCGTTCATCTTGTGGGTGATGTAGACGATGCCGATGCCCTGGTCGCGCAGGCCGCGGATGATCTGGAACAGGTGGGCGACCTCGCGCTCGGTCAGCGCCGAGGTCGGCTCGTCCATGATCAGCACGTCGGATTCGTAGGAGACCGCCTTGGCGATCTCGACCATCTGCCGGTTGGCGACCGAGAGTTCGCCGACCTTGGTTTGCGGATGGATGGAAATGTTGAGCCGGTTGAAGAGTTCCGCCGTCTTGCGGTTCATCTCCTTGTGGTCGACGAAGCCGAGGCGGGTGAGCGGCTCGCGGCGGATCCAGATGTTTTCCGCCACCGTCATCGGCGCCATCAGGTTCAGTTCCTGGTGGATCATGGCGATGCCATTTTCCAGCGCGTCGAGCGGCGATTCCAGCCTGATGTCGACACCCTTCAATCGCACCGTGCCCTTGTCGGGATGGTAGATGCCGGCGAGGATCTTCATCAGCGTCGATTTGCCGGCGCCGTTTTCGCCCATCAGCGCATGCACGCTGCCGCGCTTCAGCCGGAAGGTCACGTCATCGAGCGCGACGACACCCGGGAACTCCTTGCGCACGCCCTCGGCCGTCAGCAGGTATTCCGAAGTGGGAACGGCGCCGCTCTTGCGGACCGCGGCCATCGTGGTCGGGCTGACCATGGCAGTTCTCCTCTCGCCTCATGCGAGGGAATGCGGGCCTTGGCCCGCATTCCCGTGATCCCCGAAGGGATCAGTTCTTGCTCTGGTAGTCCTTGAGGTTTTCCGGCGTGACGAGTTCAAAGGGAATGTAGACCTTCTTCTCGACAGCCTCGCCCTTGGCGATCTTCAGGGCCGCGTCCAGGGCTCCCTTGCCCTGGCCGGCAGCGTTCTGGAACACGGTGACGTCGAGGTCGCCCGCTTCCATGGCGGCAAGCGCGTCCTGGGTGGCGTCGACACCGGCGACGACATAGTCCTTCATGTCCTTGCCGGCGGCCTTCAGTGCCTGCACGGCGCCGATCGCCATTTCGTCATTATTGGCGATGACGGCGTTGAACTCCAGGCCGCTCGAGAGCCAATTGGTCACCAGGTCGGCGCCCTGCGTGCGCTGCCAGTTGGCGGTCTGCTCCTCGACGATCTCGATGCCCTTGCATTCGTCTGTGGCGACGACGTCATGGACGGCCTTGGTGCGCATGCGGGCGCCCTGGTTGGACAGTTCGCCCATCATCACGACGGCCTTGCCCTTGCCGCCGAGCAGACGGCAGACTTCCTTGGCTTCCAGCGTGCCGGCGACGATCTCTTCCGAGGCGACGAAGGACTGCTTGTCCGGCAGTTCGTTGACGTTGACCGGCTCGCGGTTGACATAGACCAGTGGGATGCCGGCATCGGCGGCGATCTTCGACATGGCGACGGTCGCGTCGGTGTCGACCGGGTTGACGATGATCGCATCGACGCCGGCGGCGATGAAGTTCTGAATCTGGCTCTGCTGCTTGGCGACGTCGTTCTGCGCGTCTTCGACCTGCAGCGTCACCCCGTCCAGCGTCTTGGCATAATCCTGCATGCCGTTGCGAAGCACGGTCAGGAAGTTGTCGTCGAACAGTGCCATCGACACGCCGACGGTTTCCGCATGGGCGGCCGTGCTCAACAGAACGGACATGGCGGCGCCCAGAATGAGCTTTCTCATGATTTCTCCTCCTCAAATGGTGCCCGGCTCACCTTCTCCTGCCGGAGATCGGCGTTCGAGCCGACCTGCACTTGTTCCGCGCTCCCGACGCGTCGGATAAAACGGAATGAATAGACCGCTGATCCTGAAATGCAGATAATTTATTCCATTTATTGGTCGATCCGTCAACGGAGAGATGGTGGCTTGAGCCAATTTTCGGCCATATCCTCGGAAAGACAGGGGAAATCGCCAGGAGGCGGGCCGCAGTAAATGGAATTTCCATTCCATTTCGCGCGGCGAGCGGCCGAGATCGGGAGGGCTTGGCGCGCCGGCTAGACCGCCGCCCGGATGTGGTCGATGCTTTCCCTGACCGCCGCGCCGGGATCGACGAGCGCATGCACGCTCGGGGCAAAGGGCTCGAATGAGAGGCAGCCGTCATAGCCGGCGGCGAGAAGTGCACGGATCTGTCCGATAGTGTCGAGACGGTCGTCGCCATCGACCAGAACTCTGTGGCTGTCCCGCATGCCGGCCACGGAAACGGCCGGGTCGGTCACGCCGGAAAGATGAACCAGTCCCGTCATCGCGGGAAATATGGCTGGTTCGCCCGCGAGGTGATGGTGGAAGGTGTCGTGCACCAGCTTGAACACGTTGCCTCCGCCCACTGCGTCGATCGCGTCGGCGGCCTCCTGCTTGGAGCGTAGCGAGCAGATGGTAAAGCCGAGCGGCTCGACCAGGCCGATCACGCCGGCCGCTTCGAGGCGCGGCTTCAGAGCCGAGAGTGATTCGCGCAGGTTCTGCTGGCGCGCGCCGTCCTCGCAGCCCGTGCCATCGTTCTTCGGAACCAGGACCAACGCCTTGGCGCCGCAGTCGCGGGCATAGGCGATCAGTTCATCGGCTTCCCGCGCACGCGCCTCGGTCCATTCGTTGAAGCGCTGCAGGGCGTTGATCGAGATGATCTCGATGTCGCGATCCTCAGCCAGTTTGCGGATCTCCCCGGGCATCGTGCCGTCGAGGATGGCGTTGCCGGCCAGATCGTTGCGAATCTCGACGGCGTGGATGCCGAGAGAGAGCGCAAGGTCGAGAACGTCCGCGATCGGCATAGCCGGCGCGGTCATGTGGTTGAGAGCAAATTTCATCGGCTTTCGTCTCCTCCCGGCAGCGCCCGATTGCGCCGCCCTCGCACGCGTGAGCGTAGGTTAGCGCCGTGGCAGCGTCAAAGCGTCAGCCTTGACGAACATAGCGCGCGGACGAGAGGCTTTCGGCCGGCGCCGGAAAGCCCGTATGGATTGCGCGATGGGTACCGGGATCCCGGTGCTAGCGGTTCTTCGCCAGCCAGGCTTCCATGCCGCGTGCCGCACTTCTTCCGCTTGCCAGACAAGCGGTCAGCAGGTAGCCACCGGTCGGCGCTTCCCAGTCGAGCATCTCGCCGGCGACGAAGGTGCCGGGCAGGGCCTTCAGCATCAGGTTCTCGTCGACGCTGTCGAAGGTGATGCCGCCGGCCGATGAGATCGCCTCGGCGATCGGCCGCGGCTTAACGACGGGAAGCGGCAGCGCCTTGATCGTTTCGGCAAGGCGTCGGTTATCGAGACGGTTGGCGTCGGCAATCAGTTCCCGCAGCAGGGCGGCCTTCACCCCGTCGAGGCCGGCACCCTTGCGCAGGCGGTTGGAAAAGCTCGCCTTTGCATCCTGCCGTTCCAGATCGCGGGCGAGCTTGTCGACGGTGCGTCCGGGTGCGAGGTCGAGTACCAGGCTGGCGGTGCCGTCCTTCTGCAAGGCGTCGCGCAGGGCGCTGGAATGGGCATAGATCAGGCTACCCTCGATGCCGTTGCGGCTGATGACGAATTCGCCCTGCGTGGTGCCGGCAGCGCTCGTCGCGGTCACGGATTTCACCGGCTCGCCGGCGAAGCGCTCGGCAAAGGTTTCGCTGAAGGCGCAGTCGAAGCCGCAATTGGCGGGGCGGAATGGCGCGACGCCGACGCCCTGGGCCTGAAGCCACGGAACCCATACCGCGTCCGAGCCAAGCCGCGGCCAGCTCGCGCCGCCGAGCGCCAGCAGCACGGCGTCGGCTTCTACGGTCTCTTGGCCATGCGGCGTGTCGATCCGGCAGGCATTGCCGTCGAAGCCGATCCAGCGATGCCGGGTGAGGATCGCGACACCTTGCGCCTCCAGCCGTTTCAGCCAGGCGCGCAGCAGCGGCGAGGCCTTCATCGCCTTGGGAAACACCCGACCCGAGGTGCCGGTGAAGGTCTCGGTGCCAAGGCCATCGGCCCAGTCGCGCACGTCCTGAGGGGTGAAGCCGTCGAGCATGGGACGCAACCAATCAGCCGCCGTGCCGAAGCGGGTGACGAAACGCTCATAGGGCTCGCCGTGGGTGATGTTCAGCCCCGACTTGCCGGCGAGCAGGAATTTGCGCGCCACCGTCGGCATGGCCTCGTAGACGGTCACCGCATGGCCGGCGTGCGACAGCTGTTCAGCGGCCATCAGGCCCGCCGGTCCGCCGCCGATGATCGCGATGCGCTTTGCCGTCATGTTCCCACCCGCCATGTCCCCGCCCGTTCTTTCGTGTCAGCCGAGGGTGAAAGCGGCGAGGCGGTTGGCCAGCGTTGCGATCGTTTTGCTGTCGGCATTGGCGAAGGCGAAGCGCAGGTAGTTCTCCTGGCCCTCGCCGAAATAGGCGCCGGGAATGCACACCACGCCGGCCTCCTTTGCCAGCTTCTCTGCTACCTCCGCCGAGGGTGTGCCGGGGAAGGGGTGGCGGATGAAGGCGAAATAGGCGCCGATCGAATCCATCTTCCAGTCCGGAAGCTTGGCCATCACGGCGCGCAGCGTCTCGGCCCGATTGGCGATTTCGGCGCGGTTGTCGTTGCGCCAGTCCTTCAGCGCCGGAATGGCGCGGGCAACGGCGGCCTGCGGGGCGCGCGGCGCGCAGATCTGCAGGTTGTCCATCACCTTGGCGATTTCGGCGACAGCGTCGGGGCCCGCCGTCACTGCACCGAGCCGATGGCCCGGAATGCAGAAGGATTTCGAGAATGAGTAGAGCAGGATCAGGTTGTCCTCCCAGCCGGGAACGGACAGCAGGTCATGGGGGCGCTGCCCTTCCGGCAGGAAGTCACGATAGGTCTCGTCCAGCATCAGCCAGGCGCCGGCCTTTCGGCAGGCCTCGAAGATCTCGCGCAGAAGACCTGCCGGATAGGTGGCGCCGGTCGGGTTGTTGGGAGAAACCAGACCGAGTGCCTTGACGCCGGTTGAGAGGATTTTTCTGCCGGTTTCGATGTCCGGCACGAAGCCGTTCGCCGGATCGAGCCACAGCAGGCGGCGCTCGATGCCCATCATGGCGAGCGTCGTCTCCTGGTTGAAGTAGTAGGGATCGGTCAGCGCCACCGCATCGCCAGGACCGGCGATCGCCATGGCCGCTGCCATGAAGGCCTGGTTGCAGCCGGAGGTGATGTGGATGTTCTCCGCGCCGACGGTCGCGCCGTAGACCTCCGCCATCTCCGCGGCATAGGCCGCGCGCAGCTCCGGTTCGCCTTCGATCGGACCATAACCGGCGTAAGTGCGCGACGCGGCGCTCTCGCCGAGCCAGGCCAGCATGTCCGGATGCGGCGGATAGCCGGGCACGGCCTGGGAGAGATCGATCAGCGGGCCGCGGGCGCCGTCATAAGCGCGTGCCCAGGCGAAGACCGAAGGCACGGGCGGCGGCGAGAGGCGGGAAATCAGCGGGTTGAAGGCGGATGCAGGCATTGTCTTGCTCGTTTGTTCAGGAGGTCTGCTCGGCGCTCTGGCCGGTGTCGGAAAGGCTGGTTGCAGGGGTCGGCGGTGCCTTCGGCGCGCGGGGCGCCCGGCCTCGGCCGGCCTGGCGGATCGCCGGGCTCATCTGTGAACTGCGTTCGTTTTCCAGCGTGGCAAACAACCAGTCGATGAAGACGCGAACGATCGGGGCCGCGCGCATCTCGTTGCGGGTTGCGACATAGAAGGCGTCGGATGCCGGCACGGAAAGGTCGAAGGGGATGACCAGTTCGCCGGCGGCAATCAGGCTGGAGGCAGTGATGCTGTCGCCCAGAGCGACACCCTGCCCATGGCGGGCGGCTTCGGTCGAAAGCCTTGCATCGCTCATGAAATGCTCCCGCCCGCGCGGCATGTCGAGCTGATCGGCGGCGGCAAGCCAGGTGGTCCATTCCCGGCCATCGTCGCCATGCAAAAGGACATGGTCGCGCAGGTCGCGGATCGAGCGCAGCGGTCGGGCGTTGAGCAGGGTCGGCGAGGCGACGGGGAAAAGCTGCAACGTGCTCCACTGGCGCGTCCAGCAGTCGCGCCAGCCGCCGGGGCCATAGAGGATGGCGACGTCGATGTCGGGTGAATGGATCAGCTCGGCGTCATTGCTCGAGGTCAGTGTCAGGCTGATCTCCGGATATTGTTCGGAGAAGCTGTTCATCCGCGGGATGAGCCAGAGCGACAGGAGGGCCGGCACGCAGGATATGCGCAGGCGTCCGCTGGTCGACGGCCGGTTCATCAGGGCCGTTGCGGCGGCAATGCCATCGAAGGCGGAGGAGACGGCGGGCAGCAGGAGTGCACCCTGCGGCGTCAGCTTCAGCCGCTTGCCGCCGCGCTCGAACAGCGCCGCCTTCAGCGTTTCCTCCAGCGTCTTGATCTGGTGGCTGACCGCGCCATGGGTGACGCTCAGCTCGCGCGCGGCTGCCGAGATCGAGCCGCGCCGGGCCGCCGCCTCGAAGGCGCGGAGCGGATTGAGCGGCGGCAGGCGGTTCGACATGGAGCTTCGACTCTGTGAATTTTTCTCACAGCGATTGCTATAACATCGTGAATTGCATTTCCATAGGCTTTGCGAATTAATGCTCACATTAAAGGCAGGTTGACGATCTGCCGCATAAAAAGCCGCTGGCGTCCGGTTGCGCCGTCGTGCCGATGAAGAGGGTGACGAAATGACGTTCGATGAAAAGAAGCTTGCGGAACTGCGCGCCAAATATGGCGGCGACAATGCCGGCGAAATCTTCGATCCGAAGTTCGCCAAGGTGGGCGAGAAGATCTTCCGGAACGGCACGCGTGCAGCGCCTTACGCCGGCGTTCCGACCTTCCTGTCGGCGCCGCATCATCCCGTCGATCCGAAAGACCCCGATTTCGGCGATCTGCAGGTGGCGATCGTCGGCGTGCCGATGGATCTCGGCGTCACCAACCGTCCGGGCTCGCGCTTCGGGCCGCGTGCGCTGCGCAGCATCGATCGCATCGGTCCCTACAATCACGTGCTGGACTGCGCGCCCGTGTTCGACCTCAAGGTCGGCGACATCGGCGACGTGCCGTTCTCCAGCCGCTACCGCCTGGAGCTCAGCCACGAGGATATCGAAAGCTATCTGTCGAAGATAGTCGAGGCGGGCGTCATGCCGCTGTCGGTCGGCGGCGACCATTCGATCACGCAATCGATCCTGAAGCCGATTGCCCGCAAGCATGGGCCGGTGGGCCTCGTCCACATCGACGCCCATTGCGATACCGGCGGCCCCTTCGACCAGTCGAAGTTCCATCACGGCGGTCCCTTCCGCAATGCCGTTCTCGACGGCACGCTCGATCCAACCCGCACCATCCAGATCGGCATTCGCGGTCCGGCCGAATATTTGTGGGAATTCTCCTACGAGTCCGGCATGACGGTCATCCATGCCGAAGAGATCACCGGTCTCGGCATGCCTGCGATCATCGAGAAGGCGAAGAAGATCATCGGTGACGGCCCGACCTATCTGTCCTTCGACATCGACAGCCTCGATCCGAGCATCGCGCCGGGCACCGGCACGCCGGAAGTGGGCGGACTGACCTCGCGCGAGGTGCTTGAGCTGATCCGTGGGCTCAAGGGCATGAACCTGGTCGGCGGCGATGTGGTGGAAGTCGCGCCGCAATATGACGCGACCTACAATACCGCCCATGCCGGGGCGCAGGTTCTCTTCGAAATCCTCAGCCTTATGGTCTATAGTCCGGCCATCAAGGGCCGCTGAGCCGCGCATCTTCGAGACGCGATCAGCGTCCCGCATCCCAAGTTCACAAGCAGCAAATCAACAAAAGGGAACGGAATATGAAGAAAATTCTCAATGCCTCCGTCAGCCGCCGCGGCGTGCTGGCCGGTTCGCTCGCCGGTGCCGGCGTGCTCGCCATGCCGTCGATCCTCAAGGCCCAGGATAAGTCGCTCAAGGTCGGCGTCTATGGCGGCTATTTCAAGGATTCGTTCGACAAGAACATCTTCCCGGAATTTACCAAGGCAACCGGCATCGCGGTTGAATCCGTCGCCGAGCCGACCGGCGAAGCCTGGCTCGTCCAGCTCGAACAGGCGGCCAAGGCCGGCCAGGCCCCGGCCGACGTCTCGATGATGTCGCAGGTTTCCATGCTGAAGGGGCAGTCTACCGAGCTGTGGACCCCGCTCGACATGGCCAAGATCAAGAACGCCTCGGGCCTGATCGACGCCTTCGTCAACAAGTATCCGGACGGCCGTGTGGCCGGCATCGGTGCGGTTGCCTGGTACATCACGCTGGTCACCAATACCGACGTGTTCAAGGAAGCGCCGACCTCCTGGGCTGCCCTTTGGGACCCGGCGAACGCCGACAAGCTCGGCCTTCTGGCGCTGGTTTCCAACTCCTTCCTGCTGGAAGTGACGGCGAAGACCCATTTCGGCGGCACCAATGCCCTGGACACCGAAGAAGGCATCCTCAAGGCCTTCGAAAAGCTCGCCGAAGTCAAGCCGAACGTCCGCCTCTGGTATCGTGACGAAGCGCAGTTTGAACAAGCGCTGAAGTCGGGCGAGATCCCGATGGGCCAGTATTACCACGACGTCACCGGTCTTGCCGCCGCCGACGGCCATCCGGTTCGCTCGACCTTCCCCAAGGAAGGCGGCATCATGGATTCGGGCTGCTGGGCGCTGTCGCGTGCTTCGCAGAAGTCGGAAGAGGCTCATGTCTTCATCGACTACATGTGCCAGCCGTCGATACAGGCAACGCTGTCGCGCAAGGTCGGCACGGCTCCGACCGTCAAGCGCGAGCTGCTCGACCTGACGGCGGAGGAATTTGCCGCCGTGTCGTCCGACATCGATCCGATCGTTCCGCGCTATGACCTCTACCAGACCAAGTCGGATTGGCTGAACCAGAAGTGGACCGAACTGATCGTCGGCTGAGGATAAAATTGCCCCTCGCCGTTCCCCTCGTCCCCGCTTGCGGGGAGAGGGGAACGGTAGGGCTTACGGCCTGTTTCCTTCTCCCCGCCCACGGGGGCGAGGTGCCCGACAGGGTGAACTTGGGGCAGATTTTTGCCCTTCCGCATGCTGAGAAAGCGAGTATCCCGCTCGCGCCTCGAATCGACCGCGCAACAATTTTTCCTTGATGGAAGAGCGCCGCCGGGGCAGACAGGGCCTGATTTCCATTGCCCATAGTTATCTCGGAGACAGAATGTCTGGTCTGACCCTCAACGCCATCACCAAGCAATTCGGTCCCTTCACGGCCGTGGATCAGGCGCAGCTCTCGGTGCCGGAAGGGTGTTTCGTCTGCCTGCTCGGCCCGTCCGGCTGTGGCAAGACCACTCTTCTGCGCATGATTGCCGGCCTCGAACAGCCGAGCGCCGGTTCGATCGTGCTCGACGGCACGGACATCACCACGGTCCCCACCCACAAGCGCAATCTCGGCATGGTGTTCCAGTCGCTGGCGCTGTTTCCGCACCTCACCGTCGGCGAAAACATCGCCTATCCCTTGAGGATCCGCGGTATCGGTCGCGAGGAGCAGGCGAAACGGGTCGAGGGATTGCTCGACATGATCCATCTCACCGGTTATGCCGACCGGCCCGTTACCAAGCTGTCCGGAGGCCAGCGCCAGCGGGTGGCGATCGCCCGGGCGCTCGCCATTTCGCCAAAACTGTTCCTGCTCGACGAGCCGCTCTCGGCGCTCGACGCCAAGCTGCGCGAGGCCATGCAGGTCGAATTGCGCAAGCTGCAGCAGCAGCTCGGCATCACCACCATCGTCGTCACCCATGACCAGCGCGAGGCGATGACCATGGCCGACACCGTCGTCGTGATGAACGGTGGCAAAATCCGCCAGGCAGCAAGCCCGATCGAGATCTACCGCAAGCCCGCCGATCGCTTCGTCGCGGACTTCATCGGCTCCACCAATCTCCTGCCCCTTACCGTGGAGGGCGGGCGCACGTTGGTGCTCGGCCAGGCGGTCGCGGGTTTCGCCCCGCCTGCGGGCCAGTCCACAGCAAGTCTGTCGGTCCGGCCGGAAGACATTCATCTGTCGGCGCCGGGCGAGGGGCGGTTGACCGGCCGCGTGACTTTCATCCGCGATCTGGGCGGCACGATCGAAACCTTCGTCGACGTGGCCGGCGCCGAAGTGGTGGCCGTTTCGACGCCGCGCGAGCGGCCGATGGTTTCGGTGGGACAGGAGGTCGGCGTGGTGATCAATCCCGCAACAGCCGTGGTGCTTGCCGCATGAGACGCGAACCGCCGCAGAAAGCCCTCGACTATGCGCCGCTCGCCTTTCCGGCGGCCATGCTGATCCTGTTCTTCGTTGTGCCGTTCGCGACGATGATCGCGGTCTCGTTCTTCCAGCGCAATCCGGCCGGCTTTTACTCCCCGGCCTTCGTGCTGGACAATTATGCCCGCTTCATCAGCCCGTTCTTCGCCGGCGTGCTCGGCTTCTCGCTGATGTTGGCGATCGCGGTCGCCGTGGTCTGCGTCGTGATCGGCCTGCCGTTCACCTATCTTCTCGCCCGTATGTCGCGCAAGGCGCAGGTTTTATGGCTGGTCGCGCTCTTGTCGATCCTGTCGCTCTCCGAGGTCATCATCGGCTTTGCCTGGTCGACGCTGTTTTCGCGCACGGCCGGCATCACCAATCTTCTGGTGATGATCGGGCTGATGGAGAAGCCGGTCGCGCTGATGCCGAATTTCGGCGCGGTGCTCACCGGCATGGCCTATCAGGCGCTGCCCTATACCGTGCTGGTGCTCTATCCGGCGCTGGTTCGGCTCGACCCGACGTTGACCGAAGCGGCGCGAACCCTCGGCGCCTCGCCGATCCGCGCCTTCTTCACCGTCGTCGTCCCGGCCCTGAGGAACACCATTCTCGCCACGCTGATCATGGTCTTCATCTTCGCGCTCGGCTCCTACCTTCTGCCGCAGATCCTCGGGCGTCCGCAGCACTGGACGCTGTCGGTGCTGATCACCGACCAGGCGATCTATCAGTCGAACATGCCGTTTGCGGCCGCCATGGCGGTCTTCCTGGTGCTGGTCACGCTTGGCATGGTGGCGCTGACGCTGTTTGTCGGCCGCAAGGGAGAGACGGCATGAACACGGTCCTGACCCGCCTTTACTTTGGCCTGATCGGCATCTTTCTCGCCGCCCCGATCGTCGTCGTTGCCGGGGTCTCGGTCAACGAGAAGCAGAGTCTGACCTTCCCGCCAGAGGGCTTTTCGCTCGCCTGGTACGGTGCGATCTTCACCGACACAGGCTGGCGCTCGGCCTTCTTCGCCTCGGTGGGTTTGGCGCTCGCCTCGGCGGCGCTTGCGGTGGCGATTGCCCTGCCGCTCGCCTGGTTCCTGTGGCGGCGTATCGCGCCCTGGGCCAACATCTTCCAGGTGCTCGGCATCGCGCCGTTCACCCTACCGCCGGTCATCACGGCGCTCGGGCTTTTGACCTTCTGGGCCACCACGGGCTTTTACGGCCAACCGTGGACGGCGGTGATCGGGCATGCGATCTTCTTCGTCACGCTGCCGCTGGTGACACTGTCGCTCGGCTTTTCCGCCATCGACCGCTCGCTGGTCGAGGCGGCGGCGACCATGGGCGCCGATGACAGGACGGTGTTCCGCACCGTCGTTTTGCCGCTGATCCGGCCCTATCTGGTCTCCGGCTATGCCTTTGCCTTCGTGCTGTCGCTCAACGAATACATCGTCGCCTACATGACGGTGGGCTTCACCATGGAGACGCTGCCGATCAAGATCTTCAATGCCCTGCGCTACGGCTATACGCCGACCATGGCCTCGGTGACGATCCTGTTCGTCGTGGTCGCGGCGCTCATTTTCGGTCTCGTCGCCCGCTTCGGCGATTTGCCCAAGCTGCTCGGCGCCATGGCCGCCGACGATCGCTGATCCGCATCCTGCAAAGGCGCCCGCGCCCGCCCCGGAACCTTTGCGTTTCGGAAACGTAAATGCGGGGGAAGAATCGACCGCATTTACCCTTCGTTTAGATTTGGGGCCTAACCCTTGCTCTGTTCCGGATGGAACTCCGCGCATGACGTAGCGGATGATGAAACATGGGGATGAGGCACATGACGTGCACAACAGGGTCCGCGATCATGGCGGACGCGAGTGATTTCTCGCCTTCACGGCCCGTGACGACCCCAAGGTCGCCGATCACGGCGTTGCTGAAGTTCAGCTGGCGATGCCCGGCATCCATGCATCGATCGATTTTTGCCCGCTTACGCGGTCCTTCGGCCGTCCGCGGCCCCTTGCGCATTCTGTGCGCCGTCCGAGCGACCGACGCGGTGCGCCCGCGACCTTCGAAATCCTGATAGTCACGCCATCGGTCCCATCTCGTATGGGACCGTCGCGATGCCTATCGGCGCCGTCCCGCTGCCCCATGCCGGACGGCCATGACCTCGATAGGCATCGCGGGAGGAGTACGACGACCCCACCCCCCCAGAGTCGTACTCCTCCACCCCCTTGAATGTAAAACGGCCGACGGAAGCGCTTCCGTCGGCCGTTTGCGTGCGGGCGAGGGAGGAGACTCAGCCGCGCAGCATCTCGATGATGGCGGAAAAATCGCGCCCGCCATGGCCCTGCTTGTCGAACAGGTCGAACAGTTGTGCGGCCTCCGCGCCGAGCGGGGTGGCGGCACCGGCGGCTAGCGCTGCTTCCTGCGCCAGCTTCAGATCCTTCAGCATCAGGGCTGCGGCAAAGCCCGGCTTGTAGTCGTTGTTGGCCGGCGAAGTCGGCACGGGGCCGGGGACCGGGCAATAGGTGTTGATCGACCAGCACTGGCCGGACGAGGTCGAGGCGACGTCGAACAATGCCTGGTGGCTCAGCCCCAGCTTTTCGCCGAGCGCAAAGGCCTCGCAGACACCGATCATCGAAACGCCGAGGATCATGTTGTTGCAGATCTTCGCCGCCTGTCCGGCGCCGTTGCCGCCGCAATGAACGATCTTCTTGCCCATGGCCTCGAGCACGGGCTTGGCCCGGTCGAAGGCGCCGTCGCTGCCGCCGGCCATGAAGGTGAGCGTGCCGGCTGCGGCACCGCCCGTGCCGCCGGAGACGGGCGCGTCGAGCGAAAGGCAGTTGGCGTCGGCGGCGAGCTCATGCGCCTTGCGCGCGCTTTCGACGTCGATGGTCGAGCAATCGATCAGCAGCGTGCCAGACTTCACCGCCGAGGCGAGATTGCTCCAGACGGAGAGGACATGCGCGCCCTTCGGCAACATGGTGACGACGGTATCGGCGCTAGAGGTCGCCTCCTCGATCGAGCTTGCCGGCGTCACGCCGGAGGCGGCAACCGACTTGAGGATGTCGGCCGAGAGGTCGAACCCCTTCACCGTGTGTCCTGCCTTGACGAGGTTGGCAGCCATGGGGCCGCCCATATTGCCCAGTCCGATGAATGCGATAGTGGCCATGTCTCTCTCCTGTCTTTCGCGTCAGCGATTGTCCGCAAGGATCATCTCGGCCGCCTTCTCGGCGATCATGATGGTCGGCGAATTGGTGTTGCCGGAGGTGATGGTCGGCATGATCGAGGCGTCGGCGATCCGAAGCCGCTTCAGCGCGCGCATCTTGAGCCGCGGATCGACGACGCTTCCCTCGTCCGCACCCATACGGCAGGTGCCGACCGGGTGGAAGATCGTCGTGCCGATATCGCCGGCGGCGCGCATGAGATCTTCGTCGGATTCGTAGGTCGGTCCGGGCTTGAATTCCTGCGGATTGTAGCGGGCGAAGGAGGGCTGGCTGGCGATCTTGCGGGTCAGCCGGATCGCCTTTACCGCCACCTCGCGATCGGCCGGTGCGGTGAGGTAGTGCGGTGCGATCACCGGCTGGGCGGCGAAGTCTGGTGCCGTCGCGTGGACCGAGCCGCGACTTTCCGGCCGCAGGTTGCAGACACTGGCGGTCACGGCCGGGAAGGGATGCACCGGCTCGCCGAACTTCTCAAGCGTCACCGGCTGGACGTGATATTGCAGGTCGGGCGTTTCCTTTTCCGGCCCGGAACGGGTGAATATGCCGAGCTGGCTCGGCGCCATGGCCATGGGACCGGAGCGCTTCAGCAGGTATTCGAGACCGATCGACGCCTTGCCGATCAGGCTCGTGGCCTTCTCGTTCAAGGTCGGCACGCCGGTCACCTTGAAGGCGAGGCGAAGCTGCAGGTGGTCCTGCAGGTTCTCGCCGACATCGCGCACGTCCTTCTTCACCTCGATGCCGGCGTTCTTCAGCACCTCGCCGCGGCCGATGCCGGAGCGCTCGAGGATATGCGGCGAACCGATCGCGCCGGCGCACAGCACCGTCTCGCGCCTAGCCGAGAACTGCTTGGTCACGCCGTCGTGATGGACCTCGACGCCGGTCACCGTGTCGTTCTCGATGATCAGGCGCTTGACATGCGCCTTGGTGAGGACGGTGAGGTTGCCGCGCTTGACGGCGGGTCGCAGGAAGGCCTTGGCGGTGTTCCAGCGGATGCCGGAACGCTGGTTGACGTCGAAATAGCCGGACCCCTCGTTGCTGCCGCGGTTAAAGTCGGCGGTCTCGGGAATGCCGGCCTCCTTGGCCGCCTGCTGGAAGGCTTCGAGCACCGCCCAGCGGACGCGCGCCTTTTCCACCCGCCATTCGCCGCCGGCGCCGTGCATCTCGTCGGCACCCTTGTAGAAGTCTTCCGATTTCCGGAACAGCGGCAGGACGTCGTCCCAGCCCCAGCCTTCGCAGCCCATCTGGCGCCACTGGTCGTAGTCATAGGCCTGGCCTCGCATGTAGATCATGCCGTTGATCGAGGAACAGCCGCCCAGAACCTTGCCTCGCGGATAGCTCAGCGAGCGGCCGTTCAGGCCCTCTTCCTTGGCGGTGGTGAAGCACCAGTCGGTGCGCGGATTGTTGATGCAATAGAGATAGCCGACAGGGATGTGCACCCAGTGGTAATTGTCGCTGCCGCCGGCCTCCAGCAGGAGCACGCGGGTCGACCGATCGGCTGCCAGCCGGTTGGCCATGACGCAGCCGGCGGTGCCGGCGCCGATGACGATATAGTCGTAGCTTTCCATGTCTTTACCCCGAGGGACACCGTTCCCGGCCCAGGGGCCGGGAATTGTCATTTCGCAATTTCAAAGCACTGTTCAGGCTGTCGGCAGCCGCGATCAGACGCGGTGGTCGAAGCCGAGCTTGCGGCCGATCCGCGAGCCGTAGAACTCGCCGACGAGGCCGCGACGGAAGAGCAGAACGCAGACCATGAAGACCACGCCGGTGATGACCGTCACGGGGAAGTCGGAGGTCGCGAGGAAGTTCTGCAGCGCGACAACCAGGCCGGCGCCAAAGATCGGGCCGATGATGGTGCCGATGCCGCCGAGCAGGGTCATCAGCACGACTTCGCCCGACATCTGCCAGGTCACGTCGGTGAGCGTCGCGAACTGGAAGACCAGGGCCTTGATCCCGCCGGCCAAGCCGGCGAGTGCCGCCGACATGACGAAGGCGCCGAGCTTGTAGTGCACCACCGAATAGCCGAGCGAGATGGCGCGGTTCTCGTTCTCGCGGATCGACTTGAGGATCATGCCGAAGGGCGAGTTGATGAAGCGCCAGATCACGGCCATGGCGATGAGGAAGGCGGCGAGCACGAAATAGTACATGTTGGTCGTCACCGACAGGTCGATGAAGCCGAACAGATGGCCGCGCGGCACCGACTGGATGCCGTCCTCTCCATGGGTGAACTCGGCCTGGAGGCAGAAGAAGTAGAACATCTGCGCCAGCGCCAGCGTGATCATGGTGAAGTAGATGCCCTGGCGGCGGAGCGCGATTAGCCCCATCAGCAGGCCGAGCACGGCCGCGCCGGCCATGCCGATCAGGATGCCGACCTCTGGCGGGACGCCCCACTCCTTGACCGCATGGGCGGTGAAGTAGGCCGCGCCGCCGAAGAATGCGGCATGGCCGAAGGACAGGAGGCCGGTATAGCCGAGCAGCAGGTTGAAGGCGCTGGCGAAGAGGGCGAAGCACAGAAGCTTCATCACGAAGATCGGATAGACGAGGAAGGGCGCCGCCAGCAGCAGGGCCAGCATGACGGCGAGCAGGCCGTAGCGCAGCAGAGAGGCCTGCGGATGGGCGGAGACGGTGTTGGCGTCCGAAACGGCGGGTGCGTGGTGGGACATGTCAGACATCCTTCCCGAACAGGCCTGCCGGACGCAGGATCAGTACGATTGCCATGATGACGAAGATCACGATGTTGGAGGCTTCCGGGTAGAAGACCTTGGTCAAACCCTCGGCAATGCCGAGCATGTAGCCGGTGACGATCGCGCCCATGATCGAGCCCATGCCGCCCACGACGACGACGGCGAAGACGACGATGATGATATTCGTCCCCATCAGCGGCGAGACCTGGTAGATCGGGGCTGCGAGCACGCCGGCAAAGGCGGCAAGGGCGGCGCCGAGCGCATAGGTCAGCGTCAGCAGCAGCGGCACGTTGATGCCGAAGGACTGGACGAGGACTGGGTTCTCGGTCGCGGCGCGCAGATAGGAACCAAGCTTGGTCTTCTCGATCAGCAGCCAGGTGGCCAGGCAGGCGAGCATGGAGAGCACCACGACCCAGCCGCGATAGATCGGCAGCACCATGAAGCCGAGGTTGACGGCGCCCTGAAGCTGCGATGGCGCAGGATAGGGCTGGCCGGAGGCACCGAAGAAATAGCGGAACGTGCCCTCGATCGTCAGCGCCAGGCCGAAGGTGAAGAGCAGGCCGTAGAGATGGTCGAGCTTGTAGAGCCTCGACAGCATGGTCCGTTCGATCGCCGCCGAGACCAGGCCGACGATGATCGGCGAAGCAACCAGCGCCACCCAGTAGCTGGCACCGCCCTTGGTCAGGAGCAGCAGGGCGACGAAGGCGCCGAGCATGTACTGCGCGCCATGGGCGAAGTTGATGACGCGCAACAGGCCGAAGATGACCGCCAGGCCAAGGCTGAGCAGCGCATAGAACGAGCCGTTGATCAAGCCGATGAGAAGCTGGCCCAGGAAGGCGTGCAGGGGAATTCCGAAAATCATCATCATGGTGTCAGACCCCCAGAACCTTGTTGAGCATATCCATGCGCTCGGGCAGAAGGCCAACCGGGAATTCGGCGACCATCTGGCCGTGATCCATGAGGTAGAAGCGGTCGGCGATCTTGGAGGCGAAGCGGAAGTTCTGTTCGACGAGCACGACGGTCATGCCGCGCTCCTTGAGCTTGACCAGGACTTCGCCGATGCGCTGGATGATGACCGGAGCGAGACCCTCGGTCGGCTCGTCGAGCAGCAGGCAGCGGGCGCCGGTGCGCAGAATGCGGGCCATGGCGAGCATCTGCTGTTCGCCGCCGGACAGTTTGGTGCCCGGGCTGTTGCGGCGCTCCTCAAGATTGGGAAAGAGCTCGTAGATTTCTTCGAGGCTCATCCCGCCCTTGGCGACCACCGGCGGCAGCATCAGGTTTTCCTCGACCGAAAGCGTGGCGAAGATGCCGCGCTCTTCCGGCACGAAGCCGAGGCCGGCGCGGGCCGACTTGTGCAGCGGGACCGACATCATGTCCTGGCCGGCGAAGGTGATTTCGCCCGAGCGCTTGCGCAGGATGCCCATGATGGTCCTGAGCGTGGTGGTCTTTCCCATGCCGTTGCGGCCGAGGATGCAGATCATTTCGCCTTCATTGACGTAGAGATCGACGCCATGAAGAACGTGGCTTTCGCCATACCAGGCCTGGAGCCCGGCGACGTTGAGAAGCGGTGCCATTAGTCCTCCGTGCCCATATAGGCGGTGCGCACCCGCGGATCCTGGCTGACGGTGGCGTAGTCGCCTTCGGCGATGATCTCGCCGCGCTGCAGGACGGTGACGTGGTGGCAGATGTCGGCGACGACCGAGAGATTGTGTTCGACCATCAGCACGGCGCGATGACGGGCGACTTCGCGGATGATGTCGGCGACCATGCGGACGTCTTCCTGGCCCATGCCGGCCATCGGCTCGTCGAGCAGCAGGACTTCCGGGTCGAGGGCCAGCGTCGTGGCGATTTCCAGCACGCGCTTGCGGCCATAGGACAGGTCGGCGGCGCGGGTGTCGCGATAGGGGGTGAGCCCCAGTTCGTCGATCAGGACCTCCGCCCGGCCGTTGAGGCGGTCGAGCGAAGAGAGCGGCAGCCAGAACTGTATGGCCAGTTCATTCGGCCGCTGGAGGGCGACGCGGACGTTTTCGAGCACGGTCAGGTGCGGAAAGACGGCCGAAATCTGGAACGACCGCACCATGCCCATGCGCGCGATCTTGTCGGGCTTGGTGTTGGTGATGTCGGTGCCGAGAAGGGTGATCTTTCCCCGGGTGGGCTGCAGGAACTTGGTCAGGAGGTTGAACACCGTCGTCTTGCCGGCGCCGTTCGGCCCGATCAGGGCATGGATACGGGCGTGGTGGACGTCGAGATCGACATTGTTCACGGCGGTGAAGCCGAAGAAATCCTTGCCAAGGCCGCGGGCGGAAAGGACCACCCGCGGCTCGTCCTGCTGGTGCACAGGATCATTGCTCATTTATCTGTCCGCGTTCTTCGGTTGCTTACTTGACCAGGGGGCAGCCGGACTTGGCCGGGTCCATGAAAGCCACGTCGCCGGGGATGGTCGACAGGACGTTGTAATAGTCCCAAGCGACATCGCTTTCGCCCGGCTTCTTCACTTCCATCAGGTAGACGTCGTGGATCATGCGGCCGTTGGCGGCGACCTTGCCGCCCTTGGCGAAGACGTCGTTGATCGGCAGTTCATGAAGCTTGGCGGAAACCGCTTCCGTTTCGTCGGTACCTGCAGCTTCGACGGCCTTCAGGTAGGAGGTGACGGCGGAATAGGTGCCGGCATGGACCATGTTCGGCATGGCGCCGGTGCGCTCGAAGAAGCGCTTGCCGAAGGCGCGGCTTTCGTCGTCGCGATTCCAGTAGAAGGCTTCGGTGAGCGTCAGCCCTTGCGCGGCTTCAAGGCCGATGCCGTGGACTTCGGCAAGCGTGAAGAGAAGCGCCGCCATGCGCTGGCCGCCGGCGACGATGCCGAATTCAGCTGCCTGCTTGATGGCGTTCTGGGTGTCCATGCCGGCATTGGCAAGGCCGATGACCTTGGCGCCCGACGACTGGGCCTGCAGGAGGAACGAGGAATAGTCGGTGGTCGCCAGCGGATGGCGCACGGCGCCGAGCACCTTGCCTCCCTTTTCCTTGACGAAGTTGCCGGTGTTTTCTTCCAGCGAGTAGCCGAAGGCATAGTCGGCGGTCAGGAAGAACCAGCTGTCGCCGCCCTGTTCGACCATGGCGCCGCCGGTGCCGACGGCAAGGGCGTAGGTGTCGTAGGCCCAGTGGAAGCCGTAAGGGGTGCACTGCTTGCCGGTCAGTTCGGTCGAAGCGGCACCGGTGTTGATGGTGATCTTCTTCTTCTCGTTGGACAGCGCCTGGACTGCGAGACCGACCGACGAAGTGGTCAGTTCCATGATGGTGTCGACCTGTTCGGTGTCATACCACTGGCGGGCGATGTTGGACGCGATGTCGGGCTTGTTCTGGTGGTCGGCGGTGACCACTTCGACCGGAACGCCGAGCACCTTGCCGCCGTAATCCTCGACGGCCATCTTGGCGGCCTCGTAGGAGAACTTGCCGCCGAAGTCGGCATAGACGCCGGACTGATCGTTCAGGATGCCGATCTTCACTTTGCCGTCGGACGGCTCGGCGAAGGCCGCCGTGCTCGATGCCAGAACCATGGCCATGGACGCGATGAGCTTGTTGCGCATTTGATCTCCTCCCAGAGTGCAGGTCGCGAACCTGTTCAAAATTGACCAGCTGTCCTCCTCAGAGCAGCATGTCAGGGAGGCATGATCCCGGAAAGCTCCCGTTGACGCAAGCGGAGTTCCTGACTAAATGCAAACAGGCTCTGTTCATTTTTGAACAGACGGGGGCTGCATGAGCAATTTCAATTTCACCTGGGACGACCTGCAATTCTTCCTCGCCGTGGCGAGGACGGGACAGTTGTCGACCGCCGCACGACAGCTTCGTTCGAGCCATGCGACGGTCTCGCGGCGGATCGACCGGCTGGAGTTCGCGCTGAAGGTCAAGCTGTTCGAGCGCAATCCGCGCGGCTACGTGTTGACCGTCATGGGCCAGCGCTTCGTCGAAACGGCGGAGAAGATCGAGCAGGAGACGGAGCGGTTGCAGGCGGATCTCGCGGGCGGGCCGACGGCGCAGCGCGGGGTGGTGCGGCTGTCGGCGCCGGAGGGGTTTTCGAACTTCTTCTTCACGCACATGTTACCGGATTTCACCACTCGGCACCCGAACGTCTCGCTCGAACTGGTGACGATCCAGCAGATCATGGCCTTGTCACGCAAGGAGGCCGACGTCGCAGTGGTCCTCGATCCGCCGAAGGGCGGGCCCTACTTTACCGAGAAGCTCACCGACTATCACCTGAAGATCTATGCGACGCGCGATTACATCGCCAGGCGCGGCGCGCCGAAGAACCGCGACGAACTGCTGGAACATGCCTTCATCGGCTATATCCAGGACATGATCTTCGCGCCGGGACTGGATTATCTGGGCGACATCCATCCGCGCATCCGGCCGCACTTCCAGAGTTCCAGCATCTTCGCCCAGCTGACCGCGACCCGCAGCGGGCTGGGGCTCTGCGTGCTGCCGATCTTCATTGCCGAGCGCTATCCGGAATTACAGGTGGTGCTGGAAGACGAGATCGACCTCTGCCGCCATTACTGGATCGCCTGCCATCACGATCTGAGGCAGGTGGCGCGAGTGCGGACCGTGATCGAATTCCTGCGCGGCGTGGTCAGCGGCCAGGCGGAAGCCTTCACCGGACGCCCCGCCGTCGGGCGTCCGGTCATCGGAGCGGTGGGCTGACGCCTCAGGCGTTGCGCAGGCGCCCCTCGATCAGGTCGAGTACGGTGCGGGCCGCTTCCATGACATTGGTGCCGGGGCCGAAGACGGCCGAGACGCCGTGCTGCATCAAGTAGTCGTAGTCCTGGCGCGGAATGACCCCGCCGACGACGACGATCACGTCCTTGGCGCCCTTGGCTTTCAGCGCCTCGACCAGCTGCGGGGCGAGCGTCTTGTGGCCGGCGGCGAGCGAGGACATGCCGACGACCTGAACCTTCTCCGCGACCGCGAGATCGGCGGCCTCGTCCGGGGTCTGGAACAGCGGACCGGCGACGACCTCGAAGCCGATGTCGCCAAAGGCCGAGGCGATTACCTTGGCACCGCGGTCGTGGCCGTCCTGGCCGAGCTTGGCGACCATGATGCGTGGCTTGCCGGCCTTCTTCGCATAATCGTTCAGGCGGCCGGACAGCATCTGCATTTCCGGATCGCCTTCATAGGCCTTGCCGTAGATGTCGTGCACGACGATGGGGGTCGCGGCATGGTCGCCATAGACGGCGCGCATGGCGTCGGAGATCTCGCCGACGGTGGCGCGGGCCCGGGCAGCCTCGACGGCGGCTTCCAGGAGATTGCCCTGGCCGGTGCGGGCATAATCGGTGATGCGGGCGAGCGCAGTCTCCACCGCCTTGGGGTCTCGCTGGCGGCGGGTCTGCTCGATGCGCTTGATCTGCGAAGTACGCACGGCGGTATTGTCGATGTCGAGGATGTCGATCGGGTCTTCGTTTTCCAGCCGGAACTTGTTGACGCCGACAATGACTTCCTCGCCCTTGTCGACGGCGGCCTGGCGACGGGTCGCGGCCTCCTCGATCAGGCGCTTGGGCAGGCCGGCGTCGACGGCCTTGGTCATGCCGCCCATGGCTTCGACTTCCTCGATCAGGGCCCAGGCCTTTTCCGCCAGCTCATTGGTCAGGCTTTCGACATAGTAGGAGCCGGCGAGCGGGTCGACGACCTTGGTGACGCCTGTTTCGTTCTGCAGGATGAGCTGGGTATTGCGGGCAATGCGGGCGGAGAAATCGGTCGGCAGCGCGATGGCTTCGTCGAGCGCATTGGTATGCAGCGACTGGGTGCCGCCGAGCGCCGCCGACAGTGCCTCATAGGCGGTGCGGATGACGTTGTTGTAGGGATCTTGTTCCTGCAGCGAGACGCCGGAGGTCTGACAGTGGGTGCGCAGCATCAGGGACGATGCCTTCTTAGGCTCGAATTCCTGCATGATGCGGGTCCACAGCAGGCGCGCGGCGCGAAGCTTGGCGGCCTCCATAAAGAAGTTCATGCCGATGGCGAAGAAGAAGGAGAGGCGGCCGGCGAACTCGTCGACGTTGAGGCCCTTTGCAAGCGCGGCGCGCACATATTCGCGGCCGTCGGCGAGCGTAAAGGCGAGCTCCTGCACCAGCGTCGCGCCGGCTTCCTGCATGTGGTAGCCGGAAATCGAGATGGAGTTGAACTTCGGCATTTCCTTCGCCGTGTACTCGATGATGTCGGCGATGATGCGCATCGAGGGGGCCGGCGGGTAGATATAGGTGTTGCGGACCATGAACTCCTTGAGGATGTCGTTCTGGATGGTGCCGGAAAGCTTGTCGCGCGAAACGCCCTGTTCCTCGCCGGTGACGATGAAATTGGCGAGGATCGGGATGACCGCGCCGTTCATGGTCATCGAGACGGAGATGTCCTGAAGCGGGATGCCGTCGAACAGGATCTTCATGTCCTCGACGCTGTCGATCGCCACGCCCGCCTTGCCGACATCGCCGACGACGCGGGGATGGTCGCTGTCATAGCCGCGATGGGTGGCGAGGTCGAAGGCAACCGAGACGCCCTGCTGGCCGGCGGCGAGCGCCTTGCGGTAGAAGGCGTTGCTCTCTTCCGCCGTGGAGAAGCCGGCATATTGGCGGATGGTCCAGGGACGGCCGGCATACATGGTGGCGCGCGGACCGCGGACGAAGGGGGCAAAGCCTGGCAGAGAGCCGAGATGGTCGATGCCGGCGAGGTCGTCCGCCGTGTAGAGCGGCTTGACGTCGATGCCTTCCGGCGTGTGCCAGGTCAGCGTGTCGGCCGGACGCTTCAGTTCCTTCTCGGCCAGTGCTTCCCAGTCCTTGATGGTCTTTTCGGTCATCCGGTTTTCTCCCTGCTCCGTGTGGGCTGTGCGCCGACGGCTAGTGTTACTTTTTGCCCCTCACCCTGCCCTCTCCCCGCGGGCGGGGAGAGGGTGGCGCAAGCCTTGTCGCTTCGGCCTTCTCCCCGTTCACGGGGAGAAGGTGCCGGCAGGCGGATGAGGGGCGAAGCACGGTGCCCGTGGCCCCCTCATCGCCTCGCATTCGCTCGGCACTTCTCCCCGCGGGGGAGAAGTGGACGGGACGGTTATTCGAACTCCATGATCAGGCCGTCGACGGCGAGGCTTTCGCCGGCCTTGACGGCGATCTTCTTCACCACGCTGCGCTTCTCGGCCTTCAGGATGTTTTCCATCTTCATCGCTTCGACGGTGGCGAGCGCCTGGCCGGCTTCGACCTGGTCGCCTTCCTTGACGGCGACCGAGGTGATGACGCCCGGCATCGGGCAGAGCAGCATCTTGGAAGTATCCGGGGGCAGCTTTTCCGGCATCAGCTTGGCGAGTTGTGCGACGCGCGGCGACCGCACGCGGGCGGTGACGTCCATGCCGCGCCAACGCAGGCGAATGGCCGGGCCGAGCAGATTGATCTTCACGCCGACGGCCTCGCCGTCGACATGGAAGACCGAATGCAGCTGGCCGGGTTGCCAGCCGCCGGTGACGGCGCACTTGCCGTCGTCGGCGAAGGCCACGGCCATGCCGTCGACGCCGGTGGACAGCGTGACCGGGAATTCATGGCCGGCGAGCGTGACGACCCAGTCGCGGCCGACCTTGCGCTGGTGATTGCCGATCGTGCCGGAAATTGCGACGGCGCGCTCCTGCAGCGTCTGATTGATGACGGCAGCGATGGCGGCGAGCTTGCGGGCGGAGGCTTCGTCCGGGGCGACGCCGGTGAAGCCGTCCTTGAACTCCTCGGCGATATAGGCGGTGGTGATCTTGCCGGAGCGGAAACGCTCCTGCTGCATCACGGCCGAGAGGAAGGGCAGGTTGTGGCCGATGCCTTCGACCTCGAAATTGTCGAGTGCCTTCGACATGGCGTCGATCGCGGAAAGACGATCCGGCGCCCAGGTGCAGAGCTTGGCGATCATCGGGTCGTAGTACATCGAGATCTCGCCGCCGTCATAGACGCCGGTATCGTTACGCACGATCGTGCCGTCGTCCTGAACACCCTCGACCGGGGGGTGATAGCGGGTGAGGCGGCCGATCGACGGCAGGAAGTTGCGGTAGGGATCTTCGGCATAGAGGCGGCTTTCGATCGCCCAGCCGTTGAGCTTGACGTCGTCCTGGCCGAAGGACAGCTTTTCGCCCGAGGCGACGCGGATCATCTGCTCGACGAGATCGAGGCCGGTGATGAGTTCGGTGACCGGGTGTTCGACCTGCAGGCGGGTGTTCATCTCCAGGAAGTAGAACTTGTTCTGCTTGCCATCGACGATGAATTCGACCGTGCCGGCGGAGTGGTAGCCGACGGCCTTGGCGAGCGCGACGGCCTGCTCGCCCATGGCCTTGCGGGTGGCGGGGTCGAGGAAGGGCGAGGGGGCCTCCTCGATGACCTTCTGGTTGCGGCGCTGGATCGAGCATTCTCGTTCGCCGAGATAGAGCACCGTGCCGTGCTTGTCGCCGAGCACCTGGATCTCGATATGGCGCGGTTCGGTGACGAACTTCTCGATGAAGATGCGGTCGTCGCCGAAGGAATTCTTGGCCTCGTTGCGCGACGACTGGAAGCCTTCGCGGGCCTCCTCGGCGTTCCAGGCGATGCGCATGCCCTTGCCGCCGCCGCCGGCCGACGCCTTGATCATCACCGGATAGCCGATCTGGTCGGAGATCTTCACGGCTTCGTCGGCGTCCTCGATCAGGCCCATATGGCCGGGAACGGTGGAGACGCCGGCTTCGGCAGCGAGCTTCTTCGAGGTGATCTTGTCGCCCATCGCCTGGATGGCATTGACCGGCGGGCCGACGAAGGTGATGCCGGCATTGGCCAGCGCATCGGCGAACACGGCGTTTTCCGAGAGGAAGCCGTAGCCGGGATGGACCGCGTCGGCGCCGGTCTTGGCGATCGCCTCGAGGATCTTCTCGATGACGATATAGGACTGGTTGGACGGCGCCGGACCGATATGAACGGCCTCGTCGGCCATCTTGACGTGCAGCGCGTCGCGATCGGCGTCGGAATAGACGGCGACCGTCTTGATGCCCATCTTCCTAGCGGTCTTGATGACGCGGCAGGCGATTTCGCCACGGTTGGCGATCAGAAGTTTCTTGATCATGGCTTTCCGGCTTCCATTGTGTCTTCGAAGGCTTGCGGGAAGTTCTTCCGCGCCAGGCTTGCATTGAGTTTCAGCAGGGCGAAATACGAGGCGGGGTCGAAGGCCCGTTCCGCCGGCAGCACTTCGCGCCCGAACAAGCGGCAGAGCCGTTCGCCATCCAGGTTTCCGCGCTGGAACGGTTCCGTGCCGAAATGGCGCCAGAGCGCCTGGACGAATTCGATGTCGGCGAGCGCCACGGACTTGTCCATGGTGCGGTGGCGCGGCCAGGCGGTCAGTGGCGTGACCTTGGGGTTGGCCCTTCGGATGGTGAATTGCCATTGGGTGCCGAGCAGTCCGGCCGGAAAGCCTTGATGCTTGGGCATGAGGGGTTCCTTGGCCATGGCATCAGACCTCGAACACGTCTTCGAAGGATTCGGGGAAGCTCTTGCGGGCCACCCGTTCGTCGATGCGCAGCAGGGCCTGATAGGAGGTCGGGTCGAACGGACTTTCCGCCGGCACGACCTCGCGGCCGAACAGGAGGTTGAGCCGCCCGGCGTCGAGATTGCCGCGCTCGAAGGGTTCGTTGCCGAAGTGATGCCAGAGCGCATGCAGGAAGGCGGCGTCGACCTTCTGCTCGATCGTGTTGGGGCGGGCGAGCCGCTGCAGGGGCTTGAGCGGCGTCGCGCCCTTCTCATTGACGCGCCGGATGGTGAAATGATGACCATGGCCGGGCAGGCCCGACGGAAAGCCGCGATGCTTGGTCATTTCGGGGGGCTTGGCCATTAGGTACCCTTTAGGCCCGGTTCGGCATCGAAAGGCACGGCTGTCATAACGATGGCCCTCCAGACAATCTGGTCGAGGTTGGATTTGCGATTCTTGAACTCATTCAGCCGTTCTCGTCTATTCGCAGCATGAGTGCCTCCGCACGACTCATGTCAATTCTGAACTCGGCACTTGCATCGGTATCCGTGTGGGTGCCGCATACTATCAAGATGTCGTCACACCAGAGACGGTTCAGACCTCCCGCATCCAAATTCCATCTGCGAAATACAGTCCCCGGATACAGTGAAATCAGTTGCCGGAGAAAATATACGTCGCGACGACGTTCATCGGTGTCGTTGTCGTTGATCGGGTTCTTTGCATATTGCTTGCCATTTCTCGGCGGAACTGGAGTTGTCGACCTTGTTCGAGTCGTCAGCTTTGTTCTGGATCCTAAGCCCTTGTCGGCAGGAATGAACTCCGGAATTCGATGGCGCACTTGATCGGTCTCCTACATCGAATGGCAACTCGTGGTGATCCCAGTTCCCCTTACAACGGGATCGTGTCGTGCTTCTTCCAGTGCGTGCCGACCTGCTTGTTCCTGAGCGAGGCAAAAGCGCGGGCGATGCGGCGGCGCGAGGAATGCGGCATGATCACCTCGTCGACGAAGCCGCGCTCGGCGGCCTTGAACGGGTTGGCGAAGTTGACTTCGTATTCCCTCGTGCGCTCGGCGATCTTTTCCGCGTCGCCGAGTTCGGAACGGTAGAGGATCTCGGTCGCGCCCTTGGCGCCCATGACGGCGATCTCGGCGGTCGGCCAGGCATAGTTGATGTCGGCGCCGATATGCTTGGAGGCCATGACGTCATAGGCGCCGCCATAGGCCTTGCGGGTGATGAGCGTGACCATCGGCACGGTCGCCTGCGAATAGGCGAACAGCAGCTTGGCGCCGTGCTTGATGACGCCGCCATATTCCTGCGCCGTGCCGGGCAGGAAGCCAGGGACGTCGACCAGCGTCAGGATCGGGATGTTGAAGGCGTCGCAGAAGCGGACGAAACGGGCGGCCTTGCGCGAACTGTCGATATCGAGGCAGCCGGCCAGCACCATCGGCTGGTTGGCGACGACGCCGACCGTCTGGCCTTCCATGCGGATGAAGCCGGTGATGATGTTGCGGGCAAAGGCCTCCTGGATCTCGAAGAAATCGCCCTCGTCGGCCAGCGCGTAGATCAGCTCCTTCATGTCGTAGGGCTTGTTGGAGCTGTCCGGGATCAGCGTGTCGAGGCGGTTCTCGATGCGGGCCGGGTCGTCGTGGAAGGGGCGGACGGGCGGCTTTTCGCGGTTGTTGAGCGGCAGGAAGTCGAACAGCAGGCGGACCTGCTCCAGCGCCTCGATATCGTTCTCATAGGCGCCGTCGGCGACGGAGGATTTCTTCGTGTGGGTCGAGGCGCCGCCGAGTTCCTCGGCCGTGACGATCTCGTTGGTAACGGTCTTCACCACGTCGGGGCCGGTGACGAACATGTAGGATGAATCGCGCACCATGAAGATGAAGTCGGTCATGGCGGGTGAATAGACAGCACCACCGGCACAGGGGCCCATGATGACGGAGATCTGCGGCACGACGCCCGAGGCATCGACATTGCGCTTGAAAACGTCGGCATAGCCGGCGAGCGAGGCGACACCTTCCTGAATGCGGGCGCCGCCGGAATCGTTGAGGCCGATCACCGGAGCGCCGTTCTTCAGCGCCATGTCCATGATCTTGCAGATCTTCTGCGCATGGGTCTCGGACAGCGAGCCGCCGAGCACGGTGAAGTCCTGGGAGAAGACATAGACCTGGCGGCCGTTGATCGTACCCCAGCCGGTGACGACACCGTCGCCGGCGACCTTCTGCTCGGCCATGCCGAAGTCGGTGCAGCGATGCGTCACGTACATGTCGTATTCTTCGAACGAGCCCTCGTCGAGCAGGACTTCAATGCGCTCGCGCGCCGTCAGCTTGCCCTTGGCATGCTGGGCGTCGATGCGGCGCTGGCCTCCGCCGAGATGGGCCTCGGCGCGGCGCGCCTCAAGCTGGTCCAGAATCTGTAGCATGCTTCCTCCCGACAAAATGCAAGGCGCCTCTGTGATTTGTGCCCTTAAACGTGAGGGCTTGCAAAGAAAATGATTGAACAGGTGCAATTGTGGATTTATGAATTTGCAAACAGCGAAATGCGAAATTGCAAATGGCGATCGGCAAGCTTTTCATCGGGCGCAAGGTGCGCGAAATCCGCCAGGCGGGCCATGCCACGCAGGCCCAGTTTGCCGACAAGATCGGCATTTCCACCAGCTATCTCAACCAGATCGAGAACAACCAGCGGCCGGTCTCGGCCTCGGTGCTGCTGGCGCTGGCGGAAAAGTTCGGCATCGACATTACTGAACTTTCGTCGGGTCAGAACGATCGGCTTTTGTCGGCGCTGTCGGAGGCGCTGAGTGACCCCTTGTTCGAGACCTATTCGCCGAGCCTGCAGGAACTGAAGCTCGTCACCCAGAACGCGCCGGGGCTGGCGCATGCGCTGATCACCTGCCACCAGGCCTATCGCCGCAACAGCGAGCAGCTGGTGAGCTATGACGACCGGTTCGGGGCCGCCCCTTCGAACGAGACCACCTCCTATGACGAGGTGCGCGACTTCTTCCACTTCGTCGACAATTATATCCACGACATCGACATCCTGGCGGAAAGCCTCGCCGGCCAGCTGAAGCTCGGGGAGGGGGAGAACTATGCGGCGCTTGCCGGCTTCCTCGAGAACCGCCACGGGGTGCGCGTGGTGCGCGGCGATGCGGGAGAGGAGGCGATCCGCCGCTTCGACCCGGCAAGCCGCATCCTGACGCTCTCGCGTTACGCTTCGGCGCCGACGCGCGATTTCCAGATCGCCATCCAGGTGGCCCAGCTCCATGCCCGCGACACGATCGAGCAGGTGCTCAAGCAGGCGGGCTTCCGCACCGAGGAGGCCGTCGAGGTCTGTCGCATCGGCTTGCACAACTATTTCGCCGGCGCGCTGATCCTGCCCTATCGCAGCTTCCACCAGGCGGCGCGCGAGCTGCGCCACGACATCGAGCTTCTCGCCGCCCGCTTCGGTGCCTCGCTGGAACAGGTCTGTCACCGGCTGTCGACGCTGCAGCGGCCGGGGCTGAAGGGCGTACCGATCTTCTTTGCCCGCATCGACCGCGCCGGCAACATCACCAAGCGGCACAGTGCGGCGCGGCTGCAGTTCGCCCGTTTCGGCGCGGCCTGTCCCTTGTGGAACGCGCACCAGGCCTTCGAGGCGCCGGGGCGGATCATCCGCCAGCTGGCCGAGACGCCGGACGGGGTGCGCTATCTCTGTCTCGCCATGCAGGTCAACAAGGGCACGCTCGGCTTTCGCGCCGCCCAGCCGCGCTATGCCTTGGCGCTCGGCTGCGAGATCTCCTATGCCGATCAGTTCGTCTATGCTGACGATCTCGACCTCTCCAACCGCGCCGCCTTCGACCCGATCGGCATCTCCTGCCGGATCTGCGAAAGGGTCAAATGCACGAGCCGCGCAGTCCCGCCGCTGAAGCGCAAGCTCGTGGTGGACCACAGCGTGCGGAACGCGACGCCTTACGAGATCGAGTGAGGGGGAATACCCTTTTTACCCGAACAGCGGCTGCGGATGGGGCGCGAAAAACGCTTCGACGATGTCCGGGCCGACCGCATCGAGCGTGGCCGGGGACCATTGCGGGTTGCGGTCCTTGTCGATGATGGCGGCGCGGATGCCCTCGTAGAAATCCGGAGTCTTCAACGTTTGCGCGGTCGCGGAAAATTCGCGGGCGAGGCAGGTTTCGAGATCCGGTGAGGCCCGGCCGGCGCGCAGCAGCGCCAGCGTCACCTTGAGGCTGGTCGGGGACTTGGTCAGCATGGTCGCCTTGGCCTTCGCCGCGAAGTCGCTTTCCTCGGCGTCGAGTGCGGCAAGAATCTGCTCGACGCTGTCGAAGGCGAAGCAGCGGTCGATCAGGGCGCGGTTCGCGGCAAACTGTCCCTCCGGCGCCTCCGCTGCGAAGTTCGCGATCAAGTCGGTCACGGCTTGGGCGTCCACGCCAGCGGGCAGGGCGGAGAGGCGTTCCGCAAGGTTCGTCAGGTCCGTGGCAGGAATGAAAACGTCGGCAAAGCCGGCGGCGATGGCGTCGGCCGGACCGATCGGCTCGCCGGTCAGGCCCATATAGGTGCCGAGTTCGCCCGGGGCGTGGGACAGAAGCCAGGTTGCGCCGACATCGGGGAAGAAGCCGATGCCGGTTTCCGGCATGGCGAGCTTCGTCGTATCTGTGGCGATGCGGTGGCTGGCATGGCCGGACAAGCCCACGCCGCCGCCCATGGTGATGCCGTCCATGATGACGACGTAAGGTTTCGGATAGCGGCCGATGCGGCCGTTGAGCCGGTATTCCTCCCGCAGGAATTCTTGCGCGTCCCGACTGCCGGCGCGGCCGCTCTCGTAGAGCATTCGGATGTCGCCGCCGGCGCAGAAGCCGCGCTCGCCTTCGCCGGTGACGAGGACCGCGGCGATCGACGCATCGGTCTCGAAGGTGTCGAGCGCCGTCTCGATCTGGCGGATCATCTCGCGCGACAGGCTGTTGATGACACGGGGGCGGTTCAGCGCGATCAGGCCGAGCGCGCCGGTTCGGCCGGTCAGCACCTCCTCGCCGGTGAGGTCCGTCGTCAGGTATCTCATGGTTCTCTCCTTAAGCGCCGATCACCGAGCGGGCGACGATCACCCGCATGATCTCGTTGGTACCTTCGAGGATCTGGTGGACGCGCAGGTCGCGGACGATCTTCTCGATGCCGTATTCGGCGAGATAGCCATAGCCGCCATGCAACTGCAAGGCGCGGTTGGCGACATCGAAGCAGCGATCGGTGACCAGACGCTTGGCCATGGCGCAGAGCGTCGTGGCGTTGGGCGCCTTGTCGTCCAGCGCGCTTGCGGCGCGCCAAAGGAAGGTGCGGGCCGATTCCAGGTCGGTCGCCATGTCGGCAAGTTCGAACTGCAGCGCCTGGAATTCGGCGATCGGGCGGCCGAAGGCCTTGCGGTCCTTCATGTAGGCGACCGCCTTGTCGAAGGCGAATTGCGCGCCGCCGAGCGAGGCGGCTGCAATGTTGAGGCGTCCGCCGTCGAGCCCGGACATGGCGATCCTGAAGCCGTCGCCCTCGGCACCGAGCCGGTTTTCGGCGGCAACGCGCACGCCGTCCATCATCACGGCGCGGGTCGGCTGGGCGTTCCAGCCCATCTTCTTTTCGTTGGCGCCGAAGGTCAGGCCCTTGGCGTCTCCGGGAACGAGAAAGGCGGAAATGCCCTTCGGGCCGTCTTCGCCGGTGCGGGCCATGACGAGATAGAGGGCGCTGGCGCCCGCGCCGGAGATGAACTGCTTCTGGCCGGTCAGCACATAATCGTCGCCGTCGCGCACGGCGCGGGTCTTCAAGGCGGCCGCATCAGAGCCGCAGCCGGGTTCGGTCAGGCAATAGCTGGCGAGCGCATCCATGGTGGCGAGCGCCGGCAGGTGGGTCTCGCGCTGCTCGGGCGTGCCGTAGCGGTCGATCATCGTCGCGCACATGTTGTGGATCGAGATATAGGCGGCAACCGTCGGGCAACCGGTGGCGAGTGCCTCGATGATCAGCGCCGTGTCGAGCCGGCCGAGCCCGGAGCCGCCGGCGTCGTCGGCGACGCAGATGGCGCCGAGGCCGAGGCTGCCTGCCTTCTTCAGCGTGTCGATGGGAAAATGCTTGCTCTGGTCCCATTCAAGCGCAAAGGGGGCAAGTTCCTCGGCGGCGAAATCGGTCGCCATGTCGACAAAGGCCTGCTGCTGGTCGCTGAGGGTGAAATCCATGGCTCTCCTCCAAGAGATGGGCACCGCCTTGCGTCGGCGCGCCCTTTGTTGCCGCCGGGCTTAACACAGGTTCGCCCCCGCGATCACCCCTGTCGAAAGTCGGGGTTGCGAAAAGGGAGTGTGCTATCTTTCGGGCAGCCGCTCCTGGCTTCCGGCCGGGAGAAGGTGGCGCAGCGCCGCATGACGAGAATGTCCGGAGCGGAAAGCCGGCGATGGGCTTGCTTCCGGCGTTTATTCCTCACCCATTACATTCGTTGATTGCCCCTCACCCTGACCCTCTCCCCGTAAACGGGGAGAGTGGACGGCCAAGGCGGTGCCGCATGGTCCTTCTCCCCGCCTGCGGGGAGAAGGTGCCGGCAGGCGGATGAGGGGCAAACGTCAGGTGATGATGCGGGGCGGACACTTGGAGATCACTTCACGCACGACTCCAGGTCCGGAGCGACCGCCCGGCCGTCAGCCCACCACATTCCTTGGCGTGCCGGCGACGAAGAGTTCGATGTTTTCGATCAGCTGGTCGGCCAGCGACTGGATGGCTTCGCGGCTGGCCCAGGCGACATGCGGGGTGAGGATGACGTTGAGGCGGGCGGCGATGCGCATCATCGGGCTGTCGGCGGCCGGCGGTTCGCCGTCGGTGACGTCGAAGCCGGCAGCGGCGATTTCGCCCTTTTCCAGCGCCTGCTCCAATGCCAGCTCGTCGACCAGTCCGCCGCGGCCGGTGTTGATGATGATCGGCGTCTTCTCCATCAGGGCGAATTCTCGCGTGCTTATGATGCCGCGGGTTTCGGCATTGAGCGGGCAGTGGAGGGTGAGGACATCGGCTCGGCGCATCACCTCGTCGAACGGCGTCTGGCCGGGTTTGACCTGGTCCGTTCCCTTGCGGCCGGCGATCAGCACCTTCATGCCAAAAGCCTCGGCGATGCGGCCGACGGCCTTTCCGAGCGTGCCGTGGCCGATAATGCCGAGCGTGGAGCCGCCGAGGTCGGCGATCGGGTGGTCGAAGAAGCAGAATTGCGCCGCCTCCTGCCAGCGCCCGTCGAGCACCGATTGGCGATAGGGAATGATCGAGCGGCGCAGCGCCAGCATCAGGGCGAAGGTGTGTTCCGGCACGGTATGCTTCGCATAGTTGCGGATGTTGGAGACGGTGATGCCGCGCTCTTTGGCGGCGGCGAGGTCGACGATGTCGGTGCCGGTGGCGGCGACCGCGATCATCTTCAGGCGCGGGGCATGGATCAGGCTTTCACGCCGCAGCGGCACCTTGTTGGAGACGACGATGTCGGCCTTGGCGATCCGTTCGCGGACCTGCTCGGCGGTGGTTCGATCATGAACCACCAGTTCATGGGGAAATCCGGGTGGCCGCAGAATGGTTTCGGGGGAAAGTGTATCGCGGTCGAGAAAGACGATCGTCAACATGGCAGTCGGCACTCCTTGCTCAGGCACGCGCATTAGAAAGAGGGTTCATTGCCATGGCAAGGACGGTTCGGCGGCGAAGAGTACGGTCCGACGCGCTCGCGTTGAGAAGACGCGGTGGGGAAAAAGCGGACGCGAAAAAGCCCGGGACGGTGGTCCCGGGCTCATTGATCCGTGTTAGTGGCGACCGAGCCAGGTGTCGATCTCGCGTTCGGCTTCTTCCTCGGACTTGCCGTAGGCTTCCTGGATCTTGCCCGACAGCTGCTTGCGGTTGCCGGCGATCACGTCCATGTCGTCGCCGGTGATCTTGCCCCACTGTTCCTGGGCCTTGCCCTTGAACTGCTCCCAATTGCCTTCGATCTGGTTCCAATTCATGTCGATCTCCTTCTCGGTTGGTTACGGTAGAGGTCGTTGTCCTCGGCTCAACAACGCGACCGGCGGGGTTAGGTTCCGGCGCTCGGGCCGAAAGATTTTCTGCCTCCGCGCGCGATTCCATTCCGTGGAAACTTCACACGTGAGAGCGCATAGGCACATATGAGAGTGCGTAGGCGGGCGTGGAGCGATGGACTGTCTCAGTGTCGAGGAAGCTTGCGTGCTATCGGGGGAAGGCCTAGAAAAATGAGGAACCGATCGACGGTTGAGACGTTTTCAGCACGAAGCAGATCACGCATACTCATCAGCACCAAGCCGATGACGCGTCCCAAAAAGTTCACAAGGAGATTTCTGATGGCGACTGTATCCATGGCGGACAAGGCGAAGGCCAAGGCGGACAACCTGATCGACGAGGCGGAGGTCGCCACCAGCGCAAGCGCCGGCGACGTCCAGGCGGAACTGGAAAACCTGCGTCGCGACATTGCCGCGCTGACCCAGACGGTCGCCTCCTTCGGCACAGGCAAGCTCAAGGAAGCCAGCATCCGGGCCAGCCAGCTCGGTTCCGAAGCCGCCGACGTCTCCGCCCAGTATGTCGAGAGCGCCCGCGACAGTCTTCGGTCGGCCGAACAGGATCTCCAAGCGCAGATCCGCGCCAAGCCGCTGCAGGCGGTCGCCATTGCGGCCGGCGTCGGCTTTCTCGCCGCTCTCCTGAGCCGGCGCTGATCCATGCGGGGATTGCTCCAGCAGATTGTCGTCCTGGCATTGGGCAATGTCTCGACGACCGTGGTCGAGGTCAAGCGCAGGGCGATCGGCGGGGTAATTGCCAGCGTCTTCTTCCTGACCGCCTATGTGGCCCTGGTGATGGCGCTGGCCTTCTTTGTCGCCTCAGAGGCGGGGCCGGTCGCGGCAAGCCTGGTGGTCGCGGGTGCGGCCATGGCTGCGGCGCTCGTGGTTCTCGCGGTGGTCGCCGTGCTCAACCGGCAGATGGAACGCCGCATGCTGGAACGGCAGGCGGCGCTGGCCGCGCGCGGTCCGGATCCGGTGACGGGCCGGTTGATCGCCGAACTGCCCGTCATGATGCGGGACAGCCCGATCGTCACGACGATCATGGTCGGCAGTCTGGTCTATGTGCTGGCGCGTAGCCGGGGATTTGGACGAGGGCCGCGCTCTTAGCGCCGAACCTATCGCTTTGGGGAGACCTGGTTTCCCCTCAGATCGGCAGCGGGCCGGGGCGCTGGCGGAAGGACGGAACCATGGTGCGGACCGGGTTCAATCCTTTTCGCCGCGCTCCGCTTTGTCGAGGCGCTCGAGAAGATCGAGGAATGCGGGAGGCGTGCCCTCTTCGACGATACTGTCGTAATAGCCGCGCAGCTTTCCGGCGATCATGGCGTTGGCGTCCTTCTTGTTCGACGCGGCGGGCGCAGGCCCCTTGCCCTGATCGGCTTGCTTGTCCGGCATTTTCATCAATCCCCTTTGACCCCTAGGCGCGCATGAAATTAATCTATTAAGTGGGGCAACGGAAAAAAAGTTCCTTACCGGCGGAACTTTTTTTCGGATTGCGCGTTTTGAGCCCAGTCCGCACCCATATTTTATATCCAATTGGAGAAACCGCATGTCTCTTACTGCCCGCGTTGCCGCCCATCTGCCCTACCTCCGGCGATACGCTCGAGCCGTCACGGGCTCCCAGACTTCCGGAGACGCCTACGTCGCGGCGACGCTCGAGGCGCTGATCGCCGACCTCTCGATCTTCCCGAAGGGCGCCAATGATCGCGTTTCTCTCTACAAGCTGTTCGTCACGCTGTTTGATTCCACGCATGTGGAAATCCCGGAAATTTCCACTCCGTTCGCCTGGGAAAAGCGCGCCGCCGCCAATCTCGCCAACGTGCCGACGCGGGCGCGCCATGCGTTCCTGCTGATCACGGTGGAAGGGTTCTCGCCGAGCGAGGCAGCCGAGGTTCTCGGCGTGTCGGAAGCCGAGTTCAATGCCCTGTTCAACGAAGCATCCGCCGAGATTTCGCGCCAGGTGGCGACCGATATCATGATCATCGAGGACGAGCCGCTGATCGCGCTCGACATCGAGCAGATGGTCGAGGATCTCGGCCATCGTGTCACCGGCATCGCCCGCACTCATGCGGAAGCGATCGATCTCTACAAGCGCACGAACCCCAAGATGGTGCTCGCCGACATCCAGCTCGCTGACGGCAGCTCGGGTATCGATGCGGTGAACGACATCCTCAAGGTCGATACCGTGCCGGTGATCTTCATTACGGCCTTCCCCGAGCGACTGCTGACCGGTGAACGACCGGAGCCCGCCTTCCTCGTCACCAAGCCCTTCAACCCAGATATGGTGAAGGCCCTGATCAGCCAGGCGCTGTTCTTCAACGAGCGGGTCGCCGAAAGCGCCTGACTGGGCTCAAGGAGGCCTGCGGATGCTCCACGCGGACGGGGCACCA
Source organism: Ciceribacter sp. T2.26MG-112.2 (assembly GCF_900492205.1). Lineage (GTDB taxonomy): Bacteria > Pseudomonadota > Alphaproteobacteria > Rhizobiales > Rhizobiaceae > Allorhizobium > Allorhizobium naphthalenivorans_A. Next base: position 248,047 of record NZ_UEYQ01000002.1, read on the forward strand.
GAGCCCCGGTGAGGCTCACAGCAGTTTGCCGAACAGCGGCGGAGTGAAAAATTGGTACATCGATTGACATGGTTCGAACCTGAGCGCGGCGACGACAAGTTGCGCGAGTTCCTAATCACCGCGCTGATCGACATGAGTGCCAGCCTGTGCCTTCAGGACAGCGAGGGCCGGTACATCTGCATCACTACGCTGCCTGCGCGTTGGTCGCTGAAGTCGGGGGTAACGCCCAGCGACGAGGCGATCTTCGGCGCGGATATCGGCGCCCGCCTGAAGGAAATGAAAGCCGGGCTGGCAAAGCCCGGCGATCACGCCGAACTCGAGATCGAGGCAGGGGACGACACCTTCTTCGAATTCCGTTGTCGCATGATTGCGATGGCCGATCAGGAGGTCAGCCTGATGACCATTGTCATCGACCGCACCGAGGACCGGCGGCGGGAGCGGTTGCTGAGGGCCCTGCTGCGCGAGGTCAGCCATCGCTCGAAGAACCTGCTTGCGATCATCCAGAGCATCGCATCGCAGACGGCGCGCTATTCCGGGACGCTCGAGACCTTCCTCACGAAGTTCCGCGGCCGGCTGCATGCCTTGTCGCAATCCCAGGACCTGATCACCGATTCGAGCTGGCGCGGGGCCTATTTCCGCGACCTGCTCAAGCAGCAGGTCGATCGCTACGTCCAGGAGAACGCCGACCTGGTGAAGGTTTCGGGAGAGGACGTTCTCTTGACCCCGAACGCCTCGCTGCATATCGGGCTGGCACTGCATGAACTGGTGGTCAACGCGGTCAGCCATGGCGATTTCCTGTCGCGCCGCCGACGGATCGAGGTCAGTTGCGAGCGGATCGAGACCGATGCAGGGCCGCAGATCCGCGTTTTGTGGGTCGAACCCGTGGGCAGCCTCGACAGCGAGGCGCTGAAGGCGGCAAGGACGGCCCGATTCGGCAGCACCGTCCTGGAAAGGGTCGTTCCATCCTCGGTCAACGGGCAGGCCAGGCACAGTCTGGAAAAGGACCAGGTCCGTTACGAACTCACTTTCCCGCAGGAAACCTACGAATAGGCGACCCGGCGTCGGAACGATTTTCGATGCGAGTGATTGTAAGCCCGCCGGGTGATCCCACGCTTCGTTTTGTGCGAGCCGCCCAAAATCCGGACCCTTCGTCTCACCGTCACGGGGAACTCGCATGCGTCTGTTCCACTGCTCCAACTGTGCCAATGTCGTCCACTTTGACAATGACGGGTGCGTCAGCTGCGGCCTGCGGCTCGGATATCGTCCCGGCCGGTTCGACATGATCGCCCTTCAACAGGATGGCGATGCCTTCTTCGAGCCGTCCGATCGCCAGACCCCGCTCAAGCCCTGCGCCAATACCGGTATCGGCGCCTGCAACTGGCTGGTGGAGGACGAGCATCCATCGGGCTTCTGTATGGCCTGCCGGCACAATCTGACTATCCCCGATCTGTCGACCCCGGAGAACAGCGAGAACTGGCAGAGGATCGAACTGGCAAAGCGCCATCTGTTCTATTCGCTGATGCGCTTCGGACTGCCGCTGGTCACCCGCATCGAAGATCCGGAAAACGGCCTGGGCTTCGAGTTTCTCGCCGACGACAGCAGCGCCGGCTCGACGGTCATGACCGGTCACGCCAATGGCCTTATCACCCTCAACGTCGCCGAAGCCTCCGATGCGGAGCGCGAGGCGCGCCGCGTTTCGCTTGGAGAATCGTTCCGCACGCTGGTGGGCCACTTCCGGCACGAGGTCGGCCACTACTACTGGGACCGGCTGGTGCGCGACCGGGGCAACCAGGAGACGTTCCGCGCCGTGTTCGGCGACGAAAGCCAGGACTATGGCGTGGCCCTCCAGCATCATTATGCCGAGGGACCGGCACCGGGCTGGGAACAGTCCTTTGTCAGCGCCTATGCGGCGAGCCACCCCTGGGAGGACTTTGCCGAAACCTGGGCGCATTACTTCCACATCGTCGATGCGCTGGATACGGCGGATGCCTTCGGCCTGCGGACCCGTCCGGAGACCGATGCGCCGGAGCTGGCGCTGACGACGACGTTCGACAGCTATCGGGCCGTCGATGCCCGCGTCCTGGTCGATGCCTGGGTCCCGCTCACCATCGCCATCAACAGCATCAACCGCAGCATGGGCCAGCGCGACCTTTACCCGTTCGTCCTGTCCGCGCCGGTGATGGGCAAGCTGCAATACATCCACGAACTGATCCACGCCGCACCCGCGGCCTGACGGCCGGAGCCGGGCGCAGGGCTGCCGGCGGAACCATTAACCCCTGCCGACGTTAACCTTTCAACCAAGGAGAACGTCGATGAATACGCTTGCTGCCCTCATGGTCCTGGTGGCGTGCCATCCCGAGCAGACAACCTGCCTCGAAGAGCCGGTCGCAGTCATTTCCTATGACACGAGCGCCGATTGTCGCGCGGCACTTCCGCGCGAAATGGACAAGGCGCGCCAATTGGCCGGCCTGATCTACGGCGATTGCGTTCCGGTCAACGCCGAACTGCTGGCGGGCCGGCAGATCCGTCAGACGATCGATCCGGTCAAGCTGTCTGCACTTGACGATCAAGCGAGCGAAACCGTGCAGGTCAAGGCGTTTTCCGCCAATGCGGCGCGCCCGGGCCGGACGGCGTTCGATCTGTATGAAGGGAACAAGTAAATGCCGGAGAGCCTGAGCGACAGGGATCGGCGGATCGACCGCCAGACGCGGGATATGGCCCAGCAAGCCAAACTCGACAGCGATCTGGAAAGCATGGTTCCGCCGCGCTGGCGCGCCTCGACGGTCATTGTGGTTCTGTTGATCGTTGCGACTCTGGTCGCTATGCTTGTGTCGATCTTCTTCTGACAACTGCTCCCCGCCCTCCGAAACCATTGAAAATGATCTCCGCCGCCCCGGCGGATTTTTTGTATGCGTGGCAGGTCACGAGCTTGGGGTGGCAAGGGAATGGACAAATGGAAAGAGCCGGGCGTGCCGGCTCTTTCCATGCGTGGAGGGGGTGTTCGTCACGCCTGCTCAGGCGCGACGGCGGAAGAGCTGCGAGACGAGCGAGATCAGGAACAGGACGATGAAGACGAGGAAGAGGATCTTGGCGATACCGGCAGATGCGCCGGCAATGCCGCCGAAGCCGAGGACACCGGCGATGAGCGCGACGACGAGGAAGACGAGAGCATAGTAAAGCATGGCGATTCTCCTTTTTCGATGGCAGAAGAACGGCGCAGCGCTTAAATTGTTCCCCGACGATAGATCGTCTTGTTTCGGCCGGTATTCAGAAGCAGGTCCGCCGGGAAAAAGGGGCTCGTCAAATTGCGGTAAACATCACGGAACCTTCTGGCTTTCCAATCGTTTTGTCGCCACGATAGTCATAACCCCCGTTGGATAAGCATGACCAATTCCCAAAATGACAGACCAGCCGAAGAAAGACAGGAAATGGCTGGCGTGACCCCCGGCATCGCCGAGCAATTGCGCCAGTTCTACCGCGCCGTGCAGGACGAAGCGATTCCCGACCGCTTTCTCAGCCTGCTGGAAAAGCTCGATCAGGCGGAGAAGAACGCCGATCAGACCACCCGCGTCAAGGATTCCGCCTAATGACCGTTGATGCCAACTCCGTCGATCGCTCGTTCAAGCGAGATCTGCTGGCAGCCCTGCCGAACCTGCGAGCCTTTGCCGTTTCGTTGACCGGGCGCCACCACGCCGCCGACGATCTGGTGCAGGACACCATCATGAAGGCGTGGGCCAAGCAGGATCATTTCGAACCCGGCACCAACATGAAGGCCTGGCTGTTCACCATTCTGCGCAATGAGTTCTACTCGCAGATGCGCAAGCGGGGTCGTGAGGTTTCCGATACCGACGGCATCTTCACCTCGCAGCTTTCGACCCATCCGCAGCAGTATGGCTCCCTCGACCTCCAGGATTTCAAGCGCGCCCTGGACCAGTTGCCGAACGATCAGCGCGAAGCCATCATCCTGGTCGGCGCCTCGGGTTTCGCCTATGAAGAGGCGGCCGAGATCTGCGGCTGCGCCGTGGGCACGATCAAGAGCCGCATCAACCGGGCACGCAACAAGCTGCAGGAAATCCTCGGCGTGAGCGGCGAAGGCGATTACGGGCCCGATGCCCACAGTTCGGCGGTGACCAAGCGGGCCTTTGCCGTCTGACGCTCAGGTGGACATGCGCGCCGTCGCCGCAAGCACTGCGCGCATCAGTTCCTCGGCCTGGATCGGCTTTGTAACCGACGGAAAAGCCTCACTGCCGGGCGCCTCCACCAAGGCATCGTCATAGGACGACAGGAAGATCAGCGCGGCCCCGGACTGGGTCACCTGACGGGCACGGTCGCGATTAAGGGCCTCTGTCGGGGCCTTGTCCAAAAGGACGAGGTCGAACTTGCCTTCGCGGAGCTGATCTTTCAGACGGACCAGCGGAACGATCGCAACGGTACAGTCCAGGGCGTCGACAAGGATCTGCTCGACTTCCATCGCGATCAGGTATTGGTTCTCCGCGATGAGAACACGCAGCGATGGGTTGGACATGGCGGTTCCTTTTTTGCCAAAGTGCCTTATCGGCATTCAAGCGCAGGACGTCATTTAAATAAGACATGTGGCATAGTGGCGGCAACGCCATCGTGACGGCGTCGAGACAAGAGGACAGTGCATGGCAAGCGACTTTCGCAAGAACCCGGTGCGTGTCAGCTGTTTCGAATGTCCCTTGCGCCAGAAGAAGCACTTTCGCCCGTTCAGTGCAGACGAGCTTAACTTCGTGTCGCATTTCAAGCGCGGTGAACTGAACGCCGATGCCGGGTCGACCGTGATCGTCGAAGGCTCTCACAGCGCCCATCTTTACACACTACTGGAAGGTTGGGCATTTCGCTACAAGATCCTCGAGGACGGACGGCGCCAGATCCTCAACTACGTCGTTCCGGGCGACATGGTCGGGTTGCAGGGAGCGGTCATGGCCGAGATGCAGCATTCCGTCGAGGCCCTGACGCCGGTGACCCTGTGCGTCTTCGAGCGCAAACGCTTGTTCCAATTGTTCGAGAAGCATTCCGGCCTCGCCTTCGACCTGACTTGGCTGGCAGCGCGCGAGGAGAGCATTCTCGACGAGCACCTGCTCAGTGTCGGTCGGCGCACGGCGACAGAGCGGGCCGCCTATCTGCTGGCTTTCCTGTTCGAGCGAGGTCGCAATGCCGGCCTGCTCGACGAGGAGCGTCGCCATGTGCCGGTGACACAGATGCACGTCGCCGATACGCTCGGCCTGTCGATCGTCCACACCAACAAGACGTTGCGAAAGCTGAGCGAGCGCGGTCTCATCCAGTGGCTCGACCGCGGCTGCGAGGTGCTCGATCCGGAAGGCCTGCAAAACGTGGCGAACTGGAATCCCGGCGATCCGAAGGTCCGTCCGCTGATCTGACGATCGATGCCCGGCCACAAGCCAGGTGCGGTGCCGAATGCGAAAAAACCGCCAGTCGCGAGACCGGCGGTTTTTTCGTTCAATAGCTTCGCTCACATCATGCGACGACGATAATGCCGGCAAACAGGGCGATGATGAAGATCACCAACACGACGAAAATGAGAATTTTGGCGATTCCCGCAGAAGCGCCGGCAACACCGCGAAAGCCGAGAAGGCTGGCGACGGCGGCGATCGCCAGGAAGATCAGGATCCATTGCAGCATGATGCTCTCCGTTCATTTTTTGACCGTCGGATAAACCTGCCGGAGACGATATTGTTCCATGCGGGAGGTGCAGTGAGCGTGCGGCGATTGTCGCACCGGCCGGCATTTGCGAATTATCCGTTGACGGAGCGGCATCATCCGCGCGAAACCCTCACATGAGGGGGAAACTGGGCTGGACAGCGACGTCGCATTCTGCTCGTTTTCATGCCGAAATTGTTCGACTTTAGCCTGATGCGAGGGAGATGGGTTTGAAGATCGGTTCGCCACGGGAGCTGTTTGCGGGAGAGGCACGCGTTGCCATGACCCCCGACAGCGCAATCCAGCTGAAGAAGCTGGGCTATGACTGCATGATCGAAAGTGGGGCGGGTAAGGCCGCCGGCTTTTCCGACGACGCCTATCGCGCCGTCGGCGTCGAGGTTGTCGAGGGCGCCGAAGCGCTCTATGCCGGCGCCGACGTGATCGCCAAGGTGCGTCCGCCGGAGACGGTGGAAGTGGAACGCCTGTCGTCCGGCAAGACGCTGGTTTCCTTCTTCTACCCGGCCCAGAACAAGGAACTTCTGGAACGCGCCAGGGACAAGGGCGCCAATGTCATCGCCATGGACATGGTGCCGCGTATTTCCCGCGCCCAGAAGATGGACGCGCTGTCGTCCATGGCCAATATCGCCGGCTATCGCGCAGTGATCGAGGCCGGCAATAATTTCGGCCGCTTCTTCACCGGCCAGGTGACGGCCGCCGGCAAGGTTCCGCCGGCCAAGGTGCTGGTCATCGGTGCCGGCGTCGCCGGTCTTGCCGCGATCGGCACGGCGACCTCGCTCGGCGCCATCACCTATGCCTTCGACGTGCGTCCGGAAGTGGCCGAGCAGATCGAATCGATGGGCGCCCAGTTCGTCTATCTCGAATTCGAGGCGACGCAGGATGGCGCCGCGACCGGCGGCTATGCCGCACCGTCCTCGCCGGAATTCCGCGAGAAGCAACTGGCCAAGTTCCGCGAACTGGCGCCCGAGATCGACATCGTCATCACCACGGCGCTGATCCCCGGCCGCGACGCGCCGAAGCTGTGGCTCGCCGACATGGTGGCTTCGATGAAGCCCGGCTCGGTGGTCGTCGACCTTGCCGCCGAACGCGGCGGCAATTGCGACCTGACGGTGCCCGACCAGAAGATCGTCTCGGAAAACGGCGTTACCATCATCGGCTATACCGATTTCCCGAGCCGCATGGCGGCCCAGGCCTCGACGCTCTATTCGACCAATATCCGCCACATGATGACGGACCTGACGCCGGCCAAGGACGGCGTAATCGTCCACAACATGGAAGACGACGTCATCCGCGGCGCGACGGTCACCAAGGACGGCGAGATCACCTATCCGCCGCCGCCGCCGAAGATCCAGGCGATCGCGGCTGCCAAGCCGAAGGAAAAGGTCAAGGAACTGACGCCGGAGGAGAAGCGGGCAAAGGAAGTCGCGGCCTTCAAGGCGCAGACCCGCAGCCAGGTCGGCCTTCTGGTGATCGGCGGCTTGCTGATGGCCTTGGTCGGGGCCTATGCGCCGGCCGAGTTCATGAGCCATTTCATCGTTTTCGTGCTTGCCTGCTTCATCGGCTTCTCGGTGATCTGGAATGTCAGCCACTCGCTGCACACGCCGCTGATGGCGGTGACCAACGCGATCTCCGGCATCGTCATCCTTGGCGCATTGCTGCAGATCGGTTCCGGCAACTGGCTGGTCGTCATCCTCGCTTCGCTCTCGGTGCTGATCGCCACGATCAACATCGTCGGCGGCTTCCTCGTCACCCGGCGCATGCTCGCCATGTTCCAGAAGTCCTGAGGGGAGAGGATCAATCATGACGATCGGTATCGTTTCGGCCGCCTACATCGCAGCCGCTGTTCTTTTCATCCTCTCGCTCGGCGGGCTTTCCGGCCAGGAAAGCGCCAAGCGCGCGGTCTGGTATGGCATAGTCGGCATGGCGCTTGCCGTTGCCGCCACGGTCTTCGGGCCGGGCGTCGGCAACTGGTTCATCATCCTGGTGATGATCGCCGGCGGCTCGGTCATGGGCTATTACGTCGCTGCCCGCGTGCAGATGACGGAAATGCCGCAGCTTGTCGCGGCCCTGCACTCCTTCGTCGGCCTGGCCGCCGTGTTCATCGGTTATAATGCCGAAATCGAACTCGGTCGGGTGGCCGGGATGGACGAGGCGGCGCGCCATGCGCTGACCGGCTTTGCCGCCGTTCTAGCGCACAAGCTCGCCGATCCCACCGGGGCTCTGGTGGCGATCCTCAAGGTCGAGGTCTTCCTCGGCGTGTTCATCGGCGCGGTCACGTTTACCGGCTCGGTCGTCGCCTTCGGCAAGCTGGCCGGCAAGGTCGACGGCAAGGCGAAGAAGCTGCCGGGCGGGCACATGCTCAATGCCGGCGCGGCGATCGCCTCGCTGCTGCTGCTGGTGATGTATTTCAACGGCGCCGGCATCTGGACGCTGATCCTGATGACGCTGCTCGCCTTCTTCATCGGCTATCACCTGATCATGGGCATCGGCGGCGCCGACATGCCGGTGGTGGTGTCGATGCTGAACAGCTATTCCGGCTGGGCGGCAGCCGCGATCGGCTTCACGCTCGGCAACGACCTCTTGATCGTCACCGGCGCTCTCGTCGGTTCCTCGGGTGCGATCCTGTCCTACATCATGTGTAAGGCGATGAACCGCTCCTTCATCTCGGTCATCCTCGGCGGCTTCGGCGGCACGACGGGTCCGGCGATGGAGATCGAGGGCGAGCAGGTGGCGATCGACGCCGAGAGCGTGGCCGCGGCGCTCAACGAAGCCGACAGCGTCATCATCGTGCCGGGCTATGGCATGGCGGTGGCGCAGGCCCAGCAGGCGGTCTCGGAACTCACCCGCAAGCTGCGGGCGTCCGGCAAGAGCGTGCGCTTCGCCATCCATCCGGTGGCCGGGCGTCTTCCGGGCCACATGAACGTGCTTTTGGCCGAGGCCAAGGTTCCTTATGACATCGTTCTGGAAATGGACGAGATCAACGAGGACTTCCCCTCGACCGACGTGGCCATCGTCATCGGCTCGAACGACATCGTCAATCCGGCGGCGCAGGAAGACCCGAACTCGCCGATCGCCGGCATGCCGGTTCTCGAGGTGTGGAAGGCCAAGCAGGTCTTCGTCTCCAAGCGCGGCCAGGGCACCGGTTATTCCGGCATCGAGAACCCGCTGTTCTACAAGGAGAACACCCGGATGTTCTACGGCGACGCGAAGAAGTCGGTGAGTGAATTGCTGCCGATGATCAAGTAAGGTCGCACGCAGGTGTGAATGACAGAGGCCGGGCGGAGACGCCCGGCCTTTTCGTTGTGTGGGGCAGTATTGAGCCAACCTCCCCCACAAGGGGGCAGATCACTTTCGGCCGGCCTAGCGTTCCGCCGCCGAGGGATCAGAGCTGCGGCGCTACCGCATAGCCGGCGCGCAGGACGGCAACGAGCGTGGGCGGCGTCAGAACGGTTGCCTCGGTCCGGTCTGGCAAGGTGACCGGCGTGCCATAGCCTGCATGGCTCCACGGATAGGCCTTGCCCTGCCAGAGCAGGAGCGGTGTCTGCGGCGCGGGGTCGGTGGTGAAGAAACTGCCGTCCGGCAGGTGGGCGAGCGTTGCCCGGTGGAGCCGCTTGGTCCTGCCGTCGAGGCGTTCCCGGTGGAGAAGGGCATCGATCTCGTGCGCGGGAACGAACTGGTCGTCCGGGCGGTGCGTCGCGCGATTGAAGTGTCGTTTGAAGCGGAGGAAATCGGTGCGGCGGCATTCGCCGCAGGGGCGGTGGCCGGCGGCGAAGGCAACCGCCTCGTCGAGGAAGAAGAGCGGCGTATAGTGGCCCTTGGTGTCGAAGATGACGCGGCGGCCGTTTTTTTCAGTAAGCGTGCAGCAGATCCAGGCCTTGCCGGCGTGGTGTCTGGTGATCGTGCCGTCAGGGGCATGCAGATCGCCGCGATTGCCCATCAGCGTTCCACGGGCCGACGTGGCTTCCAGATGGCCGAAGGGCGTCACGCGGTTGCGGCGGGGAGGGCGTTGGCCGGCTTCAACGGCATGGGCGATTTGAGCAGTTCGGTCGGTTTGACTGGTTGGGGGCATGGCGTCGCCCTGCTGGCTGTGGACTTTTACGTCATCCTAGCATGGCCGCGGTCGGGACGCGCGTTCAGCCTGCGGCAATCCCGGCTTCGGCCTGCAATCGCCGCACGAGGTCACGCGTGGCGATGATCAGCGTTTCCACGCCGTCATTGGTGTTGCCGTCGTTGTGCAGGGCGAAATTCTGCAGGATCAGCCCGTCGATGCCGATCAGCATGAAGCGGGCGACCGCCGTTCCGATCCGTTTCTTCTCCTCGCTGATCTCGCCCATGCCGTCGAAGATCAGCTTGCTGTAGAAGTCGATATAGGCGTTGTATTGCCGGGCGGCGAGCCAGTCGGCGCCCTGGGTTCTCAGCGCATAGAGCGTCAGTTCCGTCTGGGCGAGCTGTTTGTTGCGGGTGCGCTGGACATAGCGCCACATCGAGCGGATGACGGTCTCGATGCGCTCTTGCGGATCATGCGAGGCGGGGATGTCCGCCTGATAGGCCTCCGCCATGTCGGCGATCAGGTCTTCCAGCACGGCGAGCAGGAGGCTTTCCTTGCTGTCGAAATAATAGTGCAGCGTGGCGAGCCTGACGCCGGCGCTCGCGGCGATCTTGCGCGTGGTCAGCGCCTCCATGCCGCCGTTTTCCAAAGCCTCCAACGCACCCTTGATGATGCGGGCCCGCGTCTCGGAACCCTTGCGGGTGGCGCCGGGCGTCTTGCCCGGATGGGGGGCGCCGTGAAGGCTCGATGGTCGGCGTGGCTCGTCCATGGTGCGGTCAGGCGGTCTCGTGGGTTATACGGCCGTCGCAGATGGTCATGCGCGGGCGGACATCGGCGACCCGGTCGGGTGCGGCCGCCTCGATGTCTTGCGACAAGACAACGATGTCGGCGAGGAAGCCGGGCTTCAGCTTGCCTTTCCGGTCTTCCATGAACTCGACCCAGGCGCCCTCGGCCGTATAGGCATAAAGCGATTCCTGAAGCGTCATGCGCTGGTCCGGATCGCCTTCGCCCCACGGCTTGCGGGTCAGCGCGTTCTGGATGCATTCAAACGGCGAGACCGGCGAGATCGGCCAGTCGGTGGCGAACACCATGCGGGCTCCTGCGTCCTTCAGCGTCCGCCAGGCATAGGCATATTTCCAGCGGTCTTCGCCGAGCCGCGTGACGGTCGGCTCCAGCGGGAAGCAGGAGCCGCCGGGAACGTGGACCGGCTGCATGGAGGCGACGACGCCAAGTTCCCTGAAGCGCGGGATGTCGTCGGGATGGATGATCTCGATGTGCTCGATGCGGTGGCGGCTGTCGCGTTTGCCGTTGGCCTTGATCGCCGCCTCGTAGCCGTCGAGCGTCTGGCGCACGGCGGCGCTGCCGATCGCATGAACGGCAACCTGCAGCCCGAGGCTGTCGGCCTTCGTCGCCACCGCGTCGAAGGCTTCACGGGTGAAAAGCGGCTCGCAGTCGTAGTCGGGACGGTCACCATAGCCGTCCAGCATGTAGGCGGTCTGGCTGTCGATGACGCCGTCCATGAAAACCTTGACGAAATCGCCGCGCACCATGTCGGAGGCGAAGCGCTCTTTCCACTGCGCCGCCTTGTCGAGCATGGAAAGATCCATGAAGTTCTTCATGTGGAAGGGGATGCGAATGCGCACCGGCAGTTCGCCGGCGGCCTCCAGGTCGGCCATCAACTCCAGCTGGTAGAGATTGCCGTCGAAGTTCTGCAGCGAGGTGAGGCCTTCGGAGGCGCAGTATTCGAGGCCGCGCTTTAGGATGGCGCGGTCGACGGCGCGCTGCTCGGGGGTGAGGTTTTCCGGGTCGCCACCGGTGGCGATGCCGAGACCTTCGCGGCCGCCGGTCGAGGCGAGGCGCGCGACCGGCGTGATGGCATTGGTCTCGCGCAGTTCGCCGGTCGCCAGCCCGTCCTCGCCCATCACCACCTCATTGCCGATGCCGACGTCGCGGCCGTTCAGCAGGTCGGCGAGCTTGAGCGCCGCGGTATTGGCCCAGGCCGTGTGGTGGTCCGGCGCATACATCATGAAGGGGCGGTCCGGCAGCATGGCGTCGAGATGGTGACGCGTTGTCGGGCCAAGTTCGCCGAGGATGCCATAGTCGGCGGAATAGGCGAGCAGCACCGGCTCGTCGGGGTTCTTCGCGGCATAGTCGAGAATGGCGCTCTTCATCGCCTCGAAGCCGTGCACGGCGTGCAGGTTGAGCTGAACGAGCGACAGCGAGCCCATGAAGATGTGCATGTGGGCTTCGTTGAAGCCCGGCATCACGGTTGCGCCATCCGCGTCGATCACGCGGGCCGAGGTGCCGGCCAGCGCCATGACCTCGTCGTTCGACCCGACCGCGAGGATGCGGTTGCCGGCGATGGCGACGGCTTCGGCTTTCGGCGCCGCCTCGTCCATGGTGAGCACGCGGGCGTTGCGGATGATGAGGTCTGCGGTCTGCGACATGTCGTGGGTCCCGGAAAAAATAGAGAAGTGGCGATTCAGGCGCTGATGCGGCTCAGCGCGCGGAAAAAGGCGAAATTGTCCTGCTTGAGCTCATCGTCGAGCGGATTGGGCTGGGACGACAGCTTGACGATCACCGTCTCGGTCGACGGGTCGACATAGAGCCACTGGCCGTGGATGCCGATGGCGCAGAAGGCCCCGTCCGGTTCGCCGGTCTGATACCACTTGCTGCGATAGCGGCCGTTCGGGAGCATGGTCGGCTGGCTTGCGGTCCAGGCGCCCGGGTCGCCGGCGGTCTTCATGTCTTCGACCCAGGCTGTGGGCACCACCTGGCGACCGTTGGCGCTACCGCCGTCGAGCAGCATCTGGCCGACGCGGGCAAGGTCACGGGCGGTGACGCAGACGCCGCCGGCCGAACGCGCCGTGCCGGCACCATCGACGCTGACGAGCGCGTGGTTCTTCGCGCCGAGCGGCTTCCACAGGAGATCGGAAAACAGGTCGACATAGCGGCGGCCGGTGGCACGCTCGATCAGGATGCCGAGCAGGTCGGAATTGGGCGAGGCGTAGAAAAATGGACCGCCATGCGGGCGATCGGACTTCTGGATGGTCATCAGGAATTCGGTGAGCGTCTCGACCGGGGCGCCGGCTTCCGACGGGTTCCACAGCGTCGAGCGGCGGTAGCGGGCAAAGGCGCCGTTCTTGTCGAGATAGGCCTCGTCGAAATCGAGGCTGACGCGCATGTCGAGCACGTCGCGATAGCTGCAGTCGCCATAGGCCGAGCCTTCGGCCTCGGGGATCAGGCTGACCACCGGGCAATCCGGATCGATCACGCCCTGTCCTTCGAGGACGGCGGATACCAGCGCGGTCAGCGATTTGCTGATGGAAAAGACGATGTGGCGCGCGTTGACATGGGCATGCGGCGCATAATGTTCGGCGACGATCCGGCCGCCCTTCATCAGGACGAAGGCGTCGGTGTGGGCATAGTCGAGGAAGGCACGGGCATTTGTCGTGCCGGCAAGCCCGGTTTCGAGGGGAGTGTCGAGCAGCGGCGAGGAGGAAAGGGCCGCGTCCGGCTCCTCGGCCCCGGCGCGGATTTCCGCTGTCGGAACCATTTCGCGCAGGTTCTGGAACGACCAGCGGCTATAGGGGGCGGTACGCCAGTTGGCGATCGTCACGTCGCTGCGCGCGAAGCCGTGGGCTGTCTCGAATTCGGTTGTCATTGATATATTCCCTTGGAACGGGAGAGCCCTCAGGGCTCCCCCGTCGTCATGCAGGTTCGGATCTGGCCGGTTATTTCTGAATCTCGGTCCAGATCTTGGTGTAGATTTCCTGGACTTCCGGCTTGCAGGCGAGGTTGAACTTGCCGGCGGCCTTGGCCGATTCCGGTATGTTCACTTCCGGAGCGGTCTTCATGTCTTCCGGCATGAAGGCTTCCGAACCCTTGATGCCGTTGGCATAGCGGGCGAAGGCTGAGATCAGGGCGGCGTTTTCCGGGGCCATGATGAAGTTCAGGAACAGCTTGGCGTTATCGACGTTCTTGGCGTCTTTCAGGATCGAAGCATTGTCCATCCAGATCGGATAGCCTTCCTTCGGATAGCCGTAGACGATGTTGGGGTTGGCCAGGCGGCCGCGGAAGGTTGCACCGTTCCAGTCGACGGAAGCGGCAAGGTCGCCCTTGGTGTATTTCTCGACCGTGCCGTAATCCATCGAGATCCACTTCGGCTTGGCGGCCACCAGCAGGTCGCGGACCTTCTTCAGCACTTCCATATCGCCGGTGCAGGGTTCGCCGCCGGCATAGGTGATCGCGAGGTGCATGACGTCCGACATTTCCGGCACGACATTGACCTTGCCGACCAGTTCGGCCGGCGGGTCGAGGAAGATCGCCGAGGTGTTCGGATCACCGGAATAGACCGACTTGTCGACGGCGACGCCTGTCGTGCCCCACTGCCACGGAACGGAATATTTGCGGCCCGGATCGAAGGGCACGTCGACCCATTTCGGGTCCATGTTCTTGAAGTTTTCCATCTGGTCCGGGCGCGATTCCAAGAGCAGGCCTTCGCCGATGAAGACCGGCATGGCCGAGGCGGACGGCACGACGATGTCGAAGCCATGGCCGCCCTGGCGGATCTTGGCGAGCGCGGTGTCGTTGGAATCATAGTCGGTGAGCGTCACCTTGACCTTGTAGGTCTCCTCGAACTTCTTGATCAGTTCGGGATTGGTGTAATTGCCCCAGTTGAAGATGTTCAGTTCGCCTTCGGCATGGGCGAAGGCGCACGACGCCAGCAGGGCTGCTGCTGCGGTTGCGAGTCTCAAGGTCTTTTTCATGGTTCCCACTCCTGTTTCTACTCGGTTTTCTCGTTGGATCTGCTGAGGAAGAAGAAGATCGTGACAACCGCCAGCGACAGCAGCAGAAAGACTGTCGAGATGGCATTCATCTCCGGCGTGATGGCACGGCGCAACTGGCCGAGCATGTAGGTCGGGAGCGTGTCCTGACCGCCGGATTTCACGAATTCGGTGATCACCACGTCGTCGAGCGAGATGACGAAGGCCAGCATCAGGCCGGCAAGGATGCCGGGCCACAGCAGCGGCAGGGTGACATGGCGGAATACCTTGAACGGCGGCGCGTAAAGGTCGGCCGCGGCACGCTCCAGCGCCAGGTCCATGCTCTCCAGACGAGCGCGGATCGGCAGGTAGGCGAACGGGATGCAGAAGGCCGTGTGGGCCAGGATCAGATAGCCGAGTCCGGAATAGCCGGTCCAGACCTTGACGCGCGAGAAGAAGATCAGCAGCGCAACGGCGGTGACGATTTCCGGCACCATCAGCGGCATGTTGAGGAAGGAATATTTGAAGGTCAGGCCGCGATAGGGGGCGGTGCGGGTCGTGGCAATGGCCGCGAGGGTGGCCACCGCAGTTGCGATCACGGCGGCGACGGCGGCAATCTTCACCGAGCGGATCGAGGCTTCGATGACCTGTTGGTTATTCCACGCCGCGGCGAACCAGCGCAGCGAGAAGCCCTCCCAGAGCGCGATCGAGGTGCCGGAATTGAAGGCGAAGACGACCAGGGTGGCAATCGGCAGGTAGAGGATGAAGAAGCACAGCATGGCGATCGTGGCGAAGCCCGTCTGCGTGCGGATGTTGAAGCCCTTATGCATGGCCGCCTCCGGTCTTTCCGGCATTCTTCACATAGTAGAGCATGGCGGCGAGCACGATGATCACCAGGGTGATCGACAGCGCGGCCCCGAGCGGCCAGTTGCGACCCTGGCCGAACTGCAGCTCGATCAGGTTGCCGATCATCAGGTTCTTGCCGCCGCCGAGGATGCGCGGGATGACGTAGGACGACAGCGCTGGGATGAAGACCAGGATCGAGCCGGCAATGATGCCGGGTTTCACCAGCGGCACGATGATGCGGCGAAGCACCTGGAAGCGGGTGGCATAAAGATCGTAGCCGGCCTCGACCAGGCGGAAGTCGAGCTTTTCCATGCTGGCATAAAGCGGCAGCACCATCAGCGGCAGGTGGACATAGGCCATGCCGAGCAGGATGGCGAAATCGGTGTAGAGCATCTGGATCGGCGCTGAGATGACGCCGAGCTTCATCAGGACGGTGTTGGCGAGCCCCTCGTTGCGGATCACCTCCTGGATGGCGAAGGCGCGGATCAGCATGTTGGTCCAGAAGGGGATGGTGATCAGGAACAGCCAGACCGAGCGGATATGGGACGGTCGGCTGGCGATGAAATAGGCCGTGGGGAAGCCGAAGATCAGCGAAATGATGGTGGTGGCGACGGCCAGCTTGATCGAGCGCCAGAGGATCGAGACATGGGCGTCGGCGATCGAGATCGTGTCGTCGAAGATGTCGCGCGACAGGAAGACGTTGAACCAGGCCTCCGTCGAGAATTCCCATTTCACGTCGCCATAGGGGCCCGGCGCGAGGAAGGAATAGATCAGCACGATCAGCAGCGGGCCGACGCTGGCCAGTGCAATGAGGAGCAGGGCGGGGGCGCTGAGCAGCCAGCGATCGCGGATGTCCTTGGCTTTTGCCGCGGTGGCGGCTTCGGCGGCGGTGCTCATGGCCTCTACCCCTTGAGGATCTGCGCGGCCTGTGGGCCGAGACGGACAGCGACGCGCGCACCCTTCTCATGCGCCACGGTGCTGTTGCGCATGTTCTGTTCACGCACGATGAAGCTGTCGCCGCTGTTGAGCAGGATGTGGAAATGCGTGTCGGTGCCGAAATAGATGGCGTCGGCGAGCACGCCGTCGAAACTGCCGGCGCCGGGCTCGGCGAGCGAGGCATGTTCGGGGCGCACGACGATGGTGACCTGGCCGGACGGGCGCATGTCTCCCGGAAGCGAGGCTTCGATGACGGTACCGGCGGTCAGCCGGACGGTGGCCGTGCTTTCACCGAGATCGACCACATCGCCGGCGAGGAAGTTCGACTCGCCGATGAAGTCGGCGACGAAGCGGTCGGCGGGGCGCTCGTAGATTTCGTGGGCCGAGCCGACCTGGCGCACCTCGCCGTTCGACATGACGGCGATGCGGTCGGACATGGTGAGCGCCTCTTCCTGGTCGTGCGTGACGAAGATGAAGGTGATGCCGGTCTCGGCCTGGACCCGCTTCAGCTCGATCTGCATCTCCTTGCGCAGCTTGTAGTCCAGCGCCGAGAGCGGTTCGTCGAGCAGCAGGACCTTCGGCTTCGGCGCCAGCGCGCGGGCAAGCGCGACGCGCTGTTGCTGGCCGCCGGAGATCTGGGCGACCGAGCGGTCGCGCATCGATTCCATATGGACGAGGGCCAGCATCTCGTCGACGCGCGCCTTGACCTCGGCCGCGGGCTTGCCGAGCATATTCAGGCCGAAGCCGATGTTCTCGGAAACCGTCATGTGCGGGAAGAGGGCATAGGACTGGAACACGGTGTTGACCGGCCTCTTGAACGGCGGCAGCGGAGCGATGTCCTCGCCGTTCAGCAGGATCTCGCCGTTCGTCGGAAAGTCGAAACCGGCGATCAGCCGTAAAAGCGTGGTCTTGCCGCAGCCGGATGGGCCGAGCAGGGTGAAGAATTCGTTCTCGCGGATCGTCAGGTTGATACGGTCGAGCGCGGTGACCTGACCGGCGCCGGCGCCATAGACGCGGCCGACGTCCCGGATTTCGATTGCGGCCTTCTTCGATGTCGAACTCAAGAAATATCCCCAGGTTTGAAATGGATCTTTTCCGGCAACAGGTCGCGTTCCGGCATGGCCGGCCTGCTGTCGCGCCCGGTCGGCTCGTCGATCATGGCGACGCAATAAGCGTGCCACGCGCTATGATGTGACTATCTCCTCCTCGTCTCCTCCCGATCGGAGCCTGCGCGCCCTCTGAACCCGCTGAAATTCAGCGATGCGCAAAGGCGTTGCTCCACTGCGGGCTCCTCCAAGCCCGATCCCGCGCAGGGCGGAATTTTGGTATCGTGCCGCAAATTTGGTCGCTTGACCATTTTTATTTCGCCATGCGGAGCAAATTTTGAGCGACCCTCGCCGGGCGGCCGAAAGGTCCGCAATCGTGCCCGATGAAACAGGGAGCCCCGGTTGCGCGGGGCGGAGGCGGGCCTGCTACTCCTGCGCGCATCGCCTTGTTCGCAATCGCTTTTTTTTGGCTTGAACCGGCGCGCGATTTAGTTCTACGTTAGTTCAACAAGCGGTCTCGGCCGCTGTGCCTATCGTGCCGGGAACGTCTGTGCAGTCGTTCCGGGACAATCATCTTCGCTCTTGGACGGCAGGAATTTCTCTTCATGGAACGGGTTTTCGACGGTCACAACGACGTCCTGCTTCGGCTCTGGCGGGGACGGGCGAACGGGGTCGATCCGGTCGTAGAGTTCGTCGATGGTACGAGGGAAGGCCATATCGACGGGCCGCGCGCCAAGGCGGGCGGGCTGGCCGGTGGGCTTTGTGCCATCTACATTCCCTCCGACGGCGACTTCTCGTTGAAGGAGCCCGACGCCGAGGGGCATTATTCCACGCCGCTCGAAGAACCGCTCGAGCGCCAGCCGTCGCTTGACATCGCTCTCGGCATGGCCTCGATCGCCCTTCGGCTCGACCGGGCTGGCGCCTGGCGGCTGTGCCGTTCGACCGGCGAGATCCGCAAGGCGATGGACGACGGCATTTTCGCCGCGGTCATGCACATGGAGGGCTGCGAGGCGATCGGTGAGGATCTCGACGCGCTAGAGACCTTCCATGCGGCCGGATTGCGGTCGCTCGGGCCGGTGTGGAGCCGCAACAACATCTTCGGCCATGGCGTGCCGTTCGCCTATCCCGCATCGCCCGATGCCGGGCCGGGCCTCACGGATGCCGGCTTCGAACTGGTGAAGGCCTGCAATCGGCTCGGCATCCTGGTCGACCTTGCCCACATCACGGAAAAGGGCTTCTGGGACGTGGCCAAGACCAGCGACCAGCCGCTGGTCGCCAGCCATTCCAATGTCCATGCGCTGACGCCGGTGGCGCGCAACCTCACGGACAAGCAGTTCGACGCGATCAAGGAAAGCGCCGGCCTGGTCGGCCTCAACTATGCCGTGACCATGCTGCGCGACGATGCGAGGGACGATGCGGATACGCCGATCAGCGCCATGGTGCGCCATGTCGACTACATGGTCGAGCGCATGGGGATCGACTGCGTGGCGCTCGGTTCCGACTTCGACGGCGCGACGATTCCGGCCGAAATAGCCGATGCGGGCGGCAATCAGAAACTGGTTGCGGCCCTGAAAGCCGCCGGATACGCTGATCAGGACCTTGCCAAGATATGCCGGGAGAACTGGCTGAGAGTTCTGGCGTCCGCCTGGCACGAATAGGCTGCGGGCGCTTTGAAAAAGACCAATCGGAAAAACAGGGGAACGACAAAATGATACATTCCTTCAACAAGTCCATGCGTCTGCTGACCACCAGCGCGGCCATGGCGCTGCTCATGGCTGCCGCGCCGCAGGCCTTCGCCGCGACGCCGGCCGACACGCTGGTGCAGGGCTGGGCCTTCGACGACATCATCACACTCGATCCGGGCGAAGCCTTCGAGATCTCGACCGCCGAGGTGACCGCCAACACCTATAGCAAGCTCGTCAATCTCGACATGAACCACACGTCGAAGGTCGTCGGCGAACTGGCCGAGAGCTGGACGATCTCCGAAGACGGCATGACCTATACGTTCAAGCTGAAGCCGGGCCTGAAATTCGCCTCGGGCAATCCGATCACCGCCGAAGACGTCGCCTTCTCCTTCGAGCGCGCCGTCAAGCTCGACAAGTCGCCGGCCTTCCTGCTTACCCAGTTCGGCCTCAACGGCGACAATGTCGCGGACAAGGCCAAGGCCGCCGACGAGACGACCTTCGTTTTGTCCGTCGACAAGGCCTATGCGCCGAGCTTCGTGCTCAACGTGCTGACCTCCACTGTGACCTCCGTCCTCGACAAGAAGGTCGTGATGGACAACGCCAAGGCCGTGACGCCGACCGCCGAATACAAATATGATACCGATTTCGGCAACGAGTTCCTCAAGACCGGCTATGCCGGCTCCGGCCCGTACAAGATCCGCGAATGGCGCGCCAATGAGGTTGTCGTGCTGGAGCGCAACGACAATTACTTCGGCGAGAAGCCGGCCCTTGCCCGCGTGATCTACCGCCACATGAAGGAAAGCGCCGGCCAGCGCCTGGCGCTGGAGAACGGTGATGTCGACGTGGCCCGCAACCTCGAGCCGGGCGATGTCGATGCGGTTTCCAAGAAGGAGGGCATCGCTCTTACCTCGGCTCCGAAGGGCACGCTCTACTATTTCAGCCTCAACCAGAAGAACGAGAACCTGGCCAAGCCGGAAGTGGTCGAAGCCTTCAAGTACCTGGTCGACTATGACGCGATCGGCGAGACCCTGATCAAGGGCATCGGCACGATCCACCAGACCTTCCTGCCGGCCGGCCAGCTCGGCGCCCTCGACGACAAGCCCTACAAGCTCGACGTCGCCAAGGCCAAGGAACTGCTGGCCAAGGCCGGTCTGGCCGACGGCTTCACCGTCAGCATGGACGTGCGCAACACCCAGCCGGTCACCGGCATTGCCGAAAATGTCCAGCAGACGCTCGCCCAGGCCGGCATCAAGCTGGAAATCATCCCCGGCGACGGCAAGCAGACGCTGACCAAGTATCGCGCCCGCCAGCACGACATCTATATCGGCCAGTGGGGCTCGGACTATTTCGACCCGAACTCCAATGCCGAGACCTTCACCTACAACCCCGACAATTCGGACGAAGGCAAGACCAAGACGCTCGCCTGGCGCAATGCCTGGGACGTTCCGGAACTGACGAAGAAGACCCAGGCCGCGCTTCTGGAGAAGGATTCGGCCGCGCGCGCCGCGATCTATGAAGACCTGCAGAAGCAGGTGCTGACGACCGGTCCGTTCGTCGTCATCTTCCAGCAGACGGAAGTGGCCGGCTATTCGGACAAGCTGAAGGGCTACAAGCTCGGCCCGAGCTTCGACACCAACTTCGTCTACACCGTATCCAAGGACTGAGGTTCTTGGCCCTTCTCGAGACAAAAACCGAGGCGCGGCGCTCCGGCGCCGGCGCCTCGGCCTTCGCCATGTCGTTGCTGCGGTTCCTCGTGACCGTGGTGACGACCTATCTCGGCCTTCTGGCCGTGACCTTCTTCATCGGCCGCGTCGTTCCGATCGATCCGGCGCTCGCCATTGTCGGCGACCGGGCGCCCGCCCATGTCGTCGAGCGCGTGCGCGAGGAACTCGGCCTCAACCTGCCGCTCTACCAGCAGTTTTTCATCTATGTCCGACAGGCGCTTTCCGGCGACTTCGGAACTTCGGTGCTGACCACCAATCCGGTGATGACCGACATTCTCCGGGTATTTCCGGCGACCATCGAGCTTGCCAGCGTGGGCACGCTGATCGGTGCCGTCTTCGGCATACCGCTCGGCGTGCTCGCCGCGGTCAAGCGCGGCTCGATCGCCGACCAGATCGTCCGCGTCATCGGGCTTATCGGCTATTCCGTGCCGATCTTCTGGCTCGGTCTTCTGGCGCTGGTATTCTTCTATGCCAAGCTCAACTGGGTCGCCTATCCGGGACGCGTGGACATCGTCTACGAATACTCGTTCACGCCGGTCACCGGCTTCTTCCTTCTCGATGCCGCCTGGCAACGCCAGTGGGACGTGGTGTGGGACCTGTTCCGTCACATCATCCTGCCCGGATCGCTGCTCGGCTATTTCTCGCTCGCCTATATCAGCCGGATGACCCGTTCCTTCATGCTGAACGAGCTCAGCCAGGAATATATCGTCGCGGCGCGGGCCAAGGGCCTGTCGGAGACGCGGATCATCTGGTTCCACGCGCTGCGCAATGCCGCCGTGCCGCTGGTGACCGTGATCGCGCTCTCCTATGCCGGCCTGCTCGAGGGCTCGGTGCTGACCGAGACGATCTTCTCCTGGCCGGGGCTTGGCCTCTACATCACCAATTCGCTGCAGAATGCCGACATGAATGCCGTCCTGGGCGGCACCATGGTCATCGGCGCCGTGTTCATCGGCATCAACCTTCTGACCGATATCCTCTATCGGACACTCGACCCGAGGACGCGCAGCCGATGAGCCAGACCGACATCCAAACCAAACAGAGCCTGCGCGACTGGCTGCTCTCCGACCGTCCGCAATCGCGCCGGCAGGCCCGGCTCGGCCGGCTCTACATCATCTGGCGGCGCTTTTCCGAGAACCGTCTGGCGGTGCTCGGCCTGCTGATCCTGATCGGCCTGCTGTTCGTCGCCGCCTTCGCCGACGTGCTGGCGCCGCATTCGCCAGTACAGGGGGACCTGCGCAATGCCCGGCTTTTGCCGCCCGGCACGGTCGGCTACCTGCTCGGCACCGACGACCAGGGCCGCGACATTCTCTCGCGGCTGATATACGGCTCGCGGTTGACGCTCTTCGTCATCTTTCTGGTGGCGATCATTGCCGCGCCGATCGGGCTGATCGTCGGCACGGTGTCCGGCTATGCCGGAGGCTGGGTCGATGCCGTGCTGATGCGCATCACCGACATCTTCCTCGCCTTCCCGAAGCTCGTGCTGGCGCTGGCGCTGGTTGCGGCGCTGGGGCCGGGCATCGAGAACGCGGTGCTTGCCATCGCGATCACGTCATGGCCTCCTTACGCGCGCATCGCGCGGGCCGAGACGCTGACCTTCCGCAATTCGGATTTCATCGCCGCGGTCAAGCTGATGGGCGCATCGCCGCTGCGCATCGTCATCTCGCACATCATGCCGCTGTGCATGTCGTCGTTGATCGTCCGCGTCACGCTCGACATGGCCGGCATCATCCTGACTGCGGCGGGCCTCGGCTTTCTCGGTCTCGGCGCCCAGCCGCCGCTGCCGGAATGGGGCGCGATGATCGCGTCGGGCCGCCGCTTCATCCTCGACCAGTGGTGGGTCGCGGCCATGCCGGGCTTTGCCATCCTGATCGTCTCGCTCGGCTTCAACCTGCTGGGCGACGGGCTGCGCGACGCGCTCGATCCGAAGGAGGCCGGCCAATGACGCCGCTCCTCACCGTTCAAAACCTGAAAGTCAGCTTCCCGACCCGCACTGGCCTCATCGAGGCCGTGCGCGGCGTCAATTTCACCCTTGGCAAGGAGCGGCTCGGCATCGTCGGCGAGAGCGGTTCCGGCAAGTCGCAGACCGGGCGCGCCATCATGGGGCTTACCCCCGGCCATGCGAGGATCACCGCCGACACGCTTTCCTTTGGCGACACCGATCTCCTGTCGATCTCGAAGCGCGAGCGGCGTTCGTTGCGCGGCAAGAAGATCGCCATGATCCTGCAGGACCCGAAATATTCGTTGAACCCGGTCATGCAGATCGGCCGGCAGATCATGGAAACCCTGCATACCCATGAACGCCTTTCCAACGCCGAGACCCGCCAGCGGGCGCTTGCCATGCTGGAAGCGGTGCAGATCAGCGATCCGGAACGCGTTTTCGGGCTCTATCCGCATGAAGTCTCGGGCGGCATGGGCCAGCGCATCATGATCGCCATGATGCTGGTCTGCGGCCCTGAACTGCTGATCGCCGACGAGCCGACGTCGGCGCTCGACGTCACCGTACAGCTCGAAATCCTGGCGATCCTCGACAAGCTGGTGTCCGAGCGCGGTATGGGGCTGATCTTCATCAGCCACGACCTGCGGCTCGTCTCGTCCTTCTGCGACCGGGTGCTGGTCATGTATGCCGGCCGCGTGGTCGAGGAGCTGCCGGCGTCGCGGCTGTCCGAGGCGCAGCATCCTTATACGCGCGGTCTGCTGAACTGCCTACCGCAGATCCATGCGGACCGGCATCCGCTGCCCGTCCTCGAACGCCAGGCGGAGTGGGCGCTATGACCGTACCGGCCCTTTCCATCCGCGACATGCTCGTCACTTTCAGCGGCTTTCGGGCGCTCGACGAGGTGAGCCTCGACATCGCCGCGGGCGAGTCCTTCGGCATTGTCGGCGAATCCGGCTCGGGCAAGTCGACGCTGCTGCGCGCCGTTGCCGGCCTCAACCGTTTCGACAGTGGCACGCTGACCGTCAATGGCCGCAGTTTCACCGGTCACAAGCGCGACCATGAGTTCTATCGCACGGTGCAGATGGTGTTCCAGGACCCCTATGGTTCGCTGCATCCGCGCCAGACGGTCGACCGGCTGCTGCTGGAGCCGCTGGCCATTCACGGCTTCACCGATACCGAGACGCGCATCGCGCGGGCGCTGGACGAAGTGGGGCTGGGCTCCGGCTTCCGCTTTCGTTTCTCGCACCAGCTGTCCGGCGGCCAGCGGCAACGCATCGCCGTTGCGAGGGCACTGATCGTCGAACCGAAGGTGTTGCTGCTCGACGAGCCGACCTCGGCGCTCGACGCCTCGATCCAGGCCGAAATCCTCAACCTGCTCGAACAGGCGCGCCGCGATCGTGGCCTGACCTTTGTCATGGTCAGCCATGACCTGGCGGTGATCAGCCATATGTGCGAGCGGCTGGCGGTGATGAAGACCGGCAAGGTGGTGGAGGCACTCGACGTGGCGCAATTGCGCTCGCGGGAGTTTTCCACCGACTATACGCGCCAGCTGTTGACCGCCAGCGAGGGGTTCGTGCGGGAAGCCTGAGCGATCAGGCGACCCGGTGCCCCTTGCGCCACACGGCTTTCAGGTACGGATGGCCGTCATGCTCGCCGACACGGATCAGGTCGGCGCGCTTGCCCGCGGCGATCTCGCCGCGGTCGGCAAGGCCTGCGGCTTCGGCGGGCGCCTTGGTCACCATGCGCACGGCTGCGGCCAGGTCGTAGTCGAGGGCCGGGTCGCTGGCGATCAGGAAGGCGGCATCGAGCATCGAGCGCGGCACGTAATCCGAGGCGAGGATGTCGATGAGCCTTTCCTCCAGCAGGTCGCGCACCGCGACATTCCCGGACTGCGAACCGCCGCGCACAATGTTGGGCGCACCGCCGACGATCAGCATGGACCGGGCGCGGGCCTCGCGGGCCGCTTCCAGCGTGCAGGGAAATTCGGAGATCGCCACGCCCTCGTCGGCCGCGAGATCGACATGTTCGATGTCGGTGTCGTCATGGCTCAAGAGCGGCAGGCCGCGGGCGCGGGCGAGCGCCACGACCTCGGGGCGGACCGTGCGGCCGATGTCCGATTTCTCGGCCACCATCTGGGCGATGCGGTCGCGGATGATCGCCTCGCTTTCGCCCCCTGCCTTCTGCAGGCGGTTGACGTAGGCGTCCATGTCGCGGCTCTGGCGGATGCCGGGCAGATGCTCCATCACCGAGACGACGCGCACCAGCGGCCGGTCGATATTGGCGGCCGTGAGTTCCGGCGTGCGCGGGTCGACGACCTCGCAGCGCAGGTGGACGAAATGCTCGGCGCGTAGCATGCCGGCGGCCTGGGCGCGCTCCAGCACGTCGATCATGGGCCCGAGGATCGCCGCCCGCTCGCTGTCCTCCGAGGAGACGCCGACGCAAAGGCTGTCGAACACGGTGGTGACGCCGCCGCCGATGATCTGGGCATCGTGGGAAAGGGCGGCGCGCATATAATCCCAGCGGACGTGCGGGCGGGGAAAGACGTGCTTTTCGAAATGGTCGGTATGGATGTCGACGAGGCCGGGCAGCAGGTAGTCGCCAGAGAAATCCAGTGCACCGGCGACAGGCGAGCCGGCTTCGACGGAAACGATCCGGCCATCCTCTACCACGACCGTGCCATGGACGACCTCATCGGCCAGCACGATCCGCGCATTGCCGATGACGAGCGGGACTTTCTCGCCCGGTTCACGGCTTTCAGACACGACATTCATCAGCATCGTCCGAACTTCCTTCTGGATGGGGCGTAGCGGCGGCGGTCCGCCGACTCGCGTGCACCTGTTCGAGGACCGTGCTTAGACGCGCTCCGTGAAGGTTCTGTGTCGGGTTGGCACTGTTCAGGCGACCGTGTGGAAGCCTCCATCGGCATAGATCACCGAACCGGTCATCGGCGCGCCGGCGTCGCTGGCGAGAAAGGCGGCGATCTGGCCGATCTCGTCGATTCCGACGAGGCGATGGGCGGGCGTGCGTTCGCGCACCTTGTCGAGCAGCGCATCGAAGCGGTCGATGCCGGAGGCTGCGCGAGTCTTAACCGGGCCGGCCGAGATCGCATAGGCGCGTATTCGGCTTTCGGCGAGGTCGGCGGCGAGATAGCGCACGCTCGATTCCAGCGCGGCCTTGACCGGGCCCATCATGTTGTAGTTCTCGACCACCCGGTCGGCGCCGTAGAAGCTCACCGTCATGAGGCTGCCGCCATCCTTCATCAGCGGAACGGCGAGTTTGGCCATGCGGATGAACGAATGGCAGGAGACATCCATCGCCATGGCGAAGCCTTCGGCCGAGCAGTTGACGACGCTGGTGTGCAGATCCTCGCGCGGGGCAAAGGCGATGGAATGCAGGACGAAGTCGAGCTTGCCCCATTCGCGTTCGATCCGGTCGAACACCGCTTCCATCTGGCCGGGAATGCGCACGTCGAGTGGAACGAGCAGGGCCGCACCGAGCTTTTCGGCGACCGGCCGGACGAAGGGCTCGGCCTTTTCGTTGAGATAGGTAACGGCAAGTTCGGCGCCGGCAGCGCGAAAGGCCTCGGCGCAGCCCGCGGCGATGCTCATCTCGTTGGCGATGCCGACCACAAGGCCGCGTTTTCCTGCAAGGTTCGTCAAGGACATGCGTTCATTGCTCCTGCTGAAGGACCGACAGCGCTTCGTCCGCGATCACCTGTTCCTCGTCGGTTTCGATCACCATCACCCGCACACTTGAGCTGGTGGCCGAAATGGTCGGGGCATTGGCGGCGTTGGCGCTCTCGTCCAGTTCGACGCCGAGAAAGGCGAGGCGTTCGCACACGGCGCGGCGGACCGGCGGCTGGTTCTCGCCGATGCCGGCGGTGAAGACCAGGGTGTCGAGCCCTCCGATGGTGGCGGACAGCCTTGCGACCTCGCCGGCGATGCGGAAGGTAAACACGTCGATCGCTTCGGCGGCCTCCGCGGCGCTGCTCTCGAGCAGCACGCGGCTGTCGGCGCTGATGCCGGAGAGGCCGATCAGACCCGACTTGTGGTAGACGATGTCCTCCACCTCTTCGCGCGTCAGACCCAGGCGCGCCATGAAGTGGAAGATCACGCCTGGATCGAGCGCGCCGGAGCGGGTCGCCATCGGGATGCCGTCGATGGTCGAGAAGCCCATGGAACTGTCGCGGCTCAAGCCGTCCTTGATCGCGCAAATGCTGGCGCCGCTGCCGAGATGGGCGACGACGGTTCGCGCCCTGGCGAGATCCGGGCCGAACTTCGACAGGGCCCCGGCGATGTACTTGTAGGACAGACCGTGGAAGCCGTAGCGCTTGATGCCCTGGTCGAAATATTGGCGCGGAATGGCGAAGCGCTGCACGGTCGCAGACTGGGTGCGGTGGAAGGCGGTGTCGAAGGAGGCAGTCTGCGGCAGATGCGGCTTCAGGTGGCGGACTGCCTCGATCAGGCGCAGGTTCTGCGGCTGGTGGAGCGGCGCGAGCGGGGTGAGCGCGGCGATTTCGGCGAGTGCTGAATCATCGATCAGTACCGGGCCGGAAAAGCCGTCGCCGCCGTGCACGACGCGGTGGCCGACGGCGGTAACGGCATCGATGTCGAAATGGTCGGCGAGCCAGCCGAAGGTTTCGTCCAGCACCTCATGCAGCACGTCACCGCCTTCGGCCTCGAGCGGTACGTCGAACACTTCCGGTCCTTCGACCAGGTGGAAGGTCAGCGGCTTGTGGCGGAAGTCGATCATGCCCTTGCCGATACGCTGCGCCTTGCCGTCCACACGCTGGAAGAGGCCGATCTTCACCGTCGAGGAGCCGGCATTGAAGGTGAGGAGCAGCTTTTCCTTCATTGGGCCGGCAGCCCTTGCGCCGCGCGCTTGGCGGCGACGAGCTTGGCAAGCGCGGCCGAGGCGATGCGGACCTTGAGGCTGTCGGAGCGGCTGGTGAGGATGATCGGCACGCGGGCGCCGAGCACGAGGCCGGCGGCATCGGCGCCGGCGAAATAGAGCAATTGCTTGGCCAGCATGTTGCCGGCTTCGAGATCCGGCACGAGCAGGATGTCGGCCTGGCCGGCGACCGGCGAGACGATGCCCTTGGTGCGGGCGGCTTCGAAGCTGATGGCATTGTCGAAGGCAAGCGGCCCGTCGACGCTGCCGCCGGTGATCTGGCCGCGCGCTGCCATGACGGTCAGCGCTGCCGCGTCGAGCGTCGCCTGCATCTTGTCGTTGACCGTCTCGACTGCGGCGAGCACGGCGACCTTCGGATTGGGATTGCCGAGCAGTCGCAAAAGGTCGATGGCGTTCTGGCAGATGTCGCGCTTGTGGTCGAGGGTAGGGGCGATATTGATCGCCGCGTCGGTCACCACCAGCAGCTTTTCGTAGGCCGGCACGTCCATGGCATAGACATGGCTGATGCGTCGTTCGGTCTTGAGCCCCGAGCCGGCCGCGACGATGGCGCCCAGCAGTTCGTCGGAATGGAGACTGCCCTTCATCAGGGTCGAGACCTTGCCGGCGACCGCCAACTCCACCGCCTTCTCGGCTGCGGCATGGCTGTGCTCGACCGAAATGATCTCGAAGCCGTCCAGCGAGGCGCCGGCCTTTTCGGCGGCGGCGCGGATCTTGGCTTCCGGACCGATCAGGACCGGGTCGAGCAGGTTCTCGTCGCGGATCTCGAGCGCCGCCTGGATTGCCTCGGGCGAGCAGGGGTGGACGAGCGCTGTCCTGACAAGGGGCAAGGCGCGCGCCTCGGCGATGATGTCCTCGAAGCGGTCGTGGTGCTGCGCCACGGCGGCCGGAAGGGCGACCTGCGGCCACTCAACCCGCTCGAAGGGGGCAATCACAGTTGCCTGGCCGCTCAGCACATCCTCGCCGTGCTGGTTGATGCAGCGCGTGTCGAACACGACGATGCGCTTGTCGACACGCTTCTCGGTCACCGTGACGGTGGCGGTGATCGTGTCGCCCGGGAAGACCGGCTTCTGGAAACGCAGTTCCTGGCCGAGATAGATCGTGCCGGGGCCGGGCAGCTTGGTGCCGAGCACGGCCGAGACCATGGCCGCCGTCCACATGCCGTGGGCGATGATGTGGCCGAAGAAGTCCTTCTCGGCGAATTTGGGGTCGACATGGGCGGGATTGAAATCGCCGGAGGCGAGCGCGAACAGCTCAATGTCTTCGCGACCGATGGTGCGCGCGATCGTGGCGCTGTCGCCGACCTTCAGCTCGTCGAAGGTGCGGTTCGTAAGCAGGGACTGGTTCATGGCTACTCTATCTCTGATGGACGTAGGTGCCGGGGGCGGCTTCCTTTGCGACGTAACCGTTTTCGCTCGATCCCATAGACGGCGGAGCGACCTTATCCGCTGACGAATGGGATGCAAGCCAGGCCGACCAAGCCGGCCACCAGGAACCCTCCTGCGACGAGCATTCGGCCATCCATTCCTCGGCGCTGACGCAAGGGTCGACGGCCTTCTTCGTCGTCATGCGGAAGTGGCGATGCGGATGGCCCGGTTCGCTGACGATACCGGCATTGTGGCCACCGCTGGTCAGCACGAAAGTCACGTCTGTGTCGGTCAGGTAGTGGATCTTGTAGACCGATTTCCAGGGCGCCACATGGTCGCGCTCGGTGCCGACGGCAAAGACCGGCGCGCGAATGTTCTGCAGCGCGGCCGGACGCTCGTCGACCATGAAGCGGCCAGAGGCAAGTTCGTTGTCGAGGTAGAGCCGCTGGAGATATTCCGCGTGCATGCGGAAGGGCATGCGGGTGGTGTCGGCATTCCAGGCCATCAGGTCGTTGAGCGGCGTGCGTTCGCCCATCAGGTAGTCGTGCACAATGCGCGACCAGACGAGATCGTTGGAGCGCAGAAGCTGGAAGGCCCCGGCCATCTGGTCGGCGGAGAGGAAGCCGCGATTCCACATCACGCTTTCGAGGAAATGCAGCTGGCTGTGGTCGATGAAGAGGGCGAGCTCGCCCGGTTCGCTGAAATCCGTCTGGGCGGCAAACAGCGTCACAGATGCCAGCCGGTCGTCCTTCGCCCGCGCCATGGCGGCCGCGGCGATCGACATCAGCGTGCCGCCGAGGCAATAGCCGGTGGCATGCACCTTGCGGTCCGGCACGATGGCGTTGATCGCGTCGATTGCGGCCATGACGCCGAGCCGGCGATAGTCGTCCAGGCTCAAGTCGCGGTCGGCGGCGGTCGGATTGTGCCAGGATATGCAGAATACGGTATGGCTCTGGGAAACCAGGTAGCGGATCAACGAGTTTTCCGGCGAGAGGTCGAGGATGTAGTATTTCATGATCCAGGCGGGAACGATCAGGATCGGTTCGGCATGGACCGTGTCGGTTGCCGGGGAATACTGGATGAGTTCGATCAGGCGGTTGCGGTAGACGACGCGGCCCGGAGTGATGGCGACCGTCTTGCCCGGCTGGAAGGCCTCGGTTCCGGCGACGGGTTGCTGCGTCAGCTGGCGGTTGGTGTCCTCGACGAAATTGCTGATACCCTGGAGAAAGTTCATCCCGCCTGTCTCGGCAGCCCGCTTCAGTACCACGGGATTGGTTAGCGGGTAGTTCGAGGGTGAGAACATGTCGAGAATCTGGCGCGTGGCGAACGAGATCACGTCTTCATGATGCGGCGCGACGCCCGGCACATCCTTGGTGACATTGTGCCACCATTGCTGGTTCAGCAGGAAGCACTGCGCCAAGACATTGTAGGGAAAGTGCTGCCATTCCTCGCCGTTGAACCGGTCGTCGCCGGGCAGGGGCTCGATGCAGGGCGGCGTCTGGGGGTCGACGGCGGCGGCCGCCAGATGGGCCGCAAGGCGGTTGCCCTTGCGCACGGCCTTTTGCGCCAGTTCCAGCCGCTTGCCCGGCGCCATGCCGAGATGGACCGCCCAGTCATAGACGGCAAGCGACAGGGCAGCCGGCGAAATGCCGCCGGTGAACGGCGCGATCAGCGCCTCGTTCATCCGTGTCAGAGCTTCGAAACCGGCGGCCTGTGAGCCGTCGTCGAAACCGAGAGCGTCGAGTGCCGTGTCCATGTTGGCATGGGTAGGATCGGCGGCCCTGATCATGCTCGATATCGACATGTGATCGTCTCCAGTCCGCATTCTGCGTTTCGGTTGCAACGGATAACCCGGCTTTGTAACGGGTATGCGACCGTGCCAGGGGGGCTCGCGCGGCGCAGCAAGGTTTGCTGCAATGCAATATAATCACTCACGGGCGGGATTCAATCAAAGCCGTGTCGCAGCCTTAATGCCGCCTTGCGGGCGCCACCTCTGCCACCTGTCAATTGCCCGCCAAGGCCATGGGGGACACCCCTTGGTTCAACCGTAGCGGTCGCGCCAGGAAGCCTGCGCTCCCTCCACGGGCAGGGAGGTCGCCTCGAAGACGCCGCGGGCGATGGCGCGGGCCATGACGAGGGTGGCGAGGTGGCAGAGCTCCATGAAATCGGCGGAACTGGCGAGCGGCCGGCGATTGGTCGCGGCGGAGAAGATCGTGTCGCC
The DNA here is from genome assembly GCF_900492205.1 of Ciceribacter sp. T2.26MG-112.2. GTDB lineage: Bacteria > Pseudomonadota > Alphaproteobacteria > Rhizobiales > Rhizobiaceae > Allorhizobium > Allorhizobium naphthalenivorans_A. The sequence continues at coordinate 279,230 of NZ_UEYQ01000002.1, forward strand.
GTCGGCCGGAAGGTGGGCAGGCAGCACGGCGCGGGCAAGCCCGTCATGGGCCATGATCGACAGGCGGTGGGTCTGCGCCTTGGTCAGCGCCGCGTCGGTGACGACGGCGCCGATCGTGGTGGCGGTGAGGTTGATGCCCTTGGCGCGCAGGATAGTATCGGGCGAGGAGAAATTGGCCGGCAGGCCGATACCGCCGAACTCGTCGTCCAGTTCGAAGGGGGCTGCCCAGAAGAACGGGCCGTCGCCGATCGTCGCCGAGCCCATGGCATTGACCGCGGCAAGCGCGGCGATGGTATGGCCGCCGCTGGTCATGGCGCTGGCCGAGCCGAGACCGCCCTTGAAGGTGGCCGTCGTCGCACCGGTGCCGGCGCCGACGCTGCCGAGCTCGAACGGACCGTGCCTTGCCGCCATGAAGGCGTCATAGCCCATGTCGCGATAGGGCGAATGCAGGCCCCAGTCCTTGTTGCCGCCGTTGAGCAGGTCCATCAGGATCGCCTGCGGCACGATCGGCACGCGGACATCGCCGACCGGGAAGCCCCGGCCGATGGCGCGGAGCCCCGCCTGTACGCCGCCGGCGGCATCGAGGCCGAAGGCCGATCCACCCGACAGCACGAAGGCATCGACCGCTTCCACCGTCATCGCAGGATCGAGCAGTGCCGTCTCGCGCCCGCCTGGCGCCCCGCCGAGCACGCTGCCCGAGGCCGTGGCCGGCCGGTCGAAGACGATCACGGTCACGCCCGAGCCGAGCTTCAGGTCGGTCGCATGGCCGACGGCAACGCCCTCGACATCGGTGAGAAGATTGAGTTGGGACGTCACGTCGCTCCTCTTATGCACTTCGGTTCGATGGGAAGCACCTATGGCCCTGAAAATATGCGCGGAGATTGGCCTCGTCCGTGATCGGAATCAAGCGGCTTCATGGTCAGCAGCAGGGCAATCACATATGGACTGTGAGCGGTGCGCGAAGCGGGCTCCCTCTTCTCCCCGCCGGGGGTGAGGAATGGTCGGCGCAGCCGGCGAAACGATCCAGTGAATCGTTTCGAATGACGAACGCCCTGAGCTTGGGCGAAGGGCCGGCAGAGGTGGCCCGCAGGGCCGGATGAGGGGGGCGCGAAGCGCAAAAGGCGTCGCGGGCAGCTCCCTCATCGCCTCGCATACGCTCCGCACTTCTCCCCGAGGAGAGAAGACGAAAGGCCGGAGCCGCCACAGGTGTTTTCATATGGGATTACCCTGCGGTCAGCAGCAGGTCAAGCGGGCTACGTTTTGACCCGTTCTACGCAGTCGGCAGCAAAATATACGCTGTAGTATGGCGATAATACCCGCCGCTGCCGTCGCTTTGCTAGCGTGCTCCCGACATTCCAGAACGGGAGGATGACATGTCGAAGAAGATCCTGATGATTGTCGGCGACTTTGCCGAAGACTACGAGACCATGGTGCCGTTCCAGACGCTCTTGGCCTGCGGTTACGTCGTGCATGCCGTCTGCCCCGGCAAGAAGGCCGGCCAGACGATTGCCACCTCGATCCATGATTTCGAAGGCGACCAGACCTATACGGAAAAGCGCGGCCACAATTTCGCGCTCAACGCCACCTTCGCGGACGTCAAGGCATCGGACTATGACGCGCTGCTCATTCCGGGCGGCCGGGCGCCGGAATATCTGCGCCTCGATCCCGAGGTGATCGCCGCCGTGAAGCACTTCTTCGAGGCCGACAAGCCGGTTGCCGCCGTCTGCCATGGCGCGCAGATCCTGGCGGCCGCCCGCGTGCTCGAAGGCCGCACCTGCTCGGCCTATCCGGCCTGCCGTCCCGAAGTGGAACTCGCCGGTGGCACCTATGCGGAGATCGCCATCGATGCGGCCTTCACCGACGGCAAGCTGGTGACCGCGCCCGCCTGGCCGGCCCATCCGGCGTGGCTGAAGCAGTTCATGGCGGTGCTTTCCGCCTGATCCTCGACCTTTTGCCGAAACGGCGGGGCTTTGCGCGTTCCGCCGTTTCGCGATAGGGTCGCATCCACGTCGAGGACCGCACATTCGGGAGGAAACCATGTGCAAGCTCTTCATCCAGGCCGATCCGGCCCTCTGGGAAAGCCAGACGAAGTCGCTCCGGATCGACGGCATGGTGACCAGCGTGCGGCTGGAGAACTTCTTCTGGATGACGCTGGAGGAGGTTGGCCGCCGCGACGGCATGACCGTGATCCAGCTGATCGCCAAGCTCTATCATGAATCGATCGACGCCGGACATGATCTCGGCAATTTCACCTCGTTCCTGCGCGTCTGCTGCGGCCGCTATCTGGCACTGCAGCTGTCCGGTGACATACCGGCCAATACCGACCTGCCAATCGCGGCGCTCGATGCGGACCATATCCTGACGGTCGAGAAGGCAAAGTATCACTAAGGGACAAGACAGGGACTGTCCTGTCGCCTTTGGAACGCGTCATGTCACCGGCTGGCGTGACGAAGCGATCCGCCGGTGCTATAGCTTGACCATTGCACCGGCAGCCAACTGACGTCCTTCCCCGCCTGCCGGACCCTTTTGTCTTCCAGGAGTTCATTCCCCATGCCCGGTCCCAAGGTCGTTCCCGTTCAAGGTGACGCGCATATGCCTGCCCGCGTCGACGTCGTCGTCATCGGTGGCGGCATTATCGGCGTGTCGACGGCGCTGGAGCTGGCCGAACGCGGGGTGTCGGTGGCGCTGTGCGAAAAGGGCGGCATCGGCGAGGAACAGTCGAGCCGAAACTGGGGCTGGGTGCGCATTTCCTGGCGCGATCCGCGCGAAGTGCCGCTGATGGCCGAGGCGATCCGCATCTGGCAGGGGCTCGACCAACGCATCGGGCGCGACACCGGCTACAAGCAATGCGGCATCGTCTTTGCCTCGATGGACGAGAAGTACGAAGCCAAGAACGCCGAATGGCCGGACATTCTCAGCGACTACCAGATGAAGTCGCGGATGATCGACGGACCGGAATTCAGCGGGCTCTATCCGGGCATGAAGCACGACTTCAAGAGTGCGCTCTATACCCCGTCCGACGGCCGCGCGGAGCCCCAGAAGGCCGCACCGGCGATCGCCGAGGCCGCACGCGACAAGGGCGCGCATATCCTGACGAACTGCGCGGTGCGCGGCATCGAGACCTCGGGCGGAAAGATCGCCGGTGTGGTGACCGAGCGCGGCTCGATCGCCTGCAGTTCAGTCGTGCTCGCCGGCGGCGCCTGGTCGAGCCTGTTTGCCCGCAATGCCGGGATCGACCTGCCGCAGCTGAAGGTGATGAACACCGTCATCCGCACCAAGCCGATCGAAGGCGGGCCGGAACAGACGCTCTATGGCCGCGACTTCGCCTTCCGCAAGCGCCAGGACGGCGGCTATACCATCGCCTCGCGCTACGATAACATCGTCGAAGTCGTGCCGGACAGCTTCCGCTACATGCTGAAGTTCCTGCCGGCGCTGAAGAGCGAATGGCGCTCGCTGCGCTTCCGCGTTTCCGGCCGCTTCCTGGAAGAAGGCCGCATGGCCCAGCGCTGGCGCATGGACGAGGAAACGCCGTTCGAGCGCTGCCGGGTGCTCGATCCGAAGCCCTCGGACAAGTGGACCAATCATGCGCTGGCCCAGTTGAAAAAGGACTACCCGGTCTTCGCCAAGGCGGAGATCGAGCAGCGCTGGGCGGGTTATATCGACGTGTCGCCGGATGCCGTTCCGGTGATTTCGCCGGTCGAGGAAGTTCCCGGCTTCTTCATCGCCACCGGCTTCTCCGGCCACGGTTTTGGCATCGGCCCAGGTGCCGGACGCCTGATGGCCGACCTGGTGACGGGGCATACGCCTTGCGTCGACCCGACGTCGTTCCGGCTGTCGCGGTTCTTCGATGGCTCGAAGATCGAGGTCATCAGCGGGGTTTGAGCGGGCTCCCTCTTCTCCCCGGCGGGGAGAAGTGCCGAGCGCCCTTCGATGCGCTCAGGACGAGGCGATGAGGGGGCCATGCGCACTGAGATCGGTTGGCTTCGCCCCCCTCATCCGGCCCTTCGGGCCACCTTCTCCCCGTCGGGGAGAAGGGAGTTCAGCGTTTCATCATCCGCGGATCGAGCGCATCGCGGATCGCGTCGCCGATATAGTTGACGCTGAGGACCGTGAGCGAGATGGCCAGGCCCGGCCAGAGCACGCGTGACGGGTTGATCTGCAGGAAGTTGGCGCCGTCGAACAAGAGACGACCCCAGGTCGGGAAGTCCGAGGGGAAGCCTAGGCCGAGGAAGGACAGCGCCGATTCCGTGATGATGGCCGAGGCGATGCCGAGGGTTGCAGAGACCATGATCGAGCTCATGACGTTCGGCAGGATATGCTTGAGGATCACCCGGTATTCCCACATGCCGCTCGCCTTGGCGGCCAGAACGAATTCCTGGCTTTTGACGGCCAGCACGTCGCCACGCACGATGCGGGCGGTGTGCATCCAGCTGGTGATGCCGATGACGAAGACGATCAGGATGAAGATCCCGCTCTCCGGGCCGAAAGCGGCGCGCAGCGTATCGCGAAACAGCATGATGATGACCAGCAGCAGCGGCAAGAGCGGCAGGGCGAGGAACAGGTCGGTGATCCGCATCAAGAACCCGTCGATCCTCTTGAAGTAGCCGGACAGCACCCCGACCAGCGTGCCGAGCAGCAGGGCCAAAAGCATGGCCGTGATGCCGACGGCCAGCGAGATCTGCCCGCCGGCCAGCACCTGGGCCAGCATGTCGTGGCCGAGATTGTCGGTGCCGAACGGGTGGGCCCATGATGGCCCCTGGTTCTTCGCCTTGATGTCGATCTTGTTCGGGTCGATCGTGTGGATGAACGGCCCGAAATAGACCGCGGTGACGATGAAGGCGAAGACGATCAGGCCCGCGACGCCGCCCGGATGGGCCCTGAACTGGTGCCAGAGATCGCCGGCAAACGAGCGGCCAGGCTTTTCGATGGTGGCGAGGGCGTCAGTCATAGCGAATCCTCGGGTCGAGAATGCCGTAAAGCACGTCGGCAATCAGGTTGAAGAGGACGATCAGCACCGCGAAGATGAAGGTGAGCGTCTGTACCAGCGGGATGTCGGCGCCCTGGATGGCGGTGATCAGCAATTGGCCGAGCCCGTTCACCCGGAAGATCTGCTCGGTGATGATGGCCCCGGAAAAGATGGTCGGCACGCCGAGCGCGATGACCGTCACCACCGGGATCAGGCTGTTGCGCAGCACGTGGACCAGAAGCACGACCTTTTCCTTCACCCCCTTGGCGCGCGCGGTGCGGACATAGTCCTGATGCAGGTTGTCGAGCATGGAGGCACGGACGAAGCGGCTGATCTGCGAGGTGTTGTAGAGGGTGAGCACCAGCACCGGCAGGAACATTTGCCTGATTTGCGCGACGAAGCTCGACCAGTCGTTGACGACGAGATTGGTGTCGTAGATCGACGGGAACCACTGCAGATAGGAGCTGAAGATGACGATCAGCAGCACGCCGGTGAAGAAGGTCGGGACCGAATAGCCGACCATCGAGACGAAGGTGCCGATCTGGTCGAAGACCGAATACTGCTTGTAGGCGGAGATGACGCCGATCGGGATCGCCAGCAAGACGCCGAAGACATAGGACAGACCGACGACCCAGAGCGTCTGCGGCAGGCGCTGGACGATCAGGTCGACGACCGGGCTGCGGGTGGCCCAGGACAGAACGCGCAGGCGCTCGCCGCTGCCGACGGTGATCCCGGTGATCTGTTCGAAGATGTTCAGCGGTTCGTTGATGAAGAACTGCTGCAGCCATTTGAGGAAGCGGATGAAGAATGGTTGATCCAGGCCCAGTGCTGCTCGCATCTGTTCGCGAACTTCGGGCGGAATGGTCAGGGGGAGGTCGCCAAGGGGATCGTTGGGAGCGAGATCCAGCAGAGCGAAGATAATGAAGCTGATAATCAGCAGAGTCGGGATTGCAAACAGCAATCGCCGCAGAGTGTAGGTGAACATCGGAGGGGTCCCTGACTGTCACGAAGAGGGCGGTCGCCGGGCCGGCGGGAATGCAGGCCCGGCGAAACGGCACTTACTTCTTGCGCTTCCAGTCAGCGACGTTCCACAATTCGCTGTCCCAGGCATTCATGCGCACGCCCTCGAGGGTGACGGAATGGGACGAGACGTTGCCGCGATGGATGAGCGGGATCTGCGCCACGTCGTTGGTCAGCATGTCGTTCAACTTCTTGGCGATGACGGCGCGGTCCTCGATCTTGGCGGTCTTGCCGAGTTCGACAACCAGCTTGTCGTATTCCGGGTTGCAGTAGCGGACGATGTTCTCACCCTGCCACCCGGTCGCGGGGCTCGGGATCTTGTCGCACATCCAGCCGGCCATGTACTTCTCGGGATCGGTGCCGTCGAAGTTGTTGGTGTACATCTGTACGTCGGCATAGAACTTCTGGAAGGTATCCGGGGATGCCGGGTCGCCGCCGAAGAAGACGTTGGCGGCAATGTTGCGCAATTCGGTCTCCACGCCGATCTGCGACCACATGTCCTTGATCAGCGCCTGAGCGGCCTGGCGGACCGAATTGGTCGAGGTCTGGAAGAGGAAGGAAAGCTTCGCGCCGTCCTTGGCACGGATGCCGTCGGGACCCTTTGCCCAGCCGGCATCGTCGAGCAGCTTGTTGGCGGCATCGATGTCCTGCTTCAGGCACCAGTCGACGTCGGTCGACTTGTAGATATCCGGGGCCGGCAGGATGTTGCAGGTCGGCTGGCCCGATTCGCCGTAGCCGGCCTCGTCGATGATGTCGCGGTCGATAGCGAGCGACAGGGCCTTCTTCACGGCCGGGTCAGAAAGAGCCGGATGCGGGCCTGCCTCCTTGGTGGAGCGCTTGTCTCCGAGCGAGGAATCGACGGCAAAGGGGTTCACGTCGATGCGCTCTACCTGGGTACCGAAGGCGGTGACGAGCGTTCCCTTGCCGGCTGCCATCATCGTGGCGAGGATTTCCGGTTCCACCTGCATGTTCCAGGCATAGTCGAATTCGCCGGTTTCGAGCACGGCGCGGGCGGCCGATGCCGCATCACCGCCGCCCTTGAGCGTCACGGTGGCGAAAGCGGGCTTGGCCGGGTCGCGATAGTTCGGATTGGCCTCGAAGGTGATGACGTCGCTCGGCTTGAATTCCTTGACGACGAAGGGGCCGGTGCCGATCGGGCCGAAATTGGCGGCGGTGCATTCCGGAGCCTTGGCACCGAGGCAATCCTTGAACTGGGCCGCCTGGATGATCGGCGACTGGGCGCCGACGAAGGCGCTGTAGGGATAGGGCTTGGCCTCGGAGAAGGAGATCTTGATGGTGGAGGCATCGACCGCCTCGACATTGGTCACGCCTTCGTAATAGGCGGCCTGGGCGCAGCCGCCATCCGGCGCCGTGCAGTATTTCCAGGTGAAGATGGCATCGTCTGCGGTGACTGGCGTGCCATCCGACCACTTGAGGTCCGGTTTCAGCTTCCAGGTGATGCTCTTCAGGTCGGCGGCGACGCCGCCGTTCTCAACCGTCGGGATTTCCGCGGCGAGCATGGGCACGAGCGTGCCGGTCTCGTCATAGCGTGCCAGCGGCTCGATCACCATGGACGCACTGTAGACCTCCTTGGTGCCGCCGGAGAGGTAAGGATTGAGCGTCGATACGGCCTGCCAGAAGAGGATCTTGAGCTCACCGTCCGAGCCGCGTTCGGCTAGCGCCGGCGCTGCCTGGAAGGCCAGCGCCGCAGCCGATGCTGCCAATAGAATACGGAATTTATGCATGTCGTCATTCCCCTGTTTTTATCGTTGGAGTTGTGAACGTCAGTGCTGCCTGAAGGAGAGTTCCCGTTCTCCCGGCAATCAAGGCCAATCCCAGTTATCTTGCTGGCCCTGTTCGCTAATTTTGATTTCCTGGCCTCCGTTTGAAGTGCTTTCCCGCTCGGAAAATCGGTCCGTAACCCGCAGGACTGATCAAAATTTGAGCCATCTAAGCATAGGCCTATTTTCCGTTCAAGGCGGAAAATTGCGGCTTGCAAAAGCGCTTTGAGGCAGCGCAGTATGGCGCAACAAGAGTGGGAACGACAAGAAAAACCGAGGATCGAACACATGCCTGTGTTGAACCGTGCCAGCGAATTGCAGGGCGAGGTGGCTGCCTGGCGCCGCCATCTTCACGAGAACCCCGAACTCCTGTTCGACGTCTACGAGACGGCCGAATTCGTTGCGGACAAGCTGACCTCCTTCGGGTGTGACGTCGTCGAGACCGGCATCGGCCGGACCGGCGTCGTCGCCATCATCAAGGGCAATCGTGGCGACGGGCCGGTCGTCGGGTTTCGCGCCGACATGGATGCGCTGCCGATCTACGAGACGAGCGGCAAGGAATGGGCGTCGAAGACGCCGGGCAAGATGCATGCCTGTGGTCATGACGGGCATACCGCCATGCTGCTGGGGGCCGCGAAGTATCTCGCCGAGACCCGCAATTTCCGCGGCTCGGTCGCGGTGATCTTCCAGCCGGCCGAAGAGGGCGGCGGCGGTGGCCGCGAAATGGTCGAGGACGGCATGATGGAGACCTTCGGGATTTCCCAGGTCTACGGCATGCACAATCATCCCGGCATTCCGGTCGGCCACTTCGCCACCCGCAAGGGCTCGGTGATGGCGGCGGCCGACGAGTTCGAGATCATCGTGCACGGGCGCGGCGGGCATGCGGCCCAGCCGCACAAGACCATCGACCCGGTGCTGGTTTCCTCCCACATCGTCATTGCACTCCAGGCGATCGCCTCCCGCGAGGTCGATCCGCTGCAATCCGTGGTCGTGACGGTGGCGACGGTGCATGGCGGCGAGGCGTCGAACGTGATCCCCAATACGGTGAAGCTGACCGGCACGGTGCGCACGCTCCTGCCTGAGACCCGCGACTATGCCGAGCGTCGCCTGAGCGAAGTGGCGAACGGCATTGCGGCCAGTTTCGCAGCGCGGGTCGATGTGCATTATCGACGCGGCTATCCGGTGACCTTCAACCATCCCCACGAGACGGAGTTCGCGCTCGGCGTGATGCGGCGGATTTCCGGAGAGCGGGCCGTCGAAGGCGAGATAGCGCCGATGATGGGGGCGGAGGACTTCTCCTACATGCTGGAGGCTCGTCCCGGCAGCTTCGTCTTCATCGGCAACGGCGACAGCGCCAATCTTCACCATTCCGCCTACGACTTCAACGACGAGGCGATCCCCTACGGCATCAGCTATTGGGTAACGCTCGCGGAGACGGCGCTCGCGGCGTAAGGCCGCGCCCCCCCCCAAGCAGTTGTCGGAAATCGCAGGCTTCAAGGGACGTGTCGGATGGTGGAAATTTCGAATGGCAATCTTCAGGGCGAGGCCCCGGTCCTCTCGGTCAAGGACCTGACGACCTCGTTCAAGGTCGGCGACGAATGGCGGTCGGTGGTCAAGGGCGTGAGCTTCGATGTCGCGCCACGCGAAACCGTGGCGATCGTCGGCGAATCCGGCTCTGGCAAGAGCGTCACCTCGCTGTCGATCATGCGGCTGCTGCCGCAAAATTCGAGCCGCATCGAGGGCAGCGTCAAGTTGAACGGGCGCGAACTGCTGGCGCTCGGTTCAGAAGAGATGCGCAAGGTGCGCGGCAACGAGATCGCCATGATCTTCCAGGAGCCGATGACCTCGCTCAATCCGATCTTCCCGATCGGCAAGCAGATCGCCGAAGCGATCACCTGCCATCGCGACGTCTCCACAGCCGAGGCGAAGGCCGAGGTCCTGCGTCTGCTGGACAAGGTCCGTATCCCGAATGCCAAGAGCCGTTTCAACGACTATCCGCATCAGTTTTCCGGCGGCATGCGCCAGCGCGTGATGATCGCCATGGCGCTCGCCAGCCGACCAAAGCTCCTGATCGCCGACGAACCGACGACGGCGCTCGACGTCACCATCCAGGGCCAGATCCTCGACCTGATCAAGGTGCTGCAGGACGAGGAGGGGATGGCGGTTCTGTTCATCACCCACGACATGGGCGTGGTGGCGGAAGTCTCCGACCGGACGATCGTGATGTTCCGCGGCGAGGCGGTCGAAACCGGCTCCACCGACGATATCTTCAATCGCGGCAAACATCCCTATACGAGGGCGCTGCTCTCGGCCGTGCCGAAGCTCGGCTCGATGGGTGGGCGCGAACGGCCGATGCGCTTTCCGGTCATCGACATCGTCACCGGCGAAACCCGGATTCCGGAGACGGAAGCCGGCGGCGTCGACGGCGCCAGACGGCCGGTGCTGGAGGTGAAGAACCTGACCACGCGCTTCGACATCCATTCCGGCCTGCTCGGCCGCAAGAGCGGCGCGGTCCACGCGGTGGAGAATGTTTCCTTCGATCTGCGGGAAGGCGAGACGCTGGCGCTGGTCGGGGAATCCGGTTGCGGCAAGTCGACGACGGGACGCTCGATCACCCGGCTGGTCGAGCCGACCGCCGGCGCGATCTCGCTCGACGGCTATGATGTCATCAACCTTGACCGGACTTCGCTGCGCAAGATGCGGCGCAGCATCCAGATGGTGTTCCAGGACCCGTTCGCCAGTCTCGATCCGCGCATGAGCGTCGGCAGCGCCGTGATGGAACCGTTTGTCGAGCATGGGCTGGGACCGAAGGCGCAGGCGCGCGACAAGGCTGCCGACCTGCTCGAGCGGGTGGGGCTGAAGGCCGACATGATGCGGCGCTATCCGCACGAATTCTCCGGCGGCCAGCGCCAGCGCATCGCGATTGCCCGCTCACTGATGCTCGACCCGAAGGTGATCGTCGCCGACGAGGCGGTTTCGGCGCTCGACGTGTCGATCAAGGCGCAGGTCTGCAATCTGCTGCTCGACCTGCAGCAGAGCTTCAATCTCGCCTACCTTTTCATTTCTCACGACATGGCCGTGGTCGAGCGGGTGAGCCACCGGGTTGCGGTGATGTATCTCGGCGAGATCGTCGAGATCGGCCCGCGCCAGGCGGTGTTCGACAATCCGCAGCACGCCTATACGAAGAAGCTGATGGCCGCCGTGCCGATTCCCGATCCGGCCCGGCGTAGCCTCAAGCGCAATGTTTCGACCGAGGAGATCAAAAGCCCGATCCGCCCGGTCGGCTATGTGCCGCCGGTGCGGCAGTATCGCGAAGTCTCGGCCGGACATCTGGTCCAGGTGTGAGGCAGGCTCTGAAGGCGGGACGGGGCGGCGCTTTCGTCGGCGGCCGCTTCCGCTTTCCGATCGCCTTCGCTCGTTGAACTTCATCCGCCCTTAAACAAACATCCGTCATTGTCTTCGGCTAGGCCAGTGTGTGATCGTGGCCGAGCATTGGCGGGGAGTGGCATGGCAGATACGGATGGGGCGCATGCGGACGATGCCGGGGCGACCGGCGCCCGCCGGCATGGTGGCAGGCTTTCCGACATCCTGACGAGCATTGCCGGCGACGAAACTCGCGATCGCGTCTCCGTCGCGGACATTTTCCAGGCCATGGGCGACCGCGCCTTCGGTGCGCTGATCCTGATCTTTGCGCTGCCGAACGTCATCCCGACACCGCCGGGAACCTCGGCGCTGACCGGTGCACCCCTGGTGTTCTTGTCGGCGCAACTGATGCTCGGCCAGTCGCCATGGCTGCCGAGGATCATCGCCGACCGTTCCATGACGCGAAGCGATTTCGCCTCGATCGTCAGCCGGATTTCGCCCTGGCTGGCGCGCGGCGAGCGCATGCTGCGGCCCAGGCTCAGTTTCTTGATCTATCCGCCGGCCGAATATGTCATCGGCCTGCTCTGTCTTATCCTGGCGATCATCCTCACCCTGCCGGTGCCGCTCGGCAATATCCTGCCGGCAATCGCCATCTGCCTGTTTTCCTGCGGTATTCTCGAGCGTGACGGTGTCTTCATCCTGCTCGGCACGGCGATATTTACGGTGGCGGTGAGCGTCGTCGCGGGCGTGCTCTACGCGTTGCTCAAGGGGTTCATCCTGCTTATCAACGCCGTCGTGGTGTGATCGACCGAAATAGGGGGTTTCGCCGGCTTGTCCTTTGCAAAGCAGGACTGTCGGCCTATCCTGTCGACATCGATCGTTTCGCGCAGGACATGCCATGTTGATCTCACTCTACCAGATGCAGCCGATTTCGGGCGATGCCGCGGCCAATCTTTCCAAGATCGCTCAAGCCGCGGCGGCGGCCTCGGACATGGGGGCGGACCTTCTGGTCACCCCGGAGCTTTCCACCACCGGCTATGCCTTGAGCCCGGACCAGTTCGCCGAGATCGCCGAGGGCCGCGACGGAGACATTGTGGGAGCGCTCAGCGAGATCGCCGCCGAATTCGAGATTGCCATCTGCGCCGGTTTTGCCGAGCGGGACGGGGAGGCGGTCTATAACAGCGCCGTCCTCGTGCGCCCCGACGGGGCCAGCGAATTCTATCGCAAGGGCCATCTCTACGGCGAGGCCGAACGGGCCGCCTTTGCGCCGGGCGGCGATCTGCCACATGTCTTCGATTTCGCCGGCATCCGCACCGGCATGCTGATCTGCTACGACGTCGAGTTTCCCGAATATGTCCGCACGCTGGCGCTGGCCGGCGCCGAACTTGTCCTGGTGCCGACGGCCTTGCCGGCCGGACCGATCAGCCGGCGCGTGGCGGACATGGTGGTGCCTACCCGTGCCTTCGAGAACGGCATGTTCATCGTCTATGCCGACCTGTGCGGCGAGGAGGGCGCGCTCTCCTACAGCGGCCGCTCCGTCATCGTCGGCCCGGACGGCGACGAACTGGCCCGCGCCGGCACGCGCGAAACGTTGCTCGTCGCGGAAATCGAGCTATCCGCCTATGACGACTGCCGCAAGCAGAACCCCTATCTCAGCGACCGCCGTCCGACACTCTATCGCCTGTGATGGAGCGCTGCGGTTCTCTGCCGGTCTAGATCACCGTGAAGTCGAGGTTGGTCAGCAGCAGCGCCGGATCGAGTACGGCGATCAGGACGCTCCCGCCGGCGGCGCTGCCATTGCTGTCGAAGAAGAGGTTCCCGGTGTCGCTCTCGTAAATTATCCGATCGCTGGCATCCTGCGCCAAGCCTGTCGTATTGCGGACAAAGGCTGCTGCGGCAAGGGTGCCCACTGCGCCGATCGTGGTGAACACGCTGTTTTCCAGGGAGATCGTGTCGTCGGCGACGGAGAAATCGGTAATCGTATCCACATTGGTCACGGCGTTTGGCGTCGAGTGGAAAACGAAGAAATCCGCACCGGTTCCGCCGGTAAGGGTGTCGTTGCCGATGTTGCCGAAGAGCCTGTCGGCACCGGCACCCCCATTGATGGTGTCACTGCCGGCGCCGCCGTTGATGATGTTGTTGGCGCCGTTTCCGGTCATCAGGTTATTGAGCCCGTTGCCGCTGCCGTTGATGTTGCCCGCACCGATTAGCGTCAGGCGCTCGATCGCCGCAAAGTCCGCCAACGTGCGGCTAATCGTCGAGGTGATCAGGTCATTGCCGCCACTGTCGATGACTGTGTCATTCTCCGCCCCCAACACGTATACGTCATTTCCCAAGCCGCCATCCAGTGTGTCGAGGCCGGCGCCGCCGTCGAGCACGTTGATACCCGAGTTGCCTGTGATGATGTTGATCAGGGCATTCCCGGTGCCGTTGATGTTCGCGGCGCCAAGCAGTGTCAGGCGTTCGATCGATGCGTGGGCCGCGAGCGAGCGGGAGATCGTCGAGGTGATCAGGTCGTTGCCACCGGTGTCGATGACGGTATCGTTTTCTGCCCCCAGCATATAGGCGTCATTGCCGAGGCCGCCGATCAACGTGTCGAGGCCCGCATTGCCATTCAGCACATTGACGCCGGAATTGCCGGTGATGATATTGGCGAGGCCATTGCCGGTGCCGTTGATATTGCCGGCGCCGAGCAAAGTCAGGTTTTCGATCGCCGCCAGGGTTGCGATAGAGCGCGTGATCGTCGACGTGACCGTATCGGTGCCACCGGTGTCGGTCACTGTATCGTTTTCGTCACCCAGCACATAGGTGTCGTTGCCGAGGCCGCCGTTGAGGGTGTCAGCCCCTGCCGCCCCGTTGAGAATGTTGTTTCCCGAATTGCCATTGATGACATTGGCCAAGGCATTTCCGACGCCGTTGATGTTGGCCGCACCGAGCAGTGTGAGGTTCTCGACATTCGCTACCAGGGTCAAACTGACCGCAGTCTGCAGCGTATCGGTTCCCTCGCCGACACCCTCGGTGACCTGGTCGCCGATCGAATCGACGACATAGGTGTCGTTGCCGTTGCGGCCCTGCATGATGTCGCTACCGCCAAGCCCATTGATCAGGTCGTCGCCGGCGCTGCCCCGGAGGGTGTCCGCATCGCCATTGCCGGTGAAGGTCCTCGTCGTCGACGTGATGGTGCCAAGCACATTGACGACACCGCCCTGATTTCCGTCGTCTCCGGCCAGGTCGACCAAGATATTCACATCGCCGGCCGTGATCGTGGTTCCGCCAAGCTGGAACACGTCGTCGCCCGCCCGGACGGTCAGCAGGCCGGAGGTGGTGAAACCTGCAACGAAGTTGACGGATTCTCCTGTGCGCAGGGTCACGTTGGGGGCGCCCCCAGTCGAGACAAGGGCACTGACCAGAACCGATCCGGCATTGTCGTTACCGATCGTCAATATGCCGGAGGTGAAGATGCGGTTCAGTTCGGTGTCGGAAAGCTCGAGGGCGGCCGCTACGTCCGTCAGGCTGCCGAGGATGATCGCGCGTCCGTCGGTCACGGGGCGCAAAATGACATCGCCGCCTGCAGTGATGCCGGATGTGGCGGCGATCGTCACGCGATCCGCGTTGACGACCACGTCGCCCCCCGAGGAAACCGTAGCGGAGAAAGGGGCCTCCAGATTGAGTAGCCCATTGGCTCCGGTGGTGAGAATAACCGAACCGGTTCCGAAGGTACTAAGGCCGGCGTCGGTGCCGGTATCGTCAAGGATGCTGATGTTTCGGCCAACATCGACTATGAGATTTCCGCCGGTCGTGCCAGACTGGCTGTCCGCGACCATGTCGGCAAAGCCGCTGATCACGACATCACGACCGGCGTCGAACGTGATGCTTCCATTGGCGCGTACGTCGTTGTCGAAATCGGCGCCCGCTGTCCCGAACGCAATGTCGCGGCCCACGGTCAGCGTGATGTCTCCGCCCGTCGCGGCGATGGCGTCCCGGTCCACGGCGGACGTGATGTCGGAATCGAAGCCGATGGCCGTGAGGTTCACGTCGCCCGAAGTCGACCCGCCGCGGATGGATTCAGAGCCGGTCACGTCGGTCAGCGTGATCGTGCCGAGATTGGTGAAGTCGATGTCGCCGGAGGTGACGACATTGAGACCGGCGACGGCATCGGTCAATCCGCCGATCTGGACTGCTCCGACGTTACCGATGGCAATGCCGCCCGTGTTCGTCTCCGCCTCGATCGCGCCGGTTTGGGTTTCAATGGCATTGCCCGGAGCCCCAACTCCCGTCCCGGCGCTCAAAACGACCGAGGCTGCTTGAATGTCGACCGACGAATCGGAACCGGCCTCGGTAATGCTGCCGTTGGCGACGAGCGTGACGCCGTTGAATGTTGAGATGTTGTCGACCACTATCGAGTCCGGCGACAGTCCCGGATCCGCCAGATCGCCGATCTGCAAGCTGCCGGTGCCGAGCGAGTCGGTAATGTCGAGCGTGATGTTCACGCCCGGGACAGAGGCCTGGATGATCAGTGAGTCCGCCGGGTGAGCGACGATTGCGAGCACCGTGCCGTCGCTGTCTCGGGTGATCACGGATGTCGCGTTGCCGGGCGTGCCATCGTCCTCGATGGTGTAGCTGCCTGCCTCGGTTATGACGAATGTGGTCGGCATGGGATACTCCTCGGCGCGCTGACGGCGGAAACCATTATCCGTCGTGACTGAAGGCGAATTCGATATCGAAAATTTCGGAGTGGTGCATTTATACGTCCAGGCGCGAATATTGGCAAGGAATGTTACTCTGCCGCGCAAGAACAACCTGCGCGGGTGCAAGGTTCTTTTATACAGTGTGCGCACCGGCCGGCTTCGGTGAAAGAAGTTCGGATGTCGGACCGGGAATGTTTCATCCGCGCACCAGCCACGTCTTGGCGGCTGTCGGGTTTAGTCCTCCCGTTCTCGCGTCAATCCTCAAGGTCAGGAACGGCGCTCGGCACTTCTCCTCGCGCGGGAGAAGAGGGTGTCCCAGGGCGGCACCCCAATGCCAGGCAAGGGGCCGGCGCGTGAAGGGCCGGGGGAGGTTGGCCTTAAAATCCGGCGTGGCCGAAGCCGCGCCGGTTTGATTGTCATCCGCGAACGGTACTCAGTGCGCGATCATCACGTGGCGGACGGCGGTGTAGTCCTCCAGCGCATAGACCGACATGTCCTTGCCGTAGCCGGACTGTTTCAGGCCGCCATGGGGCATTTCGTTGCACAGCATGAAGTGGGTGTTGATCCAGGTGCAGCCGTAGCGTAGCCGCGCGGCGGTCTTCATGGCGCGGGAAATGTCCTTGGTCCAGACCGAGGAGGCAAGGCCGTAGTCGCTGTCATTCGCCCAGGCGATCGCATCGTCTGTCTCGGAGAAGCGGGTAACCGAGACGACCGGGCCGAACACTTCGCGGCGCACGATCTCGTCGTCCTGCAGCGCGCCGGCGACGACGGTCGGGGCGTAGAAGAAGCCCTTTTCGCCCGATACCTTGCCGCCGGTGACGATTTCCATGTGGGCATGCTCGGAGGCGCGGGTGACGAAGCTTTCGACGCGGTCGCGCTGGCGCCTGGAGATCAGCGGGCCGATCTCGTTTTCGGTGTCGTCGGCCTGGTTGAACTTCAGCGTCGAGACAGCCGAGGCGAGGTCGGCGACGAAATTGTCGTAGATCTTGTCGGAGGCATAGATGCGGCAGGCGGCGGTGCAGTCCTGGCCGGCATTGTAGAAGCCGAAGGTGCGGATGCCGGCGACAACGGCCTCGATATCGGCATCGTCATAGACGATGACCGGGGCCTTGCCACCGAGTTCCAGATGGGTGCGCTTGACCGTCTTGGCCGCCGCCGCCAGCACCTTCTTGCCGGTGGCGATGTCGCCGGTGATCGACACCATGTTGACCTTGGCATGGTTGATGATGGCATTGCCGACACTCTCGCCGCGGCCGAGAACGACATTGACGACGCCTTCGGGGAGAATGTCGGCGAGGAGTTTCGCCATCTTGAGCGCGGTCAGCGGGGTCTGTTCGGACGGCTTGAAGACCACCGTGTTGCCGCCGGCGATCGCCGGGGCAAGCTTCCAGGCCATCATCATCAGCGGATAGTTCCACGGCGCGATCGAGCCGACGATGCCGACCGGATCGCGGCGGATCATCGAGGTGTGGCCGGGCAGGTATTCGCCGGCGACCGGCGCATGCAGCGAGCGGATCGCGCCGGCGAAGAAACGCCAGCAATCGACAATGGCCGGGATCTCGTCATTGCGCACCGCGTTGATCGGCTTGCCGCAGTTCAAGGATTCGAGCGCTGCGAAGCCGTCGGCATCCTTCTCGATGGCGTCGGCGATCTTCAGGAGATAGGCCGAACGTTCCGACGGCGTGGTGGCCGACCAGCTGTCGAAGGCCTTTTCGGCGGCATCGACGGCGGCGTCGACCTGAGCGAGCGAGGCCTCGGGCAGGTCGAGAATGGTTTCCCCGGTCTTCGGGTTCAGAACCCTTTCCTCGGTCTCGGTGCCGGCCTCGAACTTAGAGCCGATCAGCATTTGCGTGTCCATGTCGTTCTCCCTCAACGTATCGAGTTGTCTTTGATGTTATTTGCCGCTGCCCGAGATCTGGTCGGTGTCGCGGGTCAGGTAATAGGCGGCGAGGATCGGCAGGAGCGTGACGATCACCACCAGCATGGCGACCACATTGGTGACGGGTCGCTGGCGCGGGCGGATCAGTTCTTCGAGCATCCAGATCGGCAGGGTCGACTGCTGGCCGGCGGTGAAGGTCGTGACGATGACCTCGTCGAAGGACAGCGCGAAGGCGAGCATGCCGCCGGCGAGAAGGGCCGTGGCGATATTCGGCAGCACCACGTAGCGGAAGGTCTGGAAGCCGTCGGCGCCGAGATCCATCGAGGCCTCGATTAGCGACCCCGAGGTGCGGCGGAAGCGGGCGACGGCGTTGTTGTAGACCACGACGACGCAGAACGTGGCGTGGCCGAGAATGATCGTCCACATCGAGAACGGGATCTCGGCCAGCGAAAAGGCCGAGCGCAGCGCGATGCCGGTGATGATGCCGGGCAGCGCGATCGGCAGGATGACCAGCAGCGAGATCACCTCGCGACCGAAGAACTTGGTGCGCGACACGGCGGCGGCGGCCAGCGTGCCGAGCAGCAGCGCGACGGCGGTGGCGATCGAGGCCACCTTGACCGACAGCGTCAGCGCTTCCCAGACATCCGGCCGGTTCCAGGTGACGGCGAACCACTTGGTGGTGAAACCCGGCGGCGGCCACTGGAAGCTCTTTTCCTCCGTGGTGAAGGCATAGACGAAGATCAGGAGGATCGGCAGGTGCAGGAACAGGAGCCCGCCGGCGGCCGCGAGTTTGAGCGGCCATCCGGCCGAGGAACGATCAGAGCGCATCGAAAGCCCCCATGCGTTTGGCGGCCCACAGATAGACGCCCATGATGACGATCGGCACGACCGAGAAGGCGGCGGCAAGTGGCACGTTGCCGGCCGTGCCCTGCTGGGCATAGACGGCCTGGCCGATGAACAGGCGCGAGGAGCCGACGATCTGCGGGATGATGTAGTCGCCAAGCGTCAGCGAGAAGGTGAAGATCGAGCCGGCGATGATGCCGGGCAGCGCCAGCGGCAGAAGCACATGGCGGAAGGTCTGGTTCGGCCGGGCGCCAAGATCGCCCGATGCCTCGATCAGATTGCCGGGTACGCGCTCAAGCGCTGCCTGGACCGGCAGGATCATGAAGGGCAGCCAGACATAGACGAAGACGAGGAAGGTGCCGATATAGCTGATCGACAGCGAATTGCCGCCGATCACCGGGATCGCCAGGATGGCGTCGAGCAGCCAGGTGAGGTGCAGCTTGTCGAAGGCCCATGTGAGGATACCTTCCTTGGCGAGGATCAGCTTCCAGGCATAGACCTTCACCAGATAGCTCGACCAGAGCGGCAGCATGACGCCGAGATAGAAGAAGGCCTTCCATTTGCCGGTGGCGTAGCGCGCGGCGTAGTAGGCGATCGGGAAGGCGAGCACGGCGGAGGCGAGCGTGACGACGGCGGCCATCAGCACGGTACGGACGATGATGTCGAAATTGGCCGGGTTGAGCAGCTGGCCATAGGTTGAGAGCGTCAGCTCGTAATTGATCATCCCGGAGAATTCGTCGATCGAGAAGAAGCTCTGCAGCAAAAGCGCGATCAGCGAGCCGATATAGATGATGCCGAGCCACAGCACCGGCGGCACCAGCATCAGCAGGAGCAGAAGGTTCGGGCGGCGCCAGAACAGGTCCGACAGGCGCCCCATGACGCCGCCGCGTCCCGGCAGGATGGATGTGGTGGCGACCTCGCTCATGCCGCGTCGTCCATGTAGTGCAGGTCGGACGGCTGCCAGGACAGCCGGGCCATGGCGCCGATCTCCGGCACCGGCTGGCCGGCCGGCACCATCACCGACAGGGCGAGATCGCCGGCCGAAACCGTAAGCCTTGTCGCCGCGCCGAGAAAGCTTCGGGAGCGCACAGTCGCCGAAACGCCGCCATCGGCGCCAAGCCGGATCGCCTCGGGCCGCAGGCTGGCCCATTTGGCTTCGCCGCCGAGCGCCTTCACGTCGGCGGGCGAGATCACATTGGACGAGCCGACGAAATCGGCGACGAAGCGGGTCTTCGGGCGGTTGTAGATTTCCTCCGGCGTGCCGGCCTGAACGATCTTGCCGTCGTTGAACACGGCGACGCGGTCGGCCATGGACAGGGCCTCGCCCTGGTCGTGGGTGACGAAGATGAAGGTGATGCCGAGCGAGCGCTGCAGGGTCTTCAGCTCCTCCTGCATCTGCTCGCGCAGCTTGAGGTCGAGCGCGCCGAGCGGTTCGTCGAGGAGCAGCACCTTCGGCTTGTTGACGAGCGCGCGGGCCAGCGCCACGCGCTGGCGCTGGCCGCCGGAGAGCTGGCTGGGTTTGCGCGCGCCATAGCCGGGCAGCTTGACGAGGTCGAGCGCCTGCTCGGCGAGCTGCAGCCGTTCGGATTTGTCGACGCCCTTGACCATCAGCCCATAGGCGACGTTGTTCAGGATGTCGAGATGGGGGAAGAGGGCATAGTCCTGGAACACGGTGTTGACGTGGCGCCGATAGGGCGGCACGCCCTCGGCGGTCTCACCGAAGATTTCGATATGACCGGAGGTCGGCTGTTCGAAGCCGGCGATCAGGCGCAGGCAGGTCGTCTTGCCGGAACCGGACGGGCCGAGCATGGCGAAGAACTCGCCCGGCGCGATCGTCAGGTCGACGGCATCGACGGCTTTGACGGCGCCGAAATGGCGCGACACCTGCGAGAAGGAAACAGCTGCGGTCATGGGGACTCCGGTCGATGTTTTGGACTTCTCTCCCTTTGTGGGAGAGAAAGCGATTTCAGCATCTTAGCCTTGGCTAAGTGCTAGAAATCGCAAGTGAGGGGGTGGGTACGGAGGGGACCCCCTCACTTGCAGAAATCTAACGTTTAGCACTCGCTACGCTCGGCTAGATCGTTGATTTTGCTTTCTCCCCCACCCAGGCAAGGTTATCACATATGGGATACCGGTGGCGGCTCCGGGGCTCCCTCTTCTCCCCAGCGGGGTGAAGTGCCGAGCGTATGCGAGGCGATGAGGGGGGCGGCACGCTCGGCCCCCTCATCCGCCCTTCGGGCACCTTCTCCCCGCCGGGGAGAAGGGGACTTTAGCGTCCGCCGATCACGCCGATATAGTCCGACACCCAGCGGTGGTACGGCACGCACTCGCCCTGGCTTTCGCACTTCGAGGTCGGCGTCTTCCAGAAGCTGATCTTCTCGAAATTGTCGTAGCCGTTGGCCGTGCAGCCTTCGTCGGTCAAGAGTTCATTGCCCTTGCAGGCGGCGGGAACCGACGGAACCGTGCCGAACCAGGCGGAGACGTCGCCCTGGACCTTGGGGGAGAGCGAATGTTCCATCCACATATAGGCGCAGTTCGGGTGCTCGCTGTCGGCGTGCAGCATGGTCGTGTCGGCCCAGCCGGTCACGCCTTCTTCCGGGAAGGTGGAGGCGATCTTGGCGCCTTCGGCCTTCATCAGGTTGACCTGGAACGGCCAGGAACCGGACGCGACGACGCCTTCGTTCTTGAAGTCGTCGATCTGGATCATGGCGTCGTGCCAGTAGCGGCCGACCAGCGTGCGCTGGACGCGCAGCAGGTCGAGGGCTGCCTTGTACTGGTCATCGTTCAGTTCGTAGGGGTCCTTGATGCCGAGTTCCGGCTTGTGCTTCATCAGGTAGAGCGCTGCATCGGCGACATAGATCGGGCCGTCATAGGCCTGGACGCGGCCCTTGTTGGACTTGCCGTCGGCGAGCGTCATTTCCTCGAACACGACCTTCCAGCTGGTCGGCGCTTCCTTGAAGGCTTCGGTGTTGTACATCAGCACGTTCGGGCCCCAGACATAGGGCGTGCCGTAGTGGACGCCGTTCACCGTGTGCCACGGGGCGTTCTGCAGGCGCTCGTCAATGGTCTTCCACGACGGGATGAGATCGGTGTTGATCGGCTGGACGCGTTTTCCCGCGACGAGGCGCAGCGACGCGTCGCCCGAGGCGGTGACGAGGTCGAAGCCGCCTTCGTTCATCAGGGCGACCATTTCGTCCGAGGTCGCGGCGGTCTTGACGGTCACCTTGCAGCCGGTATCGGCTTCGAACTTGGTGACCCAGTCGTAATTCTTGTCGGTCTCGCCGCGCTCGATATAGCCGGCCCAGGCGACGATGGAGAGCGCGCCCTCACCCTTGCCGAGTTCCTTCAGCGGCTCCTGGGCGACGGCATTGGTGGCGAAGCTGGCGACGGCAATGATTGCGGTGCACGACTGCAATAATTTCTTCATGGCAATTTCTCCCGGTTGGGGGCCGCCTTGTCGCGGCGTTTGTTCCCGAGGATGAAGGTGACGCGGAATCGCCGCATTCGCAAATTCATTTGTCAGAACGGCGCTATCGGTTTTTCCGAAAGGCGAGGGGTGAAGACCCCTCCCCAACCCCTCCCCACAAGGGTGAGGGGCTTTTCCGCGAAAGCTGTGGCAGGTTCAGGGCAGAAACGGTCCAACGCGTGTTCTCCCCCTTGTGGGGGAGATGGCCTGCAGGCCAGAGGGGGGGAGTCCACCAAGAGTATGAGATTTAACGTCCCCGCCCGCTGCGCAACGCCTCGGCGATGCCGACGAAGTCGCGGGCCGATTGCGGCAGGCTCGATCCTTTGCGCCAGACCATGCCCACCTGGACAACGGGCAGGGCGCCGGAGACGTCGCGGCTTTCGATGCGGTCGCCTTCCAGCGACCAGGGGCGATAGACGAGATCGGGAAGCAGCGCCACGCCGGCGCCGGTCGCCACCAGGCTGCGCACCGCTTCGACCGAGCGGGTGCGGAAGGCAACGTGCGGACGGGCGCCGAGGGCCGAAAGGAGCTTGCCGGTATTCTCCTCGATTTCGTCGACGGTGAGCATGATCAACGGTTCGCGGGCGATGTCGGCGACCGAGATGATGTCGGCGGAGACGAGCGGATGGCCCATGGGCAGCCACAGGCGATAGGGAGAGGTTTCCAGGATCTCGGCCTGCAGCGCCATGCGGTCACGCAGGTTGGAGATGACCATGACGGCCACGTCCAGTTCGCCGCCGATCAAAAGGTGCTCGAGATAGGAGCCGTTGTCCTCGATCGCCGAAACCTCGACGCCAGGGCAGGCACGGCGATAGCGGGCCAGCAGGTCCGACAGTACATAGCCGGCGACGAGCGAGGTGACGCCGATATTGAGCGTGCCGCCGGTGTTTTCCTGGGTCTCGGAAAAGGCGTTGCGGGCATCCGAGACGGTCGACAGGATCTTCGTGGCATGGCGCAGGAACTGATGGCCGTTATGGGTGATCGACAGGCCGCGCGGATGGCGCTCGAACAGTTCGACGCCGAGATCACCCTCGAGTTCCTTGATCGCCTCGGTGACCGACGACTGCGAAATCGACAGGTTCTGCGCCGCGCGCGTGACGGAACCCTGCTCGGCGACGGCGATGAAATACTGCAACTGGCGAAGCGTGAAGGCCATGGCCGGTTAGAGCATGGCGGTGGGCGAAAGGGCAAGCGGCGCTGCCGACCACGATTGGACGCGGGAAGGCTGCTCAGGCGCCGCAAGGCAGCTGTGCAAAGTTTCAGACTTTGCAAATGCCAAGAGACGTATACGATCGATTCGCTTCCTTTCCCTGCGAAGGAGCCATGTCTGCTCCTTCCACGTCAGTCGGTTTCATGAAATCCACGCCGCTCGGCTATGCCTTCGCCATCATCGCCTTCACCATATTTTCGGTGCAGGACGCCGTGTCGAAGCATCTCGGCATGAACTATCCGCCGGTGCTGGTGGCAATGTTCCGCTATTGGGCGTTTGCCGCCTTTGCCATTCTTCTGGCGATGCGGGCGCGCGGCGGCTTGCGGGCAGCGGTCGCCACCAAGCGCCCCGTGTTGCAGATCGCGCGGGGGCTAATACTGGCGGCGCAGATCCCGATTGCCATTTCAGCCTTCGCCAAGGTCGGGCTTGCCCAGTCGCAGGCGATCTTTGCCGCCGGTCCGCTGATCGTCGCGCTTCTGTCGGTGCCGATCCTCGGCGAAAAGGTCGGATGGCGACGCTGGACGGCGATCGGCGTGGGCTTGTGCGGTGTTCTGCTGATCCTGTCGCCGAGCGGGGACCAGTTCAGCCCGCTGGTCATCTTGCCGATTGCAACGGCGGTGATGGGCGCTCTCTATGGCTTGATGACGCGGCTGGTGAGCCGTGTAGACGGTCCGATGACGAGTTTCTTCTATATCGGCACTGTCGGGGCGGTGGCGCTCTCGATTGCCGGGCCCTTCTTCTGGACAGAGATTTCCACCGCGGACTGGAAGTGGATGATCCTGCTCTGCTGCACCGGCATTGCCGGGCATTATCTGCTGATCAAGGCCTATGACAATCTCGATGCCGTCGCCGTTCAGCCGATCACCTATCTGCAACTCGTGCTCGCCTCGGGTATCGCCGTCGTGGTCTTCGGCGAGGTGCTGAGGGTCAATATGGTGATCGGCGCGGCCATCGTCGTCGGCGCCGGCCTTTTTACCGTCTGGCGGGAGAATGTGCTGGCAAGGCGCAACGCGCTCAACGCATCCGTCGATCCGTGACACCGACTGCCGACCGCTGGCGTGTGGCGTGCATGCCGCTATCCGCGACCATTTTCGGGTGTATCGGCAAGGTACGTGTGCTTTCCATTGACGGGTTTGTTCCCGGCTTGTGAAAAGGATCGGATCGATTCTTTAAACAATTTGGGGTTGCCGGGACGGCTGGCTTGGCCGTCGCGGTGTCTCCGGGAGACCTTTTCATGAAGCCCGACCGTATTGCGCGTCGTACCCGTCTTTTGTCGACAAGTGCGATGGCACTGTGCCTTGCCGCTGGATTTTCCGGCGCGGCGCGTGCCGATTCCGTCTACTGGAACGGCGGCACCAATGACTGGTTTCTCGACAGCAACTGGGTTTGGGACGGGCACACGCCCAATGCCGGCGACAGCGCCCGCATCGATTCGACCGGCGTTGTGATCGACGGAGCCGGCGCCCAAGTCGGCACGCTCTTCCTTGGTCTCGGCGGAGCAGCGGACCTGACGATAGAGGACGACCTGACGTCGGACTCGGTTTCACTGGGATGGAACAGCGGCTCGACGGGTTCGGCGACCATTACCGGAGCCGGCAATGACTGGGCCAATTCCGGGGCGATCTATGTCGGCAATGGCGGAGGCGGGGTCATCAGTATCCTGAACAGTGCGGCTGTCAGCACCGGGGAAATGAACATCGCGTCCGGCACGACATCGACCGGCACGGTGAACCTCCAGGACAATGCCAGCCTCACCACCTCCGGCTTTCTCTATGTCGGCTTCGGCGGCGACGCCTCCAGCGGCGGCCACGGCTATCTCAACATCCTGTCCGGCTCCGCCGTGACGAGCGCCGACGGCATCATCGCCAACGGCACCAATACGATCGGCGATGCCCTGGTCAGCGGGACCGGCTCGACCTGGACCACGACGGGTGGCCTCCTCGTCGGCGGCGGCGGGGTGGGTACGCTGGACGTGATCAATGAAAGCTATGTCCAAAGCGGCACCGCGACCATAGCCAATCTGGCCTCCGCCTCGGGCAGCAGCGTCAATGTCGACGGCGTCGGCAGCGGATGGTTGGTGCTCGGCGATCTCTATCTCGGCGCGAGCGGCTCCGGCACTCTCAATGTCACGGATAATGCCAACGTCGACCTTGGCGCGGCCTATCTGGGTTACACCGCCGCCGGCAGCGGTGCGGCCGTCGTCGACCACGCGACCCTTTCCATCGCCGACCGCATCGGCATCGGCTACAACGGCATCGGGTCGCTGGCGATCCGCAACGGCGCATTCGTGCGTTCTGATGGCGCGATTCTCGGCTGGAACGCGGCCTCGACCGGCACAGCCACTGTGACCGGCGCCCACAGCTTTTGGCACAATACCGGCACGCTCTACGTCGGCAATCTGGGCGACGGTTTCTTGACCATTGCCAGTAACGGAGACGTCTCGAGCACCGATGGTTATGTGGGCACCGAGGCCGGTTCCGACAGTGAGCTTCTGGTAACGGGCTCGGGGTCCAGCTGGTCTTTGAGCGGGGCCTTCATCGTCGGCCACAACAGTGGCGCGGAAGGGACGGTCACCATCGCCAACGGCGGCTACGTCGGCGGCACGCAGGGCATTCTCGGCGACCTCGCCGGCTCGGTGGGCACCATGACGGTGACCGGTACGTGGTCGCAGTGGTTGGCGACGGGCAATCCCGCCGAGCTCTATTCCGGCGATCTGAATGTCGGTCGTCATGGGACGGGTTACCTTTCCGTTCTCAACGGCGGCTTGGTCTTCGGCAACCGCCTGCATATCGGCAATGAAGTCGGCTCGTCCGGCACGGTCATCGTCTCTGGCCCCGGCTCCACCGTGGAGTCGTACGACCGCTTGTCGATCGGCATCGAGGGTGACGGCGAACTGACCGTCGCCAATGGTGCAACAGTAAGCGCCGATCGCATCGTCATCGCAGACGATGCAGGTTCCACCGGTATCCTCAACATCGGTGCGGCAGCCGGCGAATCTGCGGCCACCGCCGGCGTCATCGACACCGAGACGGTGACCTTCGGCGACGGCGACGGCGAGATCGTCTTCAACCACACGGCTAATGACTATGTCTTCGGAGCAGATGTGGCAGGCACCGGCACGCTGTCCTTCCTGTCCGGCATCACCGAACTGACAGGCGACTACTGGGCCTTCACCGGCGACCTGTCGATCGAGGGCGGGCTGGTATCGGTCAACGCCGAAAGGCTTTCGGTCGTGGCCAGCGTGCTCGACGGCGGAACGCTCGGCGGCACCGGCACGCTCGGCAATGTCGCGGTGGCGAGCGGCGGCACTGTCGCGCCGGGCAACTCCATCGGCACGATCAGCGTCGGCGACATTACCTTTGCCTCCGGTTCGATCTATTCGGTCGAGGTCGACGATTTCGGCAACAGTGACCTGATCGATGCCTCCGGAACGGCCACCATCGACAGCGGCGCAAGCGTGACCGTCGGGCCGGAGAACGGCACCGACGACGGTTCGACCTACAC
Organism: Ciceribacter sp. T2.26MG-112.2; assembly: GCF_900492205.1. Taxonomy (GTDB): domain Bacteria; phylum Pseudomonadota; class Alphaproteobacteria; order Rhizobiales; family Rhizobiaceae; genus Allorhizobium; species Allorhizobium naphthalenivorans_A. Next base: position 305,950 of record NZ_UEYQ01000002.1, read on the forward strand.
GTTCGGCACCGTCTACACGATCCTCAGCGCCGCCGGCGGCGTGAACGGCACTTTCGGTACGCTGACCGACAGCTTCGCCTTTCTCGACGGTCGGCTGACCTATGATGCCGACAATGTCTTCCTGACCCTGCTGCGCAACGACATCGCCTTTTCCAGCCTCGCCGAGACGCGCAACCAGGTCGCCGTCGGCACCGCGCTGGAATCGCTCGCCATCGGGGACCCGCTCTACGACGCTGTGGTGGGTCTGGGCGCCGCCGAGGTCCTTGGCGCCTTCGACGACCTGTCTGGCGACATCCACGCTTCGACCAAGGGCATGCTGGTCGACGACAGCCACTATGTGCGCGATGCGTTCAACGCCCGGCTGCTCGGCGACGCATCGCAAGGCCACGGTTTCTGGACCTCGGCCTTCGGCGCGTGGGCGCGCTCCGAAAACGACGGCAATGCCGGGTCGCTCGCCCATTCGACGGGGGGCTTTGCCGGCGGTGCGGACACCGTTCTCGCCGACGACTGGCGGATGGGTTTTGCCGGCGCCTACAGCCAGACGGCGTTCGACGAGGCATCGCGCGGCGCCTCGGGCACGTCCGACAACGCTTCGCTCGGCCTCTACGGCGGTCGCTCCTTCGGTGCGCTCGACCTCAGGTTTGGCGCGGCCTATACCTGGCACCAGATTTCCACCGAACGCACGGTCGATGCCGGCAGCCTCGACGACCGCAACGAAGCGGATTACGACGCCCGCACCGCCCAGCTGTTCGGCGAGGCGAGCTATGACATCGACACCAGCCTCGGCACAATCTCGCCCTTTGCCGGTCTCGCCTATGTGCATCTGCGCTCCGACGGTTTTACCGAAACGGGCGGCGTGACGGCCGTCTCGGCGGCGGCGGACAGCTATGACACGACCTATGGCACGCTCGGACTGCGCGGCGAGGCGCCGCTCGCCCTTGGCGACACCAAGGCCGTGCTGCACGGTATGGTCGGCTGGCGCCACGATTTCGGCGACGGTCTTGCGGATACGCGACTGGCCTTTGCCGGCAGCGACAGCTTCACCATCTACGGCGTGCCTTCGGCCCGCGACGTCGCGGTGATGGAAGCCGGGTTCTCTGTTCCCGTCAGCGAAAACGCGCTGCTCGGCCTGAGCTATGCGGGCCAGGCCGGCGAAGGCGAGTGGGAACAGCAGGTCAAGGGGCGCCTGGACGTTCGCTTCTGATCTGCAGGATGCCGGGCAAGGGTCGCTGCGGTGACCTTCGCCCCTCCTGTGCTCCAGAGGTCGCGCGCATCACGCCGGATCGGCGATCTTGCGCAGTTCGGAAAGCCCAACCGGTGCGACCGAGCGGAAATCGAGACCGTAGACGCGGCGGGCGAAATCCCGCTTCACCCGCTCGATCTGGGCGGCCTCGCCCTTGATCCGGGCGCGCAAGAGCGGGTCGCGCGTGCCCGTGATCGCCATCGACTTGTTGACCACCCAGCCATAGGGCTCGATCTTGGCGCGGCGGAGATCGTCTTGCAACGCACCGGCCTCGGAGACCGGTGTGGTTTCCGGCAGGGTGACCAGAAGCACGCGGGTATAGGCCGGATCTTGCAGGCGCATCAGCGGCGTGATCATGCGGCCGGGGGCGGTTTCGTCGAGGTGCCGAGTCATCTGGCGGTGGTAGGCGCCGGTGGCGTCGAGCAGCAGCAGCGTATGGCCGGTCGGCGCCGTGTCGATGACGACGAAGCTGCTCCTTGCCTCGCCGACGACGCGGGAAAAGGCGTGGAAGACGGCGACTTCTTCGGTGCAGGGGGAGGCCAGGTCCTCGCGCAGCAGCGCCTTGCCGTCCTCGTCGAGATCGCGGCCCTTGGTCGTCATGATCTTCTCGATATAACGCTCCGTCTCTGCCTCCGGGTCGATGCGGTCGACGGTCAGGCCCGGCATGGCGTCCGAGCCGACGACGAAGGACAAGTGGGCCGCCGGATCGGTGGTCGTCAGGTGCACGGAATGGCCGCGGGCGGCCAGCCCGACCGCCACGGCGGCGGCCACCGTCGTCTTACCGACGCCGCCCTTGCCCAAGACCATCACCAGGCCCCTGCCGCCCGCTGCGATGTCGTCGACCAGCGTCGAGAGACGCGGCAGGTCGGTAACGGCGGGCAGGGCGCCAGTGTCGGAACCGTCGAGATCGTCGTTCGGGGCGAAGAGGGCGCGCAGGGCTTTGAGCCCGACCATGTCGAAGGATTTCAGCGGCACCTCGTCGCGCGGCAGCGAGGCGAGGGAGGCGGGCAGTTCGGCGAGTGCTGCCGTCTGCTCGGCAGCAAAGGCGGCCGCGACCGTGTCGCGTGGATCGGAGGGCGTGAAGCGGCCGTTGACCGCGAGCATCTGGTTGGAGAGGCCGAGTTCTGCGAGCTCTCCTGCGGTGCGTGCAGCCTCGCGGATCGCGCCGCGCTCGGCGCGGGTGACCAGCACGATGGTGGTGCGGGCCGGGTCTCCCAGGCAGTCGAGCGCCTCGCGGAAGCGATCTTCCTGCATCTTCAGGCCCGAATGCGGTCCAAGGCAGGAGGCGCCGCGCTCGTTGGCTTCGAGGAAACCGGTCCAGGCCTTGGGCAGGCTGAGGAGCCTGAGCGTGTGGCCGGTCGGCGCGGTGTCGAAGATGATGTGGTTGAATTGCGGATTGTCGTCGGCGAGCAGGCCGACGAACTCGTCGAAGGCGGCGATCTCGGTGGTGCAGGCGCCGGACAGCTGTTCGCGCACGGTCGCCTTGTCCTTGTCGGTGGCATCCGGCCCCATCTGGTCCAGCACACGGACGCGGTAGTCCTCGGCCGCCGTCTCCGGGTCGATGTTCATGGCGAAGAGGCCGGACACGCCCGGCACAGGAGTCGGATCGCTGCCGAGCGCCACGCCAAGCATCTCGTCGAGATTGGAGGCCGGGTCGGTGCTGACCAGCAGGACCTTCAGCCCTTTGTCGGCGAGCGCGATCGCGGTCGCGCAACTGATCGAGGTCTTGCCGACGCCGCCCTTGCCGGTGAAGAACAGGTGGCGGTTCGGTTTGCAAAGCAGCGTCATCGGTGTCATCGGGCTTGGTCCTCGCTCGGGCGTGACGCTAACCCTAGACGGTCGCCAATGGAAGCGACTTGACCCAAAGCAAATCCTGCGCGGCTAGGCTTCGGTCTCCGACGCCGGATGCCTGCGCATGTCGCGGGCCTTCCACACGGTACGCAGGAAGGCGAGGATGAACATGGCCGTCATCAGCAGGACAATGGTCGGCGCCGGCGCGCTGTCGATCAGGAAGCTCAGATAGATGCCGAGTACGGTTGCTGTGACCGCGACGATGACGGCGGCGAGCAGCATGGTCTGGAACCGGCGGGTGATGAGGAAGGCGATGGCGCCGGGGGCGACCAGCATGGCGACCGACAGGATGATGCCGACGGCCTTCAGCGCGCCGACGACAGTCAGCGACAGCACGGCGAGCAGGCCGTAGTGTAAGAGCCTGACCGGCAGGCCGATGGCGCGGGTATGTTGCGGGTCGAAGGCGTGGGCGAGAAGATCCTTGCGCAGGATCACCAGGAAGGCGGTCGCGGCAAAGGCGATCAGGCCGGTCTCGACGAGATCGGAGGGCAGGATGCCGAGCATGTCGCCGAACAGGATATGGTCGAGGTGGACGTCGGACTCGACCTTGACGAACAATACGAGGCCGAGGCCGAACATGCCGGAGAAGACGATGCCGAGCACCGTGTCCTCCTTGATGCGGCTGTTTTCCTTCACATAACCGGTGGCGAGCGCGCAGACCATGCCGGCGACGAAGGCGCCGACGGCAAAGGGCAGGCCGACCATATAGGCGATCACGACGCCCGGCAGCACGGCATGGGACACCGCGTCGCCCATCAGCGACCAGCCCTTGAGCACCAGAAAGCAGGAGAGCAGCGCCATCGGCACGGCGATCATCAGGGTGACGGCGAAGGCCGACTGCATGAAGGGAAGCTGGAACGGGAGAAGCAGAAACGCGAGGGTGTCGTTCATGGCGTCGGCTCCAGGGCTTGCGCCGCACGCCGGCGGGCGGCCAGCATGCCGTGCTTCGGGGCGAAGACGAAGGCCATGAGGAAGAGTACGGTCTGTAGCACGACGATGACGCCGCCGGTCGCTCCGTCGAGGAAATAGCTCGCATAGGCGCCGACGAAACTCGTTCCGGCGCCGATGAGGAAGGCGAGCACGATCAGCCGCTGGAAGCGGTCGGTGAGCAGGTAGGCGGTCGCGCCTGGGGTTACCACCATGGCAACGACGAGGAAGGCGCCGACCGTCTGGAGGGCGGCGACCGTCGAGCCGGCGAGCAGGGTGAAGAAGACGATCTTCAGCAGGTCGGGCCGCAGGCCGATCGAACGGGCATGGTTCTCGTCGAAGAAGGCGACCATGAAGTCCTTCCACTTGACGGTCAGCACGACGAGGCTGACGCCGCCGATCAGCACGAGCTGCAGGGTGTCCGCCGGGGTGATGGCGAGAATATTGCCGAGCACGATGGTCTGGATGTTCACCGAGACCGGCGACAGCGACACCATGAACAGGCCAAGGCCGAAGAAGGAGGTGAAGATCAGGCCGATGATCGCATCTTCCTTGAGGCGCGTGCGCTGGTTGAGGAAAAGCATGGCGGCGGCGGCGAGCCCCCCCGACAGGAAGGCGCCGAAGGCAAAGGGCAGGCCGAGCATGTAGGCGCCGGCGACGCCCGGGACGATAGCGTGCGAGAGCGCATCGCCGATCAGCGACCAGCCCTTGAGCATCAGATAGGCGGAGAGGAAGCCGCAGACTCCGCCGACGAGCGCACTCACCAGGATGGCGTTGCGCATATAGTCATAGGTGAAGGGTTCAAGCAGCAGGTTTGTCATCGGCATCTTCCGGGGCTTTTTCCGTCTGCGGCTTGCCGTAAATGACGAAGGGACGTTCGTCGTCGGTGATGACCTTGAGCTGGCGCGCATCGGCGTCGTCATGCAGGTCGGCGCCGCCGAGAACGAAGTGGCGGAGCGCCCCGCCGAAGGCGACCTTCAGGTTCTCCTCGGTGAAGGTTTCCGCGGTCGGACCGGACGCGATCACCGTGCCCTTGACGAAGATGGTGCGATCGCAGAATTCCGGCACGCTGCCGAGATTGTGGGTCGAGACCAGCATGACGCGGCCTTCGGCGCGCAGGTCCCGCATCAATGCGACGATCTGTTCCTCGGTGTTGACGTCGACGCCAGTGAAGGGTTCGTCGAGCAGGATCACCTGTCCTTCCTGGGCCAGAGCGCGGGCGAGGAAGACGCGCTTGCGCTGGCCGCCGGAAAGCTCGCCGATCTGTCGCTTGCGGAAATCGCTCATTCCGACCCGCGCCAGCGCATCGGCGACCATCTTGTGGTCGTTGCGCGAGGGAATGCGGAAGAAGTTCATGTGGCCGTAGCGGCCCATCATCACCACGTCCTCGACGAGGACCGGGAAATCCCAGTCGACCTCCTCGGCCTGGGGCACGTAGGCGATGAGGTTCTGGCGCAGTGCCTGATGCACGCTCATGCCGAGCACGCTGATCTCGCCCGCGGCGAGCGGCACGAAGCCCATGATCGCCTTGAACAGCGTCGACTTGCCGGCGCCATTGACGCCCACCAGGGCGGTGATCGTGCCCTTCGGGATCGAGAAGCTTGCGGCTTTAAGCGCGGTCAGGCCGTTGCGGTAGGTGACCGTCACGTTCTTGGCCGTCAGGCCCTCGGGCCGTGTTCTGGTGCTTGGCCCCATGATCACGATGCCAGCCCCTCTGCAATCGTCGAGACGGTGACCTTCAGCAGGTCGAGATAGGTCGGGACCGGGCCGCCGTCTTCGCTCAGCGAGTCGACATAGAGCACGCCGCCATAGGCCGCCCCGGTTTCCTCGGCGACCTGGCGGGCGGGCTTGTCGGAGATCGTGCTCTCGGAAAAGATCACATGGACCTGATACTCCCGCATCGCGTCGATGACCGCGCGCACCTGCTGCGGCGTGCCCTGCGCGTCGGCATTGACCGGCCAGAGGAAGAGTTCCTTCAGGCCGAGGTCGCGGGCGAGATAGGAGAAAGCGCCCTCGCTGGTGACCAGCCAGCGCTTTTCGGAGGGCAGGGCGGCGATCTGCGCCTTCAGCGGTCCGATCTCGGCGCGGATCTTGTCGGAATAGGCCTTGGCATTGGCGGCGTAGGCCTCGGCATTGTCGGGATCGACTTGCGTCAGCGCCTTGCGGATGTTCTCGACATAGATCAGCGCATTGTCCGGTGACATCCAGGCATGCGGGTTGGGCTTGCCTTCATAGCCGCCGCCGGAAATGTCGATCGGCTCGACGCCATCGCTGATGACGGCGGCCGGCACGGGGCCGAGATTGGCGAGGAACTTTTCGAACCAGCGTTCCAGGTTGAGACCGTTCCACAGCACGAGATCGGCGTCGCGTGCCTTCAGGATGTCGCGGGGCGTCGGCTGGTAGTTGTGGATCTCGGCGCCTGGCTTGGTGATGCTGTCGACCTCGGCCCGGTCGCCGGCGACATTGCGGGCAATGTCGGCGATGACGGTGAAGGTCGTGATGACCTTCGGCTTCTCGGCAGCCGTCGCGCCAAGCGGCAGAAGCATGACGGCGGCAGCGATAAGGCCTGCAAGGCGGGACGGCATGGGAACTCCTAGGCTTGTTGCGAATAGTTCTCATTAAAAGTTAAGGCCGAAAATCCGATTGTCAATGCTTTTTGCGAACGGCTCGCAAAAAGACTCGCCTTCCGGCGTCCCGCCGGTGAAGGCGGGGGTATGTTCCGCGGATTGTCTCGACCGGATTAAACCTTCCTCAAGACCGATGTGGCAAGTATCGAGCGAAGTATTGCGTGAACAGTGGAGCGAGTTCGATGGCGGAGTTCATGGCGTGAAGGGTCTTCTGGGCAAGATCCGGATCTCTCGCAAGATCGTTCTCGCCTTCGGTGGGGTGTTGGTTCTGTGCGGCGCCACGGGCGCTGCCGCGGTCTTCATCGGCGCCGACAAGATCCTCGGTCCGTCCTATTCGGACCGGAACGGCCTCGAATGCACCGAAGTCCAGACCGTCACGATCAAGAAGAAGGACCGCTTCTGGGTCCGCAAGTACATTACCACCGACAAGCCCGGCGACGGCATGACGCGGGTCAGGACCGCGCTTCGGGTCGCCGGCGCGGTCTACGCTTCGCAGAAGCCGGATCTCGTGCAGGTGGTCGTGCTCGACAAGAGCGGACCGACCGACCGTTCGGCGATGCGCGGGCGGGCCGTCGGCGCCGACGTCATCTACATTGCCGACCCCAGTCGGGTGCCGGAAGAGGCGAACGGACAGGTGTTTACCGCGCGTTATGTCGACAAGCTCGCGAATGCCGACGGATTGTTTTATGGCGAGAAGATCGCCCTGCCTGAGGCGGAGATCGAAAGGCTGGTCGCCCGGCTGGATGACAAGACCGATTGCATCAAGCCTGAAGTGGTCGTTCCCGAGGGTCAGGGCGCGCCAGCCGAACATGGGGCGCCTGCCAAGCAAGGCGCGCCGGCAGGCCATGGAGAGGCCGCACCCGCCGAGGGGCATGGCGAGGCGGCACCCGCCGAGGGCCACGGAGCGGAGGCGCCAGCCGCGGAGCCCGCGGATGGCCATGGCGCAGCAACCGTCGAAGCCGATGCGCATGGCGCGGATGCCGGCCATGCCGCCGAAGCGGCTCCCGCCCACGAAATTCCGGCTGGCGAAGGCGCGCAGGACGAGGCTGTGGCCCCGCCGGCTGCGGAGGCCGACGCCCATGCCAAGGCGACCGAACCGGCCGCAGCACCGGCCGAGAGCGGCGGCTGGTTCTCGTCGCTGAAGGGCATGGTGCTCGGTAGCGATCAGGAAGCGCCCGCGCCTGCGGCGACGGAAGACGCCGCTGCCGGCCACGATGCCGAGCCGGCCGAAACGGTCGCGCCGGAAGAGGCGGCTGCACCTGCGGAGCATGACGCCGCACCGGCCGAAGATGCCGCGGCCGCGGGCCACGAAGCCCAGCCCGAGCCGGCTGCGGAAGGCAAGGCGAAATCTGCCGGCGCCGCATGGCTCGAGAAACTGAGGTCGCAGCCGCTCGAGGGCACGAGCGCCGCGCCTGCCGAGAGCGGGATACCGGCCGAGGATTCCGACATCCTGCCGCCGAAGGCAAGCGCCAAGGCCGACGCCGAAAAGCACGCCGAGGCAAGCGACTGAGGCAGGACTGAGTTACAACGAAAAATCCCGGCGCAGGAGGCTGCGCCGGGATTTTTCCGTTTATGCGAATGTCCTGACCGGTTCAGTCGCCCTTGTGGCGGCGGGCCGGGAAGAGGATGACGTCGCGGATCGACGGCGCGTTGGTCAGCACCATGATCAGGCGGTCGACGCCGATGCCCAGCCCACCGGCCGGCGGCATGCCCTGGTCCATGGCGTCGAGAAAGTCCTCGTCGAGGGCCTTTTCCTTTTCGCCGCGGGCATGGGCCTGCGTCAGCTGTTCGACCATGCGGGCGCGCTGTTCTTCCGGATCGTTGAGCTCGGAGAAGGCGTTGCCGAGCTCCCAGCCGTTGACATAGGTCTCGAAACGCTCGACCAGGCGCGGCTCGCCCGGCACTTCCTTGGCGAAGGGCGAGATGTCCTTCGGGAAGTGGATGACGTGGACCGGCTGGATGAGGTCGCCCTCGACGGTTTCCTCGAAGACGAAGGCGAGGCATTCGCCCCAGGTTGCGTCCTTCTCGACCTCGAAGCCGGCATGGCGGGCGGCGGCGCGCGCCTCCTCGTCGGTCTTGATGGCGAGGAAGTCGATGCCGGTCTTTTCCTTGACGGCGCCTGGCATGGAGATGCGGCGGAACGGGCCCTTGAAGGACAGGACCTTGTCGCCATAGGGCACTTCCGTGGTGCCATGGATGGTCATCGCCAGCTCCGAGAACATGCGCTCGACGAGGTCCATGATGTCCTCGTAATCCGCATAGGCCCAGTAGCACTCCATCATGGTGAATTCCGGATTGTGCCGGGTGGAGACGCCTTCGTTGCGGAAGTTGCGGTTGATCTCGAAGACCTTGTCCGAGAGGCCCGAAACCAGCGTGCGCTTGAGATAGAGTTCCGGCGCGATGCGCAGGTACATGTCCATCTTCAGCGTGTTGTGATGGGTCTTGAACGGCTCGGCGGTCGCACCGCCGTAGATCGTCTGCAGCATGGGCGTCTCGACTTCCATGAAGCCGTCGTTTTCCATGAAGCGGCGCACGCCCGAGATGATCTTCGAACGCTGCTGGAAGCGCAGCTTCGATTCCTCGTTGGTCAACAGGTCGAGATGGCGCTTGCGGTAGCGCGTCTCGATGTCGGCGAGGCCGTGATACTTTTCCGGCATCGGCAGCAGCGACTTGGTGAGCATGGTGATCTCATGCGCATTGATCGTCAGCTCGCCGCGCTTGGTGCGGCGCACAGCGCCGGTCACGCCGATGATGTCGCCGAGGTCGATCATCGGCAGAAGCGCACGGGCTTCCTCCGGGGTCGTGTCCTTGTGGGAGAAGATCTGGATCTTGCCCGAGGCGTCATGGATGTCCATGAACATGCCGGAATTGCGCGACGAGTAGACACGGCCGGCGACGGTGACGATGTCGCCGGATTCGGTGTCGAGCTCCAGGTCGGCATATTTCTCGGCAAGCTCCGCATTGGTGATCGTGCGGTGGAAATGGGCCGGATAGACGTCGCCGACCTGCTGGCGCAGGAGGGCGAGCTTCTGGGCGCGGACTTCGGTCACGTCGGAGGAGAGGGCGGGTGCTGCGGTCTTCTGTTCGGTCATCGTGTATCGCCTTCAGCGGCTGTTTCGTTTCGGTCACCCCCTCTGCCCTGCCGGGCATCTCCCCCACAAGGGGGGAGATCGGTTGGGGGACGCTTGTCGTTCCACCTCTGAGGTCAAAACCGGCGGTCAACGAGGGCTTGGGGCAACAGGCCGGCCACTCGCTGATCTCCCCCCTTGTGGGGGAGATGCCCGGCAGGGCAGAGGGGGTAGCTTAATGCGCCGCCGGTCGAGCGACGCTGCATCGTCAGTTCGCAGCACCCACCATGGACGTCAGTACCTGGCTCGCCACCTTCAGCCGCTGGCGCACGACCGAGCGGCCGAGCAGCGCCATCGAGTCGAACAGCGGTAGCGAGCGGGACGAGCCGGCCATGGCGACGAAGAGCGGGGGCGTGACCACGCGCAGCTTCTTGCCGAGGCGGTCGGCGATGTCGCGCAGTTCCTGCTCGATCGTCTCGACATTCCATTCGAGGATCTTCTCGAGGTCGAAGGCCACCGTGTTGACGATTTCCAGCGTCTCGGCCGGCGAGGTCTTGAGGCCGGCAAACGAGGCAGGCGTCAGGCTCACGTCGTTGGCAAGCAGGAAGCCGGCAAGCTGCGGCAGTTCGCCGAGCTTGGAAATGCGGCTCTGGGCGAGCTTCAGGCCTTCGGTCAGGCGCTGGTTTTCCGAGGCCCAGTCGAAGACGCGGGCGAGGAACTCGTCCGGCATCAGCTTCTCGCGCATCCAGCGGCCGTTCAGCCAGTCGAGCTTCTGCACGTCGAAGATAGCCCCGGCCTTGGACAGGTTGTCGGGATCGAACTTCTCCGCCAGTTCTTCCATCGTCAGAAGTTCCTCGCCTTCGGCGATCTGGATGAAGAACAGGCCGAGGAAGTTCATCAGCGCTTCCGGCAGGTAACCGAGCGCAGAGTAGTAGGAGATCGAGGTCGGGTTCTTGCGCTTCGACAGTTTCGACTTGTCGGCATTGCGCATCAGCGACAGGTGCATGAACTTCGGCGGTTCGAGGCCGAGATACTTGTAGATCAGGATGTGCTTCGGCACCGAGGCCAGCCATTCCTCGCCGCGCGCCACATGGGTGATCCGCATCAGGTGGTCATCGACGACGTTCGCCATGTGATAGGTCGGCATGCCGTCGGCCTTCAAGAGCACCTGCATGTCGACGGCGTCCCACGGAATAGAGACGTCACCATAGACGCCGTCATGGAAATCGCAGGAGCCCTCGGTCGGGATCTTCATGCGCACGACGGAGGGTTCGCCCTCTTCCATGCGCTCGGTGACTTCCTCGGCCGTGAGGTTGAGGCAGTGGCCGTCATATTTCGGCGGCAGGCCCTTGGCGCGCTGCGCGTCGCGCATCATTTCCAGGCGCTCCGGGGTGCAGAAGCAGCGGAAGGCATGGCCGTCGCGCACCATCTGCTCGACGAAGGGACGGTAGATGTCCTTGCGCTCGGACTGGCGGTAGGGACCATAGGGGCCGCCGATATCGGGGCCTTCCGACCAGGTGAGGCCAGTCCATTTCAGCGCGTCGAGCACTTTCTGTTCGAATTCCGGGGTCGAGCGGGTGGCGTCGGTGTCCTCGATACGCAGGATGAACTCGCCGCCCATCTTCTTGGCGAAGAGATAATTGAACAGCGCGATGTAGACGGTGCCGACATGGGGCTCGCCGGTCGGGGAGGGTGCGATGCGGACGCGGACGCCGGAAGTGCTCATGGACTCTTGCTCGTGGTAGCGTGCGGGGTGATCGCGCGGATGCCGCGGGATCAGCGAAAACGGGAAAACGATCGGGTGGAAAGACGGGAAAAGGCCTGATATGCGCGCTGATCCTGTCAATTCCGCCGGCTGGCCTTAGGCCATATTCAGCCGCAGGCGTCAAGGAAAACTGCGGGCGGGGGCGGCATGGCAGCCCTGCTCGAACGCCGGTTCGGAGAAAATCTGCGACCTTGGGAACCAATCGCTGCAGGCGACGTTTCATAGACAGAACGCGGGTCGTGCCAACCGGACGCGACGGGAATTGGGGAATACGGAGCTTTTTCCGGTTTCTCTCCGTAGCCAACGAAACGGCAGACGAGCCCCTTACCCGTCCGACCCGCGTTCATTCCTAGTCCCCCGCCCCAAGGAAAGCCTGCATCCCGCCGATGCAGGCTTTTCCTTTTTGCCTCGCAGGCGATGACAATCTGTCCGCTGAAACGAAAGCGGCCCGGTTTGAGACCGGGCCGGGCACATCGTTGGCGCAGCGAGGGCTGTTACTGGACTGGCCAGACCATAAGCAGCATGGGGATGGACACCAGGACGATGATGATCGACAGCGGCAGGCCGAGGCGTGGATAGTCACTGAAGCGATAGCCGCCGGGACCCATGACCAGCGTGTTGCACTGGTGGCCGATCGGGGTGAGGAAGTCGGAGCCGGCGCCGATCGCCACCGCCATGAGGAAGGCGTCCGGCTTGTAGCCGAGACCGGCGGCAAAGCTCGCGGCGATCGGTGCCATGACCAGCACGGTTGCGGCATTGTTGAGGAAGGGCGTGACCGCCATGGCGGTGACCAGAATGAGGGCGAGCGCGCCATAGGCGGGCAGCCCGTCCGCGGCGGCCCCCAGCCAGCCGGCGATCAGTTCGCTGGCACCGGTGCTGCGCAGCGTGTCGCTGACCGGGATGAGGGCGGCGAGCATGACGAGGATCGGCCCGTCCACCGCACGGTAGATCTCGCTGAGCGGGATGACCTTGAGGATGACCATGGCCAGCGCCGCCGCAAAGAACGCGACCGCGACCGGGGCCAGGCCAAGAGCGGTGGCGCCCATGGCGGCGACGAGGATTGCCAGGGGCACGATGGCGCTGCGGCTGGTGCCGAGCAGGATTTCCCGTTCGGCCAGCGGAAGGCAGCCGAGCTCCAGAAGCAGGCCGGGCAAGGCCTGCCGCTGTCCCTGCAGAACGACCACATCGCCAGGCCGCAGCGTCAGTTCGCCGAGACGTTCGCGGATGCGCTTGCCCTTGCGGCTGACGGCCAAGAGGTTGACACCATAGGTATTGTAGAGCGACAACTCGCGTGCGGAGAGGCCGATCAACGCGGAATCGCGGCTGACCACCGCCTCGATCGCGGCGATCTCGCCGCTCGGCTTGGTCTCGCCTTCTCCGATCGGCTTGCCCGAAAGGGAAAGCTTGGCCTGGGAGACGATCCGGTCCAGCGGTTCGGATGCGCCTTCGAGCAGCAGCGCGTCGTTTTCCTTGAGCACGATGTCGGGGAAGGGGGAAATGCGGGTGTGGCCGCGCAGGATCGCAGTGGCGATCACTTCGCCGGGCGCGATCGACAGAAGCTCATTGAGCGACTTGCCGAGGAAGGGCGACTGCTTGCCGACGGTCGCCTCGGTGGCGAAGGTCGAGTTCTCCAGCGCTTCCTGGACGGAGGGGGTCTGGTTCTCGCGCTTCGGCACCAGCCAGTAGAAGAACATCAGGAAGATTGTGCCGGCGAGCGCGAGCGTGGCGCCGACCGGGGTGAAGTCGAACATGGTGAAGGCTTCGCCGGTGATTTCGGCGCGCAGGCGCGAGACGACGATGTTCGGCGAGGTGCCGATCTGCGTCATCAGGCCGCCGAGCAGCGCGCCGAACGCCATGGGCATGAGGAAGGCCGAGGCCGGCGTGCCGGAGCGGCGGGCGAACTGGAAGGCGACCGGCATCATGATCGCCAGCGCGCCGATGTTCTTGATGAAGGCCGACAGCAAGGTGACGCTCACCACCAGCAACAGCATCTGGCCGCGGATCGAGGTGAGCGAGGGGAAGAATTTCTTGATGGCGAGATCGACGATGCCGGAGCGCGCGACCCCGGCACTGACCACCAGGGCGCTGCCGACGATGATGACGATATCGTCGCTGAAACCGTCGAAGGCCTTTTCGGCGGGAACGAGGCCGAGGGCTACGGCGACGATCAGCGTGACGCAGGCAACCACGTCATAGCGCAGGCGGTCCCAGAGAAAGGCGGCCATCATCGCGCCTATGACAGCGAAGGCAAGGATTTGCTCGGTGGTCATGGGACTCCGGATATGTTGTGTCGAGAGAATATACAGGGCAGGCAGTCGCTATCAATGCCGCCGGATCGGCTTTGTTCCGCGCGGCGGAGCAAGCCGTTAAAATAGCAGGCCCGCGACGAGGTCGCGGGCCCTGGGCAGATGGGCGGTAGGCGCTGATCGCCTGATCAGTGCAGCTTGGCTTTGGCTGCCCTCTCGGCCTGGCGCTTGCGCCGCGCGAACATGTTGAGCACCTCGACGAGGCCGGAAAAGGCCATTGCCGCATAGACGTAACCCTTGGGCACGTGGAAGCCCATGCCCTCGGCGATCAGCGTCGTGCCGATCATCAGCAGGAAGCCGAGAGCCAGCATGACGATGGTCGGGTTCTTTTCGATGAAGTTGGCAAGCGGCGTGGCCGCGACCAGCATGACCGCGACGGCGATGATCACGGCGACGACCATGATCGGCAGATGCGGGGTCATGCCGACGGCGGTGATGATGCTGTCCACCGAGAAGACCAGGTCGAGCAGGAGGATCTGGCCGATGGCGGCCGCGAAAGTCTGTGTGGCGGACGAGGCGATGAAATCCTCCTCATGGTCCACCGGATCGACATTGTGGTGGATTTCCTTGGTCGCTTTCCACACCAGGAACAGGCCGCCGGCAATCAGGATCAGGTCCTTCCACGAGAAGCCGTGGCCGAAGGCCTCGAAGATCGGCGTGGTCAGCTTGACGATCCAGGCGACGGTGCCCAGCAGCGCCAGGCGCAGGACAAGGGCCAGGCCGATGCCGATCCGGCGTGCCCTTTCGCGCTGGTCGGCCGGAAGCTTGTTGGTCAGGATGGAGATGAAGACGAGGTTGTCGATGCCGAGGACGACTTCCATGACCACGAGCGTGATCAGAGCGATCCAGGCGGCGGGATCCTGAAGGAGAACGAGGATTTCCTGCATATTTTTCTTCCGGTTTGCGAGGGCGGGTCGATGCAACAAATGGAGCAAGGCCTGCACGAGGGCAAGAGCCGGGATTAACGCGCGAGAAAAAAGACCGTTCCCGGAATTTATCAGCGAGGCTTGGAACAGGATCCGGTGCCATAGGCGCAAAGGAAAACGCTGACCGCGCTGTCGATGACGCGGTCGCGGTCTTCGCGCGTCGGTGTTTCGATCATCTCGCCGAACAGGCGCTGCTTGAAAAACGTTCCGGTCGCCAGATCGATGAACTGTCGGGCGGCAAGGTCCGGATCCTCGGTCTTCAGTACGCCCTTGTCGACCTGTTGGCGGATGAAGGCCTCCAGCACGCTGCGGGCGTTGGACGGGGCATTCGACAGGAAACGTCGACACAGGCCGGGCATGCGGTCGACGACGCCGAGCAAGGTGCGCATGGCGGGGATCATGTCGGTCTCGATGATCTGGCGGACGAAGGCATGGGCGAAGCGGCGCAGCCCCTCCTCAATGTCGTGGCTGTCGGCGAGGATGTCGCGCAGGGCTTCGGTGAAGAGACCCTTTTCCCGCTCGATGAGGGCGGCGAACAGGTCTTCCTTGCTCTGGAAATAGACGTAGATCGTGCCCTTGGACACGCCGGCTTCGCGCGTCACGTCATTCATGCTGGCTGCGTCGAAGCCCATCTTCATGAAGACCTGCTTGGCGCCGTCGAGGATCTGGCCGCGCTTGACGGGGTCTTCGCCGGCGGGGAAACGGCTTGGGACGACCGGGTAGGCGAACTCGGTCGTCACGGTCTCCTGACTATTTCTGGGCGGGCGGTTCATGGGTCTTCCAATTGTTAACTGCATTCGAGCCAGAAAGGAAAGTGCTGGCTTTCTACGTCTTGATATGTGGTAGAAAAGCCTCTATGTCAATCGAACCGAACGGTTCAGTTCGATCAGCTTACATCGCCAGCGAATGGTTTGAACATGTCACTATCCCAAAGGACGGGTGCCGTCCGCTCCGCCCATGCTGCCGATGCGCGGCCGGCCGACAATGAGATCGCGGTTCTCGAGGCGCATCCCGGCGCCGCAACCGATCACACGCAGGGCCCGGCCGCCTTGGCGGAACCGGCCACCGCCAAGAAGCGCCGCAGCCTGGTTCTGCCGGTCATCCTTGCCGCGCTCTTCGCCGGCGCGGCCTGGTATGGTTATGGCTGGTGGACCGAGGGCCGGTTCATGGTCTCGACCGAGGACGCCTATATCGAAGGCGACATCGCGATCATCTCGCCCAAGGTCTCCGGCTATGTGAAGTCGGTGGAGGTTGCCGGCAACCAGCGCGTCAAGGCCGGCGATCCGCTGGTGACGCTCGACGACGGCGACTATCGCATCGCCGCCGAGCAGGCCGAGGCGCAGATCGTCGTGCAGCGTTTGACGCTCGAGCGGATCGATGCGCAGATCAGGGGCGGGGACGCCGCGCTGGCCCAGGCCGTGGCCCAGAAGCAGTCGGCGCAGGCGACTCTCGGCCTCGCCGAACTCTCTCTCACGCGCGTCAGCGGCCTGCAGGAGCAGAAGGTGGTGTCCACCGCCGATCTCGACAGCGCCAAGACGCAGCTTGAGCAGGCCAGGGCGAGCCTTGCCGCCGCAGACGCCAATATTGCCGCCGCCGAAGCCAGTATCGCCGTTCTCAAGGCGCAGCGCGCCGAGGCCGATGCCGGCATGCGATCGGCCGAACTGGCGCTCGAAAAGGCCGAGCGTGACCTCGCCTTCACGGTGCTGAGAGCGCCCTATGACGGGATCGTCGGCAATCTTTCCGTCCAGACCGGCGACCTCGTCTCGGTCGGCAAGCGTCTGGCCGCGCTGGTTCCGGTCGAACAGCTCTACATCGAGGCCAATTTCAAGGAGACGCAGATCGCCGACCTGGTCCCCGGCTCGAAGGTTGCCATCCATGTCGACGCCTATGGCGACGAGACGATCGAGGGGACCGTGACGTCGATCGCACCGGCCTCCGGCTCGGTCTTTTCCATGCTGCCGGCGGAAAATGCCACGGGCAATTTCACCAAGGTCGTGCAACGCGTTCCCGTCCGCATCGAGATTCCGAAGAATGTGCTCGAGGCCGGGCACTTGCGCGCCGGCCTGAGCGTCGTCGTCGACGTCGATACCCGCACCGCGCCGCAGGGTGCGGCGCTCGCGGCCAACTGAGGCGGTCCTGCCAGGGAAAAGCACGATGGCCGAATCCGCAAACACAGCGGCAGGCGCGGTCCCGCTGCCGGGCGCCGAGGAGCGCATGGACCCGAAGCGGCTCATCGCCTTCTTCGCGATGGTGTTCGGCATGTTCATGTCGATCCTCGACATCCAGATCGTGTCGGCTTCGCTTGCCGAGATCCAGGCCGGCCTTGGCGCCGGGTCCGACGAGATCGCCTGGGTGCAGACCTCCTATCTGATCGCCGAAGTGATCATGATCCCGCTGTCGGGGGCACTGGCGCGCATCGTGTCGACGCGCATCCTCTTTTCCTTCTCCGCCGCGGGCTTCACCATCGCCAGCGCGCTGGCCGCGACGGCGACCAATATCGACCAGATGATCGTCTACCGGGCGATCCAGGGCTTTATCGGTGGCGGCATGATCCCCTCGGTATTCGCCGCAGCCTTCACCATCTTCCCGCCGTCCAAGCGCAACATCGTCTCGCCGATCGTCGGTCTGGTGGCGACGCTTGCGCCGACCATCGGCCCGACCATCGGCGGCTATATCAGCCATGCCATGTCCTGGCACTGGCTGTTCCTGATCAACGTCATCCCCGGCATCATCGTCACCGCGGTGACCTTCAGCCTGATCGATTTCGACAAGCCCGACTTCAAGCTCTTCAAGAAGTTCGACTGGTGGGGCCTGTTCTGGATGGCGCTGTTCCTCGGCATGATGGAATTCGTGCTGGAAGAGGGCAACAACAAGGACTGGTTCAACGACGAGCACATCGTCATGGGCACGGTCGTCATGGTAATCGGCGGCTTCTTCTTCTTCCACCGGGTGTTCCGGGTGGATTTTCCGGTCGTCGACCTGCGCGCCTTTGGCAATCGCAACTTCGCCTTCGGCTCGCTGTTTTCCTTCGTCATGGGGGTCGGGCTTTACGGGCTGACCTATCTCTATCCGGTCTATCTGGGGCGTATCCGCGGCTATGACTCGATGATGATCGGCGAAACCATGTTCGTCTCGGGGGCCGCAATGTTCCTCACCGCGCCGGTTGCCGGCGCGCTGTCGAGCAAGCTCGATCCGCGGGTGATGATGATGATCGGCTTTGCCGGCTTCGCCGCCGGTACCTACAGCATGACCTTCATGACCGCTGACTGGGATTTCTACGAATTGCTCGTGCCGCAGATCCTGCGCGGCTGCTCTTTGATGCTGTGCATGGTGCCGATCAACAATATTGCGCTGGGTACGCTTGCGCCGGACCGGATGAAGAATGCCTCCGGCCTGTTCAACCTGACCCGCAATCTCGGCGGTGCTGTCGGGCTCGCGGTGATCAACACCATGCTGACGCAGCGCTCGGACGAGCATTATGGCCGGCTTGCCGAACAGGCTCATTGGGGCAATGCCGCTGCCCTCGACTGGCTGGCGAGCGTCGGCGCCAATTATGATGCCTATGGCCTCGACGGCACGGCGGTGGCGCTCAGGAAACTCTCGGGCGTCATCACCCAGCAGTCCTGGATGCTGTCTTTCATCGACGTGTTCATGGGGCTGACCGTGCTGTTTTTCGGGCTGGTCTTCCTCGCGCTTCTGATCAAGAAGCCAAGTGCGGCTCCGCTGCCCGGAGCCGGACACTGAGCCTCGGCTCGGGGCTCAATCCCATTTCGCAAATCCACCGCAGCGCGTAGGACCGTTTCCCCACCGGGGAGACGGTCCTTCTCTTTGAGCAGGCTATGATGTACGTACCTCAAAAAGTGATTTACGTACCTCAGAACGTGCGCTAAGACTTCGGTCGGAGGAAACATGAAGCCGACAGTTCACGATATTGCCGCAGCCGCAGGCGTCAGCCTCGCCACCGTGGACCGGGTGCTCAACCGCCGGGCCGGTGTCAGCGCACGCACCCGCGACAAGGTGGAGGGCGCTGTGGCCGCGCTCGGTTTCGTGCGCGACGTGGCGGCGGCCAATCTGGCCAAGGGCCGCGTCTATCCTCTGACCTTCGTCCTGCCGGCCAACGACAATTCCTTCATGCGCGAACTGGAAGCGGCGGTGCGCGATGCCGCGACACGTTCGCCCTCGGAGCGCACCGACATCCGCATCCTCAAGGTGCCGCCCTTCGATGCGGCGGCGCTTGTCGAGGCGCTTGACGCGCTCTTGGCCGATCGGCCAGCCGGCGTGGCGCTGGTCGCGGTCGATGCGCCGGAGGTGGCCGGTGCCGTCGACCGACTGGTCGATGCGGGCATCCCGGTCGTGACCCTGGTCTCCGATCTGCCGGCGTCGCTAAGGGTCCACTATGCCGGCATCGACAACCTGGCGGCCGGCCGCACCGCCGCGAGCCTGCTCGGCCGCTTCGTCGGTGATCGGCGCGGCACGATCGCCGTCCTGGCCGGCTCCATGCTGGTGCGCGACCACCGCGAGCGTCTGGAGGGCTTTTGCTCGATCATGGCGAATGGTTATCCGCATCTGGCCCTGCTCGACGTGATCGAGGGGCGGGACGATCCGGCGCTGGTCGAGCGCTTGCTTTCGGATCTGTTTCGCCAACGCGACGACATTCTCGGCATCTACAGCCTGGGCGCCGGCAATCGTGGTCTGGTCGCAGCGCTTCGCAAGGCCGAGCTCCGCCGCCGGCCGGCAGTGATCGCCCATGAACTGACCGGCACGACGCGCGATGCGCTCAAGGACGGGCTGGTCGACGCGGTGCTCAACCAGGATGCCGGACACGAGGTCAGGAGCGCCATCCGAGTGCTGAAGGCTAAGGCCGACGGCCTGCCGGTGCTGGCCGCGCAAGAGCGCATCCGCATCGACATTTTCTTGAAGGACAACCTGCCGTGAAGGGCAGGGGATAGGGAGAAAACATGTATCTCGGGCTTGATCTGGGCACTTCCGGTGTGAAGGCTATGCTGATCGACGGCGATCAGGCGGTGATTGGCGTGGGCCATGCGGCCCTCGATGTGTCGCGGCCGCATCCCGGCTGGTCGGAGCAGGATCCGCTCGACTGGATCCGCGCGACCCGCGAGGCGGTGGGGGCTCTGAAGGCCACGCATGGCGCGGCGCTTTCGGCGGTGAAGGGCATCGGCCTGTCAGGTCACATGCATGGCGCGACGCTGATCGACGCCGCCGACCAGGTGCTGCGGCCCTGCATCCTCTGGAACGATACACGCAGCCATGTGGAGGCGGCGGCCATTGATGCCGATCCGCGCTTTCGTGCGATCACCGGCAATATCGTCTTTCCCGGCTTTACCGCACCGAAGCTCGCCTGGGTGGCGAAGAATGAGCCGGAGATCTTCTCCAGGGTGGCCAAGGTGCTGCTGCCGAAGGATTTCATCAGGCTCTGGCTGAGCGGCGAATATCTGTCCGACATGTCGGATTCGGCCGGAACCGCCTGGCTCGATACGGGCGCGCGCCGCTGGTCTGCGGAACTGCTGGAAGCGACCGGGCTTTCGGAGCGGCAGATGCCGGGGCTCGTCGAGGGTACCGATCCGGCCGGCACGCTGCGCGATCAGCTGGCCGCCGAATGGGGCATGGCGAGCGGCGTGACCATCGCCGGCGGGGCAGGGGACAATGCGGCTTCCGCCTGCGGCATGGGCACGGTCGCCGAGGGCCAGGCCTTCGTCTCGCTCGGAACCTCGGGCGTTCTCTTTGCCGCCAACGGCTCCTATCTGCCGAAGCCGGAGAGTGCCGTCCATGCCTTCTGCCATGCGTTGCCGAACACCTGGCACCAGATGGGCGTCATTCTCTCGGCGACCGATGCGCTGAACTGGCTGAGCGGCATCACCGGCAAGGCGGCCGGCGAACTGACCGGTGAGCTCGGCAGCGATCTGAAGGCGCCGGGCAGCGTCACCTTCCTGCCCTATCTCTCCGGCGAGCGCACCCCGCACAACGACGCAAAGATCCGCGGCTCCTTCATCGGTCTTGGCCATGAAAGTTCGCGCGCGGTGCTGACGCAGGCCGTGCTCGAGGGCGTCAGCTTCGCCATCCGCGACAATCTCGAAGCGCTGAAATCGGCGGGCACCCATATCTCCCGGGTGACGGCGATCGGCGGCGGTTCGCGCTCGCGCTACTGGCTGGCCTCGATCGCAACGGCGCTCGGGCTTCCGGTCGACATTCCGGCCGACGGGGATTTCGGCGCGGCCTTTGGCGCGGCACGGCTCGGGCTGATCGCAGCGACGGGTGCGGACCCGCTTTCCGTCTGCACGGCGCCGAAGACTGCCGAGACGATCGAACCCGTCACGGCGCTCACCGGTGCCTACGAGGAGGCCTACGGGCGCTATCGGGCGCTTTATCCGGCGATCAAATTGCTTGCTCATTGACACAGGCCCCCCCTCATCCGCCTGCCGGCACCTTCTCCCCGATGGGGAGAAGAGATCTGCGGCAGCGCTTAGGCCCTCCTCTCCCCACCGGGGAGAGGGCAGGGTGAGGGGGGAGCCAGAAATGCGACTTTCACAGCATTCGAACATGAACCAGGAGGAACGACCCATGACGACAGGCTTCTTCGGCGATATCGCCAAAGTGAAATATGAAGGCCCGGACAGCAGCAATCCGCTCGCCTTCCGCCATTACAATCCCGACGAAGTGGTGCTCGGCAAGCGTCTGGAAGACCATCTGCGGTTCGCCGTGGCCTATTGGCACAGCTTCACCTGGCCGGGTGGCGATCCGTTCGGCGGGCAGACCTTCGAGCGGCCGTGGTTCTCCGACACGATGGAGGCGGCGAAGATGAAGGCCGATGTCGCCTTCGAATTCTACCAGCTGCTTGGCGTGCCCTATTACTGCTTCCATGATGCCGACGTGCGGCCGGAGGGGAACAACTTCGCCGAGAACACGAAGAACCTCAACGCGATCGTCGACTATTTCGGGAAGAAGCAGGCCGAGACGGGCGTCAAGCTCTTGTGGGGTACGGCGAACCTGTTCTCCAACCGTCGCTTCATGTCGGGGGCTGCCACCAATCCCGACCCGGAGGTCTTTGCCTTCTCGGCGGCAACCGTGAAGACCTGCATGGATGCGACGCAACGGCTCGGCGGCGAGAACTACGTGCTGTGGGGCGGACGCGAGGGCTATGAAACCCTGCTCAACACCGACCTGAAGCGCGAGTTGAACCAGCTCGGCCGCTTCCTCAACCTCGTCGTCGAGTACAAGTACAAGACCGGTTTCAAGGGCACGATCCTGATCGAGCCGAAGCCGCAGGAGCCGACCAAGCATCAGTACGACTACGACGTCGCCACGGTCTACGCCTTCCTGCAGAAGAACGGGCTGGAAAACGAGGTGAAGGTCAATATCGAGCAGGGCCACGCGATCCTGGCCGGTCATTCCTTCGAGCACGAGATCGCCATGGCCAATGCCTTCGGCATCTTCGGCTCGATCGACATGAACCGCAACGACTACCAGTCCGGCTGGGACACCGACCAGTTCCCCAACAACGTGCCGGAAATGGCGCTGGCCTTCTACCACATCCTGTCCGGCGGCGGCTTCACCACGGGCGGCACGAACTTCGACGCCAAACTGCGCCGCCAGTCGCTCGACCCGGTCGATCTCCTCCATGGCCATATCGGCGGCATGGATTGCTGCGCCCGCGGGCTCAAGGCAGCGGCCAAGATGATCGAGGACGGGGCGCTGTCGAAGCCGCTGGAGGAGCGTTACGCCAAGTGGGACAGCCCCGAGGCACAACGCATGCTGCGCGGCGAACTGTCGCTGGAAGCAATCACCAGTATGGTCGAAGACGGCGACATCAACCCCGAGCCGAAGTCGGGCCGGCAGGAGTATCTGGAGAACGTGGTCAACCGGTACGTCTGATCGCTGATTGACGAGGCCGGAACGGTCCGGGGCGTGCAAACGCCGCGGCCTCCAATCGGCGAAAGGCCTTCAGCGTTTGGCTGGTCCGGTCACCGAACCGCGCACGATCAAATCCGGCATCAGCAGGATTTCCCGGCGCTCGGTCGGGCGCTCGGCGAGCTGGGCGAGAAGCAGTGCCATGGCCTGTTTGCCGATTGCGGTGCGGGGCTGGCGGATGGTGGTGAGCGCCGGGTTGAGATAGGTTGCCTGCGGCACGTCGTCGAAGCCGATGACGGAGAAATCGTGGGGCAGGTCGTAGCCGCGCGCATTGAGCCCGTTAATCACGCCGATGGCGGTGGCGTCGTTGACGCACATGAAGGCGGTCGGCAGCGTGTCGCGCATGAAGAGCTGTTCGACCGCGAGACGGCCGCTCTCGATCGTGCCTTCGCCCTCGAGCACGATGCGGTTTTCCGGGGCAATGCGGGCCGCGTCGAGGGCCAGATCGTAACCCTGGCGGCGGCGCTGGTGGCCGAGACGGGTCCGGCTGTCGCCGATGAAGGCGATGCGGCGATGGCCGGCGGAGAGCAGGTGTTCAGCGGCCTTCCGGGCGCCGGCGACGTCATCGACGCCGACATAGGAGATCTTCGAGCCGAAAACAGGCTCGAACACCGCGACCGTGGGCGGCAGCCGAGTGCCGGCCACCTGGTGGCCGAAGGGTTCATGGCCGGTAAACAGCACGAGGCCGGTCGCCTGGCCGGAGCTCAGGAACTTCAGGTACTCCAGGCCGCGCTCGGGGTCGTTCTGGGTGTGGCCGATGAGAACGCCGTAGCCGTGGGCGCGCGCCTCGTTCTCCAGCCCGATCAGGGTCGAGGAGAAGTTCGGGTCGCCAATGTCCGGCGCCAGGATGAGGATCATGTTCGACCGGCCCATGCGCAGCGAGCGTGCCATGGCATTGGTCGTATAGCCGGTGATCGCGATCGCCTGGTTCACCCGCTGGCGCGTCGACTTGGCGACCTTGTCGGGCGTGTGGATTGCACGGCTCACCGTCGCGATCGACACCTCCGCCAGGCGCGCAACATCCTCGATCGTCGCTGGTGCTGAATTCTGCACGCGGACACCATCCCCCTATCCGTCTGGAATCGCTGGAGAGACTATCTTTTGTGTTGCGACTGCGAAAGCTGAGGACGTCGCATTTGTCCCCATGATGCGAGGATGTAAACCTTTACATCGGCGATGTAAAGGTTTACACAAATCCACAGGAGCGGTTGAGGAGCCGCGGGGAGGCTTGCATGACATCAGTCGGGGACTCAGCGCGCGCACCCGTGCTCGCCGCGGAGCGGATCTCGAAATCTTTCGGCGACGTCCAGGTGCTGTTCAGCGTGGATCTCGACGTGCTTCCGGGCGAGGTCCATGCGCTGATGGGCGAGAATGGCGCGGGCAAGTCGACCCTGGTCAAGATCCTGTCGGGCTTCGAACAGGCAAGCTCGGGGACCATCCTGCTCGACGGCGAGCCCGTTATCCTGCCGCCGAACGGCGCGGCCGAGGCGCTCGGCATTGTGCTCATCCACCAGGAATTCAACCTTGCCGACCACCTGACCGTCACCGAAAGCCTGTTCCTTGGGCGCGAGGTCACCCGTTTTGGCATGCTCGACCGCAAGCACATGCGGGCCGAGGCGCGCCGTGTGCTCGACCAACTCGGCTCGCGGATCGACGAGAACGCGCTGATCAGCTCGCTCGCCGTGGCCGACAAGCAGATGGTCGAGATCGCCAAGGCGATCAGCCGCCGGGCGCGGATCGTGTTCATGGACGAGCCGACGGCCGTGCTGTCGCGCGAGGAGACCGAGGTGCTGTTCGACCAGGTGCGCAAGCTTCGGGCTGGTGGCACCAGCTTCGTCTTCGTCTCCCACAAGCTCGATGAAGTCATGGAGCTGACCGACCGGGTGACCGTGTTGCGCGACGGACAGTGGGTGAAGACCGCGCCGACCTCTGCGCTGGACGGCGAGGCGATCGCCCAACTGATGGTCGGGCGCGAGCTGTCGAGCCTCTATCCCAACAAGCACGAGCCGGATGTCGACGAAGAGGTCGTGCTGTCGGTGAAGGGTCTCTCCACCGGCTTCGTTAAGAATGCGAGCTTCGAATTGAGGCGCGGCGAGGTGCTGGGCTTTTCCGGCCTGATCGGATCGGGCCGCACGGAATTGATGGAGGCGGTCGCCGGCCTGCGTCCGCGCCTGTCTGGGGAGGTGTGGTTGAAGGGTGCCGTGCTCGAGCCGCAGGATTTCCGCGAGGCGAACCGCCGCGGGCTCGCCTACATGACCAAGGACCGCAAGGGCAAGGGGCTGCTGCTCGGCGAGGGGATGACCGCCAACCTGACGCTGCAATCCATGGAGCGGCACCTGCGCTATGTCTATCTCGATCCGGCGAGCGAGGCCAAGGCCATGGCCAGGGCCAAGCGCCGCTTCGACATCCGGGTGCGCGATGACAGGATCAAGGTCGGACGGATGTCGGGGGGCAACCAGCAGAAGCTGCTGCTCGCCAAGATCATGGAGATCGAGCCGCAGGTGATCGTCATCGACGAGCCCACGCGCGGCATCGATGTCGGCACCAAGCAGCAGATCTACCATTTCATCGCAGCACTTGCCCGCGAGGGCCGTTCGATCATCGTCATCTCCTCGGAGATGCCGGAGGTGATCGGGCTGTGCACCCGAGTGGCCGTCATGCGCGAAGGTCGCATGGTCGGCATGCTGGAAGGCGAGGAAATCAACGAGCAGACCATCATGCGCTACGCCGCGGGCCTGAAACGCCAGATGGCGAGCTGACAGAAGGTTTCCGCGACCAAGGCCCGGCGGCAAGACCGGGTTTTGACAAGAGACATGGGAGGCGCAGCCGCCGACTTGGGATGGCTGCCGGAGGAGACGAGAGACAATGACGACCGAGACCGAGAGCGCAACCGACATCCGTGGCCGCCGCACCTGGCGGGACGTGGACTTGAGAGCGGTCGCGCCCTTTGCCGCCCTGCTCCTGCTTTTGATCATCGGGGCGATGGTCAATCCGAATTTCATCGGTCTCACCAATCTCGCCAATGTCGCCACCCGCTCGGCCTTCATCGCCATCATCGCGGTCGGCGCGACCTTCGTCATCTCGTCCGGCGACCTCGATCTGTCCGTCGGCTCGATGGTGGCCTTTGTCGCCAGCCTGATGATCCTCTTCATGAATTCCGGCGTGATCGCCGATCCCGGCATGATGATCGCCGTCGCCATGCTTCTCACCGTCGTCATCGGATCGCTCTGCGGGCTGGTGAACGGCCTGATCACCACGGTCGGCAAGATCGAGCCCTTCATCGCCACCCTTGGCACCATGGGGATCTATCGCGGCCTGACGACCTGGCTCAGCCAAGGCGGAGCGATCACGCTGCGCGATCCGGCCCAGCAGGAAATGTATCGGCCGGTTTATTTCGGCTCGATCCTCGGCCTGCCGGTGCCGATCTTCATCATCCTCGTCGTGACGGCGATCGCCGCCTTCGTGCTCTACCGCATGCGGTTTGGCCGGCATGTCGTCGCCGTCGGCTCCAATCGCGACGTCGCGCGTTATTCCGGCATCGCGGTCGACCGGGTGCGCACCATCGCCTTCATCATCCAGGGGTTTTGCGTGGCGATCGCCGTGCTGCTCTACGTGCCGCGGCTCGGCTCGACCTCGGCGACCACCGGCATCCTGTGGGAATTGCAGGCGATCACCGCGGTCGTCGTCGGCGGCACGGCGCTGAAGGGCGGCGCCGGCCGGGTGTGGGGCACGATCTGCGGCGCCTTCATCCTGGAGCTGGTCGGCAACATCATGCTGCTCTCCAACTTCATCTCCGAATATCTGATCGGCGCCATTCAGGGCACGATCATCATCATCGCGATGCTCGTCCAGCGGTCGCTGGCGCGCAAGGCGTGAACCGCGGCCGGGCAGGAGGGTCGCCCGGTCCGTGCATCATTGAGACCCTGGCATCTTGGGAGGAAACCAATGCACAAGAAACTGCTCGGGCTTGCCGTCGCCATGACGGCACTGGCGTCGATCTTCACCGCGGCTGAGGCGCAGGAGACGAAGACGATCGGCGTCTCCATTCCGGCCGCCGACCACGGCTGGACCGCCGGCGTTGTCTACCATGCCAACCGCGTCGCCGAACTGCTGATGAAGGAGCATCCCGGCCTCAACGTCATCGTCAAGACCTCGGCCGATCCTGCGACCCAGGCGAATGCCGTGCAGGACCTCGAGATCCAGGGCATCGACGCACTCGTCATCCTGCCGACCGATCCGGACCCGCTGGTCAACGCGATCAAGGAAGTGAAGAACAAGGGCACGTTCGTCTCGATCGTCGACCGCGCGCCGTCGGTCAACGACAACACCGTGCGTGACCTCTATGTCGCCGGCAACAATCCGGCGCTCGGGGAAGTCGCAGGCCAGTATATCGCCAAGAATACGCCGGATGCCGAAGTGGTCGTCATCCGTGGCATGCCGATCCCGATCGACCAGCAGCGCCAGGACGGCTTCGACAAGGGCATTGCCGGCTCGAACGTCAAGATCCTCGACCGCCAATTCGGTAACTGGAATCGCGACGACGCCTTCAAGGTCATGCAGGATTACCTCACCAAGTACCCGAAGATCGACGTGGTCTGGTGCCAGGACGACGACATGGCGGTCGGCGTGTTGCAGGCCATCGAACAGGCCAAGCGCACCGACATCCAGTACATCATCGGCGGCGCGGGTTCGAAGGACATGATCAAGAAGGTCATGGACGGCGACAAGATGGTGCCGGTCAACGTGCTCTATCCGCCGTCGATGGTCGGCACCGCGATGGAGCTGACCGCCGCTGCGATCTACGACCAGGTTCCGGTCCACGGCACCTATACGCTCGACGCGACGCTGATCACCGCCGACAATGCCAAGAACTACTACTTCCCGGACTCGCCGTTCTGATCGGCGGCATCCACCAGAAGCAGGCCTCTGCCCGGGGTTTCCCGGGCAGATCTTCGCCGCCGCCATTATCGCCGTTGTATCGATTTTGCATCTCCTGTATTCGTGACTGAAACGTTGCAGGAAGACTTTGGGAGGAGAATCCATGAAAACGATCAAGGGGCCGGCGATCTTTCTCGGCCAGTTTGCCGGCGATGCCGCACCGTTCAATTCCTGGGATGCGATCACCAAATGGGCGGCTGACAAGGGCTATCTGGGCGTGCAGGTGCCGACCTGGGCCGGCCAGCTGATCGACCTGAGACAAGCCGCCGAATCCAAGGATTATTGCGACGAGCTGGCCGGTGTGGCGCAGGCGAACGGCGTCGAGATCACCGAACTTTCGACCCATCTGCAGGGCCAGCTGGTCGCCGTGCATCCCGCCTATGACGAAGCCTTCGACGGCTTTGCCGCTCCCGAAGTGCGCGGCAATCCGAAGGCGCGGCAGGAATGGGCCGTACAACAGGTGAAATATGCGCTGAAGGCGTCCAAGCATCTCGGCATCAAGGCGCATGCGACCTTTTCCGGTGCGCTCGCCTGGCCTTACATCTATCCTTGGCCGCAGCGCCCGGCCGGTCTGGTCGAAGCCGCCTTTGACGAGCTGGCCCGTCGCTGGACGCCGATCCTGGATTATGCCGACGAGCAGGGTGTGGACGTTTGTTACGAGATCCATCCGGGCGAGGACCTGCATGACGGCGTCACGTTCGAGATGTTCCTCGAGCGGGTGAAGAACCATCCTCGCGCCAACATGCTCTATGACCCGTCGCACTATGTGCTGCAATGCCTCGACTATCTCGACAACATCGACATCTACAAGGACCGGATCAAGATGTTCCACGTCAAGGACGCGGAGTTCAATCCGACCGGACGGCAGGGCGTTTATGGCGGCTACCAGGGCTGGGTGAACCGGGCCGGACGTTTCCGTTCGCTTGGCGACGGACAGGTCAACTTCGGCGCGATCTTCTCCAAAATGGCGGCCAATGATTTCGACGGCTGGGCCGTGGTCGAATGGGAATGCGCGCTGAAGCATCCGGAAGACGGGGCCAGGGAGGGCGCCGCCTTCGTTCGGTCGCATATCATCCGGGTGACCGAACACGCATTCGACGATTTTGCCTCGGGCGGGACGGACGATACGGCGAACCGGCGGATGCTGGGACTTTAAGACGAATTCCCCTCCCCAACCCGTCCCCACAAGGGGGAGGGGCTTTGCCGCCGACCCGGTGCCTGCTCCAAGCGGGGAAGTGGGCGAGGAACGCTCTCCCCCCTTGTGGGGGAGATGGCGGCAGTCAGAGGGGGCCGCCAGAGACAACAAGGGAGACGATTTTCATGACGATCGAAGGAAAGACCGAAGCGCGGAAGCAGAAGATTCGTCTCGGCATGGTGGGCGGCGGATCGGGCGCCTTTATCGGCGCGGTGCACCGCATGGCGGCGCGGATCGACGATCATTTCGATCTCGTGGCCGGGGCGCTGTCGTCGACGGCGGAGAAGTCGCTCGCCTCGGGCCGGGAGCTCGGGCTCGATCCGGAGCGCTGCTACGGCTCGTTCGAGGAGATGGCCAAGAAGGAGGCCGGGCGGCCGGACGGCATCGAGGCGGTGTCGATCGTCACGCCGAACCATGTGCACTATCCGGCGGCCAAGGCCTTTCTCGAGCGCGGCATTCATGTCATTTGCGACAAGCCGCTGACTTCCAACCTCGAAGACGCGAAGAGGCTGAAGGCGGTCGCCGACAGCTCGAACGCGCTGTTCATCCTGACGCACAATTACACCGGTTATCCGATGGTGCGCCAGGCGCGCGAAATGGTCGCCGAGGGTCTGCTCGGCACGCTGCGCGTGGTGCAGGTCGAATATGCGCAGGACTGGCTGACCGAGGCAGTGGAGCAGACCGGCGCCAAGCAGGCGGTGTGGCGAACGGACCCGAAGCAGTCGGGCGTCGGCGGCGCGACCGGCGATATCGGGACCCATGCCTTCAATCTCGCCTCCTTCGTCACCGGCCTGACGCTCGACAGTCTTGCAGCCGACCTCGACAGCTTTGTCGACGGGCGGCGGGTCGACGACAACGGCCATGTGCTGCTGCGCTTCGAGGGCGGGGCCAAGGGCATGCTGTGGTGCAGCCAGGTGGCGCCGGGCAATGAGAATGCCCTGAAGGTCAGGGTCTATGGCACCAGAGGCGGGCTCGAATGGGAGCAGGAGAACCCCAACTACCTGTGGTTCACGCCGTTTGGCGAACAGAAGCGGTTGGTCACCCGCAACGGTGCCGGCGCCGGCGCCTCTGCCGCCCGCGTCAGCCGCATTCCCGGCGGCCATCCGGAGGGTTATCTCGAAGCCTTTGCGACGATCTACACGGAGGCGGCGGCGGCGATCAACGCGGCCAAGGCCGGCACGGCCGTCGATCCGGCGGTGACCTATCCGACGATCGACGACGGCGTGCGCGGTGTTGCCTTCGTCGAGGCTTGCGTGGCGTCGTCGAGGAAGGACGGGGCCTGGGTGAAGGTGTGAGGTTGGATCAAGGGGTGCCGGTCTTCAGGCCCGGCTGGAGGCAACGAGAGCCGGTTCGACCCTGTATCGTTGCAGATTCTCATCGTCCGGTCCTGTACAAGCCCTGCTGGCTTGGATAAATCGCG
This sequence comes from Ciceribacter sp. T2.26MG-112.2, assembly GCF_900492205.1. Classification (GTDB taxonomy): domain Bacteria; phylum Pseudomonadota; class Alphaproteobacteria; order Rhizobiales; family Rhizobiaceae; genus Allorhizobium; species Allorhizobium naphthalenivorans_A. Next base: position 336,142 of record NZ_UEYQ01000002.1, read on the forward strand.
ATTTCCCGGCGGCCAAGGGCCGCTCAACCTTTTCGGCTATACCATGATCGATCCCAAGCTACTCGCATCCCGCTTTCCCGACGATTTCACCTTCGGTGTGGCCACCGCCTCCTACCAGATCGAAGGGGCGTCCAAGGCCGATGGGCGCAAGCCGTCGATCTGGGATGCGTTTTCCAACATGCCGGGCCGGGTCTATGGCCGGCACAATGGCGATGTCGCCTGCGACCACTACAATCGCTGGGAGGACGATCTCGACCTGATCAAGGACATGGGCGTGTCGGCCTATCGCTTCTCGATCGCCTGGCCGCGCATCATTCCCGACGGCACGGGTCCGATCAACGAGAAGGGTCTCGACTTTTACGACAGGCTGATCGATGGCTTGAAGGCGCGCGGCATCAAGGCCTTCGCCACGCTCTACCATTGGGACCTGCCGCTGACGCTGATGGGCGACGGCGGCTGGACGGCGCGTTCGACGGCCTATGCCTTCCAGCGCTATGCCAAGGTGGTGATGGCGCGACTGGGTGACCGGATGGATGCGGTCGCGACCTTCAATGAGCCGTGGTGCTCGGTCTGGCTGTCGCATCTTTACGGCGTGCATGCGCCGGGAGAGCGGAACATGGATGCGGCGCTGCATGCGCTGCACTATACCAATCTGGCCCATGGCCTCGGCATCGACGCGATCCGCCAGGTGGCGCCGCAGGTGCCGGCCGGTCTGGTGCTGAACGCGCATGAAGTCATCCCCGGATCCGACGGCCAAGCCGACCGGGCGGCGGCGGAACGGGCCTTCCAGTTCCACAACGGCGTGTTCTTCGATCCGGTATTCAAGGGCGAATATCCGGCCGATTTCCTCTCGGCGCTCGGAACCCGCATGCCGAAGATCGAAGCGGGCGACCTGGAGGTCATCAGCCAGAAGACTGATTGGTGGGGGCTCAACTACTACACGCCGATGCGGGTGGCAGACGATCCGACACCGGGCGCGGAGTTTCCGGCGACGGTCGCCGCGCCGCCGGTTTCCACGGTCAGGACCGATATCGGCTGGGAGGTCTACGCGCCGGCGCTGAAGTCGCTGGTGGAGGGGCTCTATCAGCGCTACGAACTGCCGGTCTGCTACATCACCGAGAATGGTGCCTGCTACAACATCGAGGTCGAAAACGGCGCGGTCGACGACCAGCCGCGCCTCGACTACTACGCCGAGCACCTGAACGTCGTCGCCGACCTGATCAAGGACGGCTATCCGATGCGCGGCTATTTCGCCTGGAGCCTGATGGACAATTTCGAATGGGCGGAAGGCTATCGCATGCGCTTCGGACTGGTCCATGTCGATTACGACACCCAGGTGCGCACGGTGAAGAAGAGCGGAAAATGGTTTGGCGAACTGGCCGCCCAGTTTCCGAAGGGCAATCACAAGGTCGGGTGAGACCCTGGACGCTCCTTCGATGTGAAGGCTATCGATCCCGGGTCTTCAGCCCAGCTTGACGATGTTCTGATCGGTGCGCTCGGCGTCGTTCCGCCTGTCGAACTCGGCGCGGGCCGCGTGAATCTTGTCGTGATTGGCAAAGACCCAGCCGCCCATGGCCTGGATCGGCTCGCGCAATGACTGGCCAAGCGCGGTCAGTTCGTATTCGACGCGCGGCGGCACCGTCGGATAAACGGTCCGCTTGACCAGTCCATCGCGCTCCAGGGCCCGAAGCGTCAGCGTCAGCATGCGCTGCGAGACGCCGACGACGGCGCGCTTGAGATCGCTGAAGCGGGCCGGGCCGTCGCCCAGCATCATGATGACCAGCACGCTCCACTTGTCACCGATGCGCGACAGCATTTCGCTCACCGTCTGGCATTTCGCCGGGTCATAGTGTTTCGGCATCCTGCTTCTCCCTGTTGGTAACAAAAATGTGCCTTCTTGTCGGAGATTTCAAGTTCTCTATTTAGGCTTGGTTACTAATAAATACCGAGTGCTTCGCCGTGCAACGACCAGTCCCAAGGGGCGTGAGCGGCGCGCGCGGTCAACCAGGAAAGCAGTGTTTCCATGCTCATCGAAAAGCTCAACTGGCGCTATGCCACCAAGAAGATGGACCCCGCCAAGCCGGTGTCCGAAGACAAGATCGACCGCATCCTTGAAGCGGCGCGGCTGGCCCCGACCTCCAGCGGTCTGCAGCCCTTCGAGATCATCGTGGTCAAGGACAAGCAGACGCGGGAAAAGATCCAGGCGATCGCCTGGAACCAGGCCCAGGTCACCGAAGCTTCGCATCTGCTCGTCTTCGCCGCCTGGGACAATTACACGCCGGAGCGGATCAACGGCATGTTCGACCTGGTCAATGCCGAGCGCGGCTTCACCAACGAGGGCTGGGAAAACTATCGCCAGATGCTGCTCGACACCTATCCGCCGCGCGATCCGCAGGTGAATTTCGAGCATGCGGCGCGCCAGGCCTATATCGGCTTTGGCCTTGCGCTGACGGCGGCGGCCTTCGAAGGCGTCGATTCCACCCCGATGGAGGGTTTCGATGCGGCGAAGCTCGACGAGATCCTGAAGCTTCGCGAGCGCGGCTTGCGTTCGGTGACGATCCTGCCGATCGGCTACCGCGCCGCGGACGGCGACTGGCTGGTCAACCTCAAGAAGGTTCGCCGCGCCAGGGAAGACTTCGTCACCGTCGTGGAGTGAGTGATGGGGCGTGTCGGGCTTTGCTGCTCGGCACGCTTACCGCCTTCGAGCGCGTCGTTTCTCCGCGGCCCCCGTCCGGGGTCGTCGTTTTCTTCGAGCCAGTCGCCCCTTCTCGGCTCTTTCCATGCAATCCGATGTTTGGACGAATTTTCCGCCTTTTGCCGGATAGGGCGGAAAATCGTCTCTGGTCGGTTGCGAGTTGAGGGTGGCATAAGGAGTGCAGATTACCGCCGCGCAAGACAGACATGCGTTCGGCGAGTTTGAAAAGGTGAATGCAAAGATGCTAGAGCGGCGCCTTACCGTCCGAATGTGTATGTCGAGATAGACCATCCGGCAGACCATCATCTTTGCCGCTTCAAGCGGTGTTCACCGAAGAGACTTGCATGACCCATCGATCCATCCCGCGCGACGCCTCCCATGGGGGCTTGCGATGAGCGTTCCCGCAAATCAGCAGAGTTCGCGCCCCATGGTCGCCTTCGAAGGCGTGACCAAGCGTTTCGGCGGCACCAGGGGCCAACCGGCCTTCACCGCACTGGCGGGCGTCGACTACAGCGTACCCAAGGGTTCGATCACCGGCATCATCGGCCGTTCCGGCGCGGGAAAGTCGACCATGATCCGACTGGTCAACGGGCTTGAACTGCCGTCTTCCGGCAAGGTGCTGGTCGACGGCGTCGATGTCGGCGCGCTGGATGACGCAGCGCTTCGCACGCTGCGCCGAGAGATCGGCATGATCTTCCAGCACTTCAATCTCCTGTCGTCGCGCACGGTGTTCGACAATATCGCGCTGCCGCTGGAGATCGCCGGTACCGACAGTCAAACCATCGAGGCGCGGGTGCGACCGCTGATGGAACTGGTGGGGCTTTCCGACAAGGCCGGCCGATATCCGGCGGAACTGTCCGGCGGCCAGAAGCAGCGCGTCGGCATTGCCCGGGCGCTCGCCACCGAGCCCAAGCTGCTGCTCTCGGACGAGGCGACCTCCGCGCTCGATCCGGAAACGACGCAGTCGATCCTCGAACTGCTGAAGACCATCAACCGCGATCTGGGCCTGACCGTTCTCCTGATCACCCACGAAATGGAAGTGGTGAAGACCATCGCCTCGCAGGTGGCGGTGATCGATCGGGGCCTGATCGTCGAGCATGGTCGGACCTTCGACGTATTCACGGCGCCCCAACACGAGACGACCCGGGCGCTTTTGTCGGCCTCGATCGGCGCGAAGCTGCCCGACTGGATCCGCTCCGACCTGAAGACCGAGCCGTCGCCCGGTGATCGCGCGCTCGTGCGGCTGATCTTCTTCGGCGACACGGCGTTCCAGCCGCTGACAGCGCGGCTCGTCGCGGAACTTGGCGCGGACGTCAACATCCTGGCAGGGGCCATCGACGAGATCGCCGGCGAGCCCTTCGGGTCGCTCGTCGTTTCCTATCCGGCCGATCCGGCTACGCTGGACAAGGCGCAACGCTTCTACCTTGAAACAGGTCTTGCCACGGAGGTGATCGGCTATGGCGTATGACATGCTCATCGGACTCCTGGCCAAGGCGCTCTGGCAGACGATGCAGATGGTGGTCGCTGCCGGCGTGATCGGCACGATCATCGGGCTGCCGATCGGGGTTTTCCTGGCAACCAGCGGCAAGGGCGAGCTTTTTCCCGCCCCGACCGTCAACCGCATCGTCGGGCTGGTCGTCAACGCGGCGCGGTCCACGCCGTTCATCATTCTCGTCGTGGCGATCATCCCGTTCACCCGGCTGGTCACCGGAACGTCGATCGGCACGGCGGCGGCCATCGTGCCGTTGACCGTCGCCACGATCCCGTTCATCGCCCGGCTGATCGAATCGGCGATCCGCGAGGTCGACAAGGGCCTGATCGAGGCGGCGCGCGCCATGGGTGCCACCCCGTTGCAGATCGTCACCAAGGTCCTGCTCGCGGAAGCCAAGCCCGGCATTGCCATGGCGCTGACGCTGACGGCGGTCAGCCTGATCGGCTATTCCGCCATGGTCGGTGCTGTCGGCGGCGGCGGTCTCGGCGATCTCGGCATTCGCTACGGCTACCAGCGCTTCATGCCGGACGTCATGCTGGCGGTGGTGGTGGTGCTGATCGTTCTGGTGCAGGCGGTGCAGAGCGCCGGCGACCACGTGGCGCGGCGCTTCGACAAGCGCAGCCGCAGCAACTGAATTCCCTTCGTCGGGAAAAATTGGAAAACCAAGGAGCATACCCATGAAGAAACTGATCGTCGCCGCCGCTGTCGCGGCACTCCTCTCCACCGCGGCTGTCGCGGAAGACATCAAGGTCGGGGTGACCGCCGGCGAGCACGCCCAGATCATGGAAAAGGTTGCGGAAATCGCCGCGAAAAAGGGCCTGAACATCGAGATCCTCGAGTTCTCCGACTATGTCGTGCCGAACCAGGCGCTGGCCGATGGTGACCTCAACGCCAATTCCTTCCAGCACCAGCCGTATCTCGACAACCAGATCGCCGATCGCGGCTTCGACATCGTCAGTGTCGGCACCACCATCACCACGCCGATGGGCGTCTACTCCAAGAAGGTCAAGAGCCTCGACGAGCTGACGGACGGCGCGACCGTCGCCATTCCGAACGACCCGACCAATGGCGGTCGCGCGCTTCTGGTCCTGGCTTCCAAGGGCCTGATCAAGGTCGATGGCGCCAAGGGCCTGAAGGTTGGTCCGGCCGACGTGACGGAGAACCCGAAGAACATTCAGTTCGCCGAGCTCGACGCCGCCCAGCTGCCGCGCTCGCTCGACGACGTCGATGCCGCCGTCATCAACACCAATTATGCGCTGGAAGCCGGCCTGCATCCGAAGACGGACGCGATCGCCATCGAAGGCGAAAAGTCGCCCTATGCCAACGTGATTGCCGTGCGTTCCGCCGACAAGGATGCAGCCTGGGTCAAGACGCTGGTTGAATCCTACCACGACGACAGCATCAAGGCCTTCATCAACGAAGAGTTCAAGGGCGCGCTTATCCCCTCGTTCTGATCGGGCTTGCTTCTGCTCACCTCCGGGCTCGTTCCGGGGGTGAGGCGGAAACGGAAGCCGATCGTGCCGCTGAAATGACAAGGCCCGCCGGAAGGCGGGCCTTGTCATTTCAGGCGAACTTACTCGCCGGGATGCAATTTCGTTCGATCGTCGTGACGTTCTTCCAAGCGGACGGCAATGTAGCCCAGCGCAACGACGACGAGGGGAGTGATGACGAAAGCCAGTGTCCAGGTGCTCATGGAACCAACCCTTTCAGAACACGTCTTGCCAATAAATGTAGTGCAATTGCGGAAAAAAGCCAGAGCCCTATGCCGACCATGAGGCGTCCGCCCGTGATCACCATTCCGAAATTGCCGATATTGTAAAGATAGCCGGCGACAGGCGTGGCGATCCCGACCGTGAAACATGCGGTGGACGCCCGGTCGAGCGCATTGGCGAGCAGCTTCTTCTGTTCGTTGCGCACCTGTGTCATCCGCTCACCGCTCAGCTGCCGATGTGCTTCTCGCCACGCTTCTTTGCCAGCGCGATCTGCATCTGGCGCTGACGATAGCGGTCGCGGTCGGCCTCGGTGCGGCTGTCGTAGCAGTGCGGGCAGGACACGCCTTCCTCGAATTTCGGCGACGTGACCTCTTCCGCGGTCAGCGGATAGCGGCAGGCGTGGCAGAGCGTGTGCTCGCCCTGCTTTAGCCCGTGGGTGATCGAGACGCGCTCGTCGAAGACGAAGCAGGCGCCGTCCCAGAGGCTTTCTTCCGCCGGCACTTCCTCGAGATATTTGAGGATGCCGCCCTTGAGGTGGTAGACCTCGTCGAAGCCCATTTCCTTGGCAAAGGCCGTCGACTTTTCGCAGCGGATGCCGCCCGTGCAGTACATGGCGAGCTTCGGCTTGTTGTGCAGGCCGGGATTGTTGCGCATCCAGTCGGGGAATTCGCGGAAGGTCTTGATGTTCGGATCGATCGCGCCCTTGAATATGCCGATCGCCGTCTCATAGTCGTTGCGGGTGTCGATGACGATCGTCTCCGGGTCGGAGATCAACGCGTTCCAGTCCTTCGGCTCGACATAGGTGCCGACGATCTTGTTGGGGTCGATGTTCTCGACACCCATGGTGACGATCTCTTTCTTCAGCCGCACCTTCATGCGCAGGAAGGGCATTTTCGCCGCGCGGCTCTCCTTGTGCACCAGGCCTGAAAATTCCGGCTGGGAGCGGATGAAGGCGAGGATTGTGGCGATGCCCTCGTCGGTCCCGGCGATGGTGCCGTTGATGCCCTCGGCGGCGAGCAGGAGCGTACCCTTGATGCCGTTTTCACGGGCCACGGCATCGAGTTCGGCGCGAAAGCTCTCGAAGCGCGGAAAGCGGGCGAAATGATAGAGCGCGGCGACGCAAAAGGCGCCGCCCTCTTCATGGCGAGGGGTCTGGAGATCGTCGGTCATGGCTCGGGGAATACTGCCTCGGCCCCTGCCGCGCAACGATTTTCGCGCGGCGGAATGTGATTTGAAGTTTGTCAAGCGCATCCGGGATGGTCGATCGGACGGATGGTGAGGTCGGGAGCGAGGCCGCAACGCGGTTGGGTCAGAAGTTGGCCGGAGCCTAGAGCATGCGCTCGGGAATGCCGTTCTGCTCTGCCCAGGCCCGGAGCAATTGCAGCCTTCTCTTCGGGTAGCGGCCGATCGGCCCCTCGAGCAGATCCATCCGGTCGGTTCGGAAGCTGCGGAAGTCGTTGCGCAGCGTGCACCAGGCGAGGACCACGCGGGCGCCGAGGAAGAAGGTGAGGGCAAAGGGCCAGATCAACCGCTCGGACGCCTCGCCCTTTTCGTCGCGGTAGGCGATCCTCAAGCTCTGCTCGGAGCGGATGAACTGGCGCATGCGGGCGAGATCCACACGGTCCTCAGGCAGCGGCAGTCCCGGGCCTGCAAACAGCGTGCTTGCCGTCAGTTCGTCGCGCAGGTCGCCCGGCAGGACGTCGGTGATCTTGGACAGCGCATCGCGGGCGGAGAGCGCCAGTTCCGGGTCGGCGCGCTGACCCACCAGTCGGGCGCCGAGCACCAGCGCTTCGATCTCCTCGCGGGAGAACATCAACGGCGGCAGCATGTAGCCGGGGCGCAGCACGTAGCCGACGCCCGCTTCGCCCTCGATATTGGCGCCCTGCGCCTGCAACGTGGCGATGTCACGGTAGAGCGTGCGCAGCGAAACGCCCAGTTCACACGCCAACGAAGCCCCGCTCACCGGCTGACGATGGCGGCGCAGGACCTGCAGCAGGGACAACAAGCGTTCAGAACGACTCATCGCTCAACTATACAGGACTTGCTGCCAAAAAGTGTCAGCAGCGTCGGCTATTCGGTGGCAGCCGTGATCCACAGCGCCTCGACGATCGTGCCCTCGCGCGCCGGCGGGTCGCCGAAGACATGCTCGGCGATCGCAAGCGCGTCCCTGCGCAATTCCTGCTGCTGGCGGATGATGGCGCCGAGCAGGTGGGAGAATTCCTCGCCGCCGCCGATCAGCCCGGTTTCTCGGTCGAGAAGGTCGGCGAGCAGCGCAAGGTCGTGTTCATGGCCCAGCGTGTCCACCAATGCCTTGGCTTCGGCGCGCTTGGCACGCATGGCCGACGGCCAGATGTCGCGCAGCAACGACAGGTTCATCCAGTATGCCTGGCCGGCCTTGCGCAGTTCGTGAAAGACTTCCTCGTGAACGCTGCGATGGCAATCGTCCAGCGACGTGCGGGCCCGGGCCAGGCCCTTGCGCCAGCCCCTGGCGAGCAGCTTGGCGGCCTTGCGCGGGCTGGAGGGAAAGCTTGCCGTTTCCAGCGCGGTGATTGCCTCGCGACAGGCCGAGATGGCATTGGAGACCTTTTCCGGCAGGTCTGTCTCGGCGAGCGCCCGTGCGTCACGACGTTCGGTGAGCGCCGCCCGTGCATGGGCAAGGGCGTTTCTCTCCTCATCGTTCAGCGCGTGGTTCTCAAGATAGGCGACGGTCTCGACGAGCGCCGTGGCATCGCGCACGACGGACAGTGTCCGGGCCGTATCGCGCAGCCGGGCATTCTCCACCGCACGGAACTGCTTCTGATCCAGGGCGACGAGGCGGTAGAGCGAACGTACCCGCTTGAACTTCTTGCGCGCCTCATGAATGGCTTCGTGCAGGCCCTCGGGCTGCTCTTCCAGGGCGCTGACGGCGCGCCGGAGCTGTTCGCTCGCAACCGCAACGACCTCTTCGCCAAAGGGGCGGTCCGGCCTAATTCGATACGGCATGCACAACCTCGGGCTTCAACCGTTCGGTGGCCAGCGCCTGGTTGGAATAGCGACGGTCGCCGGTGACCTCGCGTCCGAGCCAGTGCGGCAGCATCGGCCGGTCATCCTCCGACCGCATTTCCACCTCGGCGATGACCAGTCCCTGGAACGCCCCCTCGAAGACGTCGATTTCCCAGGTGAAGCCACCGATCTCCACCGTATAGCGCACCTTTTCGATGACGCTGCCGACGGCAAAGGAAATCATCTCGACGGCGTCTTCGAACGGGATGTCGTATTCGAACTCGTCCCGCACCAAGGCGGTCTTGCCGAACTTGACGGTCAGCTTGGCGGTCTCGTCATTGCTGGTCCGGACGCGGATCGAGCGGTCGTGATTGACGGAGAGATAGGCCTGGCGCATTGCCGTCGCGGATGTGGCCTGGTCCCGCCAGCTGTCGTTTATCACCAGGAACTTGCGCTCTATTTCTTTCGCCATCTCACCATCCATCGTGAAAATCCAGTTCAGCTTAGCCCAATTGGCCCATCGTGCAAACCAGCCCGTTCCTAGCGCGCGCATTTGTCTCGACAATGACACAGGTTCGCGATAATCCTTGGGCTGAATTCAATCGTTTGAAATGGATGGCAGACCGTGAGTGAGAAAACCGAAAAGCTCCTTTCCACCCTGAAGCTCCAGCCCGTCGTGCCGGTGCTGATCATCGAGGATGTGGCAACCGCCGTGCCATTGGCGAGGGCGCTGGTGGCTGGCGGACTGAAGGCGATCGAGATCACCATGCGCACCGATGCGGCGCTGGAAGCTGTCCGTCGGGTTGCTGGGGAGGTCGAGGGCGCGGTGGTCGGTGCCGGCACCATCCTCAATCCGGCGCATTTCGAGGCCGCGGTCGAGGCCGGCTCGCAGTTCATCGTCAGCCCCGGCACGACGCGCGAACTCATCCATGCCGCCCGCGCTTCGGACATTCCGCTTTTGCCCGGTGCGGCTACGGCCAGCGAAGTGATGCAGCTTCGTGACGAAGGCTATCAGGTGCTGAAGTTCTTCCCCGCCGAGCAGGCCGGTGGTGCGGCCTATCTCAAGGCACTGTCCTCGCCGCTCGCCGGCACGCTGTTCTGCCCGACCGGCGGTATCTCGCTGAAGAATGCCAGGGACTACCTGTCGCTGCCCAACGTGGTCTGCGTCGGCGGCTCCTGGGTCGCGCCGAAGGAACTCGTTTCGGCCGGCGACTGGGCCGGCATCACAAAGCTCGCCACGGAAGCCTGCGCGCTGGCCGGCTGACCGGTCTCTGCAATGAAAGCGCGGAAACGTCTTTGTATTTTCATGATCGGCTCCTTATCTAGCAGTCGATAATGAAACCGACGGAGATCCCGATGTTCGACGCGAAGAAGCTGCTTGACCAATTTCTCGGCGCCCAGGTGCCGGGTTCGACCGGCACCGTGAAGCAGAAGGCCGGCGATGCCGTCCAGCTTGCCAAGGACAATCCGCTGGCGACCGGCGCGATCGCCGCCGTTCTGCTGGGCACGAAGACCGGCCGCAATTTGGCCGGCAATGCGCTGACGCTCGGCGGTCTCGCCGCTATCGCCGGGATCGGCTACCAAGCCTACAAGAACTATCAGGCCGGCAAGGCGCCGCAGGACGTCGCCGAGGCCGAGCAGAAGCTGCTGCCGCCGCCGGCCGATTCGCCGTTTAGCCTGGAGGCGCCCGCAGCCTCCAACGATTTTGCCCTGACGCTGGTGCGGGCGATGATCGCGGCCGCCAAGTCCGACGGCCATATCGATGCGGCCGAGCGTGCCCGCGTGATGGACAAGATCCACCTTTCCGGTCTCGGGGCGGAAGCCGAAGCCTTCCTCGAAAAGGAACTGGCCACGCCGACCGATGTGGACGCACTGGTCAAGGCGGCGGTCAGCGAAGAGCAGAAGGTCGAACTCTACACCGCGTCGCGGCTGGCGATCGATCCTGACAGCCGGGCCGAGCGCGGCTATCTCGACCTGCTGGCCGGACGCCTCGGCCTTGCCGACGGGCTGGTCGACCATATCGAAGCGACGGTTGCGGCGGCGCAGGTCTGATCCGCTTTCCAAGGCGATCCCGAGGCCAGTTGCCTTTGCCGGGCGGCTGGCCTAATCGTTTGCCGACACATCAAGAGGCAAGCATGCGCGATCTTTCCACATTCAAGGGCTGCCCGGCACCGAAGCCGGTCCGGCTCGAAGGCCGTTTCGTCACTGTCGAGCCCTACGACAAGGCGACGCATTTGCAGGCCCTGTGGGACGGTCTCGGCGGCATGGGCATCAATCCGCTGCTGACCTATTTCACCCAGCCCGACTTCGCCGGGATCGATGATTTCGATGCTTGGCTCGACGGCGTTCAGACCAAAGGCGGCTGGGTTACGGAAGTCTTCTGTGACAAGCAGACGGGCAAGGTCGTCGGCATGGCCAATTACATGCGGGCGGATCCGGCCAATGGCGTGGTCGAAGTGGGCGGCGTCGCTCACGGCCCGGCGATGAGCCGCACGCCGCTCTCCACCGAGGCGCACTATCTGATGGCGCGCCACGTGTTCGACGATCTGGGCTATCGTCGCTACGAGTGGAAATGCCATAATGAGAACTTGCCGAGCCGCACCACCGCGGAGCGCTACGGCTTCACCTTCGAGGGCGTGTTCCGCCAGCACATGCTGTCAAAGGGCAAGAACCGTGACACGGCATGGTTCTCGATGATCGACGGCGAGTGGCCGTTGATCAAGGCAGCGTTCGAGGCCTGGCTTTCACCCGACAATTTCACCGAAGACGGCAAGCAGGTGCGAAAGCTCGAAGAGATTCGGGCGGAGCTCACCAAGGGAGCGACGGCATGAACGAGAACCAGAGCGAGAAGAAAAGCGACCGTTCGTCGGCCTATGCGGCGCTTGCCATCGTGCTCGGCTTCGGCCTCGTGCTGCTCGGCCTGCCGAAGCTGGTGCTGTGGATCGGCGATTTCTCGCCGGTCCTGGCGGCTGTCGTCGGCACCCTCGGCATCATGTCCTTCTTCATCGTGCTGTGGCTGCGCGCGCGCCACCAGAAGCGGCGCGACCGGTCCTGACCCATTCAGGGCTGGAGAGAGGCGGCGAGCAGTAGCGCGCCGAGCGCGATGACCGCAAGCGCTCCGAGGATCTCGATCGCGTCGGCCACCCGGCGGGCCGTCGGTGAACCCGGTCCGGAGAGCCGCACCGCCAGGCCCTTGGCCGAAACCGCGAGGGCGGCGAGGAGAGACACGGTGATCGCGGTGCCGAGCGCCATGGCGAAGACCGAAAATATCCCACCGAGATAAAGCCCGTTCAACAGGGCGAAGGTCATCACCAGCAATGCCCCCGAGCAGGGCCTGAGGCCCACGGCGATGATGGCCGACCACGCTTCGCGCAGGCTGAAATTCTTGGAGGACAGGAGCCGTGGGTCGGGCAGGTGGGTGATGCCGCAATCGGGGCAGACCGAACCCGGTGCAAGTGCGTCATGGCCGTGGTCGACGCCGGTTGCGCGGAAAGACGATCCTGTTCTGGTTCCGGCGGCGGAGACGCCGGCTCCGCTCGTCGCGGTGGCCGTCGCCGGCAATCCGGGCGAATCGAACAGGCTGGCTGTCGATGGCGTCTGAAACAGCACGGCGCTGACCGGTGTCCGGCGTGCGATGCGCAGGGCGTTCAGCTTGCGCAGCAGGAGCCAGGTGCCGAAGGCGACGACCAGGGCGAAGCTGGTGATCTCCAATACCTGCGTGGCGTCGGTCATGGAAATCGCCGTGCCGCGCAGGACGGCATAGCCGAGCCCGACCAGGGCGATCGCCACGACGCCCTGCAGGAAGGCGGAAACGAAGGAAATGGCAACGCCGCGTCGCAGTTCGGTTTCGTTGGCGATCATGTAGGAGGAGATGACCGCCTTCCCGTGACCGGGTCCGGCGGCATGGAATACACCATAGGCGAACGACAGTCCGATCAGGGTCCACAAATGGGAGGGATCTTCGCGCATCGCTTTCAGCGCCCCGGTCAGCGCCCGATAGAAGGCCTGCTGGTTTTCGTTGACCCAGGCAAGCAAGCCGCCGAACGGACCCGTCGTCTGGAATGCCGGCTCCGCCGTTCCGATGCCGAGCGGCGAGGCGGCGTGCGCCAGCGTGGCCGCGACGATCAGGATAAGGGCCGCACCGGCTGCCGGCCCGACAAGGCGGCGCATCAGCATGTCAGCTCGAGCCTCGTGGCGAACAGCTTGGTCATGTCAGTGCCGGCCGGATCGTCGAAAAAGGCCGAGGTCAGATTGGCCTGGTTTTCGGCCAGGACCTGGTCCGGGTCGGGCCGAACCACGGCGCGCTTGCACAGCTTGAAGCCTTCGCCCTCGCTCACCATGTCCTCGTCCTTGGCAAAATCGATGGCGGTATACATGGTCGGGTCATAGACGCCGATGGTGAGTTTGCCCTTCAGCGGCAGCGTCTTTTCCGGCTTTGCGACGAAGAAGACGAGCAATTGATTGTCCTTGAAATCGACATTGAACACCTCCGGCCTGGCGACCGGGACCGCCGCGCCATTGGCGGTGATCGAGGTGAAGTAGCCGTAATCGGCAAGCGAGGTGCGGATCGTCTCGGCGATCTCGTTGAGTTCGCTATGATCGAGTTTCAGGTCGCTGTTCTTGTCGAAATCCATCAGGACGCTCGACGAGAAGATGTCGTCGAAGCGCCAGACATTGCGCAGTTCGGCAAGGTTTCCATCCGCACCGGAGACGATTTCGAGGCGCGCCTCGGCAAAGACATGGGGATGGGCGATAGCAGGGAGGGGCGCGCCGAGGAGCGCCGCGATGAATGCCAAATGTGTTTTCATGCCTGCCCGCCTTCGTTCCGCGAATCCCAGTCCGATCCCTGTCCGACAATTTCGACGGAATTGGGACTGCGACGCCCGCCGTTCAATGGTCTCAGCCTTTCTGGCGAAACCAGGCATGAAGGTAATCCACGAAGGCGCGGACCTTGGCCGGCAGGTAGCGCCGATGGGGATAGACGGCATAGATGCCGCGATCCTTCGGCAGGTAGTCGTCGAACAGGGAAACGAGTTCACCCGTTTCGATATAGGGGCCGGCGATGAAGTCGGGGATCATCGCGACACCCAGCCCGGCGCGCGCCGCACGCAGGGTGGCAAGCGGGCTGTTGACCTCGATCGGACCGCTGACCGCGACCGAGATCGCCCCGCCCTGCGGATCGACGAATCGCACGGTGTTGTGCGCACGGGAGTTGGTGTCGACGAGGAAGGCTACGCGGGAGAGATCCTGCGGATGGTCAAGCGGTCCGTGCATCTCGACGAAGGCGGGCGTCGCGCAGGCATAGACCCGGAAGTCCGAGAGCTTCTTGGCGATGAGGGCGGAATCATCCAGCTTGGTGATGCGGATCGCCAGGTCGAACCCCTCCTCGACCAGGTCGACGAAGCGGTCCTCGGCGACGATCTCGAGCGACAGATCCGGATTTTCGGTGGCGAAATCGATCAGAGACTGGCCCACTTCGGCATCGATGAAGGTGCGCGGCACGGTGATCTTCAGCTTGCCCTTCAGGTCCGTGATGTTTTCCCGCACCAGATCGGCCAGGCTGTCGATCTCCTTGAGGATCTCCGTTGCGCTGCGATAATAGGTATGGCCGGCCTCGGTCATCGAAAATTGCCGCGTCGTGCGGTTGAGGAGGAGCGCGCCGAGTTCGTCCTCCAGTTCGCGCACATATTTGGACAGCAGCGCCTTGGACCGCCCGGTCTTTCGCGCGGCGGCGGAAAACCCTTCGGCTTCGACCACGTCGATAAAGGCGCGGATGCGCGTCAGCGTGTCCATTGATGGGCTCCTCCAGAGACTCTGGTTGAACTGTGAACACAACGGCTGGATCGTTCAATCATTTTTCTACCCCCAAGCTCAAAAAACGCTTGATTATGACCGCGAACATTCTTATCTCCCGTTCAGCCCAAAGTCGCACGTGCCCATGGGTGTCCGCCGACCCTCGATGTGGTGAGGAAATCGGTAAGGTACCTGGAACTAACCCCTCCAGTCGCTATTCCGGCCATCCGGGAAATGCGAGGACATCTGAAGCAACGACGGTGCGGGCCTTTCTAGTCTCTTCCGGCTTTCCATCAGCCGGAGTTACTTCAGAGGCACACCATCATTGCCGGAAGTGCGGTCGGGTCATCCCACCAATCCATGGCAGACAAAGCCGAACTGACGCTCCTGGCAGGGTGTCTGTTCACTATACGCGCTTCGAGCGCTCGTACGGTATCAGCGTCTCCACCGGCTGGTTTCGATCGGGTTCTCGTCGTCCTTTGTCCTTCCGAACTCGGCAACGAGTCCGGGAACCTTGGCACTTGAGAGGGATTGACCCATGACCACCGCTCGTATCCTCGACTTCATCAACACCCGACGTCCGGAAGGTCCCTGCCTCGTGGTCGACCTCGATGTCGTGCGCGATAATTACGGTGCTTTCCGCCACGCCCTGCCGGACAGCGCGATCTACTATGCCGTCAAGGCCAATCCGGCTCCGGAGATCCTCAAGCTGCTCGCCTCGTTGGGCTCGAGCTTCGATTGCGCCTCCGTTGCCGAAATCCAGATGGCGCTCGATGCCGGCGCAACCGCTGGCCGGATCTCCTACGGCAACACGATCAAGAAGGAACGGGACATTGCCCGGGCGCACGCGCTCGGCATCAGCCTGTTTGCCGTCGACAGCCATGAGGAAGTCGAGAAGGTCGCCCGCGCGGCCCCCGGCGCCCGCGTGTTCTGCCGCGTCCTGACCGATGGCGAAGGCGCCGAATGGCCGCTGTCGCGCAAGTTCGGCTGCGTGCCGCAGATGGCCGTCGACGTGCTCGTCTACGCCCACCAACTGGGACTCGATTCGTTCGGCGTGTCCTTCCATGTCGGTTCGCAGATGACCAAGGTCGATGCCTGGGATTCGGCCCTTGCCGATGCCAAGCGCGTCTTCACCTCGCTCGCCAAGCAGGGCATCCACCTGCAGATGGTGAACATGGGCGGCGGCTTCCCGACCAAGTACCTGCGCGACATCCCTTCGGCGGAAGCCTATGGCCGTGCGATCAATGGTGCGCTGAAGAAGCATTTCGGCAATCACATTCCGCAGACCATCATCGAGCCGGGTCGCGGCATGGTGGGCAATGCTGGCGTGATCAAGGCCGAAGTCGTGCTGGTTTCGAAGAAGTCGGACAACGACGCGCATCGCTGGGTGTTCCTCGACATCGGCAAGTTCGGCGGTCTGGCCGAAACCATGGACGAGGCGATCCGTTACCCGATCCGCACGGATCGCGACATGGACGAGATGGAGCCCTGCGTGCTCGCCGGCCCGACCTGCGATTCGGCCGACGTCATGTACGAGAAGAACATGTATCCGCTACCCGTCTCCCTGACGATCGGCGACGAGGTTCTGATCGAGGGCACGGGCGCCTATACGACGACCTACTCGGCGGTCGCCTTCAACGGCTTCGAGCCGCTCAAGGCCTACGTGATCTAGTATCACCGGGTCTTTCGACGACCGCGCCGGTTAAACCGGCGCGGCGCAACAAACCATCATCGGAAACACTTCTTGGTACGGGAGGCCACCATGGCCGCTGTTCTGGACGTCGTGCGCGCGTTTTTCGCGCCGCAAACTGCACCTGCCTTTGTCATCGATGCCGAAACGCCGGCCGATGTCGTGGCCCGCGAGGCCTTGCTCGACCGTGCCATGGGGGCCGGCCGGCGCAAGAAGTCGTCGGAAAAGATCCGCAAGGACCGTCTGCCGGCCGAAGGCCTGGCGCTGGTCGCCCGCGACCGCCAAGGCCATGTCATCGCCACGGTGCGGCTGTGGAATGTCGAGGCCGGCGTCAGCCGCGAAGGCCACCCCATCGACGCGCTGCTGCTCGGCCCGCTGGCGGTCGATCCCGCCCACGAGGGCAAGGGCATCGGCTCGGCGCTGATGCGTGCAGCGATGTTGGAAGCGCGCAAGCGCAACCACGGCGCCATCCTGCTGGTCGGTGATGCGGGCTATTACGAGCGCTTCGGTTTCTTCGCGCAAAAGGCACAGCATCTCGTGATGCCGGGGCCGTTCGCCCGCGAGCGCTTTCTGGCGATCGAGCTGAAAGCCGGCTGGCTCGAGGGGGCTGCCGGCATGGTGGTCGCCTCCGGCCGCAAGCTGTCGCATGCGCCGCGCCGCCACGTCGCCTGAGCACCAGACAGGTCCGCGCCCCCGGTAGAGTTCGACGCGTCTCGCGTCTGGAGCCGCCGGTGCGGGTGCGGGCCTTGCATCCCGCCGTGGGGACGCGGTGGGGCGAACGCCCCCTCTCCATCCACGGCGAGGGGGCGTTTCTGCGTCTGCATCCGGTTGGATTTCGCCCCCGCTGCGGCGTGTCCTTCCGGTGTCACTCCGGAAAAAAACAGCGAAGGCGCGGAACAATTCGCGCCCTCATGCTTGTTAGTCTTCGTGTGGCGCGTTTCGTCACGGCAGAGCGTCTGTTCCCGCGATGCGGGGCAGCCTTGAGAGGGAGTAGCAGCAATGATGAAGAAACTCGGATGGGGCGCGCTGGCGCTCGTCATAACGTCCACGCCGGTTCTTTCCGCAGATGCCGTTATCGAGGCTCCGGCCGTGCCGCCGGAAGTCGTGGAGACCACGCCGGTGTTTAGCTGGGCCGGCGGTTACATCGGTCTGCATGGCGGCTATGGCTGGGGCGAGGGGGACTTCTATGATGGCGTCACCTCGGCCTCCGACGATTTCGACGGCGGCCGCTTCGGTGGTTTCGTCGGCTATAACTGGGGCTTCGGCTCCGCCGCGATCGTCGGCCTCGAGGCCGATCTCAATTATGACTGGAACGAGAACAGCTACGGCGCCGTGGATGTCGGCACCGGCCTGAACGGCTCGGTCCGTGGACGCGTCGGCTATGCCATGGACCGCGTCCTGCTTTACGCGGCCGGTGGCTGGACGGCGACCGATTTCTCCGTCGAGGGCGGCGGGTTCGACGAAAGCGAAATGCTGAACGGCTGGACGCTTGGCGCCGGCTTCGACTATGCCGTCACCGACCGGATCTTCACGAGGCTCGAATATCGCTACAACGATTATTTCGAGAAGGACATCCTCGGCGTCGATACCGACTTCAACCAGCATGTGGTCAATGTCGGCCTGGGCGTGAAGTTCTAGTCGTCGGGACAGGCGACTTCGCTCCGGCTTCCGCTGCGAAGCCGGAGCCCATCGTCTGCGCCGGACAGCGCCGATCGGAGATGAGAATCAGTAGTTACGGAACGGGTTTGCAGGTCCTGTTCGGCGTTACGGCGCCCTTTGCAAGCGGCGCGCGGCGCCAGGATTTTCAATCGTCAAATCTGGCCGTGGCGGAATTGTGACAGGTGCGGCGCAGCGGCTCCAACCGATTGTTTTCCAAAGCATGTATTGATCTAGCTCAATCGTCCTTGCGTTGCGGGCGGCCTATTTTGTGCACGGCACAAGCCACCGATTATTCAAGGAGAGATTTATGAACACGATCAGCACGCGGCGGATCAGCGCCGTTGCCGCAGCCACGGCACTTCTGCTCACCGGCCAGGTCGCCTACGCGGCCGACATGACGCCGCTCGCGGATGCCCCCATTGCCGCGGCGCAGAGCCCTTGGCAGGTCCGCCTGCGCGCGCTCGGCGTGATCTCCAACAACGAGGGCGAAGTGGACGGCATTGCCGGTTCGGACCTGTCCTACAGCGATACCGTGATCCCCGAGCTCGACATCACCTATTACTTCACCGACAACATCGCCGCAGAACTCATCCTCGGCACGACCTACGCCAATGTCTGGGGCGAAGGCTCGATCACCGGCCTCGGCAAGATCGGTCGTACCTGGATCCTGCCGCCGACGCTCACGCTGCAGTATCACTTCACCGATTTCGGCGCGTTCAAGCCCTATGTCGGTGCCGGCCTCAACTACACGATCTTCTACAATGAAGAAGGCGCCAATGCCGACGATCTCGACATCGACAATGCCTTCGGTGTCGCCGTCCAGGCCGGTTTCGACTACATGATCGACCAGCATTGGGGCGTGAACTTCGACGTCAAGAAGATCTTCCTCGAACCCGACTTCACCGCCACCGTCGGGGGCGCCGATGTCGACGGTAAGGCCAAGCTCGATCCGTGGCTGATCGGCGCCGGCGTCACCTACCGCTTCTGATCCGGCCGCAAGGCCCATGGACGGCAGCCAGGGCTCCGGTCCCTCGGCTGCCGTTCGTCTTTGCGATGCGCCTGCTGCCGCCAAAGGCGCGACGCCGCATTCATGCGCAGCCGGCCCTTTCGCCCGGGCGGAAGCCCCGGCCGACGGGGGTTGCAATCGCCCGTGCCGCGTACTATCCCCGCGCGGTGGCTCATCAAGGGGACCTGACGGCATGAAAATCGCTGCTCTCAGCTGGAACGGCAACAATATCGGCGACGATATCCAGAGCGTTGCCGTCATGCAGCATCTGCCGCCCGTCGACGTGTTCCTCAATCGCGATCATCTCAACAGCTATGACGGGCCCGAGGCGTTGCTCGTCACCAATGGCTGGTTCCTGTCGAAGCTCGACAACTGGCCGCCGAGCCCGTCGATCAAACCGATCTTCTTCGGTTTCCATGTGCAGAAGCATGCCAAGCCGACGATCGCGCGCCATGCCGACTATCTGAAGAAGCACCAGCCGATCGGCTGCCGCGACCAGGGCACGGTGGATTTCATCCGCTCGCTCGGCGTCGAGGCCTATCTGTCGCTGTGCAACACGCTGACCTTCAACGCGCCGGCCGACCGCGATCCGGATTCGATCTATCTGGTCGAGGCCAATCGCGACCAGCTGTCGCCGAAGCTGTTCAAGAAGGGGCTGACGGTGAAGACGGTCAGCCATCGCTTCATCGACGTGTCGGCGGAGACGCGCCTGCAATATGCCAAGGAAATCGTCGAGACCTACGGCAAGAAGGCGGCGCTCGTCGTCACCACGCGCATCCATTGCGCCATGCCCTGCATCGCCATGGGCATTCCCGTCATCTTCGTCGGGCCGAAGAGCTATCGCACGCAGATCGTCGAGGAAGTCGGCCTGACGCGGCACAATACCTGGCATCCGTTGAAGCACCCCTTCACCCGCAGGATCGAGGCCTGGCCGCAGCCGCTCGACATTGCCGAGACCAAGAAGCGCGTGACCGCCGACATCAAGTCGCGCATCGCGGCGGCACTCGCCGAGGGTTGATTCCATTTGCGGTTAACAGGCGCCGGGGCGCCGTTATCGCAGGAAGTTCCGCTTGAAGGTCTGCATGATGAACTCGACCGATTCCTCGGTCGGGTGGCGGAAATCGTCCTTCATCGGGTTGGGCAGGAACGACGTCACCATCTCATAGGACGGGAAATAGTAGAGCTTGCTTTCGGCAGAGGGGCCGACCTCGCGCATCAGCTCGTCGATCGCCACCCGGAGCGAGGCCTTGGACACCGAACTTGCGGTGATGCAGGACACCGGCCGGAAGGTCGCGGCGAGCGGTACGGGCGAGAGCGTGATGATCACGGTCGCGTCGGGCCGGTGGGCGCGGATGAGCTGGTAGGTGCGGCGCAGGTTGTCGAGGTTTTCCACCGCGCCGAGAACGCGGAAACCGTGACGCTCAGCGTCGAAGTCGCGTTTCGGGATGGCGCGCCAGAAGATCTCGCCGGTCGGCTTGTCGTACCAGACCTCGGACAGGCCGAGTGTCAGGATGAAGACGTCGGATTTCTCGAAGATCGCCCGTGTCGCCTGGCGGACCTCGTCGGAATAGTCGCCTGGGACGCCTTCCTTGTCGTGCCACAGTTCGATCTTCGGCGCCTTGCCCTCGAAGGCCCATTCGAACTGCTGGCGGATCGCCGCGGAATTGACGATGCCTTCGCCGCTGCGCACCACATAGGAGTTCAGCTTCATGTCGCGGCCGAAGACCTGGTAGCCCTCGCGGTAGAGATATTTCGTCACCTCGCTGGCAAAGCAGCTGCCGAAGGCGGTGATGTAGTGCTCGCGGGTGATGAAGGGGGCGGCCGGAAACCAGCCCTTGCCGACATATTCATCGACCGCGTTGGGCTTCGCGATCGCCTTCTTGTCGGGGAAGAAGTTGGTGGTCTCGCCACGGTACCAGGTCGCATGCGCTTTGCGCCTGGTCCCGCCGGTTTCGTAGTAGATCTGGTCGGCGCGCTCGGGCTCGTCAACGAGCTTGAGGGCTCGCAGAAGCTTGTAGCGCAGGGTTTTCTTTGCGGGCTTGGAATGATCTTGGGCCATGGTCGAGCGATAACCCAGCGGAGGCGGCAATTCAAGCAACGCGATGCGCTCGATGGTGAGCAATCCACCAACGGTTCCGGCGTGAAGCCGGCATCGTCACCCGCCGCAACACTGCGGCAGGCGCTTTTGCTGTTTTCCCGGAGAAACGCCGTCAGGCGGATATGTCGATGACCCCGCAGTCGCCGGCGTCCGAAGCGTAGGCGAGGAGTTTGCCGTTGGCGCTCCAGCCCATCGAGGTGATCGCACCCTTGCCGGGACGTCGCAGCAGGGCCTCCTTGCCGTCGGCGATACGTGCCGCCAGAACCATGCCGTCGATAAAGCCGATCGCCAGGACCTCTTCTGCCGGATGGAAGGCGACCTGGGTGACCATGATGTTGGCGCGGGTGCCGAGTTCGAGCGGTGCCTTGCCCATCGGGCCTTCCTTGCCGGAAAACGGCCAGACGATCGCGGCAGGCGCACCCGACGAGGCGAGCCACTTGCCCTTGACCGACCAGGACAGCGACTTGACCTTGGCCGGATAGCCGGTCATGCGCATGTGGCGGGTTTCGGCCGATTTGCTGTCGAGCTTCCAGCCGTGCAGGGCGTTCTCCTGCATGGTGGTGACGACGAAGCGACCGTCGGGGGAGAAGGTCACGCCGGTATGGGCGCCCTTCCATTCGAGGTCGACCGGCGCGCCGGTCGTGCCGATCCAATGGAGCGTCACGCCATTGTAGCGGGCGGCAGCGACCCGCAGGCCCTTGGGCGCGAAGCCGAGGCCCTCGATGGTGCGCTCCTCGGTGAATTCCTTCACCTTGCCGTCGGCCAGGCGCACATAGCCAGCCTTGCCGACCGCATAGGCGACCGCGCCCTGCGGCCCGGCCGCGACGACGGAAACCCATTTGCGCGGCACGTGGGCAAGTTCGGTTAAGCTCCCGTCATGGCCGATGCGCAGAACCTTGCCGTCCTCTCCGCCGGTGATAAGGGTCTGGTCGGCGCAGTCCTTGACACAGGCGAGCAGGCCCTGATGGGCCTCCGTCACCTTCTCGCCGCCGTCTAGCCGATGCACGGTCCCGGAAGCCGCGGCAAAGACCGGAATATCGCCGAGAAAGGCAGCCGTGACGACGTGACCGTCGATGTCGAGGGGGGCAACCGTCGGCATCAGGCTTTCTTTCCGTTTGGCATGACTTGACCCGAAAACCGCTTCACACTTTTCGATGTCATGCTGCGGCCTCGCAGGCGTGGAAGCTCTTTTCCAGCTTCTCGCGGTCAAGGTCGCGTCCGATGAAAACGAGGCGGCTCTCGCGCTTCTCGCCGTCCTTCCATGGGCGCTGGTGGTCGCCCTCGATGATCATGTGGACGCCCTGCACGACATATCGCTCCTCGTCACCCTTGAAGGCGATGATGCCCTTCAGGCGCAGGATGTTGGGCCCGTCGGTCTGGGTGACCTTCTGGATCCAGGGGAAGAAGCGATCGGGGTTCATCTCGCCGCCGCGCAGCGAGATCGACATGACCGTCACATCATGGATCGGCGAGGGGGCATGGTCGTGGTGGTCGTGGCCGTGATGGTCGTGGTGATCATGATCATGATCATGATCGTGGCCATGGTCATGATGGTGGTGATGATCGTGGCCGTGATCGTGATCGCAGCCGGGACCGCAGACATGGTCGGGATCGTCGTGGTCGAGGAAGTGCGGATCGTTTTCCAGCGCCCGTTCGAGATTGAAGGCGCCCTGGTTCAAGACCTTGGCCAGGTCGACGCCGGACCGCGTCGTCGCATAGATGCGGGCCGAGGGATTGATGGCGCGAACGATGTCTTCGATGCGGTGCAGTTCGTCATGGCTGACGAGATCGGTCTTGTTGATGACGACCACGTCGGCAAAGGCGATCTGGTCCTCGGCCTCGCGGCTGTCCTTGAGGCGCAGCGGCAGATGCTTGGCGTCGACCAGCGCGACGACCGCGTCGAGTTCGGTCTTGGCGCGCACGTCGTCGTCCATGAAGAAGGTCTGGGCGACCGGGACCGGATCGGCAAGCCCGGTGGTCTCGACGATGATGCCGTCGAAACGGCCGGGTCGGCGCATCAGGCCTTCCACCACGCGGATGAGGTCGCCGCGCACCGTGCAGCAGACGCAGCCGTTGTTCATTTCATAGATCTCTTCGTCCGACTCGACGATCAGGTCGTTGTCGATGCCGATCTCGCCGAACTCGTTGACGATGACCGCATATTTCTTGCCGTGGCTTTCGGACAGGATGCGGTTCAGGAGCGTCGTCTTGCCGGCGCCGAGATAACCGGTGAGCACGGTGACGGGAATGGGTTTTGCGGCAGCTTCGGTCATGATTGCCTTCCTTGTTTGCTGGGCAGAGATATAGGCTGCCGAGTCGGCGGCTTACAACACTTGCCGGCAGATTTTTCCGGATTTCAAAGACCTTGGTGGCGGGTTGGCGGTTGTGACGCTGTGGCGGGCACAATAGAAAGTGGTTTGCGCAGCCACTCCGTTCGCCATCGGCTTGCCGTTGCTCCGCGGTCAATTCGGCTTGCCAAAGCTCAGGTCGGCAATGCCGGTCGGATATCGGTCCTGGAGAAATCGTCACCGATGAACAGGAGCGGGCAATTGAGCTGTTCGGCGAGTGCATAGGCGAAGCAGTCACCGAAGTTCAATCCGGCCGGATGGTTCCCCTTTCCCCAGCGGGCATAGGCCAAGGCGGCGCGTTCCGCCGTTTCCTCGGTCGCGTCGATGACGGTGAAGCGGAGCCGGTCGACCAGGTCGCGAATCTCCTGCAGGTGTCCCCTGGCAGTGGCGACGATCAGCGCTTCGGCCAGGGTGCCGGCGGAGATGCAGACTTCGTTGTTGGCTTCCAGCACGGCCTGGCAGTCATCGGCGGTCGCCTCGTTGCGGACGATCGCCATCAGCGCCGACGTGTCGATCGCGATCATCTGGGCAGGCCGTTGTCGTCATAGAGGAAATCCTGGCTCCGCGCCGCCTTCCCTTCGGTTGCCTGGAACTTGGGCGTGCGGGCACGGATTTCCGCGATGATGGCGCGCCGTTCCTCGGGCGTCTGAACCGGCGTGACGGGGGACAGCCTGACAGTCTCCTTGCCGTGGCGGGTGAGGATGATCTCCTCGCCGTTCTCGGCGCGTCGCACCAAATCGGTCAGGTTGGTCTTCGCTTCGCTGACGGGCATGCGCATGATCGAACTCGCTTCTGGTCCAATATTGCGGACCAGAATAGCGCATCTCGCGGGGGCGTTCAATTCAAGCAAGGTCGCCGAGGTCGAACGCCTGCACATCCCGCAGCAATGCGATCAGGCCATCGACAGCATGGTCGATCAGCTTCTCGCCCTTCTCCGCCGTTGCGGCCTTGGCATTGCCGGTGACACCCTGACGGTTGAGATCGGCCATTTTCCAGCCGAAGGCATGCGGGCCATAGGCGCGCAGGTGGGAAAACCGCCTGGCATAGTCGGATTGGCGTGACGGGAAATCCTCGGCCTTTGCCATGTCGACCCGCTCCAGACACAGCGCCAGCATGACCGAGGTCTCGATCTCGCCGCCATGGATGCCGATCGCCTTTTCCTCGGGCGTGATGACGCCTTCGGGCAGGCCGAAGCGGGTCCAGCTCGTCGCCACCGCAAGCATGCCGAAACGCACGCGCGCTTCGGTGGCGACAACGGTCATCAGCGGTGAATTGCCGCCATGGGCGTTGAGCATGACGAATTTTCGGACGCCCTTGCCCGACAGGTCCGCGGCAATCGCCAGCCAGCGCTCGACGGCGTCCTGATAGGCAAGGCTCCTGGTTCCGGCGACGTCCATGTGCTCGATAGAATAACCGACCGGCTCGGCGGGCAGGAATATGACCGGCAGGTCTTTGGGGAGCTTGCGCGCGAGGCGGGCAACGATCCCCTCGACGATCAGAGTGTCGGTTTCGAACGGAAGATGAGGTCCGTGCTGTTCATGGGCGCCGAGCGGCAGAACGGCGATGCAGTCGGGCTGCATCTGTGACGGGGAGACGGGTCCGCTGTCGGGCATATCGGGCTTGGATTGCTGCATCTGGCGTTGATCTTCGTTGTTCGATATGGATTCCTGGCAGAATATTAGCCGGCACATCATGATGTTCATTTCGCCATCGGGCGGCAGGGAGGCACAATGGCGAAAAAGGACAAGGGCGACAAGAAGAACAAGGCGGGCAAAAAGAAGGAGAACGGTGAGCGCCATCACTCCCTTGCCGCCGCAGTGACGCAGGCCGCCCGCGCCATGCGCACGCACCTGTCGCGCAGCCTTGCCGACAGCGGGCTCTATGCCGGACAGGATACGGTGGTGCAACTGCTCGCCGCGGAGGAGGGGCTGACGCCCGGCGCGCTGGCCCAGAGGCTCGGCGTCAAGGCACCGACCATGACCCGCACGATCGGCCGGATGGAGGCCCAGGGTTTCGTCGAGCGTCGCCATGTCGATGCGGACGGACGCCTGACCATGGTGCATCTGACGGCCGAGGGGCGTGCCCGGCTCGAGGCCATTGCCGTGGCTTCAGCGGAAATCGAGGAACTGGCGACCGCGGGATTGTCCGGCAAGGAGGTCAAGCAATTGCTCAAGCTTCTGGCCGCGGTGGAGGAAAACCTGCACGGGAATACGTCCAAGGACTGATGAATCTCCCCCTATTTCCTGGGAAACGGGAATTGAAATACGCACTTAAATTATTTAATTAAAAAGTTTAGGTGCGTTGGAGGAGACCGCAGGGCATGCATCGATCCATCAAGGGAGGCAAAGTGGCGCAGAAGGTCAAACTGTCAACGATCGCCGAGTCACTGGGGCTGTCGACCGCAACCATTTCGCTCGCACTGCGCGACAGCCCGCTGGTGGCCGCCGATACCCGCGAGAAGATCAAGGAGCAGGCGCGGACCCTCGGCTACATCTACAATCGCCGGGCCGCCAGCCTTCGCACCTCCCGCTCCGGCATCATCGGCGTCGTCGTGCACGACATCATGAACCCTTTCTACGGCGAGATCCTGAAAGCCATCGAGAGCGAACTGGACCGCAGCCGCCACACCTTCATCCTGTCCAACCACTATGACTCGGTCGACAAACAGCGGAACTTCATCGAGACGCTGCTGCAGCTTGGCGGCGACGGCGTCATCATGTCGCCGGCCATCGGCACGCCGGTGGAGGATATCCGGCTTGCCGAGGACAATGGCATGCCGGCGATCCTGATCGCGCGACAGATGGAGGGGCTCGATGTCCCGACCTATCGCGGCGACGACAGCTATGGCATTTCGCTCGCCACTAACCATTTGATCGGGCTCGGGCATCGGACGATCGCCATGATCGGCGGCACGGACCAGACCTCGACGGGGCGCGATCGATACCAGGGCTATGTCAACGCGCTGCGCAAGGCGGGGATCGAAGTGGACCCGGAACTGCGCATTCCCGGACCCCGCACAAAGCAGGGGGGCTTCGAGGCCGCAGTGCATTTCCTCTCCCTGCCGCAGAAGCCGACCGCCGCGGTCTGCTGGAACGATCTCGTCGCCATCGGCCTGATGAACGGTATTGCCCGCGCCGGACTGGTGCCGGGCCGCGACATTTCGGTGACGGGCTATGACGATCTCGAGGAGGCCTCGATCGCCACGCCGTCGCTGACCACGGTGTGGAACGGCCAGGCGGAAGTGGGACGGCTTGCTGCCCGCGCCTTGCTCGACAAGCTGGCCGGCAGCCACGAGCCGGACGGTATCCACCTGATCAAGCCGGAAATGCGCATTCGCCAGTCGACCGGCCCGATCCACATTCGCTGACCGACAGGAGGCCAAATGCCGAATTCGCGCGCTACCATCCTCGTGCCGGGCCGCATCAACCCGCGCGTCACGGAGAGGCTTTCCGCCCGTTTCGATCTTGTTTGCGTGCCGCATGGCCCGGACCTGGAGGTTTCCGCAGAGGATGCCGAAAGGATACGTGCGATTGCCGTGTCGGGCGCTCTCACCGCGAGCTGGATCACCAGGCTGCCGAACCTCGAAATGATCGCCAGTTTCGGCGTGGGCTATGACGGCGTCGACGTTCGCGCCGCCGCCGCGCGCGGTGTCGTCGTGTCGAACACGCCGGACGTGTTGAACGATGAGGTGGCCGACACCGCGATCGCCTTGTTGCTCAACACCGTTCGGCAACTGCCCCAGGCGGAGACCTGGCTGCGCGAGGGGCGCTGGGCGTCGGAGGGGCCTTTCCCGCTTTCGCCGCTGTCGCTGAAGGGGCGGCATGTCGGCATTCACGGCCTTGGCCGGATCGGTCTGGAGATCGCGCGGCGGCTGGAGCCTTTCAAGGTGAGGATCAGCTATTGCACGCGCCGGCCGCGCCCGGATGTCGGCTACAGCCATTTCCCGACGCTGCTCGGCCTGGCCGAGGCGGTCGATACCTTGATCTCGATTGTGCCCAAGACGCCCGAGACGATCGGGGTGATCGATGCCGAAGTGCTGAGAGCGCTGGGGCCGCGCGGCGTGCTTATCAATGTCGGGCGCGGCACGACCGTCGACGAGCCGGCGCTGATTGCGGCGCTAAAGGCGGGAACGATCGCGGCGGCCGGTCTCGATGTCTTCATGAACGAGCCGCAGGTGCCCAAGGAACTGATCGACCTGCCGAATGTTTCGCTGCTTCCGCATGTCGCCTCGGCGTCGGTTCCGACCCGAAATGCCATGGCGGATCTCGTGGTCGACAACCTGATCGCCTGGTTCGACACGGGCCGGGCTTTGACCCCGGTGCCGGAAACGCCGCAGAAGACCTGAGGCGTACCTTGCCGGGAAGAGGTTCCGGTCCGGGTCAGGCCTTGCTCTTGGCGTAGGCGCGCACGGCGTCGCCGAAGGCCTCGAACAGGGCGCGCGACGGGTTGTCGGTTTCGGCCCAGTATTCCGGATGCCATTGCACGCCGATGGCAAAGCCCTTGGCGTCGATCACCGAGACCGCCTCGATCGTGCCGTCCTCGGCCAGCGCCTCGACCTGGAGGCCCGGCGCGGTTTTCGAGATCGCCTGGCGATGCAGCGAGTTGACCTGGATCGAACCGGCGGTGCCGAGATAGCGGGCGATGCAGGAGCCTTCCGCCACGATCACGTCCTGGCGAATACTGTAGACGACGTCGCGATCATCATGCTGCGGCTTGCGATGATCCCACACGCCTTCCTGTTCCTGGATTTCGCTGGCCAGCGTGCCACCGAGCGCGACGTTCAATTCCTGGATGCCGCGACAGATGGCAAACAGCGGAATGCCGCGTTCGATCGCGCGGCGGATGAGCGGCAGGGTGGTGGCGTCGCGCGCCGGGTCGAAAGGGCCGTCGCTGTCGCGCGCTTCCGCGCCGTAGAGCGCCGGGTGCACATTGGTCGCCGAGCCGGAGACGAGAAGCCCGTCGACCCGGTCCAGAAGCGCGTCGGTCTCGTTTCCATCCTCGAAGGCCGGGATGATGAAGGACATCACGCCGGCGACCTTGAGGGCGGCGCGGACATACTGGTTCTGGGCGGCATGCCAGTGCGTTCCGTCGAATTCGCGAATGTCGGCGGGAATGGCAATGATCGGCTTGGGCATCGGAAACTCCAGAGACAGCCTCTTCGGGCATCAAGCATTTCTTGGATTGAGCCGGGGGGAGAAGTCAATATGTGATCGTGTTCCAGCCGTTGAGGCCTTGCGTGTGCCCGGCTCGATTCTGCAAACCCCATCCAGGGTCCTCCAGCGTGCCAGGTGGGAGGGATCTGGCCGTGTTGCCGGTATATGCTCTTCATTCCACCAGCATTGTGAACGAAAACGCCGCTGCGCAGAGCCTGAAACTGGTCCGCGGAGGGTGTCTGTTCCGGTCGACCGGGCACCGCCTGCTGGGCGGCCTGGCGAGCATGCATCCACGGCGACGCGCAGCGCGAAAAAGCAACGAATACAATCCGGATGATAGGAGCCAAGGCGCAATCGTCCGAATTGTCCATCTAGTCCGAAAGAATATTGCCGCGGCGCTTGAAACGCTTTGGACAAAATGGTTATCTCGCCGGCATTGCCATCGGGAGGGGGCGCAAGGTTTCCACCGTTTGGAGCAACCATGATGGGAGGTCAATTCATGGATCGTCGTTCATTTATCAAGAAAGCGGGTGTCGCCGGTACTGGCGTCGCCGCATCCACCGTGCTGGCAGCGCCTGCCATCGCCCAGGAAAACCCGAAGATCACCTGGCGTCTGACGTCGTCGTTCCCGAAGTCGCTCGACACCATTTACGGTGGCGCTGTCGACATCGCCGAACGCGTTGCTGCGGCAACCGACGGCAATTTCCAGATCCAGGTCTTCGCTGCCGGTGAAATCGTCCCCGGCCTGCAGGCCGTCGATGCCGTTGCCGCCGGCACGGTCGAAGCCGCGCACACCACTTCCTATTATTTCTGGGGCAAGGAACCGACCTTCGCTTTCGGTACCGCCATTCCGTTCGGCCTCAACGCGCGCATGTCCAATGCCTGGTTCAACCAGGGCAACGGCAACACGCTGATGAACGAGTTCTTCGCCACCCAGAACCTCTACGGTCTGCCGGCCGGTAATACCGGCGTTCAGATGGGCGGCTGGTTCCGTAAGGAAATCAACACCGTCGACGACCTCAAGGGTCTGAAGATGCGTATTGCAGGCCTCGCCGGCAAGGTGCTCGAAAAGGTCGGCGTCGTTCCCCAGCAGCTCGCTGGCGGCGACATCTATCCGGCGCTGGAAAAGGGCACGATCGATGCTGCCGAATTCGTCGGTCCCTACGACGACTCCAAGCTCGGCTTCCACAAGGTCGCCAAGTACTACTACTATCCGGGCTTCTGGGAAGCCGGTCCAGTTGTTCACGGCTTCTTCAACCTGGAGAAGTACAACAACCTGCCGAAGCACTACCAGGCGATCATCACCGACGCCTGCGCCTTTGCCAACACCAACATGATGGCAAAGTACGACGCCAAGAACCCGGCGGCGATCAAGCAGCTGGTTTCCGAGGGAACGGTCCTTCGTCCGTTCAGCCAGGAGATCATGGAAGCCTGCTATCAGGCGGCGATCGAGATCTATGCGGAACTGTCGGCCCAGAGCCCGTTCTTCAAGAAGATCTACGACGATCAGCTGGCGTTCAAGAAGGATGCCTATCTCTGGGCCCAGCTCGGCGAGTACACCTTCGACACGTTCATGATGATCCAGCAGCGCGCCGGCAAGCTCTGAGCTTTTCCAGGCCGTAGACCCTATGAGGCTCCGGGTGTCTTGCCCGGAGCCTTTTTCGTGTGCGGTCGGCGGATGCGGGGGCGCCAGGTCTCTCTCTCTCTCTCTCTCTCTCTCTCTCTCTCAGCCCGGCGCGGTCGCTGTCGCGGCAAAACGAAACGCCCCGGACCTGAGATCCGGGGCGTTTCGCATCATGTTCGTTGTTGGTCGGGATCCTGCAGGATCCCGGCTTGTGCTTACCTGATGACCGGCGGTTGGCTGAGGTCGGTTGCCGGGTTGGCAGCCGGCGCTGCCGGAGCAGGCGCGGGCTGTGGTCCGCCGAGGTTGAGCGGCGGCAGGCCCATGGCCGGAGCCTGGGCGCCATTGCCGTTTGCGCCACCCAGAGGCGGCAGGCCGAAGTTCGGCGCGCCGTTGCCGTCCGAACCGAGCGGCGGCAGCGTCATGCCTCCACCCTGGCCGAAGCCGGGAACCTCGATCTGCACGTCGGCCGGGTTGATGGTCGGCGCATCGCCCTTGTAACGCATGACCAGGCCGGGGAAGGCGATGACCACCATGATCGCCAGGAACTGGATGATGATGTAGGGGAACACGCCCTTGTAGATGTCGAGCGTCTTCATGCCGTCCATCGTCTTGCCCGTCACCTTGTCCTTCCACTTTCCTGCCGGCGCGATCGAGCGCAGGTAGAACAGCGAGAAGCCGAAGGGCGGGGTGAGGAACGAGGTCTGCAGGTTGATGCCGAGAATGACGCCGAACCAGACCAGGTCGATACCGAGCTTGTCGGCGACCGGAGCCAGCAGCGGCACCATGATGAAGGCGATCTCGAAGAAGTCGATGAAGCAGCCGAGGATGAAGACGATGATCGTCACGACGATCAGGAAGCCGTACTCGCCGCCCGGAAGCGCCGTCAGCAGTTCCTCGATCCAGACATTGCCGTTGATGCCATAGAAGGTCAGGCCGAAGACGCGGGCGCCGATCAGGATCATCATGACGAAGGCCGAAAGCTTCGTCGTTGCGTCGAGCGCGTGCTTCATGGTCGCCATCGACATGCGGCCCTTCATCGCCGCCATGATGATTGCACCCGCAGCCCCCATTGCACCGCCTTCGGTCGGCGTGGCAATGCCGAGGAAGATGGTGCCGAGCACGAGGAAGATCAGCGCCAGCGGCGGGATCAGGACGATGATGACCTGCTGGGCAAGTCGCGAGATGATGTTCAGGCCAAATTTCTGATTGGCCAGGGCGATCAGGTAGATGCTGAAGACGCCAAAGGCGAGGGCCGAGACGAGGCGCCATTCGGGGCTGGCAATGCCGGTGAACAGCACTTCATGGCCGAGGAAGTAGAGTGCAACGCTGATGACCAGCATGACGAAAAGCGAGGTGACGCCACCGCCGAGGGTACGGGCCTCGAGCGGCAGGGCAGGCGCCCATTGCGGCTTGATCATCGTGATGACGAAAATGTAGAGGCAGTAGGCCGAGATGATCAGGAGCGCCGGATAGAGCGCGCCGACATACATGTCGCCGACCGAGCGGCCGAGCTGGTCGGCCATGACGATCAGCACGAGCGAGGGCGGGACGATCTGCGCGAGCGTGCCCGAGGCGGCAATCGTACCGGCAACCAGGGGCCGGTTGTAGTTGTAGCGCAGCATGATCGGCAGCGAGATCAGGCCCATGGCCATGACCGAGGCGGCAACGACGCCGGTCGTGGCGCCGAGCAGTGCACCGACCAGGATGACCGCATAGGCAAGACCGCCGCGGATCGGGCCGAAGAGCTGACCGATGGTGTCGAGCAGATCTTCCGCCATGCGCGAGCGCTCCAGGATCAAGCCCATCAGCGTGAAGAACGGGATCGATAGCAGCGTGTCATTGTACATGATGCCGTAGATGCGGTCGGGGTGTGACTGCAGCAGAGGCCAGAAAAGTCTGATTTCCGGGGAGATGGCGGAAAGTTCGACACC
Organism: Ciceribacter sp. T2.26MG-112.2; assembly: GCF_900492205.1. Classification (GTDB taxonomy): domain Bacteria; phylum Pseudomonadota; class Alphaproteobacteria; order Rhizobiales; family Rhizobiaceae; genus Allorhizobium; species Allorhizobium naphthalenivorans_A. Next base: position 368,325 of record NZ_UEYQ01000002.1, read on the forward strand.
GAAGGCGAAGTAGATCAGGCCGCCCGCGGCGAGCGTGAATGCCACCGGATAGCCGAGCAAGAGCATCAGCATCACCGTGGTGAACATGATCGGGGCGAGGTTGTGTGCGATGAAATCGATCATGTCAGTGTCCCGTCACTTCGGCGGTGTCTTTTACATCGGCCTTGTCTTCGAGATGGCCGGAAAGGATGGCGGCACGCTTGATGATCTCTGAGATCGCCTGGGCGCTCAGCAGCAGGAAGCCGAAGAAGACGGCGGCCTTGGCAGGCCAGACGATCAACCCGCCGGCGCTGGAGGAGATTTCGCCGATCTTGAAGGAGTTCAGGAACCACGGCCAGGCAAGCCAGGTCATCAGGAAGGTGAAGGGCACGAGGAAGATGATGTGCAGGATCAGGTCGATCCAGTCTCGCGTGCGCTTGCTCCACGAACTCGCGACGATGTCGATGCGGATATGTTCGTTGTTCAAGAGGGTATAGGCGGCGGCGAGCATGAAAACGGTGCCAAAGAGGTACCACTGCAGCTCGAGCCAGGCATTCGACGAGATGTCGAACATCTTGCGGATAACCGCATTGCCGGCGCTGATGATGACGGCGGCGAGGAGCAGCCAGGAAACCCAGCGCCCTATTGCCCCGTTGATCGCATCGATCACCCGGGTGATTGCCAATAACATTTTCATGTTTGTCTCCCCAAATACTAAGGGTCGTCCTTAGAGCATGAAAAGGTGACGTGCAACGGGTGAAGGCTCCGGTTTTCCGGCCTTTTCCGCAATCTGCGCCCTCTCTTCGTCTAGTCTTTCGTCTAATGCCTTCCGTCAATTTTTCACCGATGCGGCGGCGCCCGAAGGGAGGTCCAACGACACTCTGGGGAGCTGTTTCCGATGCCCCATTTCGGGACAGGGCACGACGCGTCGTTTGATCGACCTTAACTCGTTTGCAACGAGCGATTTGCCATCCTGGCGAAAATGCGCAATCTGCAGCAGTGGCCTGGGGACTGCTGTCGCGCGCGGCGCCGTGATCAAACGACGCGTGCGCTCGACTATGGATTTTCCTGTGTTTTTGGCAATCGATTTTTAAATCGTTTTGCATAGGTTGCAGGGACAAGGAGGCCAACGGATGAAGGCTCATGGCACGAAAGCTGTGCCGACGGACGTATACCTGTCCTTCGTCAGCTCGCTGTTCGGCAACCGGCAGACTCTGTTTACCGGCATGCTGGTCCACATCCTGACCTATCTCGTGGTCTATCATAAGACCAAGGATCTGGTCTTCGTCATGCTGGCCATCGCCTTCGTGGTCGTGTTCGCCAACCGCCTCCTCCTCTTCGCTCGCTTCAGCAAGGCCGAGAAGTCGACCTGGTCGCTCGAGGACATCCGGCAATGGGAGGCGCGCTATGTTCTGGGCGGCGCCTCGACCGCCGCCATTCTCGGAATCGGTTGTGGCTATTCCATTCTTGAATTCGAGGACACCTTCGTCGAGCTTGCCTGCGTTTCCGTCACCATGGCTTCGATGGTGTCCGTCGTCGGGCGCAATTATGGTTCTCGGCTGGCCGTCAACCTCCAGAGTCTGGCCTGTTGCGCTCCGATCATCGTCGGCGCCGCCTTTTCCCAGGACCCCTACAAGGTCCTCCTGTCGGTCATGCTCATTCCCTTCGTCCTGACAACCCAGGCGATGGCAAAGGGCGTGCGTGAGTTTCTCTATGAGAACGTCATCGCAGCACGGGAAATCAAGAAGGTCGTCGGCAGCTTCGACACTGCACTCAACAACATGACGCACGGCCTCATCATGCTCGATCCGCACAATCGCATCGAGGTCATCAATCGCAAGGCCTGCGAACTGCTCAATCTCGGCGAGCGGGCGAGGCTGAAGAGTTGTGATCTCGACGTCGTGTTGCGCTACGGCGTGCGCCATACCTTCATCGACGGTTCGATGCCGAGCCTGATCCAGCGTCAGCTCGCCCAATTGATGGACGGCACCATTTCGCGTGCCATCATGCAGTTCTCCGAGGATCTCGTGCTGGAGTTCTCCGCCAGCCGGCGTCCCGAGGGCGGCGTCGTTCTGATCTTCGAGGATGTCACCGCGCGCGTGCGTGCCGATCGCAAAATCCTGCACATGGTGCGGTTCGATTCCATGACCGGACTGCCGCAGCGCAGCTATTTCGCAGAACTCGTCAGGGACCAGATCGCGGCGCGCACCCAGGGGGGCGAGATCGCCTTCATGGTCCTCGACGTCGACGAGTTCAAGCATGTCAACGACATGAAGGGACACGTGACCGGCGACCGGCTGCTTGCAGCGATCGCCAACCGGCTGCTGAAGCTCGCCGCAGGGGAGGCGATCGTCGGCCATCTCGTCGGTGACCAGTTCGTCCTGTTCTTCCCCAATGCCGAGCAGCGTCCCGACCTCGAGCAGCGGATGCGCGCCATCCATGCCGCCATCGCCGGTCAATACGACATCGACGGCACCAGTTTTGCCGTCACCTTCTGCGCCGGCGCGGTCCAGATGGATATTGCCGAACTGCGGATGGAGGAATGGCAGATCAAGGCCGACCTGGCGGTGTTCGAATCGAAGTCGCGCGGCAAGGGAAATTTCACCGCCTTCGCCCAGGAGATGGATGCCCGCTACATTGAGCGCCAGCGACTTAAGACCGACCTCAAGGAAGCGGTCGAGACGGGTGCGCTGCAGGCCGTCTACCAGCCGATGTTCGTGTCGGACGGATCGCGCATCGCCTGCTGCGAGGCGCTGTCGCGCTGGACGCATCCGGACAAGGGCGCAATCCCGCCCAACATCTTCATCCAGATCGCCGAGGAAATGGGGATCGTCGCCGACATCACCCGTTTCATGATCCGCACGGCGTGCCGCGATTGTGCGACCTGGCCGGAGTCGATCGGGGTCTCGGTCAATCTTTCGGTCCAGGACCTGCGTAATGACGACATCGTCAGGACGGTGCTCGATGCGCTCGACGAATCCGGCCTGGCGCCGACGCGTCTGCATCTCGAAGTCACCGAGTCGAGCCTGATCGAGGAACTGGGCGCTGTCCGACTCATCCTCGAGGAGTTGCGCCAGCACGGCATCACCATCGCGATCGACGACTTCGGCACCGGCTTCTCCAGCCTCAGCTATCTCGATTCGCTGCCCGTCGACCAGGTCAAGATCGACCGTTCCTTCGTGCGCAATATCGGAGAGGATGCCAAACGGCTGAAGCTGCTGCGCGGCATCGTCACCCTGTCGCGCCAGCTCGATCTCGGCATCATCGTCGAAGGGGTCGAAACCCAGGAGCAACTCGCACTGTTGGCCAAATACGATCTGGCGGACCTCATCCAGGGCTATGTCTATTCGATGCCGATCGCTTCGGAAGCCGTTGCCGACCTTGCCGAACGGGCCGAAAAGAAGCTGGTTGCGGCCGGCGCCGTCAACGTCGCCTGATATCATTCCAGATCTCGTTTGCGAAATCCCCTGTATTTCAAGGGTGCGCCAAAGGCCGCAACTCCCGGTTAACCATGTTTTCTAAGCATTTGTTAACCTTAACAAACGGTAAATCGTCGCAGTACAAGATTTCGCAAGTGTGCAACCTCTCGTGGTTCGCTAAGGTTGGTTAACAAAACGTAAACCGCGAGGCCACCGAATGAATGCACGCGCCGAGGTGCCCGAAAGCTTTGCTGCGAGACTGATGTCGCTGCTCGACAATATCGAGTATCGACGGATCGAAAGCAGCGAGGACTTTGGCGAGATCGAACGGCTCCGCTACCGTGCCTACAAGGCGGCGGACGTCCTGCCGGTCGGGGCCGCCAGTCTGATCGACGACATCGATTTCGACGATCATGCCTATGTCTTCGGCGTGTACTATTTCGAGGAACTGGTGAGCACGGTGCGGCTGCACTATGTGACGCCGAGTCATCCGGTCGCACAGTCATCGGGTGTGTTCCCGGATGCGATTGACGATTTCCTCGAGGCGGGACTGACCCTCATCGATCCGGCGCGCTTCGCCGTCGAGCCTCAGGTCGCGGCGGAGCTTCCGGTCCTGCCCTATATCACACTCAGGCCGAGCATTGTCGCGGCTGCCTATTTCAAGGCGGACCGGGTTCTGCAGCACGTGCGGCCGCCACATGCGGCATTCTACAAGCGCGTCTTCTATGCCGACACGATCGTCGATCGCAGGATGACGGAGATCTATGGGCTGGAACTGACGCTGCTCGCCACCAACACACACACGACAGGCAGGAAGTTGCTGGAGCGTTATCCGTTCTTCAATTCGGGCGAACACGAGCGGCGCCTGATGTTTGGTCGCGACAGAACGCAGGCGGCGCCGTCGCTTACCGTGCTGCCTTCGGCCCGGCTGGTGTTCGAGGGGCACATTCCGGGTGCCATTGCCGGGGTGCATTATTGAATTATCCAGCATAGGGCGCGGTGACTGATTGCACTCCTTTCAAGCTTTGTGTAAGGCGGAAAAGGGGAGAGGCGTGTTCGACGCAGCAGCCTGCACCTGGTGAAATTCAAGTCGGCGGCCCGCTACCAAGGTGAGGCGGCCGCCCAAGGGAGACAGATCATGAGCGAACACCACGGCGGTCCCGTCGAAACCGGCGCTTCGATGAACTATAACGAGCATGAAAAGACCTACGATCTCTTCGTCGCCGCGACCAAGTACAGCACCGTCTTCCTCGTCGCGCTTTTGATCGCCATGGCCGCCGGCTTCTTCGGCGGCGCCGGCTTCCTCGGCGGCCTGATCGTTCTCGTCGTGCTCACCGCTGCCGGCGTGTTCCTGATGCGTTGATCGGCCGGCGGCAGGGGAAGGCGCAAGCATGTTCACCGCCGCTTCCGATCCCTTTCTGTTTCGGCTCGCCGTTTTCGCGCTGGCGCTCTTCGTCGGCTGGGTTTCCGCATCCCGAACATTGCGCGGCCATCGTCAGGCATTCGTGGTGGTGGCCGGCCTTATTGCCGCGGCGATCTCCAGCGGTGCCATCCTGATCGTCGGCGTGTCTCCGGCTGGCCCGGCTCGCAGCCTGTCATTCGCGGCTCTGCTTCTGGTCTCGGCCGGTGTCGTCGCTGGCCTTTTGATCGCTGCGCGGAGGATTTCGGCCGACAAGCGGCGCGCGGGCTAAAGGGGCATCATGCAGCAACTGGCCGTCATCTGCGATCTCGCTGCTGCCCTCTTCCTCGCCGTCTGCGCCATCAGGGGCGCTGGCGGGCGGCCCTTGCCCGCCCTGGTTCCGTTCTTGGCCCTTGGACTCGGTTCTGCCGCTCTTGCCGCCTTGCTGGCGGCTGAGCCGAGCTTCGGCGGTTCCCTGCTGATCCTGCTGGCGGTCGGGATCGGCTGCACACTGGGTGCGGCCGTGGCGCTTTCCGCCTCTCTTGCGCGTGTTCCGCTGTTCCTGACCGGCCTTTTGATCCTTTACGCGATCGTTGCGATCCTTCTTGCCTTCGCCATCGTCGACCGCGGTTCCCCATTCTGGCAGGCAGGTACGGGAACGGGCGACATCGAGCGGCTGGGCGCGGCCACTGTGGCGATGATCGCCGGCTGCCTGGTGCTGGGCGGCGGGAGCGTGCTTCTTTTTAGACGCGTCCGGGCGGCGAGCGCAGGGGAGTGGTTTGGCGGTCTGCGGCGCCTTCAAGCCGTTTCCACTGCCATGACCCTGTTGCTCGCCGGCGTCTTTCTCGTCACGCACAGCCCGCTGACATTCTGGCTCTGCGCCGTCACGGGCGTCCTGGCGGGGGCATTGCTGGTTCTGCCCATGGGTGCCAAGGCGCGTTGGCCGTTGTCGGTCTTGCTGACCGGACTGTGCGGCCTTTCCACCGCGGCCCTCGGCTTCGCCCTTGCGAGCCTGGTGATGATTACCGCCGGCGGCCTAGTCGCAGCGTCCATGGCTTCGGTGCTTGCCGACCTTGCCCGAGATGCGGGACGGCGACCGCTTTTGATGCTGTTCTACAGGCAAAACTGACGATCACGGGCTGCCAATGAAAAATGCCGGCGCGGAGCCGGCATTTTTTCATTGGCTATCTGTGCACCTCGACGCTCGGATCAGGCGCCGCCGCCGCGGGTGCGGGCGAGGCCCTGCTGGGCCGGCAGATATTTGGGATCAAGGCCGAGGGCGTGCGAGTAAGATTTCGAGGCGCGAGCCTTGTCGCCGCGGCGCTCGTAGATCAGCGCCTGGTTGGCCCAGGATTCGGCGATCTTGCCGTTCAGTTCGATGGCGTGGTTGAAGTCGGCGAAGGCGTTCTCGTCGTCGTTCAGGGCGACATAGGACACGCCGCGACCGTTATACGGCTCGGGCGCGCTCGGCGACAGGGAGATGGCCTTGGAGAAGTCGTCGATCGCCTTGTCGTGCTGACCGCGCAGCTGGTAGATTAGGCCGCGATTGTGATAGGCGCGGCCATCCGTCGTGTCGAGCTGGATGGCGCGGTTGAAGTCGCCGAAGGCTTCGTCGATCCGGCCGGCCTGGCGGTAGATGTTGCCGCGACCGATATAGGCGACATCGTAATTGGCGTTGAGGCGCAGCGCGGCATTGTAGTCCCGGGCCGCCTCGACAGGCTTGCCCATGTTGCGATAGACGAGCGCGCGGTTGGCGTAGGCCTGGTAGAAATTCGGATTGAGCTGCAGGGCGGTATTGAAATCGTCCAGCGCCTTGTTGAACTGCCCGGCACGGCCGTAAGCCGAACCGCGGACATTATAGCCCTCCGGATCGCGCGGATTGGCGGCGATGACCGACGACAGCGACGCGATGTTCTCTTCCGAGCCCTGTTCGCGATCGATGCGGATCGTGTCGGGGCTTTCTATCGTTTGACAACCGGCAAGGCCGATGAGGGCAAAAACCGCGACAATGCCGGCAAGGCGGCGCGTCCCGGCAATGGCAAACTTTGGGGTCTCAGGAAGCGAATGATCGATCATGGCGGGCCAATATGTCCGGCGGGCTGTCCGCCGCCGAGGAGCCGAACGGCAGCGCTTTTGGTAAAAAGGAAAAGAGCGGTGGCGAAACGATCGCCCCCGCCCTTAGAACATCGGAAAACGTCGAAAAAACGACAGATCAGCGAGCGGCGCGTGCCGGGGGCGCAGCAATCAGACCTTCGCGCTGCATGCGCTTGCGAGCCAGCTTGCGAACGCGGCGAACCGCTTCGGCCTTTTCGCGTGCGCGCTTCTGCGAGGGCTTCTCGTAATAGTCACGCATCTTCATTTCGCGGAAGATACCTTCGCGCTGCATCTTCTTCTTGAGAGCGCGAAGCGCCTGATCAACGTTGTTGTCGCGGACTAGTACCTGCACGTTTATCCCGTTCCTTTGGTTTCGAGTGGTCGTTGCGCCAAAGTCAGGTCATCGGCACAACGAAGAACTATCCTTTTCGCCCGGCTGCAAGCCCGGCGATTAGCGAGGCCAATTAGCAGAACATCGGGCCCAAGTCCAGATGGTGCGGGCGTTTTCGCAAGGGCAAAAAAGCGCGCCGGACAAGGGCTGGCCAAAGCGTGTCGAAAGAGGCATGTCGCAACGTCGCAAAAGGGCGGTCATGACGCATATGGATTTGTCAGTTTCTCAGCCTACCCCATTGCCTGAACTATAGGAGTTTGAGGCGAATGCGCAAATATTCGGTTTTTGCCGTGGCCCGCGAGGCGCTCAGAGCTCACAAGGGCTGGGAAGCCCAGTGGGTCTCTCCCGAGCCGCTTCAGGCTTATGACGTCATCATCATCGGCGGCGGCGGCCATGGCCTCGGCGCGGCCTATTACCTCGCCAAGGAACATGGAATCACCAATGTGGCGGTGATCGAGAAGGGGTGGATCGGCGGCGGCAATACGGGTCGCAACACCACCATCATTCGGTCCAACTATCTCTATGAAGAGAGCATGGACATCTACGAGCATTCCCTGAAGCTGTGGGAAGGCTTGAGCCAGGATCTCAACTACAATGTCATGTACTCGCCACGCGGCGTGATGATGCTGTCGCACAATGTGCATGACCAGCAGTCGTTCAAGCGCCACATCAATGCCAACAATCTCTACGGCATCGACAATGAGTGGCTGACGCCGGAGCAGGCGAGGGCTTATTGCCCGCCGCTCGATATTTCCAAGACCGCCCGCTACCCGATCAACGGTGCAGCGCTTCAACGGCGTGGCGGTACGGCGCGTCACGACGCCGTGGCCTGGGGCTTTGCCCGTGCGGCTTCCGATCGCGGCGTCCACATCATCCAGAACACCGAGGTCACCGGCATCCGCCGGGGAGCGAACGGTGAGGTCACGGGCGTCGAGACGTCGCGCGGCTTCATCGGCGCGAAGAAGATCGGTGTGTCGGCTGCCGGGCATTCCTCGGTCGTCATGGGCATGGCGGGCGTACGCCTGCCGGTCCACTCGACCCCGCTGCAGGCTCTCGTGTCCGAACCGATGAAGCCGATCTTTCCCTGCGTCGTCATGTCGAACACGGTGCATGCCTATATCTCGCAGTCGGACAAGGGCGAGTTCGTCATCGGCGCGGGCACGGATCAGTACAATTCCTATTCGCAGACCGGCGGGCTGCAGATCATCACGCATACGCTCGATGCCATCTGCGAACTGTTCCCGATGTTCCGACGCGTCAAGATGATGCGCCAATGGGGCGGGATTACCGACAATACGGCGGACCGTTCGCCGATCCAGGGCGTGACGCCGGTGCCCAACCTGTTCGTCAACGCCGGCTGGGGAACCGGCGGCTTCAAGGCGACGCCGGGCTCGGCCAACCTCTTCGCCCATCTGATCGCCAGGGGCGAGCCGCACCGCCTGGCGGCAGGCCTCACCCTCGACCGCTTCCGCACCGGACGCCTGATCGACGAGGCGGCCGCTGCCGCCGTGGCGCACTGATCCTCAAAGGACATTCATCATGCTGCTGATCAAATGCCCCTATTGCGAGGAAGAGCGCTCCGAGCTCGAATTCCGCGCCGCCGGCGAGGCGCATATCGCCCGCCCGGCGAACATCGCCGACATCACGGATGAAGAATTCGCGGAATATTTCTTCCTGCGTGACAATCCGAAGGGTCTCATCTTCGAACGCTGGCGCCATATGAGCGGGTGCGGCCGCTTCTTCAATGCCGTGCGCGACAGCGTGAGCGACAAGATCCACCTGACCTACAAGGCCGGAGAGCCGAAGGCCGACGTTTCAGCCTTCCTCCCGAACGCAGTCGAGAAGGGAGCGTCGAGATGAGCGGCGCCAATCGTATTGCCGGCAAGGGCCGCCTGACGCCGGCCCGTACCGCCCGTTTCACCGTCGACGGCAAGAGCCTGACGGCCTATGAGGGCGACACCGTCGCCTCGGCCATGCTGGCGAGCGGCATGCACCTCGTCGGCCGCTCATTCAAGTATCACCGCCCGCGCGGTATCCTGACCGCCGGTCCGGAAGAGCCGAATGCGCTGCTCGACGTCTCGCGCGACGCCGCCCGCCGCCAGCCGAACGTGCGCGCCACCGTGCAGGAAGTGTTCGACGGCATGAAGGTCGAGACGCAGAACCGCTGGCCGTCGCTGTCCTTCGACATCGGCGAGGTCAACGACTTCTTCTCGCCCTTCTTCGCCGCCGGCTTCTACTACAAGACCTTCATGTGGCCGAAGAGCTTCTGGCACTCGGTCTACGAACCCTTCATCCGCCGCGCCGCCGGCCTCGGCGTGGCTCCGAAGGAAGAGGATCCGGACCACTATTCCAGCCGCTATGCCCATTGCGACGTTCTGGTCGTCGGTGGCGGTGCAGCCGGCCTTTCTGCGGCGCTGGCCGCAGCCGAGACCGGTGCCGAGGTCATCCTGTGCGACGAACAGCCGGAACTGGGCGGTGCCTTCCACTACGATACCGGCGCGACCGTCGACGGCCAGAACGGCTATGACTGGGCGCAGTCGACCGCCGCCCGGCTGGCTGCTATGCCGAACGTGCGCTTCCTCTCCCGCACCACGGCCTTCGGCTACTATAACCACAACTTCGTGGCACTTGCCGAGCGCGTCACCGACCATCTCGCCAAGCCGGCCAAGAGCCTGCCGCGCGAGCGGCTGTGGCAGGTCCGCACTAGGAAGGTCGTGCTCGCCACCGGCTCGATCGAGCGCCACATGGTGTTCGCCAACAACGACCGGCCCGGCATCATGCTGGCATCGGCGGCACGCACCTATCTCAACCATTTCGGCGTCGCCGTCGGCGCCAAGGTCGGCATCTACACCGCCCATGATTCAGCCTACGAGGCAGCCTTCGACCTGAAGCGCGCCGGCATCACCATTCCGGCGATCGTCGACTGCCGCGAAAAGCCCGGCGAGGCGGTGCTGGCTCAGGCCCGCTCCCTCGGCATTGAGGTGCTTGTCGGCCATTCCGTCACCGATACGGTGGGTCGCTTGCGTATCCGCTCGATGACGGTCAAGCGCAACGGCAGCGGCAGCGCCCGCAAGATCGAGGTCGACGCGCTGATTGTGTCGGCCGGCTGGACGCCGTCTGTTCACCTGTTCTCGCAATCGCGCGGCAAATTGAAGTTCGACGTCGCCAACGACCGGTTCCTGCCGGATGTCTATGCGCAGGACAGCATCTGTGTAGGCACCTGCAACGGCACCGACGACCTGCAAGCGATCATCGACGAGGCATCGGCCGCCGGTGCAAGGATGGCGAAGGAAGCCGGCGCCACCGGATCTGCTTCGTCGGCGCCCACGGGCGTCAATGCCTTCGGCTGGACCGGCGGCATGATCGGTGCGGCCGAGGGGGCAGGGCGCGACACCAGCGTCAAGGCCTTCATCGACTTCCAGCACGACGTCTGCGCCAAGGACATCCGTCTGGCTGTGCGCGAGGGCATGCACTCGATCGAGCATATCAAGCGCTTCACCACCAATGGCATGGCCTCCGACCAGGGCAAGCTGTCCAACATGCACGGACTGGCGATCGCCGCGGAGATGCTGGGCAAGGAGATCCCCAAGGTGGGTCTCACCACCTTCCGCGCGCCCTATACGCCCGTTACCTTCGGCACGCTGATCAACCACTCGCGCGGCGAGCTGTTTGATCCGACCCGCAAGACCCCGATGCATGCCTGTGAGGCGTCACTTGGCGCTGAGTTCGAGGATGTCGGCAACTGGAAGCGCGCCTGGTACTATCCGCGTCCCGGCGAGGACATGCACGGGGCCGTCAACCGCGAATGCAGGACGGTCCGCGAGGCGGCCGGCGTGTTCAACGCCTCGACGCTCGGCAAGGTCGAGGTGGTCGGTCCCGACGCTGCCGAGTTCCTGAACCTGATGTACACCAATGCCTGGGACACGCTGAAGCCCGGCAAATGCCGCTACGGCATCATGACCCGCGACGACGGTTTCGTCTATGACGATGGCGTCGTCGGTCGCCTGGCCGAGGATCGCTTCCATGTGACGACGACGACGGGCGGTGCGCCGCGCGTGCTCAATCACATGGAAGACTACCTGCAGACCGAATTCCCGCATCTCAAGGTGTGGCTCACCTCGACCAGCGAGCAGTGGGCGGTCATCGCCGTCCAGGGGCCGAAGGCCCGCGACATCATCGCGCCTTTCGTCGAGGGCATCGACATCTCGAACGAGGCCTTCCCGCACATGAGCGTGGCCGAAGGCAAGTTCTCCGGCGTGCCGACCCGGCTGTTCCGCGTGTCGTTCACCGGCGAGCTCGGCTTCGAGGTCAACGTGCCGGCCGATTTCGGCGCGGATGTCTTCCAGAAGATCTGGGAACGGGCCGAGAGCCTCGGCGCCTGCCTCTACGGCACCGAGACCATGCACGTGCTGCGCGCCGAGAAGGGCTACATCATCGTCGGCCAGGACACCGACGGCACCCTGACGCCGGACGATGCCGGCTACGGCTGGGCTGTGTCGAAGAAGAAGAAGGACTTCGTCGGCATCCGCGGCCTGAAGCGTCCGGACCTGGTCAAGGAAGGGCGCAAGCAGCTTGTCGGCCTGCTGACCAAGAACCCGAACGAGGTTCTGGAGGAGGGCGGCCAGATCGTCGCCGATCCGAACCAGCCGAAGCCGATGACCATGCTCGGTCACGTCACCTCGTCCTACTGGTCGGAAAATCTCGGCCGGTCGATCGCGATCGCCACGCTGTTCGGCGGGCGGGCGCGTATCGGCGAAACGCTCTACCTGCCGATGAAGGACAAGACCATCGCGGTCGAGGTGACCGACACCGTATTCTTTGACAAGGAAGGGGGCCGCATCCATGGCTGATGCTTTCGTCGCTGAACGCAAGACCGTGCTGGCCCGCGCCCATGGCGGCTCGCCCTCTGTGCGACTGAGGCCCGCAGAACCCGCGATGCGTGTATCGCTGCGGGCCAGGGCGGAAGACGTCGCAGCCCTTTCCAAGGCGCTCGGGGTCAAGCTGCCGGTCAAGCCCAAGGGCTCGGCCAGCACCAAGGGCCGCATGGCATTCTGGCTCGGCCCGGACGAATGGCTGCTGATCGATGACAAGGGCGGCGATCTGATGGCCGACTGCGCCGCGTCCGGCGTGGTTCACTCGGCGACCGACGTCTCGCATCGCAATACCGCGATCATCGTTTCGGGGCCGGGTGCCGCCAATGCGATCAATGCCGGCTGCCCGTTGAACCTGTCGTTGAAGACCTTCCCGGTCGGCGCCGTCACCCGCTCGGTGTTCGGCAAGATCGAGGTCGTCCTTTATCGCATCGACGAAGAGACCTTCCGCCTCGAATGCTGGCGTTCCTTTGCCGAATACGCCTTCGGTCTGCTCAACGAGGCAGCGGAAGACGCGTCCGCCTGATTGTCTCAGGGCTTTCCGAAGGTCAGGCTGCCGGCCAGCCTTTCCATTGGACCCATCGACCATGGAAATCGGCGCGGCCGATCTCATACCGTTCGCCGGTCGGCCAGAGCTGGAGCGTGACCGAAGCGCCGTCCGGCTTGCCGTCCGCTTCCATCTGTAGGCGGGCGAGCGGGGCGTCGATGGTGGCGCGGGCGCCCGCCTTGCCGATCAGTGCTTCGCCCCTGGCCTTCAATGTCTCCGGAAAATACTGCCAGGCGATCGAGTGGTAGATCACATGGACGTTGCCTGGATACGGGCGTGCCAGACGGTCCGCGAGCCAGTCGATCGCGTCGGCCTTCTCAACCCGCATGTCATGCGCGGCCGCCAGGCCGAGCGCCAGTCGGGTCCGCTCCAGCCTGTCGGACTGATCGGCCCAGATGTAGGATAGAAGCCGCTCCTGGTCTTCGACAGAACGGGGATCAAGCGGGTTGAGATCACAGCCGGCCCGTTCGGCCACGGTGAGTGCGACCGATGGCGGCGGAGGACCGGACCAATCGGGCGCCAGTGTGACCGGTGCCCCCATGCCCCAGCCAAACTCGCCCAGCCGGTAGGCATAGCGATCCCATTGCAGATTGAGCCCGGCGCTCGCCCCGACCTCGGAGAGGATGAGGGGCTTTGCGAATTTCTCGCCGATCGTCAGGAAGCCCGGCAATAGCGCGGCGGAACGGCGGACCTCATTTGTCTGCGGCGCCGAGCGCAAGCGATCGCGAAGGAAAGGTTCGTCGCGTTCCAGCGCCGACTCGACCGCGCGCCACAGGTCCTCATCCCCGACCTCATGCGGCGGATAAGTCTTGGCAAGGACGGGGTCCGATCCAGAGCGCACAAGCGCATGAAGCGCCCCCGCAAGCCTGAGCGGAACACTGCCGGCCGCCGTTGCCGGATCGCCTTGCCAGCCGAGGACATGCCGACCGATGGCGGTCGTCTCGTCGAGGCGCCCGGCAGCCAGTCGGCAGAGACGGGCGGTGAAGGGAGAGCCGAGCTCATCGCAGGCTCTGGCCTGATGCAGGAAGGCCTCGCGGACGATGCCGGCCTTGTCCATGGTCACACGCCCTCTGGGCGGTCCTTCGGATCGAACTGGATGATGGTCATCCAGGTGGCGGTAAGCGCCGGCTTGCGTTCGCCCTCGATCTCGATGGTGACGTCATACGAGGTCATCATCATGCCCGCGCCGCGGAAACGCGCCTCGGACAGCACGAAATGCCCGCGAATGCGCTTGCCGCATTTGACCGGCGTCATGAAGCGGACCTTGTCGAAGCCGTAATTGATGCCCATGGTCTGTTCACGGATCTTCGGCAGGCAATCATAGTTCATCGTCGACAGCAGCGACAGCGTCAGGAAGCCATGGGCAATCGTTCCGCCGAATGGTGTTTCGGCAGCGCGCGCCGGATCGACATGGATGAACTGGTGATCGTCGGTCGCACCGGCAAAGGCGTCGATCATCGCCTGATCGACGGTGATCCACTTGGACACACCAATCTCCTCGCCGATCAGCGCCGAGACATCGGCCAGGGAAATCTCACGGGGCATGGAACCTCACCAATGGTTGCAGTCAGTGAATTCTTACAGGGGCTTGTCCGAACAGGGAATAGCGCGCCTGTGCGCAAGGAAAATGAAAAAATCAGTGTTCGATGTAAAAGGTGACGGAACGGGCACCGAGGCGGATTGGCTCGACGGGTTTGTTGGCGGGCAAGTGGTGCCAAATGCGTTTATCGCTTTGGGGTAGATGGAAGTCCAGTGTCGAATGGGAGCGGTTGAAAAGGACGGCGAGGCGCAGTTCGGTCTTCAGTTCGTAGTCGATCGTCCGCAGGATCATGGTGAGGCCCTGGGCCTCGCCGTTTTCCCAATCCGCGACGATCATGGGCGTGCCGCCCGGCGACAGCCATTCCACCGCGCCGTGATTGGCGAAGAAATGCGTCTCGGCAAAGACCGAGAAACGCTTGCGCAGCGTCGAAAGCTGCGAGACGTGATCGATCATGTCCTGGTCTGCCGCAGGCCAGTCGAGCCAGGTCAGCTCATTGTCCTGGCAATAGGCATTGTTGTTGCCGTGCTGGGTCCGGCCGAACTCGTCGCCGGCGGTCAGCATGATCGCGCCTCGGGTAGCAAACAGGGTGGAGAGAAGTGCGGCGACGTCGCGGCGACGGTCGGCGAGCACTGCGGGATTGGCCGTTTCGCCCTCCACCCCGTTGTTCCACGAGAAGTTCTCGTCATGGCCGTCGCGGTTGTGTTCGCCGTTCCGGCCATTGCGCTTGTGGCTGTGCGAGACCAGATCGAACAGGGTGAAGCCGTCATGGGCAGCAATGAAATTGACACTGCGGGTCTCGGCACCGCCGTTGCGCGAAAAGCTATCCGAAGATCCGGCAAGGGCCGTGGCAAGCGGACCGGCCATGTGGCCGTCGCCGCGCCAGTAGCGGCGGATATCGTCGCGCGCCCGATCGTTCCATTCGAGGAAGCCGTCGGGAAAATTGCCCAACTGGTAACCGCCCGGACCGATGTCCCAGGGCTCGGCGATCATCACCCGGTCCTCCAGCACCTCGTCGCTAAGAATAGCGTGCAGCGTGCGGGATGTGTGATGGAAGCCATGAGCGGTGCGGCCGAGGATGGGGGCGAGGTCGAACCGGAAGCCGTCGACGCCGGCGTGGATCACGAAATGGCGAAGGCTGTCGACGATCAGGCGGCGGACATAGGGATGGTCACAGGAAAGCGTGTTGCCGCAGCCGGTGTCGTTGACCAGTACGCCGGGATTGTCGGGCAGGTGGCGATAGCAGCACAGGTTGTCGAGGCCGCGCAAGGACAGCGTCGTGCCGAGCCTGTCGCTCTCGCCGGTGTGGTTGAACACCAGGTCAAGGATGACGCCGATGCCGGCCTCATGCAGCGTCTGCACGGTCTCGCGCATTTCCGTCATGCCGCCCGGTACGGTGCGCGGGTCAAGCGCCATCAGCGCGATCGGATTATAACCCCAGGCATTGGTCAGCCCGAGCGGCGGCAGATGACGCTCATCGATCCAGGCGACAATCGGCATCAGTTCGATCGCGTCGACGCCGAGCTTTCTCAGGTGGGCGATGACAGCAGGATGCGCAAGCGCGGCAACAGTCCCGCGCTGTTCCGGCGGGACATCGGGATGCCGCATGGTGAAGGCCTTGACCGCCAGTTCATAGATGAAACCACCCTTCGGTAGAAGCGGACGGAGCGGCTTGGCCAGCGGATCGTCGGTGACGATGGCCTTGGGGACCAACGCGGCTGTCTCCGCGCCGAACACCGAGAGGCGTGGATCGTGGGCGAAGGGGCGGTCGAGCTCCTTCGCATAGGGATCGACCAAAAGCTTGGATGGATCGAACCAGAAACCATGATCCGGCGCGTAGCGCCCATGGGCGCGATAGCCATAGCGGCCTCCCTTGACGATGCCGTCGACATGCAGGCGGTGGACATCGTCCGTCCCACGCACCATCGGCAGACGGCGCAGTTCGGCACGGCCCGAATCGTCGAACAGGCAAAGCTCGATGCGCTCGGCATGATGCGACCAGACGGCAAAATCGGCGCCGCGATCGGTCAGCACGACGCCGCCCTGTCTGGTCTCGATGGAAATCATGGGCGGCCGATCAGGTAATCACGCTCGGCGCATCGCGGCCGGTGCGGGTGCGGATGTCGGCGAGGCTTTCGGCCGCGGCGATCAGGTCGGCAAGGGCGGTCTGCGTTTCGAGATCGTGGCGGCTGGCATCGGGCTCGTAACGCTCGATATAGACGCGCAACGTTGCGCCGGACGTGCCGGTGCCGGAAAGGCGGAAGACGACGCGCGATCCGCCTTCGAAAAGGACACGGACCCCCTGGTTGTTGCTGACCGACTGGTCGACCGGATCGAGATAGGAAAAATCGTCGGCTTGTGCCACGACGAGATCGCCGATCTTGGTGCCCGGAAGCGTGGCGAGCTTTGCGCGCAATGCGGCCACAAGCCCGTTCGCCGCGTCAGTGTCCACTTCCTCGTAGTCGTGGCGCGAACAATAGTTGCGGCCATAGGTCGCCCAGTGCTGGGTGACGATGTCACGAACGCTCTCGCCGCGCACGGCAAGAATGTTGAGCCACAGCAGGACGGCCCAGAGCCCGTCCTTTTCCCGCACGTGGTTCGAGCCGGTACCGGCGGATTCTTCGCCGCAGATCGTCACCTTGCCGGCATCGAGCAGATTGCCGAAGAATTTCCAGCCGGTCGGCGTCTCGTACATGCCGATCCCGAGCTTTTCGGCCACCCGGTCGGCGGCGGTACTGGTCGGCATGGAGCGGGCGATGCCGGCAATGCCCTTGTTGTAGCCGGGGGCCAGATGGGCATTGGCGGCGAGAATGGCCAGGCTGTCGGAGGGGGTGACGAAGATGCCCTTGCCGATCACCAGATTGCGGTCGCCGTCGCCATCGGAGGCTGCGCCGAAATCGGGGGCATGATCGCCCGACATCATCTCGTCGTAGAGTTCCTTGGCATGCACCAGGTTCGGGTCGGGGTGGTGGCCGCCGAAGTCGGGCAGGGGGATGAAGTTGCGGACCGTGCCGGCCGGCGCGCCCAGGCGGCCCTCGATGATCTCCCTGGCATAGGGGCCGGTCACGGCGCTCATCGCGTCGAACACCATGCGGAAGCCGAGACCGAACAGGTTGCGGATGGCGCCGAAGTCGAACAGCTCCTCCATCAGCGCGGCATAGTCGGCGACGGGGTCGATGACCTCGACCGTCATGCCTTCAATCTCGGTGCTGCCGATCGTGTCGAGATCGACATCGGCCGCGTCGACGATCCTGTAGCTTTCTATCACCCGGGAGCGTTCGAAGATCGCGTCGGTGATCCTTTCCGGCGCCGGACCGCCATTGCCGGTATTGTACTTTATGCCAAAATCCTCGGTCGGGCCGCCAGGATTGTGGCTGGCCGAAAGGATGATGCCGCCGAAGGCCTTGTACTTGCGGATGACGTGCGAGGCGGCAGGGGTCGAGAGTATGCCGCCCTGGCCGACCAGCACCTTGCCGAAGCCGTTGGCGGCTGCCATTCTGATCGCCTTCTGGATCACTTCGCGATTGTAGTAGCGGCCGTCGCCGCCGATCACCAGCGTCTGGCCAGAGAAGTTCTCGAGACTGTCGAAGATCGACTGGATGAAGTTTTCCGCATAGTTCGGCTGCTGGAAGACCGGAACCTTCTTGCGCAGGCCGGAGGTGCCCGGCTTCTGGTCCGCAAACGGCGTGGTGGCGACGGTCGAGATCATGGACTTACTGGCCTTTCGAGACGAGGCGTTGATAGAGTTCGGCATAGCGCTCGGCGCTTCTGCCCCAGGAGACGTCGCATTTCATCCCCTGCTTCTGCAATTGGCCCCAGATTTTGACAGAGGTGTGAAGGCGCACCGTGCGGCGGATCGCCGAGCGCAGCGCGTCGGCGGATCCGGGCGCAAACTTGATGCCGGTGGCGGTCTGGGCGGCGATCGCCGCTTCGTTGGCGTCGATGATGGTGTCCGCCAGTCCGCCGGTGCGGGCGACGACAGGCACGCAGCCGTAGCGCAGTCCGTAGAGCTGGGTGAGGCCGCAGGGCTCGAAGCGCGACGGGATGAGGATGGCATCGGCGCCGGCCTGCATCAGGTGCGACAGCGGTTCGTCATAGCCGACCACCATGCCAATCCGGCCCTTGTGGCGGGCGGCGGCCGCGAGCAGGCTGGATTCGAGCGCATGATCGCCGGAGCCGAGGACCACCAGCTTGGCGCCGGTTGCGACAAGCATGTCGGTGACCTCGGCCAGAAGATCCATGCCCTTTTGCCAGGTCAGCCGCGAGATCACGCAGAAGATCGGGCCGTCATCACGGTCGAGCGTGAAGCGGGCGGCCAGCGCATCGCGGTTTGCCTGGCGCTTCTTCAGTGCCGTGGGCGCATAGGTCTGGGCGATCAGCCTGTCGGTCGCGGGGTTCCACACGGTGGCGTCGATGCCGTTGACGATGCCGTAGAGGTCGTCGGCGCGGCTGGCGATGACGCCTTCGAGCCCCATGCCGAAGGCGGGTGTGAGGATTTCCTCGGCATAGGAGGGACTGACGGTGCTGACCGCATGGGCCGTGACCAGCCCGCCCTTCAGATAGCTGATCGTGCCGTAATATTCGAGCGCTTCCCACAGGGCGTGGCCGGGAAGACCAAGCTGAGGGAACAGGTCGGCGGAGAATTGCCCCTGGAAGGCGATGTTGTGGATGGTGATGAGGCTCGGCCTTTCCGGCGTCTCGCCATAGCGCATGTAGACGGGCGTCAAGGCGCTCTGCCAGTCATGGGCGTGGACGAGATCCGGCTGCCAGCCCGGCATCGCGCCGGCGGCAATCTCCGCGCCGGCCTTGGAAAGCACCGCGAAGCGCTTCCAGTTGTCGGCATAATCGCGGCTGTTGGGATCGACATAAGGGCCGCCGGACCGCTCGAACAGCGCAGGCGCGTCGAGCACGAGGATGTCGACGCCTTCGTGTTTTGCTTCGAGCAGGACCGCCCTTTCGCCGAGCAGGTCGGAGAACTCCGTGCGTTTCACCAGATTGCCGAGCGCCTTCAGCACCGCCGGATAACCGGGGACGAGGGTCTTGGTTTCCACGCCATGCGCGGTCAGCGCCAGCGGCAAAGCGCCGGCGACATCCGCAAGGCCGCCGGTCTTGACGAGCGGGTAGAGTTCGGACGCGACCGAGAGGACCTTCATCAGACTGCCATGCCGAGCTTGTCGATCATCGGCTGGGTGATCAGGCAGATGCCTTCCTCCGAGCGGCGGAAACGCCGGGCGTCGATTTCCGGATCCTCGCCGACGACCAAGCCTTCGGGAATCACCACGCCGTGGTCGATGATGACGTTTGTCAGGCGGGCATGCCGCCCGATCTGGACCTTCGGCAGGATGACCGCGCCCTCCAGCCTCGAGTAGGAATTGGCGCGCACGCCGGTGAAGAGCAGGCTCTTGTAGAGCGAGGAGCCGGAGATGATGCAGTCGCCGGCCACCAGCGAGGAGATCGCCGAGCCGCGCCGGCCTTCGTCGTCATGGACGAACTTGGCCGGAGGGGTGATCTCCGAATAGGTCCAGATCGGCCAGGACTTGTCGTAGATGTCCAGTTCCGGAACGATGTCGGTCAGGTCGATATTGGCCTGCCAGTAGGCGTCGATCGTGCCGACGTCGCGCCAGTAGGGTGTGCGCTCGAAGTCGGACCGGACGCAGGAATGGGCGAAGCGATGCGCCACCGCTTTGCCGTTCGAGACGATGTAGGGAATGATGTCCTTGCCGAAGTCGCGGCTCGAATGCGGATCGGCGGCATCGCGGCGGAGGATCTCCATCAGGAACTTCGTGTGGAACACGTAGATGCCCATAGAGGCGAGCGCGAATTCTTCGTTGCCGGGGATGCCCGGCGGATCGGCCGGCTTTTCGATGAAGGCGATGATCTCGTCCTTGCCGTCGACATGCATGACGCCGAAGCCGCTGGCTTCCATGCGCGGCACTTCCAGGCAGCCGATGGTGACGTCGGCGCCGGAATCGACGTGCTGCTGCAGCATCAGCTCGTAGTCCATCTTGTAGATGTGGTCGCCCGCCAGGATGACCATGTATTCCGGGCCGTAGGGCTCGATGATGTCGATGTTCTGGTAGACGGCGTCGGCGGTGCCCTCGTACCACTGCGTTTCGGAAACGCGCTGGCTGGCCGGCAGCACGTCGAAGCTCTCGTTTCGCTCGGGCCTCAGGAAGTTCCAGCCGCGCTGCAGGTGGCGGATGAGCGAATGAGCCTTGTACTGCGTCGCGACGCCGATGCGGCGAATGCCGGAATTGATCGCGTTGGACAGGGCGAAATCGATGATGCGGGCCTTGCCGCCGAAATAGACGGCGGGTTTGGCGCGCCGGTCCGTCAGTTCCTTGAGGCGGCTTCCCCGACCGCCGGCAAGCACATAGGCCATGGCATCGCGCGCCAGGGGTTGGGGTCGCTTCTCCATCATTTCGCCTCCCGACTCAGTTTTCTTGTTCCAGCATGATGACGGCCAGCGGCGGCAAGGTCAGGATGGCGTAGGCGCGGCCTCCGTCTCCCGGACCGGCCTCCACGCGTCCGCCATTGCCCTTCCCGCTGCCGCCGTAAATTTCCGCGTCCGTATTGAGGATCTCGCGCCAGCGCCCCGTCGCCGGAAGCGGCACG
This sequence comes from Ciceribacter sp. T2.26MG-112.2, assembly GCF_900492205.1. Taxonomy (GTDB): domain Bacteria; phylum Pseudomonadota; class Alphaproteobacteria; order Rhizobiales; family Rhizobiaceae; genus Allorhizobium; species Allorhizobium naphthalenivorans_A. Next base: position 389,177 of record NZ_UEYQ01000002.1, read on the forward strand.
ACATAACCCTCATGATAGACCGGGGTCAGGTTGCAGATCACCGCGATGGTCTTTTCGCCGGGAGACTTGCGCAGCCAGGCAATGACGGAATTGTCGTGGTCGTCGGCAATCAGCCATTCGAAACCTTCGCCCTCGCAGTCGCGGGCATGCAGCGCGGGCTTCGAGCGGTAGGTGAAGTTGAGGTCGCGCACCAGCCGGCGCATGCCTTCGTGCAGCGAATATTGCAGCAGGTTCCAGTCGAGCGATCGCTCCTCGCTCCATTCGCTCCACTGGGCGAATTCCTGGCCCATGAACAGCAGCTTCTTGCCCGGATGGCCCCACATGAAACCGTAGTAGCAGCGCAGATTGGCAAACTTCTGCCAGTCGTCGCCGGGCATCTTGGCGATCATCGAGCCCTTGCCGTGCACCACCTCGTCATGGGAGATCGGCAGGACGAAATTCTCCGAGAAGGCATAGAGCAGACCGAAGGTCAGCTCCTGGTGATGGAACTTTCGGTGCACCGGATCGCGGGCAAAATAGCTCAGCGTGTCGTGCATGAAGCCCATGTTCCACTTGAAGCCGAAGCCGAGGCCGCCCTCGTGCACCGGCTGGGAGACCTTGGGCCAGGAGGTGGATTCCTCGGCGATGGTCATGATGCCGGGATGGGTGCCGTAAACGGCCTTGTTCATCTGCTGCAGGAAGCGCACCGCCTCCAGGTTCTCCCGCCCGCCATATTCATTGGGGACCCACTCGCCTTCCTTGCGCGAATAGTCGAGGTAGAGCATGGAGGCGACGGCATCGACGCGCAGACCGTCGAGATGGAATTTCTCCGCCCAGTACAGCGCATTGTTGACGAGGTAGGAGACGACCTCGAGGCGACCGAAATTGTAGATCGCCGTGTTCCAGTCGGGATGGAAGCCCTGGCGCGGGTCCTCGTGTTCGTAGAGGGCGGTTCCGTCGAACCAGCGCAGGCCGTGGGCATCGGTCGGAAAATGGGCGGGCACCCAGTCGAGGATGACGCCGAGGCCAACCTTGTGGCAGCCGTTGACGAAGCGGGCGAAGCCTTCCGGCTCGCCGAAGCGCGCGGTCGGGGCGTAGAGGCCGGTCGTCTGGTAGCCCCAGGACGGATCGTAGGGGTGCTCGGTGATCGGCATGAACTCGATGTGGGTGAAGCCCATGTCGACGCAGTAAGGGATGAGGCGCGCCGCCATCTCGTCCCAGCTCAGCATCGATCCGTCGTCGCGCCGTTGCCAGGAGCCGGCATGAACCTCGTAGACGCTGATCGGCTGGCGGCGCTGGTCGATGGTCGCCCAGTGCTTGCGGTGCGCCGCATCCTCCCAGGTCTGTTCCAGCTCGGCGGTGGTGACGGAGGCATTTTTCGGCCGAAGCTCGGCGCGCCGCGCATAGGGGTCAGCCTTCAGCGGCAGCAGTTCGCCGTTCTTGCCAATGATCTCGAACTTGTAGGCGGCTCCGGGCCTGACGTCCGGCGCGAAAATTTCCCAGATGCCGGTGTCGCGGCGCAGCCGCATCACGTGTCGGCGCCCGTCCCACTCGTTGAAGTCGCCGACCACCGAGACGCGCCTGGCATTCGGTGCCCAGACGGCGAAGTGAAATCCGTCGACGCCCTGATGCTTCAGCGGATGGGCGCCCATCTTGTCGAACAGGCGCAGATGCGAGCCCTCACGGACATAATAGTCGTCCATCGGTCCAAGCACCGGCCCGAAGCTGTAAGGGTCGGTGACGGTCCACTCGACGTCGCCGCGGGTGGCCCGATAGCGCAGCGGCTGGAAGGCTTCGGCGGAGACCCGTCCGCAGAAGAAACCGGCGGGGTCGAGGCATTGCAGATCGCCCAGTGCGGCGCCGCCGATGGAATGAGCGGAGACGGCTTCCGCGCCGGGGATAAAGCAGCGCGCGACGAAGCCCGATGCGGTCTTTTGCAGTCCCAGCACGGAGAAGGGGTCGTTGTGCTGGCCACGGACAATCGCCTCGATCTCGCCCGCCGGTGGGATCTCCGGCGGCGCGGCATCACCGATCTTCTTCGGTGACTTTGCCATCAGGCTCTCCAGATGTCGGCGCTGTACTGGCGAATGGTCCGATCGGAAGAGAACCAGCCCATGCGCGCCGTGTTGCGGATCGTCTTGGAATACCAGGCCGCATTGTCGCCCCAGAGGGAATCGACGTCGCGCTGGGCCTTGGCATAGCCGTTGAAGTCGGCCGCGACCATGAACCAGTCATGCTGGTACAGACCATCGACCAAACCGGAAAAACGACCCGGATCGTCGGGCGAAAAGACGCCGGATGCGATTGCCGACAGGGCCTGGGACAGCTCGCGCGAGCCTTCGATCGCCGCGCGTGGGTTGTGGCCTTCCGCCCTGACCTTTGCGACCTCGCCGGCCGTCATGCCAAAGATCACGATGTTCTCCTCGCCTACATGGTCGCGCATCTCGACATTGGCCCCGTCGAGGGTGCCGATGGTCAGCGCACCGTTCAACGCGAACTTCATGTTCCCGGTTCCCGACGCTTCCATGCCCGCGGTGGAAATCTGCTCGGAGAGGTCGGCGGCGGGCACCATGACCTCGGCCAGCGAGACGTTGTAGTTCGGGATGAACACGACCTTCAGCAGGTTGCGCACCGCCGGGTCGTTGTTGATGACGCGGGCGACGTCGTTGGCGAGCTTGATGATCAGCTTGGCGTTGTGATAGCTCGGCGCCGCCTTGCCGGCAAACAGCTTGACCCGCGGCACCCAGTCGCGCTCGGGATGGGTGCGGATCTGGTCGAACAGCGCCACGGTCTCGATGATGTTGAGCAGTTGGCGCTTGTATTCGTGGATGCGTTTGATCTGGATGTCGAACATGGCCGACGGGTCGAGCCGGATGCCCATGCGGCTGGCGACGAGGTTGGCCAATTGCTCCTTGTTGGCGCGCTTGACAGCGGCAAACTGCTTCTGGAATTCCGGATCGTCGGCATAGGCGTCGAGCGCCTTCAGCTTCTCCGCGTCATCGAGGAAGTCCGGGCCGACCGTGTCGCGGATCAGCGACGTCAGGCGCGGATTGCACTGCATCAGCCAGCGGCGCGGAGTGATGCCGTTGGTCTTGTTGTTGATGCGGTCCGGGTAGAGCTTGTGCAGGTCGGCAAACACCGTCTCCTTCATCAGCTCGGTATGCAGCGCCGATACGCCGTTGATGCTGTGCGAGCCGATGAAGGCGAGGTTGCCCATGCGCACCCGCCGCTCGCCGCTCTCGTCGATCAGGGAGATATGGCTGATCTCGTGGTCGGAGAAATTGCGGTTCTTGCGGGCGTCGCGCAGAATCTTGGCATTGATCGCATAGACCAGCTGCATATGGCGCGGCAGCAGCCGCTCGAACAATGGCACCGGCCAGCTTTCCAGCGCCTCGGGCAGCAGGGTGTGGTTGGTATAGGAGAAGGTGCGCCAGGTGATATTCCAGGCGGTGTCGAAGTCGAGACCATGGACGTCGCACAGCAGGCGCATCAGTTCTGTGACCGAAATGGCCGGGTGAGTGTCGTTGAGCTGGATGGCCACCTTGTCCGGCAGCGCCGAGAGTTCGTTGCCCTGTTGCAGGTGACGGCGAAGGATGTCCTGCAGCGAGGCGGAACAGAAGAAATATTCCTGGCGCAGCCTCAGTTCCTGGCCGGCCGAGGTGGCGTCGGCCGGATAAAGGACGCGGGTCAGCGTCTCGGCCTTGTTGCTTTCCTTGAGCGCGCCGATGTGGTCGCCGGCGTTGAAGGCTTCCAGCAGGATCGGATCGATCGGCTGGGCCGACCACAGGCGCAACGTGTTGACATGTTCGCCACGCCAGCCGACCACCGGCGTGTCGTAGGCCGTGGCGATCACCCGTTCGCCCGGCTTCCAGACGAAATGCGGTTCGTCGTCCTGGCCGGGGACGGTGTCCACCGCGCCGCCGAAGCCGATTTCATACGAGCTCTCGCGCCGCTCGAATTCCCAGGGATTGCCGTGGGCGAGCCAGGTTTCGGGAAGCTCGACCTGCCATCCATCGGCCATCTGCTGGCGGAACAGCCCGTGCACGTAGCGGATGCCATAGCCATAGGCGGGGATGTGGATGGTCGCCATGGATTCCATGAAGCAGGCGGCGAGCCGGCCGAGGCCGCCATTGCCAAGTGCCGCGTCCGGCTCCAGTCCTGCGATGACGTCGAGATCGACGCCCATCGAGGCGAGCGCCTGGCGGATTTCGTCCATCATGCCGAGATTGGACATGGCGTCGCGCATCAGCCGGCCGATGAGGAATTCGAGCGAGAGATAGTAGACCCGCTTGGCATTGTTGTTGTAGGCCGCCCGCGTTGTTTCCATCCATCGGTCGATGATGCGGTCGCGCACGACCAGGATGGTGGCCGTTAGCCAGTCATGCGGCGTCGCCACCTTGGCGTCCTTGCCGATCCCATAGGTCAAGCGCTCGATGATTTCTGCGGCCAGGACCTCCGGATCGGAGACGCGCGGTTGGGGCAGGGGCAGGTCGGCTTTGCTCAGGCTGTTGATCATGATCTCGCCAGTTCGGTTGCTCGCCTATCGGATGCGGCGCCGATTCTCCCCTAACGGCACGCGTTCAATGACACAGTTTACGCATCGTTACGAAGCACTTGCAACACAGGAAATCGGCAAAGGCGAAAAACGGCCCGGCCCGCGGCCTGCCATCAAGTGGCTGAATTTCAACAGCTTGCGAAGACCATGCCGAGTGCGGAAAGGCCGCGTCCCCCTTGGGGTGCGCGGCCTTCTCACGTGTCGTTCGTGGTTGGAACTGTTGACGCGATGGGTGTCAGTTGGTCAGGCGGGTTGCCGCCATCGAAGCCTTCTCGCCGATTTCCTTGAAGGCGGCGACGAGCTGTGCTGCATCATTGGCGTCATAGTAGTGCGAGGTGTCGGAGGCACAATATTTCAGAAGCTCCTGACCTCGCCACGGTGCCATGAAGGCTACGGTGAAGATCTCGACGTCGGCGGCCTTGGCGCTATCGCACCAGGCCCTGGTCGAGGTATCGGCACTTGTATAGTTGTTGTCGCCGTCGGTCATGAAGACGATGAACTTGCCCGGATCCTTCTGGCCGTTCTTGGCGATGTGCGCATTGACCTCGCTTGCTGCGGTAACCTTCTGATAGGCGGTCTTGACCGCGTTCGACGAATCCGTGCCGCCGGTTGCGGTCAGGGCGTTGACATAGTTCGTCACGGCAGTCGTCCCCCATTGGAAGGTCGTCGGCGACTGGCTGGATGAATTGTAGGAGATCGCCGCGGTCCGGACATATTTGTTTTCGGGATCTGCGGTCTTGAGCTGATCCACGAGGTCGGCCACGGCAACCTTCAGGGCATCAATCTTCAGCACATAGTTCGTCACGGTGCGCGAACACCAGGAGCGGCCGCACTGGTAATACTGTACCTTGGTCGGCTGCGCTTCGTTGACGGTGCTTGTGTTTTCTCCCATCGAGCCGGACCGGTCGACGACCAGATACATGGAGAGCGCGTTCTTGCTCTCGGTGGTGCTTTCCGATGTGCTGGCGACGCTCACGCGCACCTTGTCGTATCCCAGAAGCTTGGTGAAGGCGTTCATCGACACGTCGTAATGGCCGTTGACGGTTACCTCATACGTGTTGGTGGCGCCGCCGGCGCCGGCAGTCCGCTGAACGCTGGCAAGGGCGCTGTCTGCGAGATCCTCGACGGCATCCTCCTCCTCGGTGGGCATGGTGCCGCCATTGAGGCTGGTGTTCTTGAACTGGGCGGCCAGGAATTTTTTGGCCAGCGCAATGGCTTCCTCGTCCGAGATGCCCTTTCCGGCGAGGGCCGAGGCCGCGGAGAGCGCGGCGGAGTCCGCTGCGTCCTGTAGGGCCGATCGCACCTGGACCAGTTTCGCCAGGTCCATCGCCACCCCGGCGCTGGCCAGCAGCACGGGAAGCAGGATTGCGGTCATCATGCCGAAATTGCCGCCGCGATCGGTGATGAAGCCGCGGCCAAAAGCACGCTTTGTCCTGGAGTCGACCATCATGTTCATCCGTCAGAGAACCACTTTGATGATCTGATACAGGGGAAACCTGTTTTTCGGCTTAAACGGCTTGGTAAAATTTTAGCTGACCGGCGAGATCGCCGGAGATTGAGGCGACTTGACGGGAACTACGTCGACCGCCTGGTCCGTCTGATGGCTGCCATAGCTCTTCAGAACGCCGATGACGGGTGCGACGTCGGAATAGTCGCGGCCATAGGAGGTGACGATGTGATCGGCCCCGACACTGATATTGTTGGTCGGGTCCAGTTCGATCCAGCCTGCCGTCTCGCCGCACCATATCCTGACCCAGGCGTGCATGGCGTCGGCGCCTTCCAGCCTCTCCTTGCCCGGCGGGGGAATGGTCCGCAGGAAGCCGCTGACATAGCCGGCAGGGATGCCGAGGCTTCTGAGCGCTATGATCATGATGTGCGAAAAGTCCTGGCAAACCCCGCGTTTCAGCGAGAAGGCCTCCAGCGGCGGGGTGTCGACGGTCGTGGCCTTCGGGTCATACTTGAAGTCGGTGTGGATGCGCGCGCAGATCGCCTCGGCGATCTGGCGCACGGTGAAGCCGGGCTTGACTTCCGCACGGGCATAATCGGCGATCATCGGATCGATGCCGAGCCGCGGGCTTTCCGCCAGAAAATGGTGCGGCGAATCCGGTCCGAGCGACCAGCAGTCGGCCAGTTCCTCCGGAAGCTTTGCCAGGATCGGAGAGAAATCCGCGGTCGGCGGCGGGGCCTGGACCGAAACGCGGGCCTGCATCCGAATATCCAGTCTCTCGTGCGGAGAGCGATACATGACATAACTCGCCGGGTGGCCGAAGAAGTCGGTGAAGCGGCTGGTTTCATCGGGCTTGGGATCGACAGTGACGCTGCCCGCCACCAGACGCTGGCGATCGGCAAGCGAAAGAGGCAGGAGGCGCAGGATATGGTGCGCGCCCGACGCCGGGACGTCGTAGCGATAGCCGATATGCAAGGAGAGGTCATAAATCATCGGCTATCCGAGATAGGTTCTGGCGAGCAGGTCGGAGAGCTTTTCGAGATCGCGCTCCAGGTTCGAATAGATCTCGGCGGTCATCGTCTCCGGCGTCATCACCGCCAGCATGGAGTGCAGCCGCATCGTCTCGCGGTAGAGGGGCGACATCTGGCCGTTGACGAAGGCATTGGGCAATTGCTCGACCTCGGTGCGGATTTCGTCCAGCTGGTACAGGATCGAGCGTGGATTGAGCGGATCGAGCGCCAGCAGGTCGGTGACGGTCAGCCGGGCGGTGCTGACATTGTAGCGGCGGCGATGGGTCATGACGTTGTCGCCGATCTCCAGGGTCATGTCGAGCGCGCCGTCGGGGGCGTCGTCCGCCGTCATGTGGCCGAGCAGGCGGGTCATGTGCAGGCCGCGCTCCAGTAGTCGCCCGATGGTGAGGAAGCGCCAGCCGGTGAAGCGGTACATGTTCTCGTGCACAAGCCCGGCAAAGCCGGCGAGCTTGCGCAGGAGCACGGTCATCGCGTGCGCCGCATCGTCGCCGTGCCCGACCGCGTCGTGGAAACGGCGCGCGGTCTTGGCCAGGTCGTTCAGCGCCAGCCAGCCGTCGGGCGAGAAGCGGTCGCGAATATTGCTCGCCGAATAGACGGCACTGTCGATGTTGCGCAGCAGGCTTTCCGGCACGCCATGCGTCATCTCGACGTCGATGTCGGAAAGCGAGCGGGTGACATAGGCGAGCAGCGGCTGATCGGGATCGGCGGATTCGGCAAAGCGCGCGTGCCAGGCGCGCAGAATGCGCAGAGCCCCTTCCGAGCGCTCGATATAGCGGCCCAGCCAGTAGAGATTGTCCGCGGCGCGGCTTGGCAGGCTGCCGGGCATGTTGCGGGCAAAGCTCTCCTCGGTCGGCAGAAGCGAGGTGCGGTCGACCGGCTTGTCCGAGACGATCCACACGTCGGCGGCGCTGCCGCCCGACTGCATGGCGAGCGCCGTCACGTCGTCGCCGGCACCGATCCGCGCGAAACCGCCCGGCATGATCTGCCAGCCGTCGCGGGTGCGGGCGGCGTAGACCCGGAGCGACAACGGACGCGGCGTCAGCTTGCCGTCGACCAGAGCCGGGGTGGTGGAGAGGGTGACGACCTCCTGGCCGACGAGGTTCGAGCCTTCGGTCTCCAGCCATTCGGTCGTCGAATGGCGAGACGAGCCGGACAGCCTCGAACCGAGCACGGAACGGCCATTGTCGTCGAAGAAGGGCAGGCGGGAATAGGCCGGGCCGATCACCATGCGGTCGATGTTGCGCGCCACGTGCCCGCGCTCGCTCTTCTGGCCGCACCACCAGGTGGCGATCGACGGAAGCAGGAGATCCTCGCCCAGCAGATGGCGACAGATGGTCGGCATGAAGGCGAGGAAGGCACGGGTTTCGAGGATGCCGGACCCGAGTGCGTTGACGAAGGTGACGGAGCCGTTGCGCAGGGCCTGCACCATACCCGGCGTGCCGATATGCGAATGCTGGTTCAGTTCGAGCGGATCGGCAAAGGCCGCATCGAGGCGGCGCCACAGCACGCTGATGGGCTTCAACCCGGCAACCGTGCGCACCATGACGCAGCCGTTGACGACGGCCAGATCCTCGCCCTCGAGCAGCATGATGCCGAGATATCGGGCAATGTAGGCATGCTCGAAATAGGTCTCGTTGGCCGGGCCCGGTGACAAGACGGCGATCCGGTCGTCGCTGTTGAGCTTCTGCGCCTGCAAGGCCTCGCGGAAGGCGCCGAAAAAGGAGGCGAGGCGATGGACATGGCTTTCGCCGTAGACGTCGGAGAAGGCGCGGGTGGTCGCCACGCGGTTTTCCAGGGCAAAACCCGCGCCCGATGGCGCCTGGGTGCGGTCGGCGAGCACCCACCAATTGCCGTCGGGACCGCGGCCGATCTCGAAGGAGCAGAAATGCAGATAGTGGCCGCCGACGGGCTTGATGCCGACCAGCGGTCGCAGGAATTCCGGATTGGCGGCGACGAGGGCTGGCGGCAGGAAGCCCTGCTCTACCAGCTTGTTGTCGCTGTAGATGTCGGCGACGACGGCTTCGAGAAGATTGGCGCGCTGGACCAGGCCTTCCGCCAGGACGTTCCATTCCTTCTCGTCGATCAGCACCGGGATGTGGGAGAAGGGCCAGGCGCGCTCGCTCGAGCCGGATGCGCCATAGGCACGGTAAAAGACGCCCGCGTCGCGCAGATAGCGGTCGGCGCGGGCAAAGCGCTCGTGCAGATCGTGATCCGACAGGCGATCGAGTGCCGAGACGAAGGATTGCCAGACCGGGCGGACATTGCCTTCGGCGTCGAGCATCTCGTCGGCGGCGCCGGGAAGCGCGTGATAGCCCGCGGTTCGGGCCTTTGCCGGCTCCTCGTCTTCCGGGGTCCTATCCGCTGCCGGTTTGCTTGCCATATCGTCAAATGCCCTGGGGTCGCCGCAAGTCCAGCGTATGGGGGAACTCCGCAGACACCGTCTCCGGCCAAAGCGGGAAATTGCCCGCTGTATGGCCCCATGGCTCGAAACGCGCAAGCCGTCGTGCTTCCGCTTCATTCCCGTTCACAGGGAAAGTGTCGTAGTTCCGGCCGCCCGGATGCGCCACGTGATAGACGCAGCCGCCGATCGACCGGCCTGACCACATATCATAAACATCAAATGTTAGCGGTGTGTTGACCGGCAGGACCGGATGCAGGCCCGAGGCCGGCTGCCAGGCCTTGTAGCGCACGCCGCCGATCGCAACCCCGCTGGTGCCCGTCTTCGTCAGCGGTACGCGCCGGCCGTTGCAGGCGATCGCGTAGCGTTCCGGATTACCGGTTTCCAGCCGTACCTGCAGTCGCTCGACGGAGGAGTCGACATAACGCACGGTCCCACCGATCGCGCCCTGTTCGCCCATCACGTGCCAGGGTTCGAGCGCCTGCCTGAGTTCCAGCCGCGAATCGCCGTATTCGACCTCGCCGTAGAAGGGGAAGCGGAACTCGAGCTGGGCGGCGAACCATTCCGGCTTGAAGTCGAAACCGTTGTCGCGCAGGTCCGCCAGCACTTCGAGGAAGTCCTGCCAGATATAGTGCGGCAGCATGAAACGGTCGTGCAGGGCCGTGCCCCAGCGCACGAAGCTGCCGCCGGTCGGGTTCTTCCAGAAGCGGGCAATGAGGGCACGCACCAGCAATTGCTGGGCAAGCGACATGCGGGCGTTCGGCGGCATTTCGAAGCCGCGGAACTCGACGAGGCCGAGGCGGCCGGTCGGGCCGTCTGGCGAGAACATCTTGTCGATGCAGATCTCGGCGCGGTGGGTGTTGCCGGTCACGTCGATCAGGAGGTTGCGGAACAGCCGGTCGACCAGCCAGGGCAGCGGCGGAGCCTCGCCCGATCCCGGCATCGGGATCTGCGCCATGGCAATCTCCAGCTCATACAGGCTGTCGTGGCGGGCCTCGTCGATGCGCGGCGCCTGGCTGGTCGGGCCGATGAACAGGCCGGAGAACAGGTAGGAGAGCGACGGATGGCGCTGCCAGTGCAGGATGAGGCTCTTCAGCAGGTCGGGACGGCGCAGGAACGGGCTGTCGGCCGGATTGGCCCCGCCCACCACCACATGGTTGCCGCCCCCGGTGCCGGTGTGGCGACCGTCGATCATGAACTTGTCGGCGCCGAGGCGCGATTCCCGCGCCTCTTCGTAGACGGCGCTGGTGATCGAGACGCAGTCGTCCCAGCTGGCGGCCGGATGGATGTTGACCTCGATGACGCCGGGGTCGGGCGCGACGCGCACGACATTGATGCGCTCGTCATGCGGCGGCGCATAGCCTTCGATGTGGACGGGCAGGCCTATGGCGGTGGCCGCCTGTTCGGCGGCGGCGACCAGTTCGAGATAGTCCTCGATGCGCTCGACCGGCGGCATGAAGATGCTGAGGCGGCCGTCGCGCACCTCGACCGACATGGCGGTTCGCACCGCGCCGCCGATCTCGCCGAGCACCTGCTCGACACGGCCCTGCTGGATCGTGTCGTCCACCTGGAAGGAGGCTTCGGGCATGGCGCGGCCGGCGGGCTCGACGATCTCCGGCAGAGGCCCGCGCGGCTCGCTTGGATCGGCCGGGTGGATATAGGGGAATTGCGACGGCGGGACATGGGGCAGTGCGCCGAGCGGCAGGCGGTAGCCGACGGGGCTGTCGCCGGGAACGAGGAAGATCTTGCCGCGGCGGGTCTTCCATTTCTCGCTCACCCAGCGCTTGCCGGTCGCCTTGCTGTTCCAGGTCTGGACAGGCAGCACATAGCCGCTCGGCTCGGTCAGCCCGCGTTCGAAGACGCGGGCGATGCGGCTGCGCTCCTCCGGGTCCTTCAGCTTGGAATTGGCCGGATCGACATTGTCGGGAAGGTTGGCCTCCTTGAGGATCCATTCGCCGGGGTCCTCATAGGCCGGCACCACCATTTCGGATTCGATGCCGAGGGCTTCGGCGATCTCGCCGAGCAGCCGGCCGGCATCGTCGGCAGTGACCTCGTAGCACTTGCCTTCCTCGGCCACCAGTTCGGGGTTCTGCCAGATCGGCTTGCCATCCTTGCGCCAGTAAAGCGAGAAGGTCCAGCGCGGCAGGCTTTCGCCCGGATACCACTTGCCCTGGCCGTAATGCAGGAAGCCCCCCGGCGCGAAACGCTCCCTGAGACGGCGAATCAGGGTGTCGGCCTTGTCACGCTTGGTCGGGCCCACCGCGTCGGTGTTCCACTCCTCGGACTGGAAATCGTCGATCGACACGAAGGTCGGCTCGCCGCCCATGGTCAATCGCACGTCATGGGCTTGAAGCTCGGCATCGACGCGGTGGCCGAGCGCGTTCAGCGCATCCCAGCTCTCCTCGGAAAACGGCATGGTGATGCGCGGGTGCTCGGCGACGCGCGTCACCGTCATGGCGAAATCGAATTCGGTATTCGCATGGCCGAAATAGCCGCCGGTGATCGGCGCGGCGTTGCGGTAGTGCGGGGTCGCGGCGAGCGGGATGTGGCTCTCGCCGGTCAACAGGCCCGAGGTCGGGTCGAGGCCGACCCAGCCGGCGCCGGGCAGGTAGACTTCCGCCCAGGCATGCAGGTCGGTGAAGTCGACCTCGGTGCCCGACGGACCGTCGAGCGCCTTCAGATCCGGCTTCAGCTGGATCAGGTAGCCGGAGACGAAGCGGGCGGCGAGCCCGAGGCGGCGCAGCACTTGCACCAGCAGCCAGCTGGTGTCGCGGCACGAACCTTGGCCGATGGTCAGGGTATCTTCCGGCGTCTGCACGCCGGGTTCGAGCCGGATGACATAGCCGATCTTCTGCTGCAGGGCGGCGTTGAGGCCGACCACCATATCGACCGTGCCCTGGCCCGGCGTCCTGTCGAGCGTTTCCATATAGGCGGTGAGCGCCAGGGTGTCCGGTTCCGGCGTCATGTAGATCTTCAGGTCGTCCCGGATCTCGGCGGGATAGTCGAACGGCCACTTCATCGCCTCCTCCTCGACGAAGAAGTCGAAGGGATTGTAGACGGTCATGTCGGCGACGAGGTCGACCTCGATCTTGAACTCGGTCACCGGATCGGGGAAGACGAAACGGGCCTGGTAATTGCCGTAGGGGTCCTGCTGCAGGTTGACGAAATGATTGGCCGGCGTGACTTTCAGCGCATGGCTGAGCACCTTGGTGCGCGAATGGGCGGCCGGTTTCAGCCGGATGATCTGGGGCCCGAGGCGGACCGGCTTGTCATACTTGTAATGGGTGAGATGGTAAATGCTCGCCTTGATCGACATATGAACTGTTCGCCCTCTTTGCCCGTTGTTCTTTTTGCCGGGCTGAAGGGCGATCTTGTGCAATGCAGCGTCATAAAGCAAGGGCGCAGAGCCCTGCCTGTGGGAGCGCATCGCCTGTGGGTTCTGTACTGGCGAAGGGATTGGGCCAACCCGCAAGGATGGTTTCGCGGGTTGGAATGTGTGTTCAGCTCGCGTCGGGCAACGCCCAGGCGGTCAGCTCCGGCCGAACTCGTCGACCAGACGAATGATATCGTCTTCTCCGAGATAGGAACCGGTCTGGATCTCGATCAGTTCCAGCAGGATCTTGCCGGGATTGCCGAGGCGGTGGACCGCCCCTTGCGGGATGTAGATCGACTGGTTCTCGTGCAGCATGGTCACCTTGTCGTCGATTGTCACTTCGGCCGCGCCCTTGACGCAGATCCAGTGTTCCGAGCGGTGGTGATGCTTCTGCAAGGAGAGCTTCTTGCCGGGATGGACGAAGAGCCGCTTGACCTGGAAACGCTCGCCGTTCAGCACCGAGGTATAGCCGCCCCAGGGACGCAGCGAGGTCGGGTGGTTCTCGGTGAGCGTCGCGGTCTTCTTGTCGGCGGCCAGCAGCTTGACGAGGTTGCCGACCTGCTGGCTGTCGTCGAGCCGGCCGACATAGACGGCATCCTCGCTGGCGATCACGGCCACGCCATCCATGCCCTGAACGGCGAGATGGCTGTTGCGCGACATGACGAGGGAATTGCGGGTGTTGACGAGCGTGGCATTGCCGCTGACGACATTGCCGTCCGGATCGGCATTGCCGAGCTTCCACACGGCATCCCAGCTGCCGAGGTCGGACCAAGTGATCGGTGAGGGGACGACGGCGGCATTAGCGGTCTTTTCCATCACCGCATAGTCGATCGAGATGCTCGGGCTCTCGGCGAAGGCCTCGGCGTCGAGACGGGTGAAGTCGAGATCCTTGGACGATGCGCGCACCGATTTTTCCGCAGCCGCCAGCACGTCTGGCGCGAGCAGGCGGAGTTCGGAGAGAATCTGGCCGGCAGAGAAGACGAACATGCCGGAATTCCAGAAGTAGTTGCCGGCGGCGAGCATCTTCTCGGCATTTTCAGCCTTCGGCTTTTCGACGAAGCGCTTGACGGCGTTGGCACCGGCGGTCAGCGGCTCGCCCATCTCGATATAGCCATAGCCGGTGGCCGGCTCGGTCGGGGTGATGCCGAAGGTGACGATCTTGCCGGCACGGGCGGCGGTGGCCGCCGCGTCGACGCAGGTGCGGTAGCGGTCGTCGGTGGCAATGTCATGGTCGGACGGCAGGATCTGCAGCAGCGTGTCACTGCCGTAGAGATCGGCGACGATCAGGGCCGCGACGGCAACGGCCGCTGCCGTGTTGCGCGCTTCCGGCTCCAGCACGATGCCGGAGAGCCGGGCGTCCATCTCGCGGGCCTGCTCGGCGACAAGAAAACGGAATTCTTCATTGGTGATCACCAGTGCCGGCTCGTAGAGGTCGTGGTCGGCGACACGGTCGAGGGTGCCCTGGAAGAGTGTCTTGTCGCCGATGAAGCGGATGAACTGCTTGGCGGCGGTGGCGCGCGACAGCGGCCAGAGGCGGGTACCTTTTCCTCCCGCCATGATGACGGGTACGATCTTCTCGGTCATGTTCTGCTTTGCCTTTCGGTTTGGCGGACGATGGGCGGCGATGATGAGGACCGGACCATGAACAACGGTCGTGCCTCGATCTCGCGTGGCTTCGGCCATGGTTCTAACGCCTGGATGGCGGCGTTGTTGCATTTTTTGGCGCAAACTCCAAGCCCGCGCCGATGGCCGTCGGCTCCGCAGCCGGAGCATTTCGGCCGCCTTTCAGCGGATATCTGCGATCGTCAACGGTTGAAAGCATGGTCATTTGCGCGGAATCGTGATGTCCTTGACCGGGTACTCGGCTGGCAAGCTTGGAGTGATGGCGTTAATGATAAATTGCATTTCATCACTGCTTGACCGCAAACTCTCCGGTGCCCTTTCTACTTCCCATAAGGCTACCGATATTTCACCGCGGCGCACGCCCCGGCCGGGAGGGTCGATATTCGCCGGATAGTCGTCTTCCTCGCCCTGCTCTCGGTGTCTGTCGCCCACAACGTCGTGGCGAAAGACCTGCCGTATGCCGGCTCGCAGGATCCGATCTGGACCGACCGTCCGGTCAGGGTCGATCGGGCGGGACAGACGTACGAGCGTATTCCGGGACTGTTTGATCCCTTCGTCACGAAGATCCGCATCAAGCCGCAGGCCCAGGCCTTCGATGGCGGGTCCTTCCGACAGGACGGCACGATCTTCATCATCGCCGACGTCGTGGCGCCCGACCCGAAGCGGATATGCCACGCTGACGACGGCAGCATCCGGGCTTGCGGCAGCCAGTCCAGGGCCTTCCTGAAAAGCCTGATCAACCGTCGCTATCTCGAATGCCGGGCCTGGTCGATCGCCTTGGACACGCGGATGATCGACTGCCGGATCGGGCAGTACCGGATCGCCGAGACGCTGGTGGCTTCGGGCTATGTGCGCGCGGCCCGGGATGCGGGGCTTTTCGCCGTCGAGCAGGACGCGATGCGGCGGCGGGCCGGTCTCTGGGCCGATGCCGGATGCCGGCTGTCACAGCGCTGCTGAGTGTTCCGTGAGTGACCCCGTTGCCCTTGGGGCGAGCTCCTCACCGGGCGCTCGATGCGTCAGCGAAAAGAACTTGATTCCGATCACGGCGTCATGAAGGCTTATCGAGCATAGACGATCGGGTTGCGAACTGCCGTGGGGTTCCGGAACCGGGAGGCCTAAGAGATGAAAGCCATGGTGCTGCATGCGCCGCGCCAGCCCTTGAGGCTGGAAGAGCGGCCCGATCCGGTTGCCGGTCCGGGCGAGATCGTCGTTCGGGTCGAGGCCTGCGCCGTTTGCCGCACAGACCTGCACGTGGTTGACGGCGACCTGACAGAGCCGAAGCTGCCCCTCATCCCGGGGCACGAGATCGTCGGCATCGTCGAGAGCTGCGGGGAGGGCGTCGATCTCAAGCCCGGCCGGCGTGTCGGTATTCCGTGGCTCGGCCATACCTGCGGCTGCTGCAGCTATTGCGAGAGCGGACGGGAGAACCTCTGCGACAATCCCGGCTTCACCGGCTACACCCGCGATGGCGGCTTTGCCAGCCATGTGGTGGCGGATGCGGACTTTGCTTTTCCGCTCGACGGCTTCTCCGATCCGGTCGCCACCGCACCCTTGATGTGCGCCGGGCTGATCGGCTGGCGGTCGCTGAAGATGGCGGGTGAAGGAAAGCGGATCGGCATCTACGGCTTCGGCGCGGCGGCCCACATCATTGCCCAGGTCTGCGTCTTTGAGGGCCGCGAGGTCTATGCCTTCACGCGGGCCGGGGATGAAGCGGCGCAGGCGCTGGCCCGTTCGCTCGGCGCCGTCTGGACCGGCAGTTCCGAAGACAGCCCGCCGGTTCTGCTGGACGCCGCGATCATCTTTGCGCCGGTGGGCGCGCTCGTGCCCGCAGCCCTCCGCGCCATTGCCAAGGGCGGCCGCGTCGTCTGCGGCGGCATCCACATGAGCGACATCCCGCAGTTTCCCTATGCGATCCTGTGGGGCGAGCGGCAGGTGTTCTCGGTCGCCAACCTGACACGCGCCGACGCGGTCGAATTCCTCGAACTGGCGCCGCGGGCCGGGGTGACCACCACGACGACGGTCTATCCGCTGGAACGCGCCAACGAGGCGCTCGCGGATCTGAGGGCCGGCCGGTTCCAGGGGGCGGCCGTCCTCGTGCCGTGACGGCGTTGCTTCGGACGAAGCGTGTCAGGTTACCCGCAGCGGCGCGCGGCTGCGGTCGTTGACCGCCTCGCAGGCCTTCTGCAAGAGCCTTACGAATTCCTGGCGTTCGTCAGCATCCAGTCCTTCCAGGAGAATCGTCTGCACGTCGTTGACGATCGGGCGTATCTCCGCGAGCGCCTGCGTGCCTTTCTCCGTGACGTAGAGATTGCGGGCCCTTCGATCGCTCGGATTGGTCTCGCGGCGCACCAGTTCCTTCTGTACCAGCCTGTCGACCACCCCGCCGATGGTCACGCGGTCATAGGCGATGCGGCTCGCCAAGGTCGCCTGGTCCAGTCCCGGTTTTGCCTCGATGGCGCTGAGCGCCGCATATTGGACCGGCGTCAGGTCGAAACCCTTCTTGGCGGTTTCGTCCATGAAGACGGAAACCGAAGCCTGGTTCAGCCGACGAACCAGATGGCCGGGCATTTCATAGATTTCGAGCATCACGATTGCGTTCCCCCCGCAAATTCATGCTTTTCTCTAGCGCTTATCGCGCCAACAAAAAAGAGATAGGGACGCGATTGCACCCTTCGACGCTTCCGTGTCCGACGGGCGGAGCCGGATGTTCCAGCGCGTAGCCACTCCGTGTCATCGACATTTTTTCATGTGCGCACGCTTGCCGACACTGGCGATCCACGGGCTTAGCTGTTCTATGTTGGGCGGGCCGCAGCGGCAGACATGCCGCAAGATCCGATGCAAACGCGAGTTATCCGATGAAGACGCTTTTCGATATTCCGACCGCACCGCTCGTTCCCGTTCGGGGAGAGACCGCCGGCTATCCGGTTCACCGCATTTTCGGCGTCGGTCGAAACTACGCCGAACACGCAGCCGAGATGGGCTATGAGGTCGATCGCGAAACGCCGTTCTACTTTACCAAGCCGGCATCGGCGATCGTCGAAACCGGCAGCGAAATTCCCTATCCGCCCGGCACATCCAATTTTCACTACGAGATGGAACTGGTGGTGGCGATCGGTGCGCCGGCTTTTCGGGTTAGTGTGGAGGAGGCTGCCAAGGCGATCTACGGCTATGCCGCGGGCCTCGACATGACGCGCCGCGATCTCCAGCTTGCCGAGCGGGCCAAGCAAAGGCCCTGGTCGCTGGGCAAGGCGTTCGAGCAATCCGCGCCGATCGCACAGATCACCAAGGCCGCCGAATTCGGCGAGATCGGACCGCAGCGCATCCGGCTTTCCGTCAATGACGAAATCCGACAGGATGCACATCTTCGCGACCTCGTCTGGTCGGTGCCGGAACTGATCAGTCACCTTTCGCGCTTCTATCATCTCGGCGCCGGCGACCTCATCTACACCGGAACGCCGGCGGGCGTCGGCCCGCTCCAGCCCGGTGACCGGGTTTTCGGGGAGATCGACGGCTTGCAGCCGGTGTCGATCACCATCGGTGCCGCCGAGTAGGTCTTGATCGGCGGCGAGGAGCCTTGAATGGGCGAGCTTGGAAAGTTCGAACGGAAACTGCCGGAGGAGCGCCGCCGGGCGCTGATCGAGGCGACGCTCGCCTGCCTTGCCCGCGAGGGCCATGCCGGGCTGTCGATCCGCAAGATCAGCCAGGAGGCCGGCATTTCCGTCGGCCTCATCAATCATCACTATGCCAGCAAGGACGAACTCGTCGGCCATGCCTACGAGACGCTGTCGCTCGGCCTGCTCGCCAATATCCGCGACAAGGTCGAAGCGGCGGGGGCGGATCCCCGGGCGCGGCTCAGCGCCTATTTCCGCGCCTCGCTGTCGGCGCCGGTGCTGGAGCGCAGCACGCTCAGAACCTGGGTGGTGTTCTGGGGCATGATCGATCATTCGACGATCATGACGGAGGTGCACGACCGCACCTATGCGGAATACCGGCGGCTGCTTGAAACCCTGCTGGCGGCCGTGTGGGAAGCGTCCGGCCGGCCGATGCCGGATCTGAGACTCGCGGCGATCGGGCTGGTGGCCATCCATGACGGGCTATGGCTCGAATGGTGCCTCAATCCGCACACCTTCTCGTCGGAGGAGGCGATCGGGCTGTGCGAGCAATGGACCGATTCAATGCTCGCCACGCAAGCGGCGATGAGCGACGAAAGACAAAACTGAACACTCGTTTAATTTCTCTTGCCTCTGATCGCGACCGCGGTATCATCGCGTCGTCAAAGGTCGGCGTTCGAGCCGGCGCCCCGCCACCTCAAGCCGTCCGCGCAATCTTAAGAGAGCCCCGATGTCCAGTTCGAAAATCACCAGCACCGGCAGCAGCTACGGTGTGCAGTCCCTGCCCAAGATCGCCTATGGCAAGGGCAGCTATCTCTACGACGTCACCGGCAAGCGCTATCTCGACGGATCCGGAGGCCCGGCGGTCTATTGCCTGGGCCACGCGCATTCGGAAGTGACGGAAGCGGTCAAGCAGCAGCTCGACCGCATTGCGCACGCCTATCGCTATCTCTTCACCTCGGATGCGGTGGAAGAACTGACCGAAATTATCACGCAGAATACCGGCGGACATTTCCCCAACATCATCTATGTGTCGAGCGGCTCGGAGGCGGTCGAATCCTGCCTGAAGATCGCGCTGCAGTATCATACGGCCCGGGGCGAGAAGAGCCGCCGCCGGTTCATCGCGCGCGAGCGCTCCTGGCATGGCAATACGCTCGGCGCGCTATCGGTCTCGCACTTCAAGACCCGGCGCGACGCCTTCGAGGGCAGCCTGCTCGACGTCGCCTTCGTGTCCGCCGCCAATGCCTACCGGCCGCCGCAAGGCGTCACCGCCGAGGGGCTGGTCGCGCATCTTGCCAGGGAATTGGAAGACAAGATGCTGGAGATCGGGCCTGACAAGGTCGCAGCCTTCATCTTCGAGCCGGTCGTCGGAGCCGCCGGCGGCGTCGTGCCGGCGCCGGAAGGTTATGCCAAGGCGATCCGCGCCGTCTGTGACAAGTATGGCGTGCTGATGATCAGTGACGAGGTCATGTGTGGCTCGGGTCGCACCGGCACCTGGCGGGCGCTGGAACATGACGGCATCTTTCCGGACATCATGAGCGTGGCCAAGGGGCTCGCCGCCGGTTACCAGCCGCTGGGTGCTGCGCTCTACAGCGACAAGGTGCATGAGACCCTGATGGCCGCGCATGGCGGGGCGATGACCGGGCATACCTTCACCGGCCACACCGCCGCCTGTGCCGCCGGCGTCGCCGTGCAGAAGATCGTCACGCGCGACCGCCTGCTCGAACGGGTCCTCGATCGCGGCGCTGTGCTTCAGCAGGAACTGCGCTCGGCGCTCGCCGATGTCGGCGAGCTTGGCGACGTGCGCGGCCGCGGCTTCTTCATCGGACTGGAACTGGTCAGCGACCCGATCACCAAGGAGCCGTTCCCCGCCTATGCCAGCCTGCATGCGACGATCGGTCGGCGGGCCTTCGAGGCCGGCCTGATCTGCTATCCCTGCACCGGCAATGTCGGCGGCACGGCCGGCGACACCGTCATCCTCGCGCCGCCCTACAATGCCAGCGAGGACGAACTCGGCGAGATCATCACGACCCTGTCGCGGGCGGTTCGCGAATCGGTTGCGGAAGCGCGGCGCACGGTTGCGCTTCGCTAAGCTGTGGGTCCGTGGCGGCCGTGCCGCCCCGGATGCCATCGACAGTAGCATTCTGGTACAGATCGGGCGGCGCGCCGCGTCGTCAAACCGTCACATGAGAAAGAAAGTTGTTGGAATCGCGGCCGGGCTGGCGGAAGCGTCCTAACTTTGCTTTGACGCAAATCGAAACATGCCTGATCTTCCCGTCGTGGGGTGCTTGCATCGGCAATTGGCGATTAAAAGTTGTTTCTAAAACAATATTTTAGACATTTTTGATGAGGCCGACGGGGTTGGATTGGGGAACAGAATGGTTATGAGCTTTTTTCGCCGCACCGAGGATCAGGGCAGGTCGGAGACCGGCACGCGCCCGGCTTCGAGCCCTGGAAATGGCACCGCATCCGCCGCTTTGGCGACATCTTCCTTGCAGCTCAAAGGTGAGTTCGGAGAATGCCAGGCCTTCGGGTCGGTCGTCGAGGAAAGCCAGATGTCCTCGGAGCATCTCCTGTCCGGCTTCGGTTTCCTGCAGGAGCGCGTCTCCTCTCTGCTGACCGCGCACAACGAAGCGCTGGCCGAACTGGCCTCGCTGCGCACGGAGCGCGCGCGGATCGCATCCCTGCTCGACTATGAAAGCCATGCCCGCAAGAAGCTCGACGGCGAAAGCCAGCGGCTTGCTTCGGAGTGCAAGGATCTCAAAGCCGAGAACACGCAGATGCGGGGCGAGATCGAGGACAATCGCGAGAAGCTGGTCAAGCTGCAGGCGCTCTACGAGGCCAATGCGCAGGATCTCTCCGTGGTCGAGACGCGGCTGCGCGATGCCTCGCGCGAGCTCGATGAACGCATCCGTCAGTATGACGAGACGGCGGCCCTTTTGAAGCGTGCCCACTACGACCTTGAACAGCGCAACCGCGATTTCGCCATGATGCGCGAGAAATACGAGACCGAGCGGACGCAGCATCATGTGCTGAGCGAGACCTCGCGACGCGAGGCTGATGCCCAGGCCCGCGAAGTCGCACGCCTGACAGAGGAGAAAGGCCAACTCAAGAATGGCCTCGCGCACCAGGAGAACCTGTCGCGCAATCTGGTCAGCGAAGTGACCACTCTGCGACAGGAACTTTCCTTCACCGAAGAGAAACTGAAGCGCCTGCAATCGGATCTCGACACGCGCCAGAGCGCCATGGCCGTGGAGATGTCGCAGCTTTCCACCCGCCACGAGGCGATCAATTCCAAGGCAGACCTGGTCGAGAAGCTGCTGGTCACGGCGCGCGGGCGCCTCAAGATGGTCGAGGACGAGTTGCAGGCGAGCCGTTCGGAGCTGAAGCAGACAAAGGCGGAGCTGGCGACCTCGACGCTTCGTGCCGATCGCCTGTCGCAGGAACTCGCCGAGGCGCGCGCGGCGCAGGCCGAAAACGAATCGACCCGCCGTGATCTCTCGCTGCAGGTCAGCGAGCTGACCATGCGACTGCGCGATTCGGAAAACATGCGCGGCAAGCGCGATCGCGACGCCGAGACGATGAAGCGCGATTTCGACCAGCGCAATCGCGCCGACCTGGAAGAGATCAGTCAGTATCGCTCCAGCGCCGAAGTGGCCAAGGCGGAAATCCGCCAGCTGCGCTCGGAGATCGCCATCCTGACAGGCCAGCTCGACGTGGCGCGGACAGACCGGCAGGCCGGGGCATCCGCACCCATGCCGGCAGCCTCCCTCGGACCGCTCGAAAGCTGGAGCGTGCCGCTCGACCCGGTTACTGCCGTCAAGCCGATCATAGAGATTTCGGAAAAGTCCCTGCGCGGCGCCATGCCGCCAGCCGAGGCATGACCGTAGAGGCCGGGCCGCATCGTGGCGCGCTCGGGCCTGTGTTCGAAGAGGGTTCGAACCAAAGCCGCCGGTTCATGCCGGGCTGGCGGCTTTTTGCGTGTTGGGGGCCGGTTTCCTTGTGATATCAAGGCGGTATGACGACGATGGTTTCCATGCCCGATACTTCGGCGATCCCGCTCCTCGAGCGTTCCTGCCGGACCTGCACCTTGTGCTGTGACCTGCCGGACATAGACGAGCTCGACAAGCCGGCCAACACGCTCTGTCGCCACTGCGTGCGCGACGAGGGCTGTATCGCCTATGCGGCGCGACCGGCGACCTGTCGTGACTTTCTCTGCGCCTGGCGAACCGACGTCGCCTTGGGGCCCGAATGGGATCCCGTCCTCAGCCACATGATGATCTATCGCCAGGGGGACCAGTTGACCGTTCTGGTCGATCCGCGCCATCCGCGGGCCTGGACGGAGGCGCCCTATCGCAGCCAGTTGCAGGATTGGGCGGGGCAAGTCGGTGCGATCGGCGGCTATGTCATCGTCTGGGTCGGGGACGAGGTGTTCAAGGTGGAGGCGTAAGGGGGCGTTCCGGTCCGAACCCGCCTTTCCCACTATGCGACAAGGGCTCGGCGATTTCTCGCCAAGCCCTTGTTTGAATTAGGATGGTGGGCGTGACAGGGATTGAACCTGTGACCCCTACGATGTCAACGTAGTGCTCTCCCGCTGAGCTACACGCCCATCCGATGGCGGCTTAAGACCACAAAACCCTTGGGCCCGTCAATAGGGATTTTTCGGTTTTGTGACGAGTTTTTAAGGCCGCCCGCAAAAGCCCTTACGCGGCAAGGAGTTTGTTGACCTCGTTGACGAGGTCGCGCAGGTGGAAAGGCTTGGAGAGGACCTTTGCGTCCTTCGGTGCCTTCGAATCGGCGTTGAGCGCGACGGCGGCAAAGCCGGTGATGAACATCACCTTGAGGTCCGGATCGAGTTCGGTTGCGCGGCGCGCCAGTTCGATGCCGTCCATCTCCGGCATGACGATGTCGGTCAGCAGCAGCGAGAAGGGCTCTTCGCGGAGACGATCATAGGCGCTGGCACCATTGTCGAAGGAAGATACCTTGTATCCCGCCTTCTCGAGCGCCTTGACCAGGAACCGGCGCATATCGTTGTCGTCTTCGGCGAGAAGAATTTTCTGAATCATGGAAGTCCGCACTCACTCATTTCCAGGGGAGGCTTTCGGGCTTTTTAGTTTCCTCTTGTGGAGTAAACATCCGGTGAAGAACCGGTTTTGCGGGCTCGAGCGCCATTTGACCCAATATGGACTTTCGCGGGGGCAACTGGCAACATGAACGACGCAAGAAGGTTGTGACTTGGTAAAAAAGAGGCAGCGTGAACGGGATGACAGGCGAATTCGAGCTGTTCGAGGTGCGCGAACCGCAAACGCAGTCGATCCCCTTCGTCTACAACTCACCCCATAGCGGGCGACGCTACCCCGCCCGCTTCCTCGACCAGTCGCGACTCGACGGCCTGGCGATCCGCCGGTCCGAGGACCATTATGTCGAGGAACTGTTCGGCGCCGCGCCCGATTTCGGTGCTCCGTTGTTGCTGGCTCATTTTCCGCGCGCCTTTGTCGATGTCAATCGCGAGCCCTATGAACTCGACCCGCGCATGTTCTTTGACCCGGTTCCGTCCTTTGCCAATATCAATTCGGTGCGCGTGGCCGGTGGGCTCGGCACCATTCCCCGCATTGTCGCGGAGAACATGGAGATCTATGCGAAGCGGCTGCCGGTCGCCGAGGCGCTGGAGCGCATCGAGGCGGTCTACAAGCCCTATCACGCCTGCCTTCGCAAGCTGATCGCGCGTACCCATGCCCGCTTCGGGTTCGGCGTGCTGGTCGATTGCCACTCCATGCCGGGCAATATCCGCATCGCCGGCAGCGGCATCCGCCCCGATTTCATCATCGGCGATCGCTATGGCACCAGCGCGTCCGCCGAACTGTCCCAGGCGGCATTGGAGTTTCTCGAGGGACTGGGCTTTGTTGCGGTGCGCAACAAGCCCTATGCCGGCGGCTTCATCACCGAACATTACGGCCGGCCGGCGCGCGGCCTGCATGCCGTGCAGATCGAAGTCAACCGCGCGCTCTACGTCGACGAGACGACCCTTGCCAAGCGCGGCGATTTCGGTGCGCTCGCCGGATCGATCGCCGTGTTCATGCAGCAAATGGCTGAATTCGTTGCCGATTATGCCGGAGATACGGCACTCGCCGCTGAATAGACGCGGCTTTTGCGCAAAAAAAACCGCGCCATGGGCGCGGCTAAGTCTAGGGAGGAAACACCCAAGGAGGGTATTTACAGTCCGGAGACTGCAGAAGAACAATATTGCTGCGACGCACAATCGTCAAGGCGCAAAAGACACTTTTTTAAGCGAGGCGCTTTTTTGTGCAGATTTTGAGGGGCAGCCCTTCCTGGCCGCGATTGCAAATCGGCGAAACTGCTTTATGAAACCGCTATCCCGATCCCTTCAACGAGCGGAAATGCCGATGCGTCCCGACCGCAGCTTCTTCAATCGTCTCGCCGATGCCGCCAAGGCCGAAACCCTGCCGCGCTTCCGCTCTCCGCTCAGCGTCGTCAACAAGGAAAAGGGCGGCTTCGATCCCGTCACGGAGGGCGATCAGGCGGCGGAGGCGGCGATCCGCGCCCTGATCGAGGCGGAATATCCCGAACACGGCATCCTCGGCGAGGAGCATGAGGATATCGGCACGGACCGCGATCATGTCTGGGTGATCGATCCGATCGACGGCACACGTGCCTTCATCTCCGGGGTTCCGGTCTGGGGCACGTTGATCGGTTTCCAGGAAAAGGGCCGCTCGGTCATGGGCATGATGGACCAGCCGTTCACCGGCGAGCGCTATTTCGCCGATGGCGAACGGTCCTGGTATAGCGGTCCCGACGGCGAGCGGCAGATCTACACGCGTGACTGCGGCGGCATGGATAACGCCATTCTCTTCACCACCTCGCCACACCTGTTCAAGGGCGCGGAAGTGGCGCGGTTCCAGGCGGTGCAGGATCGGGTCAAGCTCTTCCGCTACGGCATCGACTGCTATGCCTATGCGCTGCTGGCGGCCGGCCATGTCGATATCGTCATCGAAACGGTGCTGAAGCCCTATGACGTCGGCGCGCTGATCCCGCTGATCGAGCAGGCGGGCGGCGTGATGACGACCTGGGAGGGCGGACGTCCCGAGGCCGGGGGGCGCATCATAGCGGCTGGCAGCGCTTCGCTGCATGCCGAAGCGCTCGAAATGCTGAACGCGGCTTAAGCCTTCAGTTTTCCGAGAAGATTGGCGTTGCCGTCGTCTCGCCTGTCTCCGGCTGCGGGTCGCCGCCGGGGATGAAGGCGTCGAAGGCGGCCAGCGCCTGGGCGCGATAGCGGTCGCGTTCATGAAGGATTTCGTGCAGCGCGCCCGGCACCGGCACAAGCTGTCCGGCGCGGAAATATTGCGACAGCTTCTCTGGATAGCGGTAGGGAACGATCGGATCCTTGCCGGGCGCGATGATCACCGTCGGCACGGTGATCGAGGCGAGATGCTTCGGCGACGAGACCTGCCGGATGGTTTCCTGCGCCTCGTAGAGCCAGCGGGCGGTCGGCGGCCCGAGCGCCAGATGCGGATGGGCTTTCAGGATTTCGACATTGCGCCGGTAGCGCAGCGGGTCGGAGGTCAGCGGATTGTCGTCATAGGGCTTGGTCGGATCGTCCGAGGTCAGGCAGATCCGTCCAAAGCCGGTGAAGGTGGCGAGCGTCGCCAGCCGGTGGATGTTGTTCGGTGACAGCTTCTGCCCGCCGAGGCCGACGAAGGGCGCCGAAAGCACCATGCGCTCGATGCGGTTTGCCAGGCGCGGCGCGGCAGAAAGCGCAATCAGCCCGCCTGTGGAATGCGCCAGCAGGAAGAAGGGTAGGCGGGTATCGGGAAGGACGATCTGTTCGAGGAAGATCTCCAGATCGCGCACATAATCCGAAAAGCGGTGGACATGCCCCTTGCGGGAGTTCTTCAGCAGCCGCTCGGAGCCGCCCTGGCCGCGAAAATCGAAGGTCGCGACCCACAACCCCCGCTGGTTGAGGTCGCGGATCGTCTCGAAATACTTCTCTATGGCCTCGTTGCGACCGTGCAGCAGCACCACGGTGCCCTTGGCGACCGGGGCGTCGGAGCGAAACACCGCATAGCGCAGCTTGATGCCGCGATGGCCGGTGAGAAAGCCGACCGTCGGGCTTCCTGGGATCGGGTTGCCGGGGGTGGCGTAAAGGATGGGGTCCATGCTCGCATTCGCCGAATCGTGCGCCGGCGCAACCGCCGTTTTCCGACTATGGGATAGGAGGAAGACCCGGCAAGGTCAAAGAAAAAAGCCGGAACCTCTTGAAGGGGGGACGACGGGCGGTTCCGGCAAAGACAGGCCGGGAAGGGAAGGGACGATGTCTTCCGGCCATCGGTTGCGAGGCATCCGATGCTTCCTGTCTAGCCGCCAGGCCTTGAACCGCCCCTGAACCCCGTGTTCACGTTCAATTCATCGCGAGGACGACGCGGAGGCTGCCGGTTGGACTTGAATCCAAATGCCAAGGTTCCCATCTGAATTGCGTGATCGCCAGTCACGGGATCGCATTCCTTTCCGTCTCCGCCTCTCATGGGGTGCCGGATGAGAAAACCGCAAAACGTCGCTTCAAGGAGGACACCATGCGTCACGTTGATTTTTCCCCCCTCTACCGCTCGACCGTCGGCTTCGACCGCCTGTTCACCATGCTGGACGGCCTCGGCCAGCCGGAGCAGGCGCAGACCTATCCGCCCTACAACATCGAGCGCACCGGCGAGACCACCTATCGCATCACCATGGCGGTTGCCGGTTTCGACGAGACCGAGCTTTCGATCGAGGCCCATGCCCATGTGCTGACGGTGAAGGGCGAGAAGGCCGAAGAAGACAAGGCTGAGCAGAGCGAATTCCTCTATCGCGGCATCGCCAAGCGCGCCTTCGAGCGCCGCTTCCAGCTTGCCGACCATGTGGAAGTGCAGAGCGCTTCGCTGAAGAATGGCCTGCTGCATATCGAGCTTCTGCGCAACATTCCGGAAGCGATGAAGCCGCGCCGGATTTCGATCAGCGCCGAGGCGGTGAATGCGCCGAAGGCGATCGAGGCGCGCGTCGCCTGATCGCAAGCGCGTTCGGTTCAATCGAAAAGGGCGGCTCCCGGTGTGGGTGCCGCCCTTTTTTAATCGGTATCGTTCCGGATCGGCGGATCAGGCCAGCACGTCGAGGAAACGGTCGACATCGTCTTCCGTCGTGGCAAAGCTCGTTACCAGGCGGATCAGCATTTCGTTGTCCTGGAGCAGGTCCGGCGTTTCGGCGGGCACGGGCCAGTCGTAGAACTTGGCGCCACGCCCTTCCGCCAGTGCGGCGGCATCCTTCGTGAGCACGGCGAACACCTCGTTGGTCGTGGTGTTCCAGGCCAGCCGGCTTTTCGTAGCGGCACCTATTCCGGCGCGCAGGCGGTCGGCCATCGTGTTGGCATTGCGCGCGAGATCGAGCCAGAGACCACCTTCGAGGTAGGCCTCGAACTGCGCCGAGATGAAGCGCGTCTTGGAGAAGAGCTGGGCCGAGCGCTTGCGGATGAACGGCATTTCGCTTGCCAGCTCGGGTTTCAGGAAGATGATCGCCTCGGCGCACCAGCAGCCGTTCTTCGTCGCGCCGAAGGAGAGAATGTCGACGCCGCGTTTCCAGGTCATGTCAGCCGGGGTGGCGTCGAGCGCGACAAGCGCATTGGCGAAGCGGGCGCCGTCCATGTGCAGCGGCAGTCCGTTTTGACGTGCGACGGCGGCGATGGCCTCGATTTCGTCAAGGGTGTAGACCGTGCCGGATTCGGTCGCCTGGGTGATCGTCACCGCCATGGGGCGTCCCTGATGCACGGCACCCGGCGGAAAGCGGCCGATGGCGGCCGCCAGCGCGTCCCTGTCCATCTTGCCGCCAGGGCCATGGACGGGCACGAGGCGGCAGGCGCCGGTGAGGAATTCCGGCGCGCCGCATTCGTCGGCCGTGACATGCGCCTCGGAATGGCAGAAAGTAACGCCACCCGGCTTGGCGACGGCGGCGAGCGCCAGCGAATTGGCGGCCGTGCCGGTGCCGACGAAGAAGACGGCCACCTCGCGCTGGAACAGGTCGTTGAAGCGTTCTTCCATGCGGCGGTCGAGATCGCTCGTGCCGTAGGCCGCGGCATAGCCGGCGGCTTCGAGCGCCAGGCTCTCGGCAATCTTGGGGTGGGCGCCGGCCCAGTTGTCTGAGGCGAAGAACATGGCAATGATTCCATTTTTGCGAAGAAAATCGATCCGTCGCACCTTAGGGATTTCACCCGTCCGATCAATCCATATGCCGGCGGACCGATGTGGAATTATACGTTCGCGCAATAAGGCAAGAAGAAGTGGCGCGACTACGCAAGAAAATTACCAAAACGGAGCGGTCGTCGTAACAAAAGGGCTGGCCCCGCGTTGTTTTTTTCGAGAGACGCCTTGCGCCCTCTTGTCCTTTCTGTCATAGAAATCGTCAAAATAGGTCAGATAGATTGACCTATTTAAAGAACTCTTGAGCCGGTGCGGTTCGCTTGTCATGATGGTGAAGGCAAAATTCACCACAGTGCGGCGGCCGGGCCGGCATCGGCGCCAGCGGTTCTGGCGAGTTTCACCCGGGCTTCCGGGTCAATTGGAGGGAAGGCAATGACCATGATGACGCCATCCGACGAGAGCATCCAGGCCATCAACGCAGGCAATGGCGATGGCACGGTGCGAGCGGCCACCCATGGTCTTCCCGCCAAGCAGGGGCTCTACGATCCGAAAAACGAACACGATGCCTGTGGCGTCGGCTTCATCGCCCATATGAAGGGGCAGAAGTCGCACCAGATCGTCAAGGACGGCCTGTTCATCCTCGAGAACCTCACCCACCGCGGTGCGGTCGGGGCCGATCCGCTGATGGGCGACGGTGCCGGCATCCTCGTGCAGATCCCGGACCGCTTCTTCCGTGAGGAAATGGCACGCCAGGGCATCACCCTGCCGAAGGCCGGCGAATATGCCGTCGGCCACTTCTTCTTCCCGCAGGACGAGACGCAGATCGCGCATTTCAAGAAGATCATCGCCGAGGTCTGTCAGGCCGAGGGCCAGGAACTGATCGGCTATCGCGACGTGCCGGTCGACAATTCCTCGCTCTCCAAGGCGCCGGACATCGCCGCGACCGAGCCGCGCCATATCCAGGTCTTCATCGGTGCCGGCCGCGATGCGGCGACCCAGGAGCAGTTCGAGCGCCGGCTGTTCCTGCTGCGCAAGGTTATTTCCAACCGCATCTACGATGAGTTCAAGGGCGAGGAGACGGGTTTCTATCCGGTCTCGCTGTCATCCTCGACGATCGTCTACAAGGGCATGTTCCTCGCCTTCCAGGTCGGAGCCTATTACAAGGATCTGGCCGATCCGCGCTTCGAATCGGCCGTCGCACTCGTCCACCAGCGTTTCTCGACCAATACCTTCCCGTCGTGGAAGCTGGCGCACCCGTATCGCATGGTGGCCCACAATGGCGAAATCAACACGCTGCGCGGCAACGTCAACTGGATGGCGGCGCGTCAGGCGTCGGTCTCCTCGCCGCTGTTTGGCTCCGACATTTCCAAGCTCTGGCCGATCTCCTACGAAGGCCAGTCGGATACCGCCTGTTTCGACAACGCGCTCGAATTCCTCCAGCGCGGCGGCTATCCGCTGGCCCATGCCGTCATGATGCTGATCCCGGAAGCCTGGGCCGGCAATCAGTTGATGGCGCCTGAGCGCAAGGCATTCTACGAATATCACGCAGCCCTGATGGAGCCGTGGGACGGGCCGGCCGCGGTCTGCTTCACCGACGGACGCCAGATCGGCGCGACGCTCGACCGCAACGGCCTGCGCCCCGCTCGCTATCTTGTCACGGACGACGACCGCGTCATCCTGGCATCCGAAGCCGGCACGCTGCCGGTGCCGGAGGAGCGCATCGTCAAGAAGTGGCGGCTGCAGCCGGGCAAGATGCTCTTGATCGACATGCAGGAAGGCCGCATCATTTCCGACGAGGAAGTGAAGTCCAAGCTCGCCGGCAGCCATCCGTACCGCGAATGGCTCGACCGCACGCAGCTGATCCTCGAGGACCTGAAGCCGGTGGAGCCGAGGGCGCTTCGCCGTGACGTCTCGCTGCTCGATCGCCAGCAGGCCTTCGGCTACACCACCGAGGACACCAAGCTCCTGATGTCGCCGATGGCCACCACCGGCCAGGAAGCGATCGGCTCGATGGGCACCGACACGCCGATTTCCGCCATGTCGAGCAAGTCGAAGCTGCTCTACACCTATTTCAAGCAGAACTTCGCCCAGGTCACCAACCCGCCGATCGACCCGATCCGCGAGGAGCTGGTGATGAGCCTGGTGTCGTTCATCGGTCCGCGCCCCAACATCCTCGACCATGCCGGCATGGCGCATGCGAAACGTCTCGAGGTGCGCCAGCCGATTCTCACCAATGGCGACCTGGAAAAGATCCGCTCGATCGGTCATACCGAGGACCGCTTCGACACCAAGACGCTCGACTTCACCTATGATGCCGAGCGCGGCGCCGAGGGCATGCCGGAAATGCTGGAACGGCTGTGCGAGCGGGCGGAAGCCGCGGTTCGTGGCGGCTATAACATCATCGTCTTGTCCGACCGCCAGCTCGGTCCGGACCGCATCGCCATCCCCGCGCTGCTGGCGACCGCCGCCGTGCATCATCATCTGATCCGCAAGGGGCTTCGCACCTCCGTCGGCATCGTCGTCGAATCGGGCGAGCCGCGCGAAGTGCATCATTTCTGCTGCCTGGCCGGCTACGGCGCGGAAGCGATCAACCCCTATCTCGCCTTCGACACCCTGCTCGACATGCACAAGCATGGCGAGTTCCCCAAGGAGGTGTCGGAAGACGAAGTCGTCTATCGCTTCATCAAGGCGGTCGGCAAGGGCATCCTCAAGGTCATGTCGAAGATGGGCATTTCGACCTACCAGTCCTATTGCGGCGCGCAGATCTTCGATGCAATCGGCCTGTCTTCGGACCTGGTGGAGAAGTACTTCTTCGGCACCGCGACGACGATCGAGGGCGTCGGCCTGGCCGAGATCGCCGAGGAAACCGTCGCGCGCCACAAGTCGGCCTTCGGCAAGGACCCGATCCTCGCCAACACGCTCGACATCGGCGGCGAATATGCCTACCGCATGCGCGGCGAGAACCATGCCTGGAGCCCGGACTCGATCGCGGCGCTCCAGCATGCTGTGCGCGGCAACAGCCGGGACCGCTACCGCGAGTTTGCGGAGATGGTCAACGAGTCGTCGCTGCGCCTCAACACCATCCGTGGCCTCTTCAAGATCAAGGGAGCGGAAGCGCTCGGACGCAAGCCGATTCCGATCGACGAGGTCGAGCCGGCGGTCGAGATCGTCAAGCGCTTCTCGACCGGCGCCATGTCCTTCGGCTCGATCAGCCGCGAGGCGCATACCACGCTCGCCGTCGCCATGAACCGGATCGGCGGCAAGTCGAACACCGGTGAAGGCGGAGAGGAAAGCGATCGCTACCTGCCGCTGATGAACGGTGCGGCGAACCCAGAGCGTTCGGCGATCAAGCAGGTGGCCTCCGGCCGCTTCGGCGTCACCACCGAATACCTGGTCAATGCCGACGTGCTGCAGATCAAGGTGGCGCAGGGCGCCAAGCCCGGTGAGGGCGGTCAGCTGCCCGGCCACAAGGTCGATGCGACGATCGCCAAGACCCGTCACTCGACCCCGGGTGTCGGCCTGATTTCGCCGCCGCCGCATCACGACATCTATTCGATCGAAGACCTGGCCCAGTTGATCTTCGACCTGAAGAACGTCAATCCGGTGGCCGACATCTCGGTCAAGCTCGTCTCGGAAGTCGGCGTCGGCACCGTTGCCGCGGGCGTCGCCAAGGCTCGTGCCGATCATATCACCATCTCGGGCTTTGACGGCGGAACGGGCGCATCGCCGCTCACCTCGCTCAAGCATGCCGGTTCCCCCTGGGAAATCGGTCTGGCCGAAACCCAGCAGACGCTGGTGCTCAATGGTCTTCGCTCGCGCATTGCGCTTCAGGTCGATGGTGGCCTGAAAACCGGCCGTGACGTCATCATCGGGGCGCTGCTCGGCGCCGACGAGTTCGGTTTTGCCACCGCGCCGCTGATCGCAGCCGGCTGCATCATGATGCGCAAGTGCCATCTCAACACGTGTCCCGTCGGTGTCGCGACCCAGGATCCGGTGCTGCGCAAGCGCTTCAAGGGTACGCCGGAACACGTCGTCAACTATTTCTTCTTCGTCGCCGAGGAAGTGCGCGAGATCCTCGCCTCGCTGGGCGTTGCCCGGCTCGACGAGATCATTGGCGCCTCCGAACTGCTGGAGAAGGAAGATATGCTGGCGCACTGGAAGGCCAGGGGGCTCGATTTCTCCAAGATCTTCCACAAGGTGGAGGCACCGAAGCCGGCAACCTACTGGACCGAGCGCCAGAAGCACCCGATCGACGACGTGCTCGACCGCAAGCTGATCGAAAAGGCCATGCCGGCTCTCGAGGCAAAGCAGCCGGTGGTCTTCGACGTCGACATCAAGAACGTCGACCGGTCGGCCGGCGCCATGCTGTCGGGCGAGCTTGCCAAGCGCTACGGCCACAAGGGCCTGAAGGACGACACGATCCACGTGACGCTCAACGGCACTGCCGGCCAGTCGTTCGGCGCCTTTTTGGCCCGCGGCATCACGTTTGACCTGGTGGGTGACGGCAACGACTATATCGGCAAGGGCTTGTCGGGCGGCCGCATCATCGTTCGCCCGCCGGAAAACGCCCGGATCGTCGCCGAGGAGTCGATCATCGTCGGCAATACGGTTCTCTACGGCGCGATCGCCGGCGAGTGCTATTTCCGCGGCGTGGCCGGCGAGCGTTTCGCCGTGCGCAATTCGGGCGCTGTTGCCGTCGTCGAGGGCGTGGGTGACCACGGCTGCGAATACATGACCGGCGGCGTCGTGGTCGTGCTTGGCCAGACCGGTCGCAACTTCGCGGCCGGCATGTCTGGCGGCGTCGCCTATGTGCTGGACGAGAGCGGAGACTTCGCCTCCCGCTGCAACATGGCGATGGTCGAACTCGAGCCGGTTCCGGAAGAGGACGACATGCTGGAGAAGCTGCACCATCACGGCGGCGACCTCATGCACAAGGGCTTGGTCGACGTATCAGGCGACATGACCCGCCATGACGAGGAGCGGCTCTACCAGCTGATATCGAACCATCTGCATTACACGGGCTCGGCCCGCGCCAAGCAGATCCTCGACAACTGGGCAGGTTTCCGTCCGAAGTTCCGCAAGGTCATGCCGGTCGAATACCGGCGTGCACTGGAGGAGATGGAGCGCATGCGCATGGGTGTCGCGGCGGAGTAACCGCCTTTCGAAGCCGTCCCGCCGGTCATTCGGCGGGGCATTCTTCGGGCACGGGAACCGTGCCGTCCACGAGATATTGAGCAGGATCAGACTATGGGCAAGGTTACAGGTTTTATGGAAATCGACCGGCAGGTGATGAAGTACCAGCCGGCATCCGACCGCATCCGCCATTTCCGCGAATTCACCATTCCGATGTCGGACGCCGAGGTTACCAAGCAGGCGGCACGCTGCATGGATTGCGGCATTCCGTATTGCCACGGTCCGACCGGTTGCCCGGTGCACAACCAGATCCCCGACTGGAACGACCTCGTCTACAACAACAAGTGGGAAGAGGCGATCCGCAACCTCCACTCGACCAACAACTTCCCGGAATTCACCGGTCGCGTCTGTCCGGCTCCGTGCGAGGAAGCCTGCACGCTGAACCTCGAAGACATGCCGGTGGCCATCAAGACGGTCGAGCAGGCGCTCGCCGACAAGGCCTATGAACTCGGCTTCATCGTGCCGCAGCCGGCAACGGTTCACACCGGCAAGAAGGTGGCGATCATCGGCTCCGGCCCGTCGGGCATGGCGGCCGCCCAGCAGCTCGGCCGTGCCGGCCACGAGGTGCATGTGTATGAGCGCGAGACCAAGCCCGGCGGCCTGCTGCGTTACGGTATTCCGGACTTCAAGATGGAGAAGAACTTCATCGACCGCCGTGTCGAGCAGATGGAAGGCGAAAACGTCACCTTCCATTGTGGCGTCAATGTCGGCGTCGACGTCAAGGTCGAAAAGCTGCTGTCGGACTATGATGCGGTTCTCTACTGCGGCGGTTCGGAAACCCCGCGCGAGGCCGGTATTCCCGGCGCGGATTTCCAGGGCGTGTATGACGCCATGCCCTATCTGGTACAGCAGAACCGTCGCGTCGGCCGCGAGAATGTCGACAGTGTCGGCTGGCCGTCCGATCCGATCCTCGCCGGCGGCAAGCACGTCGTCGTCGTCGGCGGCGGCGATACGGCATCCGACTGCGTCGGCACGGCCTTCCGCCAGGGCGCCGTCAAGGTGACCCAGCTCGACATCCGTCCGCGTCCGCCGGAAACCGAGGACAAGCTGGCCGTCTGGCCTTTCTGGGCGACCCGCATGCGCACCTCGTCGTCGCAAGCCGAAGGGGCGATCCGCGAGTTCCAGGTCGGCACCCTCGAATTCGTCGGCGAAGACGGCGTGTTGACGGGTGTGAAGTGCTGCCAGGTGGACGACAAGCGCAAGCCGATCGCCGGTTCGGAGTTCATCATCAAGGCCGATCTCGCCTTCATCGCCATCGGCTTCCGCGGTCCCTTCGGCGACGGCGTGCTGAACGAACTCGACGGCAAGCTGACGCTCAACACCGACCGCCGCGGCTCGACCAATGTCGTTGCCAATGATCGCGACTACAAGACTTCGGTCGACAAGCTGTGGACGGCGGGCGACGTGCGTCGCGGCCAGTCGCTGGTCGTCTGGGCGATCCGCGAAGGGCGCCAGGCAGCGCGCGCCATCGACGAGGCGCTGATGGGCGCCAGCGTTCTTCCGCGCTGAAGGACTGCATAAAGCCTCAGGGCCGCGCATGTCGCGGCCCTTTTCATTTCTGCGGGGTTTCGGTCCCTGGAACACGCAAGTCGTCGACGCGGCCGGATGGCGGCGGCGGCAGGGTGCCGTTCTTGACCAGCTGGTCGCGGGGCGTGGGAGTTGCTGCGACTGGCAAGGGCGCCGCGCCGAGCAGTTCCGTCGCCCCGTCGAGTTCGGGGTCGAAGAGATCCATCGGCTGCGTCTTGACGATGTTCTGAATTTCCGACGGCGGCAGATTGATCAGTTCGGGCAGGTTGCTGGCATCGAGGCGGACGAGATCCGGGCTCGTCATGTCGCCGAGCAGGCGGCGAGCCGATTTCTCGACGTAGAAGGCCAGCTTGCGCTTTCCCGCCGCCGTCAGGTTGATGCCGTCGGTGCCGCGAAGGCGAACCTGCTGGCCGTTTATGTCCGAGCCGGTGATGATGAAGCGTCCCTCCTGGTCGACGAAGCCGTCCCAGACGTCGATGAACTCCCCGCCGATGCGCTCGACAGCGCGGCGATAGACGGCGTTGAGCGTTAATGCGTCAGCCGTCATGTTCTGCGGGCGAAAGGCGGGCAAGCCGACCCACAGCAAGGGGATCTTGGCGTCCGTGACGATCTTGCCGAAGGCGGTTACGCGCCGCTCGTATTCCTGGAACCACTCCTCGGTGCGGAAATTGAGCTTGCCGGAAGCCGTGACCATCTGCTGCCGGTCGTTGGCGCCGATGTCGATGATGACGATGGCGGGCTTGGCTTCGGCAATCATGGCCGGCAGTTCCGCCTGCCAGTCATAATAGTCCGTCCTGACAAGACCCGACGAGCCGTTGCTGCGCTCGTCGATCACGACGCCGGGCGAGGCTAAGAATGCCTCGGTCAGGCCCGTCGCCAGGCCGTCCGCGACGAAGTCGCCGACCACCAGGACCTTTCGGGCATTGTCGATCTTCGGCGCCGGCGGTGGCGGTTCAGGCGCTGTCGTGATGCTGGTGACGCTTTTCGTCTGCTTTTTCACCGGGCGCGGCGGCTTTGCCTTCCGTGGCGGCGGGGGCTCAGGATAGCGTTGCTCGCGCGTGCCGAAAAACAACTCGATCAGATTGCGCGGCTGGCGCGTCTGCTGGGCCATGGCCGTGCTGGCAAACACCGACACGGCGAGGAAGGCCAACGCCAACGCGCCGGCCATCCAGCCCCGAGCGCCCATATTTCGCCGCGTCTGCCGCATCCCGGTGGTCGTCCTATTCGTGCCGCACTATCCGTTCCGGCTGAAGCGGATATGTGAGGCGGGCATGTGCAATTGTCAATTGCGCAGCTTGTCGAGCAGATCCTTCGACGGCTGGCCGTCGGTGGTCATGCCGAGGCGTGTCTGGATGGCGGTGATTGCGGCCCTCGAGCCGGAGCCGAAATTGCCGTCGATCTCGCCATCGTAGTAGCCGAGCGCCTGCATGCGGCTCTGCAGCTCGAACTTTTCCTTGATGTCGAGGCTGCCATCCGGCCGTGGCCATGCCTGCTGCATGCCGCCATAGCCCGCGATCTCGTCGGCGAGCAGGCCGACGGCCAGCGCGTAGCTGTCGGCCGCGTTGTAGCGCTTGATGACGAAGAAATTCTTGGTCATCAGGAAGCCTGGACCGTTAGCGCCGCCCGGCATCTTCAATTCGGCCCGCTGCGCGCCGTTCTTGAAGCCCTTCCCGCTCGGCCGCACGAAGCCGAGCGCCGCCCATTGGGCCAGCGTCTTGGTCTTGCCGGCATGGGCGTGACCGCCCTTCGGCATGACCGCCTCGTAGCCCCAGGTCTGGCCTGTCTGCCAGCCGTTCTTCGCCAGGAGGTTGGCGGAAGTGGCGAGCGCGTCGGGTACAGAGTGCCAGATGTCCTTGCGGCCGTTGCCGTCGGCATCGATCGCATAGAGCAGGTAGCTCGACGGGATGAACTGGGTATGGCCCATGGCGCCCGCCCAGGAACCCATCAGGTTCTTCGACGACACGTCGCCATTCTGCAGCATCTTGAGGGCGGCGATCAGCTGGCTCTTGGCATATTTCGACCGCTTCGAATCGGCATAGCCGAGGGTCGCCAGCGCCCGCGGCACGTGGTGCAGCCGGTCCGGGCTTTCGAGTGCTGCGCCGTAATTGGATTCCATCGACCAGATGGCAAGCAGCACATTCCGGTCGACGCCGAAATGGCGCTCGAGCGCGGCCAGCGTCGAGCCGTATTTCGCCGCCATCTCGCGACCGATCTTCACCGTGTAGGGGTTGACGCGCGAATCCAGGTAATCCCAGATCTGCGACTTGAATTCCGGCTGGTAACGAGCCTTTTCCAGCACGAAGGGATCGGGCTCCGACACCCCGGCGAAGGCCAGGTTGTATGTCTTCTGGCTGATGCCGCTCTTGGCGGCGGTCGAGTAGAAGCCGTTGATCCATTTCTTGAATCCGGCGTCTGCCGATGCCGGCCCGGGCAGGAGGCCGGCGGCGATGGAAATGGCAATGGCTCCGAAAAGCCTGCGATTTTGTCTCGTCATGGGAACATCCCCGCTCTGTTACGGTTCTTTTCCAGCCCAACTGAAGGCTGTTCAGCCTAGGTTAAGGCAACAGCGTCAACAAAGTCTTTACCATGGTGAAGGGCCTCGTCAAACCTTTGCGAAATGGTAGAGAATATATAGTAGTGGGCGGGTGCGTATTGAAGGCGCCCTGGCAGAATCCTCGAGGAGGAATGAGTGGTTCAACGAAATAGACTCCGCAAAGCCGTTTTCCCCGTTGCCGGTCTGGGCACGCGCTTTCTTCCGGCTACCAAGGCTGTGCCGAAGGAAATGCTGACGGTCGTCGACAAGCCCGTCATCCAATACGTGGTCGATGAGGCCGCGGAGGCCGGTATCGAGCATTTCGTCTTCGTCACCGGGCGCGGCAAGGGTGTCATAGAGGACTATTTCGACATCCAGTACGAACTGGAACAGAC
Source organism: Ciceribacter sp. T2.26MG-112.2 (assembly GCF_900492205.1). Taxonomy (GTDB): domain Bacteria; phylum Pseudomonadota; class Alphaproteobacteria; order Rhizobiales; family Rhizobiaceae; genus Allorhizobium; species Allorhizobium naphthalenivorans_A. The sequence goes on from NZ_UEYQ01000002.1 coordinate 427,020, forward strand.
GCTGAAGGCGCGCAACAAGAATGCCGAGTTGACGCTGCTCTCCGGCCTGTTGCCGAAGGCGGGTTCGGCGAGCTTCACCCGTCAGCAGGAGCCCCTCGGGCTCGGCCATGCCGTCTGGTGCGCTCGCGACATCGTCGGCCGCGAACCCTTCGCGCTGCTTCTGCCCGACATGATCATGCGCGGCGAAAAAGGTTGCCTCAAGGGCATGGTGGAGCTTTACGACAAGGCTGGCGGCAATATCGTCGCGGTCGAGGAATGTGCGCCCGACCAGACCCATAAATACGGTATCGTCGGCGTGGGCGAGGCGCTCGAGGGCGGCTTCAAGATTACCGAGATGGTCGAGAAGCCCGCCAAGGGAACCGCACCCTCCAATTTCTTCATCAACGGCCGCTACATCCTGCAGCCGGAAATCTTCGCCATTCTCGAGACCCAGGAGCGTGGCGCCGGCAACGAGATCCAGCTCACCGACGGCATGCTCAAGCTCGCCAGGGAACAGGCGTTCGCCGGCTATCACTTCAAGGGCCAGACCTTTGATTGCGGCGCCAAGGACGGTTTCATCCTCGCCAATGTCTCCTTCGCCATCGAACGCGCCGATATCCGGCCGATGATCGAAGAACCGCTGAAGGCGCTGCTGGCCGCCCTGAAGTAAGGACGATCGGCCTTCAAATGACAAAGCCGCGTCCGGCAAGGGCGCGGCTTTTTTATGCCCGCGGTTGCGGTCAGCGCTTGGCGGTCAGTCCGATCGAGGAGGTCAGTACATTGCTGCCGTCCGATCCGCTCCGCGTCGTGCGCTCGTATTCGACATCGGTCGTCAGGTCGAGGTAGCGGTTGATGCTCCAGGTGAGGCCGGCGCCGGTGGTGTAAGTCGTGGAGTCTTGGGTTGCCGCGCTGTCCGGATATCGGGTCCATTCCACGGCATTGGCAAGCCGCAAGACGAGATTGCTGCGCAGCTGATGCTGAACCTCGGAATTGAGGGCATAGATCACCGAGCCGTTGAGGCCCGCGGTGGTCGAGGGATCGATCGTCGTCGACAGCCCAAGGTCGACATCGGTGCCCTGATGTGGCGACCATGTGACATTGCCGTCGACGGTGAGCGCTGCGAGATCATCGAGGCGGCTGTCGTCAAATCGCTGGCGTTCGTAGCCTATGCCCAGTTCGCCCTTCAGCTTGTCGCCGAAATCGGCGGCAATCCCGCCCCTGGCGGCATAGGTGTCGGCGGAGCGGGCGTAGCCGGACGTGTCCTGCTTCTCGTCATAGGTGACCTTGCCGATCGCCACCTCGACGAAAGGCGTCAGCGCCGGTGAGATTTCATAACCGATGCGCCCGCGCAACTCGCCGGCCAGGCGATCGCGATCGCTGAGCGACAGGGTGGTGCCGTCGGAGAGTTCGGCATCGGAATACTGGAAGCGGGTGAGGTCGGCGGCGATCGTGCCGCGCAGCCGGCCGAAATCATGCTCAACGGAGAGGCCGCCGTTATATTGATGAATGCCGGACTGGACCGAGGCGCCGGAGATGGCGTTCGGATCATCGCTATCCTCGCGGCTGAAGGCGTATCCGCCCTTGATATGGGCGACCGTATCGTCGGCAAGATCGAGACGCAGGTCGGCATTGACGTTGGCGCGCGGGTCGGTGGCGCCGTCGCCGGAGAGGTTCTTCTGCCAATAGCCCTCCGCGCCGATGGTCAACTCGTGGCGGGACCAGTCGGTCGTCAGCGTTCCCTTGAGGCCCGTTTCGGATAAGGTGCGGTTTTCCTTCTCGCCGCCGCTGCTGGTCCGCTCATGCACGAGCTTCTCGCTGATCGAGGGGCGCAGCACCATGGTACCCAGACGTACACCTTCGCTGCCCGTGTCGCGGCGTGTTCGCAACGCCGTCGGGTCGTCCAGCGTCGTTTCGCGCAGGTTCTGGCGGACAAGGTCGAGCGGTTGGGTCTCGGCGTCCGGATCCTCCGGGAGCAGTGCGGGGTCGGTGCCGTTTATGTCTGTCGTGCCGTCGACGCCGGCTGTCGTGGCGGTGGTGGTCGGGTCGACGGTGGTCCCGGTCGCCGTCGTGGCCTGCGGACTGGCAGCAGCGCGGCTGGATGGCGACGTCCATGTCGTGGACTGCGTCGCAGTCTGTGCCAGTGCTGGTGGGACAAGGCCGAGAACGCCGCAGGCCAGAAGGCCGGCCGACAGGGCGGACATCTTGCGGCGTGCAGATTCCGCTTCGGTCTTTGCGTTCTCAATCATCTGGACTTCGCCCGGCAATACTGAAATGCTTACCTAAACGTAAAGTCTAGCGCGCTTCTACATACACAGGGCAATTCGACCCTAAGCGCATGTTTTCACTGAGCAAACTTCACCCTTGGTAATCAGGTCATATTGTGCGCTTGAAGCACTAATTTATGGTTAACAGTTGGTGAAAACGGTGCGCTGTTGGCGGATATGGTCACCGTTCGTCTCAGTCCGCAGGGCCGTGTGCTACAGATCAAAAAGGCTGCGACAAGTCCAGGTCAAGAGGCTCAACTGGGACTGAGTTCTGATCCGGCATAATTTCGATCCGGACAGGTAGTCGGTAAGTCGGGGTTAGTAATACATCCTTTGGCCAAATTGCCGCGAATACTTCTTCGATTGTCGCGGAGGGTTCGAACGCAAAACTTTTCACGTACGAATTAGCCGGGTTCCCGTGTTGATCGGCGTGTTCGAGATAGTGGGCGACGGCGATAAATTTCGATGCTTTGTGGCTCATTCTGTCCATTGCGAATCTCCTTTACAGAGAAGATATCACGACTGTGGAGCCAGCAATGGGGTTATCCCCGATATCCGTTCGACGAATTTTTTTCGATCCGCCCCAGCGTCTAGGCAAGCCGTGCCGACCCTTCCGGTTGGTTCACATTCTGGGGCTTGCGGGTATAGCGTCTATTCCAATATGTTCATTTCTGAACAGCCGACTAAAGCCTTGTGGTTAATGTTTGGTTGCGAAAGCGCGGCTGGCTCAAAATCAGAGTTTTCAGCCGGAACGAGCGGCTTTTCGCCTCTATGCTGTGCATGAGATGCCCGGGATGGGCGGGTGTCTACGTCATTTTGTGGACATGGGCGGGCAAAAGCATTAAGGAAACGCTATGATCAAGCGCGCTGTAAATCTCGTCGAAGCCGGAGCCATCGAATCGGCTCTCCGGGTGGTCTCAACCGAGCGGAATGGACTGGACGCCCTGGAGCGGTCGCTGACCGAGAACCTGGCCGGCCCCTTCTGCAATGCGATCAAGGTGATCGGCAGCATTTCCGGCCGCGTGATCGTCACCGGCGTCGGCAAGAGCGGCCACATCGGCACGAAGATCGCGGCGACCTTCGCCTCGACCGGAACGCCGTCCTTCTTCGTTCATCCCGTCGAGGCCAATCACGGCGACTTGGGCATGATCGCCCGTGACGACGTCATCCTTGCCATGTCGTGGAGCGGCGAGAGCACAGAACTGCACGGCATCCTCTCCTATTCGCGCCGCTTCTCCATTCCGTTGATCGCCCTTACGGCCGGCGCGACCTCGACGCTGGCGCGCGAAGCCGACATCGTGCTTCTGCTGCCGAAGGAGCAGGAAGCCTGCCCGCACGGCCTGGCGCCGACCACCTCGACCATCATGCAGCTCGCCATGGGCGATGCGCTCGCCATTGCCCTGCTCGAAGCGCGCGGTTTCACGGCCCATGACTTCCGCACCTTCCATCCGGGCGGCAAGCTCGGTGCCATGCTCAGCCACGTCTCAGACATCATGCATACCGGAGACAGCATTCCGCTCGTTCCGGTCGGTACCGGCATGCCGGAAGCGATCACGGTCCTGTCGATGAAGCGTTTCGGCTGCGTCGGCGTGGTGGACGAGGCCGGCCTCTTGTGCGGCATCGTCACGGATGGCGATATTGCCCGTCACCTGAGCGTCAACCTCGGCGAGACATTGGTCGACGATGTGATGACGCGCAATCCGAAGACGGTCAACTCGACAATGCTGGCCACGGCCGCCATGGGCCTTCTCAACCAGCACAACATCTCGGCGCTGTTCGTCACCGAGGAGGACGGTACGCCGCTCGGCATCGTCCACTTCCATGACCTCTTGAGGATCGGTGTCGCCTGATCAGGCGGCCTCTACGATCAAATCCCGGCCATTCCAGGAAACGATCCGGACCTTGGTGCCGGCCGAAATGTCCGGACCGAGAACAGGCCAGTAGGTGTCGTCGAGGCGGATGCGCCCGTGGCCCTCGGCGATCGGCTCCTGCAGGGTCGCGGTGCGGCCGACCAGGCTCGCGCCGCGCTGGTTGAGCAGCGGTTCATCGGTCACCAGGTCCGATTTCGACAGGTACCGGCGTCCGAGCAGCGTGGCGACGACCGCCAGCGCGGCAAAGACCAGAACCTGGACCTGCCAGCCCCAGGCGGCGCTTTCCCACAGCAAGAGCGAAATCACCCCGGTCGCCAGCGCACCAATGCCGATCCACACCAGGAAGACGCCGGGCAGCAGCAGTTCCGCGCCCAGCAGCAAGAGACCGAGCAGCCACCAACTCCACGGACCCAGTTCGGCGACCATGCGGCTCAGCATCGCTCAATTCTCCTGATTGGGCGCGAAGGGGTTGACCACCGGGGTCGTGCGGGGCGGCACGACGGGCGTTGCCGGTCGGGCGCGCGGCGCTAAGGGCTGATCGGCGAACACCTCGCGGGCGATCGCGCCGATACCGCCGAGCGAGCCGATCAAGCTCGAGGCCTCCATCGGCATCAGCACGATCTTGGAATTCGGCGCAGTACCGATCGCGCTCATGGCCTCGGTGTATTTCTGGGCGACGAAGTAGTTGATGGCGTTGAGGTCGCCGGCGGCAATCGCCTCGGATACCATGTGTGTCGCCTTGGCTTCCGCCTCGGCCAGTCGCTCGCGGGCCTCCGCCTCGCGATAGGCGGCTTCGCGCTGGCCCTCCGCCTGCAGGATGGCCGATTGCTTGGCGCCCTCGGCGCGCAGGATCTGCGCATTGCGGAAACCTTCGGCTTCCAGTACCTGGGCGCGCTTCTCACGCTCGGCCTTCATCTGCCGGCCCATGGCATCGACGAGGTCCTTCGGCGGCTGGATATCCTTGATCTCGACGCGGGTGACCTTGATGCCCCAGGGGCCGACCGCCTCGTCGACGACGCGCAACAGACGGTCGTTGATGACCTCGCGGTTGGAGAGCAGTTCGTCGAGATCCATCGAGCCCATGACCGAGCGGATATTGGTCATCGTCAGGTTCAGGATGGCATTCTGGAGATCGGCAACCTGATAGGCGGCCTGGGCGGCGTTGAGGATCTGGTAGAAGGCGACCGCGTCGGCCGAGACGCTGGCATTGTCCTTGGTGATGACTTCCTGGGTCGGGACGTCGAGCACCTGTTCCATGACATTGAGCTTCGAGCCGATGCGCTCGATGAAGGGCACGATCAGGTTGAGGCCTGGCTCGAGCGTGCGGGTGTAGCGACCGAAGCGCTCGATCGTGTAACGAAAACCCTGCGGCACGGTCTTGATGCCGGCGAAGAGAACGAGAATGACGAGCGCGACGAGCGCGATGACGACGATATCGGGACCTGTAAATTCCATGACCTGCCCTCCTGGCTGTGGCCGGCGCCGGTTCGAGGCGCCGTCCGCATGGTTCTAACATCGGACGGCGACGAGGGCATTGCAAGGCCGAAGCGTCTTGGCAGTGTCGTTTAGACCCAGCCCTGCAGTTCGCGGCGCACGACCTTCTCCAGGACGCTCATGCCCTCCGGGCTGTCGTTGAGGCAGGGGATGTGAACAAACTTCTCGCCGCCATTGTGGTGGAAGATCTCGCCCGCCTCGCCGGCGATCTCCTCGAGCGTCTCCAGGCAGTCGGAAACGAAGCCGGGGTTCATGATGGCGATGCGCTTCACGCCGTCCTTAGCGAGCTTCTCCATGGTCTTGTCCGTATAGGGCTGGAGCCATTCCTCCGGTCCGAAGCGAGATTGGAAGGTCACCATGAACTTTTCCTTCGGCAGGCCGAGGCGTTCGCGCAGCAGGCGGCCGGTCTTCATGCAGTGGCAATGATAGGGGTCGCCCTGCTTGAAATAGGACTGCGGGATGCCGTGGAACGAGGTGATCAGGATCTCCGGCTCCCAGTCGAGGGTGGCGAGCTTCTTCTCGACCGAAACCGCCAGCGCATCGATATAGGTCGGGTCGTCATGATAGCGCGGCACCGTGCGGATGGCCGGCTGCCAGCGCATCTTCATCAGGTGCTCGAAGGCCTTGTCGTTGACGGTGGCGGTCGTAGAGGCCGCATATTGCGGATAGAGCGGGAAGAGCAGGATCTTTTCACAGCCGGCGGCGTGCAGTGCGTCGATCTTCGAGGCGATCGACGGCTGGCCGTAGCGCATCGCCCAATCGACGATGACGTTCGGATAGTCCTTGAGCGCTTCCGACATCAACTCGGCCTGGCTGCGCGTATAGGTCCGCAGATAGCTCTCGTCCTTGTCCTTGTTCCAGATCTCCTCATAGGCCTTGCCAACCTTCTGCGGACGCGTGTTGAGGACGATGCCGAACAGGATCGGATACCATTTCCACGGCGACCATTCGATCACGCGCTTGTCCATCAGGAATTCCTTCAGGTAGCGCCGCATCGACGTGTAGTCGGTGCCGTCCGGTGTGCCGAGATTGACGAGCAGCACGCCGACCTTGCCGAAGCGGACGGGCGGATGGTCGGAAGGCAGGTGGGAGGTATCAGCGGTCATGTCGATGTCCTGATGGTTTCTGTCGAGATCCACTACGTTGGATGGCGTCTCGGAGATCATCTCATAAAAGCAAAAACCGGCCCGGGAAACCCCGGACCGGTCGAGAACCTGCGGCAAACCGCCTTACTTGGCCGGCAGTTCCAGCTCTTCGCCGACGCCGATCCGGTTCGGGTTCTTCAGCTTGTTGGCTTCGGCGATCTTCGTCCACAGCATGCCGTCGCCATAGGTTGCGACGGCGATCTTCCACAGGCTGTCACCGAGCGCGACGGTGTACTTCTTCGCGGTGGTAGCGGCGGTCTCGGCCGCGGCCGGGGCGGCTGTGGCAGGCGTTGCCGCAGCCGGGGCCTCGGTCGTTGCAGCCGGGGCTTCCGCCGCAGCAGGGGTGGTTGCTGCGCCGGCGACTTCGGTGATGCGGCCGTCGGTGTAAGGCTTGTAAGGGCTGTTCTTGGCGATGAAGTCCGCCAGGACGGTTTCCAGGCCGGGGCCGAAATCATAGGCGTTCTGGCCGGCCGAGGCGAAGATCTTGTAGCCGTCGCCGCCGGCGCGCATGTAGTTGTTGGTGGCGACGCCGTAAAGCTTTTCCGGATCGAGCGCGACGAAACCGTCGCCCTCCTTGACCTCGACCGAGACGACGCGGCTGCCGGCCGGCTTCGACTTGTCGAACGAGTACTTCAGGCCGGACACCTGCGGGAAGCGACCGGCGCCTTCCTCGATCTGGCTGAGACCGTTTTCCAGGGCGGTGACAATGTCCGACCCCTTGAGCTTGAAGGTGGCGAGCGTGTTCTGGAAGGGCAGGACGGTCAATGCCTCGCCCATGGTCACGGTGCCGGCATCGATAGAGGCACGCAGGCCGCCGCCGTTCTGGATGGCGATCGTCACGCCCTGATCCTTGACGCGATCGACCATGGCGTCGGCGACGAGGTTGCCCATGGAGCATTCGGCCGCGCGGCAGACTTCGCGCGAGCCGTCGATGACATCGGCCGTCTCGCCGATCTCCTTCTGCTTCAGCTCTTCGATCGGTGCGCCGAGCTCGGCGACCTTGGCTGTGAAGGCTTCATCCGGAGTGACAGAGGCGTCGAGGAGCTTCGGGGCGCCTTCGGCGGTCTTGACCGCGCCGGTGTCGTCGAACACCACCTTGAGGTCGCCGAGATACTTGGAATAGGCATAGGCGGTGACGATCGGCACGTCCTTGCCGGCCGGGTTCTTGACCAGCGTCGGATAGGGACCGGCGGCCTTCTCGTCGGTCGAGGACAGAAGCGTGTGGCTATGGCCGCCGACGATGACATCAATGCCGTCGACCGCCTTGGCGATCTCCTGGTCCTTGACATAGCCGACATGCGACAAAAGCACGATCTTGTTGACGCCCGCCGCTTCGAGCTCCTTCACGGCGTCCTTCAGGTAGCCGATCTCGTCAACGAAGAGCACGTCCTCGCCGGGCGACGAGGTTTCGTCGGTGTCGGTTGCGAGGACCGAGACGACGGCGACCTTCTCGGCGCCGAATTCCTTGATGATGTACGGCTTGTACTTGTCGGCGATCGGCGTGTTGAGGCCTGCGAGCACATTGCCGGAGATCAGCGGGAACTTCAGCGCCTCGATAAATCGGGCCAGTTCTTCCGGGCCGTCGTCGAATTCGTGGTTGCCGATCGCCATGGCGTCGAAGCCGATGCCGTTCATGAATTCGGCGATCGGGGCGCTCTTGTAGGTGGTATAGAACAGCGATCCCTGGAACTGGTCGCCGGCATCGAGCACGAGAAGATTGGCGTCCTTTAATTCCGCCCGGCGGCTGTCGATCGCCGACTTGACGCGGGCGATGCCGCCGAAGCATTCGTTCTTGCCGGCCTCTTCGGCCGAGCAGGTGGAATCATATTTGTTGATCGCTTCGATGCGCGAGTGGAAATCGTTGATGTGCAGGATGTTCAGCTCGAAATCGGCAAGCGCGCCGCTGGCGGAAAGGGCGAGCACCGAGGCGCTCAAAAGGCCGGATCGCAGGTGTTTCAACATGGCTTATCTCCTGTTTTGGCAATAGAGCCGCAAAACGCCGTTGGGCATGTGTGCAGCGCAAGAAAGTTCCCTGATGGCGGCGATGTTTTCATCATGCGGCCGGGACTGCAAGCGAAATTCCGCACTGCATTCTTCAACCGGGAGTGCCCGAAACGACAAACCGGCCGATGCTTGCATCGACCGGTTCATCGTCAGGCAAATGGGACGAAAGGCTCAGCCGCGGCGGGCGAGCGAGAACTGGGAACCTGCGTCGGAGGTGCAGTTCAACTGGCTCGGCGTCACCATGGCGCAATTGACCTTGGACTGCGTATTGCGCACCAGCGACGTCAAGTTGATCTCGACGAGCCGATCGGAAACCATGGTATAGGTGCCGGAAGCCAGCAACTGGTTGCTGTCGGTCGTTCGGGTGGAGAAGGTGCCGGCCTGGAAGGTCGACACAATGCCGTTCGGGTCGACCCATGTGCCATCGACGGTCGGGGCCTGGCGGATCGGCGGCAGCGGGCGCGGACCGCTCGATGAACAGGCGGCAAGCGTTGCCGTGCATGCCAACAAAATTACAATGGACCTGATCTTCATCGCCGTCTCCTGCCTAATCGCCTTCGGCCGGCGACCTCGGAACGCCTGGCCGATTTTGCCGAACCATGCCGCGAAGGGATGGTGAAAGCAAGACCACAAGGCGGTCTGTCGCCGGGATATACAGGTTTAGCAGCAACTTATTGATATTTGGCAACAGAAAGCCCGCCGCTTTGGGCGGCGGGCGAGATCGTCGCTAAAGCGTTATCAGATCAGCGAACGAGAATGTTCCTGAACTGCCAGGGATCCTTGGTGTCGATGTCTTCGGGGAAGAGGCCCGGGCGACCATCGAGCGGGGTCCAGTCGGTGTAGTGGCCTTCGACCGGGCCGAGATATTGCGACTGGACTTCGAGGCAGCGCTTGTAGTCGACCTCGTCGGCCTCGACGATGCCGGCCTTCGGGTTCTCGATGGCCCAGACCATGCCGGCGAGAACGGCAGAGCTGACCTGCAGGCCGGTGGCGTTCTGGTAAGGCGCGATGCGGCGGGTTTCTTCCAGCGACAGGCGCGAGCCGTACCAGTAGGCGTTCTTTTCGTGGCCGTAGAGCAGCACGCCGAGCTCGTCGACGCCGTCGACCAGCTCGTTCTCGTCGAGAACATGCAGCACCGGCTGGGCATTGCCGCCATTGCCGAACATTTCGTGCAGCGAAAGGACGGCGTCATTGGCCGGATGATAGGCGTAGTGGCAGGTCGGGCGGTAGGTCACTTCGCCGTCCTTGTCACGAACCGTGTAATAGTCGGCGATCGAGATCGACTCGTTGTGGGTGACCAGGAAGCCGTATTGCGGACCGGGGGTCGGGCACCAGGTGCGGACGCGGGTGTTGGCGCCGGGCTGCTCCAGATAGATCGCGGCCTTGCAGCCCTTCTTGTGCTTCTTGGCGTTCTTCGGCATCCAGTTCTCATGGGTGCCCCAGCCGAGTTCGGCGGGCTGCAGACCTTCCGAAATGAAGCCTTCGACCGACCAGGTGTTCCAGAAGACGTTGAGCGGCTTCGGGTTCTTGGTGCGCTGTGTGTCGCGCTCGGCGATGTGGACGCCCTTGACGCCGAGCTTCTTCATCAGCTTGGCCCAGCCTTCGCGATCGTCGGCGGCCGGCTCCTCGAACTTCAGGCCGGTTTCATTGGCGAGGTTGACGAGCGCCTGCTTGACGAACCAGGAGACCATGCCCGGGTTTGCACCGCAGGTCGAAACCGCGGTGGTGCCGCCCGGGTTCTTGTTCTTTTCGGCGCGAAGGGTTTCGCGCAGCGCATAGTTGGTGCGGTCGGCATTCTTCATGCTCTTGTCGAAATAGAAGCCGAGCCAGGGCTCGACGACGGTGTCGATGTAGAGAACGTCGAGCTTGCGGCAGAACTTCATCAGGTCGACCGAGCCGGTATCGACAGAGAGGTTGACGAGGAACCCCTGGCCGGCGCCTTCGGTCAGAAGCGGCTTCAAGAGCTTCTTGTAATTGTCCTTCGTGACGTGCGCCTGGATGTGCTTCACGCCATGCTTGGCGAGCAATTCGGCTTCGTCATTGCGGGGATCGATGACCACCATCCGGCTCTTGTCGAACTTGAAATGGCGTTCGATCAGGGGCAGCGTGCCGCGGCCGATCGAACCAAAGCCGATCATCACGATCGGGCCGGTGATCTCGCCGTACACCGGATAGGTTTGCTTGGTCATTTCCTTCTCCTTGCAATGCGGACTGGGCCCGCTGATATCGGCGGTTCTAGATCATAAAAGCCTGACACAATAAAGGGCGCTTTTCAGCTGGGGCGCACGTTCCGGACTGATTTTCATGCGTAAACGCCGGAGCGAAGACAGCGTAGCAGGTCCTCCCGCCTTTCTGCCAGCCCCTTGTAGTCGATCTGGTCGGCGGTCATCGCCTCCAGCTGGCGAGCCAGACCTTCGGCCATCCGGGCCCCGTCGGGGTGGCGCTCGAAGACGGCCACGGGGTCGAGATAGATGCGGATGGTGAAGACGATGTCGCCGGTTGCCGGCAGCTTGCGCAGGGTTTGGCGTTCGACTCGGACGAAGGCCGAGCGGGGATCGATGCCGTGGGAGGCTGGATCGCTGGACGGACGGATGCTGACCGGGTGATAGAGCGCATAGCGCCAGTTGATCGACCAGTTGAAGCGCTCGGCCGGCAGGTCCGGCTGGAGATTGTCGAACACCCGGTTGATGATGGTGTCGTTGCGCGTGCCGCCCTCAAAACCCGGCACATGCGCGTGGACCTCTGCCATCGGCCGCATGAATTTTTCCGCCAGCGACCAGGAGGAGGGGAAGGCGAGATGGGCGGCGATGATCGTCCATCCGTCGGGCTTCTTGCGCAGGATGACCAGGTCGTCCTGGACGAGGGATCCGGCGCGCAGGAGCGGCGGGCGGCTTTCGTCGGCGAGGTCCACGGCATGCCCGGCCATGGTCATGGTCGGGCCTGAGCGGTTGTAGCGGTCGCCGTGGGATTGCTCGAGGTGACCCACCAGCAGATCGAGACATTCCTGCTGGGCGTCGAGGCTTTCCGGCGCGGCGCGGAAGATGTCGTCGAAATGCTCATCTTCGAGGCGCTGCTTTTCGTTGAGATAGCGCCCGAGATCGTCATCCGGTTCGATCCAGCGGCGAGGATCGAGCGCGAAAAGACCGATGGCGAAGGGTCTGGTGGCGTCGCTGGCATAGGGGGTGTAGGTGGGTGAGGTCATGGGAGCACAATTCTCGATTTGCGCACTATCATCTAGATTGATAATCTACGGTCAAGTCGAATAGGAGCCCGATCATGAAACATGGCGCTTCGGTCCAAGTTCCCGTCGAAGTCAGGGAGCGGCTGGATGCTCTTTCGCTCAAGGTGCGGCGCGAGGTCTCTGACCTGGCCGCCGAGGCCCTGAACGACTACCTGGACGCGGTGGACCAGGAGCCGCCGGAACTCTTCGTCTCCAATGAAGTGATGACGGCCTGGCTCAACAGCTGGGGCACAGCGGACGAACGCGGCGCTCCAGAGGCAGACATCAGAAAACCCGCCTGATATGCGAATAATTTGGGCGAGGTCAGCGCTGTTGGACCTGATTGCCATTCGCGCCTACATAGCTCAGCACCATCCACACGCGGCTGCACGTATTGCGGCTGAAATTGTTGAGACAGCGGAATTCCTGGCTCTCAATCCTGCTCTTGGTACCGCTTTGCCCAAGCCGGGTTATCGCAGACTCGTGATCGGCGGGACGGTCTATATCCTCATATATCGCATCAGGTCCGACGACCTCGAAATTCTGGAGGTGTTTGATGCACGCCGCCGCCGTCCGAGAACTAGGATCCGATAAGCAGCGGAACGAAGGATGCGCTTCGCGGTCAGTGCCGCAAAATGTCCAATCCGTCGGCCGTTCGCGTCAGGGCCACCTCGGTGATCTCATAGTCAGCCACGCCGTGAACCGAAAACGGATCGGCGGCAACGAAGGCCTCGATGTCCGCGCGCTCGCCCCTGGCAAGGATCAGGCCGCCGGTGCGGGGCACCTTGCGGCCGGAGGCGAGGAACATGCCGATGTCGTAGCCCTGTTTCACCCAGGCCACGTGCGGTTCCATCAGGCGGTCTGCCTCTTCCTGCGGCTTCACATAGGTGAGCGAGAGGATGAACATCAGGCGTCGCCTTCCACCAGTTCGGCGCGGATCAGGCCGCGCAGCGAATTGCCGACATAGAGTTTTCTGAAATGCAGGTCCTCGGGCCGCAGGACCTCGCTTCTGGCTTTGCGTTCGCGGATGAGTTCTGCACGCAAGACGCCCGGCAGCAGGCCGCTCGACAGGGCTGGTGTCACGAACCGGCCTTCCTCGACCTCGGCGAAGAGATTGGTGATAGTACCCTCGCAGACTTCGCCGCGTTCGTTCAGCAGCAGCACCTCGTCGGCCTCCTCAAGCTTGAACTCGGCACGCGCCGCCTCATAGGGTTCGCGGCGCGAGGTCTTGTGGCGGTACAGGCTGTCGTCGGATTTCAGCCGGGTTTCGGCGATGCGGAGCCGCCAGACCGTGTCTTCGGACTGGAGAGCGAACGGCGCCACGGTGACGTCGATCTTGCCGCGAAAGCTCATGGTCAGGCGCACACGAAGTGGCTGGTCACCCTCGACGGCTGCGTTCAACCTCGCCAGCGCATCCTGCGGCTGGCGAAATCCGAGCGCGTCGGCGGAGCGCGAGAGCCGACGCAAATGCTGGTCGATCCGGAGAAAGCCTTCATCCGGCTGCCAGCGCATGGTTTCGATCAGCGAGAAATCCATTGATCCCCTACCGCAAAGCGCGCCTTCAACAGGCACTCCTCGTATTCCGCTTCCGCCTTCGAATCGAAGACGATGCCGCCGCCGACATTGAAGACTGCGCGGTGGTCTTTGAACAGTGTCAGAGTTCGTATGGCCACCGAAAAGCGCATGGGCCCGGAAGGGTCGCAATAGCCGATGGCGCCGCAATAGACATCGCGCGGGCCGGCTTCGAGTTCGGCGAGAATGCGCATTGCCCACATTTTCGGCGCGCCGGTGACCGAACCGCAGGGGAAGAGGGCGCGGAAGATTTCGGGAAGGCCTGTCCCGTCCACAAGCCTTGCCCGCACATGGCTCACCATCTGGTGCACGGTCGGATAGGTCTCGATCTCGAACAGCCTTGGTACGGACAGCGTGCCGACCTCGCTGATCGCCGAGATGTCGTTGCGCAGCAGGTCGACGATCATGCGGTTTTCCGCCTGGGTCTTCTCGTCGGCGAGCATGGCGGCGATGATCGCCTCGTCTTCGCCCGGCGTTGCCCCGCGGGGTGCCGTGCCCTTCATCGGGTGGGTCTCGATCCAGCCCTCGCTATCGACCTTGAAGAACAGTTCGGGCGAGCGCGACAGGATCACCGGGCCGCCAAGATCGATCAGCGCGCCGTAGTGTACCGGCTGTCGGGCAACCAAAGACCAGAAGGCAGAGCGTGGATCGCCGCGCCAGCGAGCCTCGATCGGCATGGTGAGGTTCGCCTGGTAGCAATCGCCCCTGCGCAGGTGATCGTGCAGGCGCTCGAAGCGCTGGCGGTAGGCGGCGAAATCCCATCGGGCATGCGGCTCGGTGACGAAGGGGGCGTCGTCCGTCTCGACCGGCGCTGCAAGGGGATGTCCGGCCGGCGCGGGAGCGTCGAAAATGCTCATGGCGATCAGCGGCGTCTCGCGACCATCTTCGACGAGCGGCCTCAGCTTGCCCTCGAAGACATAACCCGCTTCATAAGAGACGAAACCCGCCAGCCATTTTCCCGATCGCCGCGCCGTCTCCAGCCGCTCGAAGGCGGGCAGAACCTCGCTTGCCCTCCGCGCAACGACGATGTCGCGCGGATCGGCAAACAGCAGGCTTTCTCCGCGCTTGTCGTCGCGGAACAGGGCATAGAGGGCATGGTCAGCCATAGGGCTTGAGCGTTCTCCGGTTCAGGAGGTCTTATCAAGCGCCTCCAGTTCGTCGATCAGGCCTTCTATCATCGACAGGCCCTTGGCCCAGAACGACGGATCGGTGGCGTCGAGGCCGAAGGGGGCGAGCAGTTCCGAATGGTGCTTCGTGCCGCCGGCTTTCAGCAGTTCGAAATACTTCTGCTGGAAGCCCTCTTCGGCATTCTGGTAGACGGCGTAGAGCGAGTTCACCAGGCAATCGCCGAAGGCATAGGCATAGACGTAGAAGGGCGAATGGATGAAGTGGGGGATATAGGCCCACCAGCTCTCATAGCCTTCCGAAATGCGAATTGCCGGCCCCAAGCTCTCCGACTGCACCGACAGCCACAGCTCACCGATCTTCTCCGCCGTCAGCTCGCCTTCCTTGCGCGCCGTGTGCACCTTGCGCTCGAATTCGTAGAAGGCGATCTGGCGCACGACCGTGTTGATCATGTCCTCGACCTTCTGAGCCAGCATGGCCTTGCGTTCTTTGCTGTCGGCCGTGCGGTCGAGCAGGGTGCGGAAGGTCAGCATCTCGCCGAACACGGAAGCGGTTTCGGCCAGCGTCAGCGGCGTCTGGCACATCAGCGGCCCCTGCGCGCCGGCGAGCACCTGGTGGACGCCGTGGCCGAGTTCATGGGCGAGCGTCATGACATCGCGCGGCTTGCCGAGGTAGTTCAGGAGGACATAGGGGTGCGCCGAGGGGACCGTCGGATGGGCAAAGGCACCCGGTGCCTTGCCGGCGCGCGCGGGGGCGTCGATCCATTGCTCGTCGAAGAAGCGGCCGGCGATCTCGGCCATTTCGGGCGCAAAGGCGCCGTAGGCTGACAGAACCGTATCCTTGGCCTCGTTCCACGGGATGAGCCGGTCAGGGGTTTCCTTGAGCGGCGCGTTGCGATCCCAATAGTTCATCTGCTCCATGCCGAGCCATTTCGCCTTCATGGCGTAGTAGCGATGCGACAGGCGCGGATAGGCCTCACGCACGGCCGCAGCCAGCGCGTCGACCACATCGCGCTCGACGCGGTTCGCCAGGTGGCGGCTGTCGGCGATGTCCTCGAAGCCGCGCCAGCGATCCGAGATTTCCTTGTCCTTGGCGAGCGTGTTGGTGACCAGCACGAAGATACGGATATTGTCCTTGAAGGTCTGCGACAGCGCCGTGGCCGCCTGCTCGCGCAGCGCCGGATAGGCATCCTGCAGCATGTTGAGGGTGGCTTCGAGCGGCAGTTCCTGCTCGCCGACCCTGAAGCGCAGCGAGGCGAGCGTCTCGTCGAACAGCCGGTTGAAGGCGGCCGCGCCCGTCATCGATTTCTCGAGAAAGAGCTGCTCGATCCTGTCTTCAAGTTGGAACGGCTTGTCCTTGCGCAGGTCGACGATCCACGGGCGGTAGTGGGCGAGCGCCGGATCGCTCTGCATGCCGGCATCGACGATGGCGTCGTCGATCCGGTTCAGCTCCAGCGAGAAGAACAGGAGATGGGCGGAAATGTCGGTGAGCCTGGCTTGAACGTCGCCGAAGAACTTGCCGTTTTCCGCATTTGTCATGTCGGAATAGTAGGTGAGGCCAGCATAGGAGGCGATCCGGCCGAGCAGGTCTTCCAGCGCTTCGAGCTCACGCAGCGCCGCAGCCAGTCCCTGGTCGCCGGTCAGTGAGGCGGCTTGCGTGAGCTTGCCTTTCCATCTCATCTCGAAGGTGACGGCATCGCTGGCGGCCTTCTCCAGATCGCCGCGGAAGGCATCGGAGGTCTGCGACGGATAGAGATGCGAGAGGTCCCACAGCGGAAGGCCGCCCAGCTCGGGCTGCACCGCGCCGCTCGGAGTGGTTGCGGACAGGGTGCGGACGGGCTCAAAATCTCTCGGCATGGTGGTCCTTCTCTTTTCCCGACGGATCGTGGAGATGTAGTCAGTCCCGCCCGATGGGGCAAGCGTGCGTTCCCGCCGGTGCCGGACTTGTCATGCCCGATGGGTGCTATCAGATTGATAAAATGCGAGCTTTTCTCAAAACTGGATGTTCAGTCCTTTCTGGCAGGTTTGCCCGAGCCATGGTTTGCAATCCGCATTCCGCCTGAAGCGCCAGAATGAATCCGGGAGCTCGACGTTGACCGCTCATATCCTTGTAATCGATGACGATGCGGCGCAGCGCCGCGCACTCAAGGCGGCGATCGAGGGGCTTGGGCATGTCGTTCATCTTGCCGATAGCGACCAGGCCGGGCTTGAGGTGTTTCGCCGGCATCGAAACGAGATCACCGTAGTGTTGGCCGACCTTTCCACGCCTGAGCGTGTCGGCAACGGCTTCCTCCAGTCGCTCGGCGACCTGCATGCGAGCGTTCCGGTGATCGTCCAGACGTCCGAGGGCGCCACCCATCGCGCGGTGGAGGCCATGCGGGCCGGCGCCTTCGATTTTCTCGTCAAGCCATGCTCGAGCGAGCGCATTTGCGCTGCAATCAACAGCGCCATCCGGTTCAACCGCAACGGTTCGCAGGGCAAATCCGTTCGCCGCACGCGCTCCGGTACGGTCGGCTTCGGCGACATCGTCGCGGCGAGTTCGGCCATGGCGCGCGCGGTGGAACTCGGCCGGCGGGCCGCCCAGTCCGTCATTCCGGTCATGCTTGAGGGGGAGGCCGGCGTCGGCAAGGAAATGATGGCGCGTGCCATCCATGCGACGAGCGAACGCTCGGCGCGGGCCTTTGTCGCTGTCAACTGCGCCGCCGTTCCTCACGCCCTGATCGAAGGCGTGCTGTTCGGTCCGGACGCAGTCGACCCGGCCGGTGGCGGCCAGGTGCCCGGCAAGTTCTCCGAGGCCGAAGGCGGAACGCTGTTTATCGAGGAAATCAGTGAATTGCCCGCCCACGTGCAGACCCGGCTGCTTTCGGTCGTCCACAACGGGGAGATCGACGGGCTCAACGGCAAGCGGCCCCGCAAGGTGAATGTCCGGCTGATCTTCGCCACCAACAAGGATCTGATCGAGGAGGTCAAGGCGGGGCGGTTCCGGGAGGATCTCTACTATCGCCTCAACGTCTTTCCGATCACCATCGCTGCACTGCGCCGCCGCAAGGAGGACATTCCGCATCTGGCGCGCGCCTTCGTCGAGCGGTTCTCGGCGGAGCAACGCCTGGCAAAGCCGTTGGCCATCGATGCGGCGGCGCTGGGCCTTCTGACCGGCTATGACTGGCCGGGCAATACGCGGCAACTGGAAAATGCGGTGTTCCGGGCGGTCGTCCTGGCCGAAGGGCCGGTGCTTGGCGAGTCCGACTTCCCGCAGATCGCGGCGCAAAGGGTATCCGACCGTCCATCGCCGGCGCCTGTCGCAGAACGCGGCGGATACGAAGTCGCGCCTGCCGCCACGGCGCCTGTCCTCGATGTGGCCAGTCACGGTCACGCCTCCGAATCGCCGGTCGAACCGGCGCCGACCGGAAGGTCCGCTCCGTCCGGCGATATCGCTGCGAACGTCATCATCAGCACAGACGATGCCGGCAATGTGCGCAAACTGGCCGAGATCGAGGAGGAGCTGATCCGATTCGCTCTCAAGTTCTATCGCGGGCAGATGAGCCAGGTCGCGCGCAAGCTCGGAATCGGTCGTTCGACGCTCTATCGCAAGCTCAAGGACTATGGAATCGACCCCGACGATCCGCAAAAACACGCGGCATGATGCCGCGAAGAAGCCCCATTGTTAACTGTCGGGTAAAGGTGTTCTCTTATCAGCAGCTAATCACTTGTTAGGCATACGTTCACTATATATGGATTGCTTGTGTGCATGTGGCAAATTTGCCATGGTGTTACCGCATTTGGCAGTCATTTAGGTTGACGCGGGACGTAGTCTTTCGGACGGGGATTGAATTGCTGATAACGCATGATCGCAGCGCGCCTTTCGGCGGAAACGGGCGCAGTCATCCGGCTGCGCATGCACGGTCCTTCGCCCGGACGGCCCTGTCGGTCTTCGCATGTCTCCTCGTCAGTGCCATCCTCTTCCTTTACATGGCGCCCAGCGCCTCCGCTGAAACCCGCACGCTCAAGATTCATTTCGTCCACACAGGCGAAAAGGCGGCCGTCGTCTTCAAGCGCAATGGTCGCTACGACGCCAAGGGCCTGAAGCAGCTGAGCTACCTCGTGCGCGACTGGCGCCGCAACGAACCCACAAAGATGGACCCGCGGCTGTTCGACCTCGTTTGGGAAGTCTACCGTCGCTCCGGCGCGTCGGGCTATATCACGGTCGTTTCGGGCTACCGGTCGCCGGCCACCAATGCCATGCTGCGTTCGCGCTCCAAGGGCGTGGCGAAGGAAAGCCAGCACATGCAGGGCACCGCGATGGATTTCTACATTCCGGGCGTGCCGCTGAAGAAGCTGCGCGAGATCGGCATGAAGATGCAGGTCGGTGGCGTGGGTTACTATCCCAATTCCGGCTCTCCCTTCGTCCACATGGATGTTGCCGGCGTGCGCGCCTGGCCGCGCATGTCGCGTCAGGAACTGGTTCGCCTGTTCCCCGACGGCAAGACCGTCCACATCCCTTCCGACGGCAAGCCGCTGCCCGGTTACCAGCAGGCGCTGGCCGACTACAAGAAGCGGGTAACCTCCAAGCAGATCATGATCGCCGAAGAAAAGTCGGGCGGTGGCAAGCGCAAGAACCTGCTCGCCATGCTGTTCGGTGGCGGCGACGAGGACGAGGAAGAAGATGTGGTCCTGCCGAGCGAACGGCCTTCGGTCGCGCCGCAGCCCGTCGTGACGGCGGCTGAGCCGGTGATGGTGGCCAACGCTGCACCGCCGCCGCGTCAGGCGGAACTGACGATGCCGGAGCCGACCGTTGCGCTCAACGCGCCGGTGCCGGCCGCCCGACCATCGCTGACGGCGGCTGACACGAGCCTTGCCGTCGCACTGTATTCGCCGGCTCGGAACCCGGCTGAAGATGCGCTTTCGCGTGTCACATCGGGTACGCCGACGGCAGAGGAAGGCTTTGCGGATCTGCAGGCGATGAAGATTCCGGTTCCGACCCTTCTGGGCCCGCGTGGCATGCAGGGTGATGCACAAGCTCCCGAACTCTTGACCGCCTCGGTCGATCCCGCTCTTGCCGGCGCGGTCGAAGGGGAGCTGGCGCTGGTTCCGGTGCCGGTTGCACGGCCCGCCGTGGCCGAGGCTTTGCTGGCCGGCGCCGAGAGCGAACCGGAGGCCGAGGTCGACGAAATCGAGCAGGCTATCCTTTCGCCGGAAGCTGCCGCGGCACTGGAAGAGAACAACATGCCCCTGCCGGGATCGCGTCCGGAAGCGCCGGTATCGAGTGCCGCCTTGCCGGTCCAGACGGACGAAACGACGGACGAAACACCGGCGGTTCAGGTCGCGGCCATCGCGCCGAGAGCCAAGCCCGCAGCGGGTGAAGGCGAGTTCGGCGACGGCTTCGACATGCCGAAGACGGTTGACGCAAACGGGATCGCGGCTGGCCTGCCGGCCAAGGGCAAGCGTCCGAGCCAGGCCGAGGCCGAGGCTGCGCGAATGGCCATGACAGGCGGTCGCCTCACCGAGGACATGATCTCCTATTGGGCATTGAACCAGGACCGCTTCGAAAAGGTCGACAAGGCGGCCAAGGCGCCGCGGGTTGTCAGCCGCTCGCTGAGCGCACCCACGGCGGCCGTGCCGGTCGGCTTCCAGCAGGGCGCCGTGTCGGTCGATCCGAGCCGTTTCGGCGCACCATAAGCTCGACGCGCGCCGAGACAGATCGACCAATTTTCTCGTCGACAGAACAGCGAAAGCCCGCCTGACAGGTCGTCAGGCGGGCTTTTCAAAGTGAAGAAACCTAAGGTGCCGGGTTATTCCTCCGGCGGGGTCTCGATCATGCCGAGGGCGTGCAGGTAGGTGTCGAGGATCAGATCCTCCTCCATGCGCTCCTGCTCGTCCTTCTTGCGCAGCGCAATCACCTTCTTGAGGATCTTGGTGTCGAAGCCCATGGACTTGGCTTCGCCGTAGACATCCTTGATGTCGTCGGCGATGGTCTTCTTTTCCTCTTCGAGACGCTCGATGCGCTCGACGAAGGCGCGGAGCTGGTCGCGGGCGACGCCGTGTGCGGCATCAGACATGGGCATTCTCCTTGAATAGCGGTAATCTCATTTCGTGGGGCTGAACTGCCGCGAAGCGGGGCTCGCGTCAAGACCCAAGTTGCACGCAAGCGATCACTCTTCGGTCCTGCGTCGCACGGCAGGCAGGCGCTGGGCGAATTGCGCAGGCAATTGCGGCGAATTCCCGTTCATCCGCGGAGCGCTTGCTCAGTCGATCGGGTAGGGGCCCGTGCGGGAGGCGTGGACCTCGTAGCGGTGCAGCGCCGGGTCGGCATTGAGGCTGTCGAAGATGGGTGCGAGCCGCTCGGCCCAGGCGGCAACGCCCGCATCGTCGCCGATCAGATCCTGTCTTATTTCCAGCAGCGCGTGCGGCGTTCCCGTCATCATGCAATGACGATACATCGTGTCGCCCTTCAGGGCGCCGTCATAGGGTTCGTTGTCGCCGACCAGAATGTCGCCGGTTGCCCGCAGGTGATGAAGCAGGGGCTCCACGGCGCGATGATCGCTGTCCCACAGCACCGCGGCATGCCAGGGGCGGGCAACGCCTTTCCAGGCAGGCGTATAGGAATGCAGCGACAGGACCAGCGGCGCCTTTCCCGAGGCGGCGGCGACCGCTGCGATCGTCCGGCTGACGGCATCGTGATAGGGCCGGTGGAAGGTGCCGATGCGGTGGTTCCATTCCTCGGGGCTGATCGGGTGATTGCCGGGAATGATCGCGCCGTCGGAGATCTTCATGATCAGCGTCGGATCGTCCTCACCGCGGTTCGGGTCGATCAGCAGGCGCGAAAAACGGCTCATCACTGCGGGCACGCCGAGCCGCGCGGAGAGCAGGCGGGTCAGGGCCTCGATGCCGATGTCGTAGGCGATGTGGCGGGCAAAGGCTGTGTCGGGCAGGCCCAGACTGCCGTAGTGCTTCGGCAGATGGTTGGTCGCATGGTCGGCCAGAAGCACGAGGCCCCGCTCGGCGTGCCCATCCAGGATTTCATAGGCATCGGTGTCTTGCATGAAGGAAAGCCGCGAATGGTTGTCGCCGGCTTGATGACATGGGGGAAAGACGAGCGCAAGCTTTCGCCCCGGTCACGTTTGTGCCAAGATCGCGGTCGATGGTTTATGTCAAAAATATAATCGATTAGAATTGCGTTGACTTTCCTAGACCATCATCGCAAGAAAGCAGTCGACGCACAAACATGGAGTTCCAGCGGAAACCGTGCTGAAGCAAGATAGAATTCCAAGCGCCCTCGGGAGCGCGCGTCATCTCAGACATTTTCTCATCGCCAGTGCCCTCGTTGCACCGCTGTTTGCAGCCGGGGTGGCCCATGCCGAGTTCCGTGTGTGCAACGGCACACAGAACCTCGTCGGCGTGGCAATCGGCTACCGTGCGGCCGAAGGCTGGATCACGGAAGGCTGGTGGCAGGTTCCGGCCTCGACCTGCGCGACGCTGATCGAGGGCGAACTGCAATCACGCTACTACTATCTCTATGCCGAGGATGCTGCCCGCGGCGGACGCTGGACGGGCGACATCAACATGTGCGCCGCCGAGAACGAGTTCAAGATCGTCGGCGTGCAGGACTGCTTCGCGCGGGGCTACCAGCAGATGGGATTCAAGGAATACGACACGGGCCGACAGGGCAGCTGGATGGTCCAGCTTTCCGACACGCCCGGCACGCAGGAAAGCCAGAACTGATGAAGCGTAATCGCAAAGTGAAGATCCTCGCAACGCTCGGCCCGGCCTCGTCCGACGAAGCGATGATCCGAAAGCTGCATGAGGCGGGGGCGGACCTGTTCCGCATCAACATGAGCCATGCCAGCCACGATGTGATGCGCAGCCTGATCGCCAAGATCCGTTCCGTCGAGGCCGAATGCGGCCGGCCGATCGGCATTCTTGCCGACCTTCAGGGGCCGAAGCTGCGTGTCGGCAAGTTTGCCGACACGACGGTGGAACTGGTGCCGGGCCAGACCTTCACCCTAGACGACAAGGACGTACCGGGCGACAATACCCGCGTCTTCCTCCCCCATCCGGAAATCCTCACCTCGGTGAAGCCGGGCCACCGTCTGCTGATCGACGACGGCAAGCTGCATCTGCGCGCCGAGAAGTGTGATGGCAAGAGCATCGTCACTACCGTCGTCTCCGGCACCAAGATCTCCGACCGCAAGGGTGTGAGCCTGCCCGATACGCTGCTCGCGGTTGGCGTCCTCACCCCAAAGGACCATGCGGACCTCGATGCCGTTCTCGCGACGGACGAGGTCGACTGGGTGGCGCTCTCGTTCATCCAGCGACCGGAAGACCTGGCCGAGGTGCGCAAGATCGCCCGTGGCCGCGTCGGCCTGATGTCGAAGATCGAGAAGCCGCAGGCGATCGAGCGCATCGACGAAATCATCGAACTCTCCGACGCGCTGATGGTGGCGCGTGGCGACCTCGGCGTGGAAATGCCGCTGGAAGCCGTTCCGGGCCTGCAGAAGCAGTTGATCCGTGCCTGTCGCCGGGCCGGCAAGCCGGTCGTGGTTGCGACGCAGATGCTCGAATCGATGATCTCGGCACCGGTGCCGACACGCGCCGAAGTCTCCGACGTCGCGACGGCCGTGTTCGAAGGTGCAGATGCCGTCATGCTGTCGGCCGAATCGGCGTCCGGCCAGTATCCGGTCGAGGCGGTCTCCACCATGGCGTCGATCGCCCGCACGGTCGAGCGCGAGCCGCACTATCCCGGCATCATCTACGCCCAGCGCGCCCAGCCGGAAGCGACCGGCGCGGACGCCATCTCGCTCGCCGCCCGCCAGATTGCCGAGACGCTGAAGCTGACGTCGATCGTCTGCTACACCTCGTCGGGCAATACCGGGCTTCGCGCCGCGCGCGAGCGTCCCGAAGTGCCGATCATCGCCCTTTCGCCGGTCATCCAGACCGCGCGCCGCCTGTCGGTCGTCTGGGGTCTGCATTGCGTCGTCTCCGAAGAGCCGACCGATCTTGACGACATGGTCAACCGCGCCTGCCGCATCGTCGTGGCCGAAGGCTTCGGCAAACCGGGCGACCGCGTCATCATCTCGGCCGGCGTGCCGCTCGGAACGCCGGGTGCCACCAACATGCTGCGCATCGCCTATATCGGTTCGGACGGTCTGTCGGGTATCTGACGGTCGACATTGCCATCGAGTTTGCGAGAGCCGCCTCCGGGCGGCTTTTCCGTCGGTGCTGTGGCCGCCTTGCAGGACGTGCCTACTGGCCGGCCTGCAGTCCCGGACGGCTGGGCGGCGGAGCAACACGGGTGGCGGCGAGCTTCGGCTCCAGTTCCCGCGCCATGGCCTGGAGGTCTCGCGGGCGACCGGCTATCTTCTCGATCGCGGCGATGGCGAGGTCCCGTGCCGCATAGTCCGGTTTGTGGCCGAGGCCCTCGACCCACACCAGTTCCGACCCCTCGATGTCGCGCGCCAGTCCGCGAGAATGGATCTCCTCCAGCACAATGTCGTCGCTGTCGCCGGTGACGATGACCGTCGGCGCCTTGATCTCGCGATAGCGTTCGGCAAAGCCCGAGACATAGCCGTGCAGATTGGCGACGTCGGTGGCGTTGGCGCAGAAGGCGGCGGGGCGCAGCACCAGGGCAGGGGTCGTGTCGCCGACATAGGTCTCAGGGCGCGGATTGGGGGCAAAGACGCCGCGGGTCGCCGCGTCGAGCCGCGCCATGCCGGCATGGAGCGCGACGGTGTGGCAGAAGAGCGTTCCGAGCACTGGTGTCGATGCCAGATTGTAGTACCAGTCGACGCCGCCCGGCCAGGGATGGGTGGCCGGCGCGAGGAAAAGCAGGCCGGCGGTCTTTTCCGGATAGAGCACACCGAAGCTGGCAGTGATCGCCCCACCGAACGAGTGACCAACGATGATGGCCCGGTCGATGCCGTGCTTCTCCATCAGGCGTGCAATGGCGTGGGCCTGGCCGTCGGGAAAGGCGTTTTGCGGCCCGCCACGCTCGGAATAGCCATGTCCCGGCCGATCGACGAACAGGAGTTCGGCCCGGCCCGTTAGCGGATCGCGAAAGGCGGTCGCCTGGTCGCGCAGATTGCCGCTCGCGCCATGGACGAAGACGATCGGCGGCAGGTCGGCGTCGGCGCCGGGCGGGACATGGAGTGCGTGCATGGCAAGGCCGCCGATGTCGGTCAACGTGCCGATTCGCGGGGCATCGGCCTCGATGGCGCGGGCACGAAGCGCAGTCACGCCAGCTGCGGCCGCGGTGAGAACGGTAAGTGAGGCGAGTGCGGTCAGCAGCATGATGCGAGACGGGTTGGACGGGAAGAAGGGCATGGCGGAATGTCAGTGGCGGGGCGGCAGGCGTGCGACGTTGCATGTCGTCATGTGCGGCTGCCGGCCAGTTTTTCCGAGAGCTTGGTCACGACTTCCTGGGCCTGCCGGTCGGCAGGGTAGATCGCCAGATAGCGCTCCCAGGCCTTCAGTGCCATCTCTTCGCTGCCACGTTCGCTGAGGATCGCCGCAAGGCCGGCGAGAGCGCCGAAATGGCGCGGCTCGAGCGCCAGCACGCGATTGATGTCGGACACCGCCTTCTTGTAGTTGCCCATCGTGTAGTGAAGCGTTGCCCGCTGGTTCCAGGCGCCGACGAAATCGGGTTTCAGCACGATGGCCTGATCGAGAAAATCCAGCGCGGCGGCGTTGCGTTTCTCAGTCGCCGCGGTCAGGGCCCATTGCATGACGAGGTCGACGGTGGCGCTACCGGAAGCATTCCAGTTCGCCATGATCTCTTCGGTCAACCGATTGGCAGCTTCTGGATCGCGCTCGCGTCCCAGTTCGGTGATCAGCGCATCGACGCCCTTTGCCGTCTTGCCATCGGCCGGCGCGTCGAGGGAGACGCTTTCATTCGCTTCGGCCTGCGCAAGGGACGGCTGGCCGAAGGCCGTCGAGAACAGGACGGCGGCAATGAGTGGGGCGTATAAATGAAAACGGCGCATGTGGATAAGGTAATCCGCTTGCGCCGGCTTTCAAACTCAATTTTTCGCCATCGACCAATTCGGGCGGCAAGGCCCGGTCAGGCGAAAAGCAGCGCCGCTCCAGAAGCGGCGCCCATGCCTCAGCCCTGGCGGGCCTTGAAGCGCGGGTTCTGCTTGTTGATGATGTACACGCGGCCCTTGCGGCGAACCAGACGGTTGTCGCGATGACGGGCCTTGAGCGCTTTCAGCGAGTTCTTGATCTTCATTTTACTGGTCCGCAAAGGTTATCGGCGAATGGTTCACCCGCCACTGTCTCTGACAATCAAAAGCGCGCTACGGGGGCGCGCTCTTAAAGGGTTGGTGGCAGATACTCCGTCATGACCCGTCGTGTCAACCGGCTCCGCCCGGATTTGGTGGCGAAAGCCCGGATTTTTCCGGGTTTTTCAGCCCGTAGAACGCGTGAGCTCCGTGACGTGGCCCATCTTGCGGCCCGGTCGAGCCTCGGTCTTGCCATAGAGATGGACGAGCACGCCGGACTTGGCCAGCCAGGCGGGAACATCGTCCAGATCGTCGCCGATCAGGTTGGTCATCACGCAATCGGAGTGCCGGGACGGATCGCCGAGCGGCAGGCCGGCAATCGCGCGAATATGCTGTTCGAACTGCGAAATAGCGCAGGCCGCCTCGGTCCAATGGCCGGAATTGTGAACGCGCGGGGCGATCTCGTTGGCGACCAGGCTGCCATCAGGCAGAACGAAGAACTCGATGCCGACCACGCCGACGTAGTCGAGAGCGGCCAGAAGCTTTTCCGCCGATTCGCGCGCGGCGCTTGCCGTGGCTTCACCGATTCGGGCCGGAAGCGTCGAGGTGTCGAGAATGCCGTTGCGATGGACGTTCTCGGCCGGATCGTAGGCCCTCACCGTTCCGTCGATCGCCCGGGCGGCAATGATCGAGATCTCGCGCTCGAAGGGCACGAAGCTTTCGAGAATCAGCGGGACATTGCCGAGCTCGGCAAAGGCGCCTTCCGCGCGGTCGGCCAGGGAGCGAAAAACCCGCTGGCCCTTACCGTCGTAACCTAGCCGCCGGGTCTTCAGAACACCCTGACCACCAAAGTCGGCGAGGGCTTGTTCGAGGTCGGCCTGGTTATCGACCGCGTGAAAGCGGGCGGTCGGTATGCCGCAATCGTTGAGGAAGCGCTTTTCCGTCAGCCGGTCCTGGGCCACTTCCAGCGCGCGCGGCGGCGGAAAGACGGGCACATTGCGGGCAAGCGTCGCGGCCGCTTCTACGGGTACGTTTTCGAATTCATAGGTGACGATGTCGCAGGCGGCGGCGAGTTCGGCCAGGGCGACCGGGTCGCCGTAAGGCGCGGTGATCTGACTGTTGGCAACCTGGGCTGCCGGGCAGTCGGCCTGCGGCTCGAGGATCACGGTGCGAAAGTTCAGCCGCGCGGCGGCCATGGCCAGCATGCGTCCGAGCTGTCCACCGCCGATGATGCCGATGGTCTGAGCGCTCATGGGGTTTCGTCCAGCGGATATTCGGCAACAGCGGCACTCTGGCGGGCGCGCCATTCGTCGAGCCGATCGGCGAGATCCTCGTCGTGGAGCGCAAGCACGGCGGCGGCGAGCAGTGCCGCGTTGACGGCGCCGGCCTTGCCGATGGCAAGCGTGCCGACGGGAATGCCGGCCGGCATCTGGACGATGGACAGCAGGCTGTCCTGGCCGGAGAGTGCCTTGGACTGGACCGGCACGCCGAACACCGGCAGCGGCGTCATGGCGGCCGCCATGCCGGGAAGGTGGGCTGCGCCGCCGGCACCGGCTATGACGACCTGGAAGCCTTCGTCGCGGGCGCCCTTGGCAAAGGCCACAAGGCGGTCAGGGGTACGGTGCGCCGAGATGATGCGCGCCTCGTAGCCGACGCCGAGAACATCCAGCGTGTCGGCGGCGTTCTTCATGGTCTCCCAGTCGGACTGGCTTCCCATGATGATGGCGACAGGCGGGCGTTCTTCGTTCATCGGGGCTCCTTACCTGTTCACGCGATGATGTCGGGGATGATCTGGTCTTCGAGCGAGGTCATCTTGTCCTTGATGCCCAGCTTCTTCTTCTTCATCCGCTGGATTCTCAAGGCGTCGCAGCCGTTGGTGATCATGGCATTGATGGCGACGTCGTAGTCCTCGTGCTCCTGCCGGAGCCGCGCGAGCGCCAGCCGAATGTCCGCCTGTTCCTGATCGGCCATTATCGTGTCCCCATTCTCGCATTCAACCCATCCTTTTTGTCGGATGCGTCGAAGATTCGCGCAAGCTCCTATCATCAAATACCGGTAACGGGAAGTTATCCTTGCCAGCGAATTTGCCGCGCTTTCTCCCTCATTTCGCCTTCGACAAAACCCATTGTTCGTGTCACATTACTTTCGCAAAGTCTGAAACTCCAGCGTTGTGAGGGCTGGAGGTAGGCAAAAGGAAGGACGTGTCAAATGACCATGCAGGCTCATCTTGAATCGCTCGAAAAGAAGCACGGCGCTCTTGAGGAAAAGCTCCATACCGCTCTTACGTCTCCCTCCATCAACGACCAGCATATCGCCGAGCTGAAGCGCCTCAAGTTGCGTATCAAGGACGAAATGGAGCGCCTCAGGGCGTCGACCAGACACTGATTTTCCGATACGCGCCGGCCGGGGATCGCCTCAAGGGCAGATCCGGGCCGGCAAGACAGAATAATCGATCATAGATCAATGCCCCGGAGACCAGCGCGGTTTTCGGGGCTTCTTTTTGTCCGGTGTCCAATCCTGCATCGGTATGGGGGAGGAACGCTCAGGACCAGAACTGGTCGAGCCAGAGGTTGAGGCGGTCGAAGCCTGGTCGGTTGATGGAGTAGATCCGCTTCGTGCCTTCCGATGCGACCGTGACTAGATTGCAGTCGAGCAGCGCCTTGAGGTGCTGGGATACCGCGGGCCGGCTGATCGGCAGGCCGCTCGCCAGGTCGTTTACCGTCTTCGGGGCACGGCGCAATTCCTCCAGCAGGTGCCGGCGGTGCGGGTCGGCGATCGCGACGAAGGGGTCCATGTTCGACATGAAGTGAAGCTACGTCAAACCGCGGGTTCCGGCAAGCGTACTGTGCGGCGCAGCAAAACCTTGCGGGCCGGGCGTGCTACCCGAGCCCGGTAATGCCGTCATAAAGCAGCTTGCCGCCGGCGATCAGCACCATGCCGTACATCAGCGGGTAGAAGACAGCCGGCCTCAGTTGGTGGACGAGGCGCGCGCCGATCAGCGTCGAGACCAGCGCGACCGGCAGGAGGGTGGCCGAAAGGAACAGGTTGTCCGAGCCGAGTTCGCCGAGCGCGAAATAGGGAATGACCTTGACCGCGTTCATGATGGCGAAGAAGCGTGTACTGGTGCCGGTATAGGCGAGCGGGTCGAGCCGGAGCGGCAGGGTGTAGATCTGGAAGGGCGGGCCGCCGGCATGGGCGACGAAGCTCGCATAGCCCGACAGCGTGCCCCAAAGCGTCGCGGCGACCGGCCGCTCCGGCGCGGCAAGCGGTTCGGCCCTTTGCGAGGCGCGGGGCGCGTCGATGAAATAGCGCAGCGCGAACAGCACGGAAATGCCGCCGAGCAGCAGCCGCATGACATTGACCGAGACATAGGCCGACGTCGCCCAGCCGATCGCGATGCCGAGAAGGCCGCCGGGCAGCATGGCGAGGAGGGTAGGGCGGTTGTTGTGCCGCCGCCAGGCCCAGAGCGCAACCGCATCCATGACCAGGAGGATCGGCAGGAAGATCGCCGCCGCCTGCATCGGGGGAACGACCATGGCCAGCAGCGGAACCCCGATCAGCGCGAAGGCGCCGCCCAGTCCGCCTTTCGACAGTCCGACGAGAACGACCGCCGGAATGGCCGCGGCATAGAACAGCAGATCAAGATTCATTTGTTTCGGTTGATCCTTTCGATGGACCGGTCTATCGGATTTACTCAGCCAATACGAGGGAGGCGCGTCAAGAATGCCGCGCCGTCCCGGAACACGGATCCAGTCATGACCAGTCCCGAAGATCGCTGCCGTCTCGTCCTGATCGTACCCGACATCGCCGATGCCGAGGCAAAGGCGCGGGTGGTGGGCGACGCCCTGAAGGGCGGCGATGTCGCCTCGGTGATCATTCCGCAATATGGTCTCGACGACACCGTCTTCCAGAAACATGCGGAATTGCTCGTGCCGCTGATTCAGGATGCCGGTGCTGCCGCCCTTGTCGCCGACAACAGCCGGGTGGCCGGCCGTGCCAAGGCCGACGGGCTGCACATCACCGGCAATGCCGCAGCCCTTGCCGAGGCGATCGAGAAGCATGTGCCGAAGATGATCGTCGGTGGCGGCAATGCCATGGACCGGCACCATGCCTTGGAGATCGGCGAACTCCAGCCCGACTACATCTTTTTCGGCAAGCTCGATGGCGACATCAAGCCGGAGGCCCATTCGAAGAACGTCGCGCTTGGCGAATGGTGGTCCTCGATGATCGCGATCCCGAGCATCGTCATGGGCGGACAGGATCCGGCCTCGGCGCTCGTCGTCGCGCAAGCCGGCGTTGAATTCGTCGCCTTGCGCGAGGCGGTTTTTGCCGACCCGGCCATGGCCGCGACCATCGTTGCGCGCATCAATGCCGAGCTTGACGAAAAAGCGCCACGGTTTGAAGATTGATACGCATCATGCGCTCACGTCTTCCTCACCGGCCTAAGCTGCTTGCTGTTGCTGCCTGCCTTCTGGCGGGCATCGCCATGCCACGCGCAGCTTGTGCCCAGCAAATGCTCGATCGTTCGCCGATGCGGCCCCTGGCGCTGTCCGACGTACGCGTGCTCGAGCGCGGTGACCAGCCGGCAACTTCGGCGGGGACGCTTGATCGCAGCGCCCGCCCCGGCTCCGAGGCGGACGCCAAGCTGCCGGCCACCAACGGAGACGAAGAGCCGCAAGGCATCAATATCTACGCCCGAATGGGCGCTCCCCTTCCAGCCTTGCCGCCTGAACCCGAATACAAGGGGCCGGTCGACGAGGCCTATGGCGCTTTCCAGCGTGGTTTCTTCCTGACGGCGGTCGACAAGGCTCTTCCTCGAGCCCAGCTCGGAGATCCGGCGGCGCAGACCCTGCTTGCCGAGTTGATGGACAGGGGCCTCGGCATCAAGAAGGACCTCAAGGGCGCCGCCTTCTGGTACGGTCAGGCGGCGGCCGGTGGTGATCCGGCGGCGATGTTCAAATATGCCCTTCTGCTGATGGAGGGCCGCACCGTCCCGCGCGACAAGGCCAAGGCTGACGAATACATGCGCAAGGCGGCCGATGCCGGAAACGGCTCGGCACAGTTCAACTGGGCGCAGACGCTGGTGGCCGACAATCCCGGACAGAAGGGTCTGTCCGCGGCTTTGCCGTATTACGAGAAGGCCGCCGAACAGGGGATCGCCGATGCCCAGTATGCGGTGGCGCAGATCTACGAATCGCTGAAGGACCTTCCCGAAGACAAGCGCAAGAAGGCCCGCTACTGGCTCGACCGGGCGGCGCGAGCCGGTTTCGATACCGCCCAGCTCGACATCGGCATCTGGCTGGTCAACGGCATCGCCGGCGATCGGAACTACGAGGAAGGCTTCCGCTGGTTGAAGATTTCCGCCAATCGCGGCAATGTCGTAGCCCAGAACCGTCTCTCGCACCTCTATATCAATGCCCTTGGTACACGACCCGATCCGGTCGAGGCCGCCAAGTGGTATGTGCTGTCGCGCCGGGCAGGCCTCAAGGATCCGGCGCTCGAGGATTTCTACCTCGGCCTGACCGACGAAGAGCAGAAACAGGCGATCGACGCGGCAAACAAGTTTCGCCGCAGCTGACGGGGCCGCAAGGCGGAGGGGGCGGACGTGGACAATGTCGAACTTTTCGAGCGCCTCGGTCTGGCCATCGCCATCGGTGCGGCAGTCGGCGTCGAGCGACACTGGCGCGAACGCGACGAACCTGAAGGCGCACGCACGGCCGGCATCCGCACCTTCACCATGTTCGGCATGGCCGGCGGGGTCGCAGGTCTCATCGAAAGAAGCATTGGCGTCGCGTCAGACTATCCTGGCATAGCGCTTACCGGCTTCCTGATCGCCATAGCGACCGTCATGGCGATTTTCGAGATCCGCGAGGCGATCGCCGAAAAGTCCTTCAGTGTCACCTCGGTGATTGCCGCCATCCTCACCTTCGGGCTCGGAGCGCTCGCCGTACTCGGCGACATGGCGCTCGCCTCGGCCGGCGGCGCCGCGCTGATCGGCATTCTCGTCAGCCGCGAATTCCTGCATCAGGCGATCCGTCGGTTGCAATGGGTCGAACTGCGCTCGGCCGTCATCCTGCTGGCCATGACCTTCGTGCTCTTGCCGATCATCCCGGAAGCGCCGCTCGGACCGTTCGGAGGGGTGTCGCCGAAGAGCATCGTCCTTCTGGTCATCATGCTCGCCTCAATTTCATTCGTCGGTTATGTCGCCGTTCGCCTCTTTGGTGCTCGTCGGGGTGATGTGTTGGCCGGTGCCGTCGGCGGCCTGGTATCCTCGACCGCCACGACCGTCTCGTTTGCGCGCCGCAGCCGCACGGAAGACGCTGCCCTCACGCTGGCGGCAGGCGCGATCAGCGCGGGTGCGGTTTCGCTGCTGCGCACCGCCCTGCTGGTCGCGACGCTCGCCGGAACCCTGCTGCCCGTGCTTCTGGCACCGCTACTCACCGCCGCGTCCTTGCTCGTGGTCTATGCGCTGTTGCTGGCCCAGCGCCAGCAAGCGGCGGGTACACAGGGCGTTCCAGGCAACCCGTTCGAACTTGCCGCCGTGGCGAAGATGGCGCTCCTGCTGGCGGCCGTTGCCTTCCTTGCCCGCGCTGCGACCCAGCAGTTCGGCAGTGGCGGTCTCATCGTAGCCTCGGCCCTTTCCGCGTTGGCCGATGTCGATGCGGCGACTGTCACCGTCGCGGGCCTGCTGCCCTCGCTCGACGTCAACCTCGCGGCGCAGGCGATCGGCGTGGCGGTCGTGTGCAACATGGTGGCCAAGGCGGTCTATGCGGGCATTTTCGGCAGCCTGAGATTTCTGCTGCATCTAACGGCTGCAACGGTGCTGTCGGTCGGGGCGGGCCTCATTGTCTGGGGGCTGGGCGTCGCCGCCTGATGATATTCGCTTGGCCATGGCTGGCGGATGCCCCTTGAATTCCGGCCGTTTTTGTGGTCTTGAACCGCCCCAACCGCCGCCGCGATCCATCGCGCCGCGCCTGCCGCCGTCGCCAGGCGACATGACGCACTTTCAAGGAAACGATAATGGCCCGTTCAGCTCTCCTCAATGTCATGGTCCAGGCCGCGCTCAAGGCGGGCAAGTCCCTGGCGCGCGATTTCGGCGAGGTGCAGAACCTGCAGGTCTCGGTCAAAGGTCCGAGCGATTTCGTCTCCCAGGCCGATATCAAGGCCGAAAAGCTGGTTCGCGACGAATTGCTGAAGTCGCGCCCGACCTATGGCTTTCTCGGTGAGGAAAGCGAAGAGATCAAGGGCACCGACGGCGCCCATCGCTGGATCGTCGATCCGCTCGACGGCACCACCAACTTCCTGCACGGCATTCCGCAATTCGCCGTGTCGATCGCGCTCGAGCGCAATGGTGAGATCGTCGCCGGCGTCATCTTCAACCCGGCGACCGACGAACTCTATACGGCCGAAAAGGGCGGCGGCGCCTTCCTCAACGATCGCCGCATCCGAGTTGCGGCCCGCAAGGTTCTGTCCGACTGCGTCATCGGCTGCGGCATTCCGCATCTCGGCCGCGCGGCACACGGCAAGTTCCTCGTGGAACTGCGACACGTCATGGGTGAAGTCGCCGGCGTTCGGCGCATGGGTGCGGCCGCTCTCGACCTGGCCTATGTTGCGGCCGGCCGTCTCGACGGTTTCTGGGAAGCCGAACTCAACCCATGGGACATCGCCGCCGGCCTGTTGCTGATCCGCGAAGCGGGCGGCTTCGTCAGCGACATGCATGACGGCCAGGACATGTTCCACACCGGCACCGTCGTCGCCGGCAACGAATATATCCGCAAGGCACTGATCGAGGTCATCGCCCGGCCAATTCCGAAAGCCTGAGACTTTACACAGCCGTCGTCAGGGATCGACGGCTTTTAGCTTCAATTCGTCGCAATTTTCTACTAGCCTCCGGCGCACGATGACCGGAGGCTGGAGACGACATGGCGAAAGTTAAGCTGGCGGATTTGGAGGCGGCGGAAGCCGCCCCCGGTGAGTATGGCCACAAGCTCTCCAGCCCGATGCCGTTCTTCACCACGATGCTGATCTTCCTGATCATCGTCGGTTTCATCGCCGCCATCCTCTACCGGCAGGCCCATGCGGCCTTCATGACCAATCCGGGGCTGAACGGCCTGATCCTCGGCGTGCTGGCGGTCGGCATCGTGCTGGTGTTCAACCATGTTCTGGCGTTGAAGCCCGAGGTCAACTGGTTCAATTCGTTCCGCGCCGCCGGCCATGCCGACAAGGTCGGACGCGATCCGCGGCTGCTCGCACCGATGCGGGCGCTGATCGGCGGTCGGCGTTCGATGGCAATCTCGACCACGGCGTTGCGCTCCATCCTCGATTCGATCGCCACCCGTCTGGACGAATCACGCGACACCTCGCGCTATCTCATCGGTCTGCTCGTCTTCCTCGGCCTGCTCGGCACGTTCTGGGGGCTTTTGGGCACGATCGCCTCGATCAGCGAGGTTATCCAGTCGCTCGATCCGGGGGCAGGCGACAGTGCCGACGTGCTGCAGGCGATGAAGACAGGCTTGACCGGGCCGCTGTCGGGCATGGGTACGGCGTTTTCGTCCTCGCTGCTCGGCTTGTCCGGCTCGCTCATTCTCGGCTTCCTCGACCTGCAGGCGGGCCGCGCGCAGAACCGCTTCTATACGGAGCTGGAAAACTGGCTTTCTTCGGTGACCGACGTCGATTCCGACATCGCCGCGCCGGCAGGCGGGCTGACCGGGGTGCCGGCGGAGGACGTCAAGCGGCTGGTGGACCAGTTGGCCAAGCTCGCCAGCCGGGAAAATGCCGGCGGCAGCGATCGTTCGGTCGCGGCCATTGCCGGTCTTGCCGAGGGCATTCAGGGCCTGGTCAAGAACATGCGCAACGAGCAGCAGATGCTGCGCGACTGGATCGAGGCGCAGCAGGATGATGCCCGCGCCATGCGCAAGACGCTCGAAAAGCTGAACGAGAAGATGGGCGGGGGCAAGTAGCCATGGCGCTCGGCCGCAACCGCCGCCGCGACAGGGGCGTAGACTATTGGCCGGGTTTCGTCGACGCCCTGTCGACGCTGCTTCTGGCGATCATGTTCCTGCTGACCGTCTTCGTGCTGGCGCAGTTCATCCTCAGCCGCGAGATCACCGGCAAGGACGAGGTGCTCAACCGCCTGAACAGCCAGATCGCCGAACTGACGCAATTGCTGGCGCTGGAAAAGAGCGGCAAGCAGGATCTGGAAGATACGCTGGCATCGCTCCAGTCGTCGCTGTCGGTGTCGGAGAGCGAGCGCAGCCGCCTGCAGCAATTGCTCGACCAGGGCTCCGGCTCGACGGATGCCGCCAACCAGAAACTCGGTCGCCTGACCCAGGAACTCGACGCCGAAAAGCAGGTGAGCGAACGGGCGATGAGCCAGATCGAGTTGCTCAACCAGCAGATCGCCGCGCTGCGCGCCCAGATCGCGGCCGTGGAGGAGGCACTCCAGGCGTCCGAGGCGCGCGACCAGACCTCGCAGACCAAGATCGCCGACCTCGGGCGGCGGCTGAACGTCGCGCTCGCCCAGCGCGTCCAGGAACTCAACCGTTACCGTTCGGACTTCTTCGGCCGCCTTCGT
The DNA here is from genome assembly GCF_900492205.1 of Ciceribacter sp. T2.26MG-112.2. Classification (GTDB taxonomy): domain Bacteria; phylum Pseudomonadota; class Alphaproteobacteria; order Rhizobiales; family Rhizobiaceae; genus Allorhizobium; species Allorhizobium naphthalenivorans_A. The sequence goes on from NZ_UEYQ01000002.1 coordinate 462,480, forward strand.
GAAATTCTCTCCGACCGGGAGAACATTCGCATCGTCGGCGACCGCTTCGTGTTCCAGTCGGAGGTCCTGTTCCCCTCGGGCGGCAATGTGCTCAACCCCGAGGGGGAGGTCGAGATGGCGAAGCTTGCAGGGGCGCTGCTCGATCTGGCCAAGGAAATCCCGCCGGAAATCAACTGGGTCTTGCGCGTCGACGGCCATACCGACAATGTTCCCTTAAGTGGCTCCGGGCGCTATGTCGATAACTGGGAACTGTCGTCCGCGCGCGCCATATCGGTGGTCAAGTACCTGATTTCCAAAGGCGTCCCCGCCAATCGCCTGGCCGCTGCCGGTTTTGGCGAATATCAACCGATCGCCGAGGGCGACAGTGTCGAAGCCCGCGCCCAGAACCGTCGTATCGAGCTCAAATTGACCGAGCGCTGACCTTTTCGCATGGCTACTAGCAGAAGTGCTGGGTTGTGCGGCCCTTGACGTGCCCGTAAAAGTAAGATTGCGGGGGATGCGACGGGGGAGAGAAACGGATGGAATGCGATGTACTGATCGTCGGTGCCGGGCTCGCGGGACTGGTGGCGGCATGCGAAGCAACCGATAGGGGGCTGAAGGTTTGCGTCCTCGATCAGGAAGGCGAGCAGAACCTCGGAGGGCAGGCGTTCTGGTCCCTGGGTGGCCTGTTTCTCATCGACAGCCCGGAGCAAAGGCGTATCGGCATTCGCGACAGTTTCGAACTGGCCCGGCAGGATTGGCTCGGCTCGGCGGGTTTTGATCGCCCCGAGGATTACTGGCCGCGTCATTGGGCCGAGGCTTATCTAGAATTTGCCGCAGGCGAAAAGCGCGACTGGCTGCACCGGCAGGGCGTACGCTTTTTTCCCGTTGTCGGCTGGGCGGAACGAGGTGGCGCCCAGGCGGACGGCCACGGCAATTCGGTTCCCCGTTTCCATATCACCTGGGGGACCGGCCCGGCCGTGCTGGAGCCCTTCATCCGCAGGGCGCGCAAGGCCGAGCGGGCGGGACGGCTGGTGTTCCGGTTCCGCCATCAGGTCGACCAACTCACGAGGCGCAACGGCACAGTCACAGGGGCGAGCGGCAGTGTATTGGCGGTCGATTCCGCGCCGCGGGGAGCAGCGACATCGCGCGCGGTGATCGGAGACTTCGAGATTTCGGCCGGCGCGGTCATCGTCACCTCCGGAGGGATCGGCGGCAATCACGATCTGGTTCGCAAGAACTGGCCGGTCGAGCGGCTCGGCCCCGCGCCACGATCGATGGTCGCGGGCGTGCCGCAATATGTCGACGGGCGGATGCTGGCCATTTCGCGGGCGGCCGGCGCCGACATCATCAACAGCGACCGGATGTGGCACTACACCGAAGGCCTCAGGAACTTCGATCCGATCTGGCCGAACCACGGTATCCGCATCCTGCCCGGCCCGTCGTCCTTCTGGTGTGACGCCGACGGCAACCGTTTTCCGCCACCCGCCCTGCCGGGGTTCGATACCCTGGCCACGCTGAAGGCGATCCGCGCCCGGGGCGACGAGTATAGCTGGTTCGTCCTCAACAAGGCGATCATCAAGCGCGAATTCGCCCTTTCGGGCTCCGAGCAGAATCCGGACCTGACGGGCAAGGACATTCCCCTGCTGCTGAAGCGGCTGGGCCGGAACCCGCCCGGCCCGGTCCAGGCGTTCATGGACAAGGGAGAGGACTTCGTGGTCCGCGACACGCTGGAGGATCTGGTGGTCGGGATGAACGAGATGACCGGCGAACACCGGGTCGGCATTCATCACCTGCGCCGCCAGATCGAGGCCCGCGATCGCGAGATCGTCAATGCCTTCAACAAGGATGCCCAGATCACGGCCATTCGCGGCGCGCGCCGCTTTCTGGGAGACCGGCTGATGCGCACGGCCAAGCCGCACCGGCTGCTCGATCGCAATGCCGGGCCGCTGATCGCCGTCCGTCTGCATATCCTGACGCGCAAGACGCTTGGCGGCCTGCACACCGATCTGTCCTCACGCGTGCTCGACGATACCAACAAGCCGGTGCCCGGCCTTTATGCGGCAGGGGAGGTGGCGGGTTTTGGCGGGGGCGGGGTGCATGGCTATAACG
>NZ_UEYQ01000007.1 GCF_900492205.1 Ciceribacter sp. T2.26MG-112.2
CAGCCTAACATTCCGACAGGGTTTGTCGCGCAAAAAATGGCCCTATTGCGTGGCCAGTTTGCCCCGCGATCACGGTGAGCGGAAATCATGTGTTTCCCGTCACCTGCAAAATGCCCTTAGCGTGTATTAATGTAGAAATGACCACAGAGCCCCGTGACGGTCAAAATCAAATATTCGGATTTCAGCCAGGCAACACGCAGCAGGACCGTGTCCGGATCCGTTTCGGACATCGACGTGATCCTGGAGATTGCAGAGACCCTGCTCGCCTCGGTGTTCCCGTTCAAACGTCCGGTGCGGCTGCTCGGGATTACCCTTTCCTCGCTCAGCACGGAAGACAGCGGGCAAGAACCGCAGCTCGCTCTCGGCCTATGATGCGACGGTCCTGAAAACGAAAAAGCCTGCCGCGGGAGGAGGTGCGGCAGGCTTTCCGAAAAGAACCAAACAACGGCTGGGAGGGGGAGTGCCGCTGTTCCGACAGACGCCCCTTGGGAGGAGGAGTGGGCCGTCTGAATTCGAAGCTCTGCGGGAGGAGGTGCATCGCTTCGATGAAAACCAAGATACCCATTCCCGCCGCACATTAAATAGACTTTGCTGCAGCGCAGCTATGCGAAAAATGCACGACCTAATCCTGATAAGAGCGATCTCCAGCACAGCGCCTCGTGGCAGGCCAGATACAAAAACGCCCGCGTCATCAGCGGGCGTCGTGTCATTCAGGATAGGCCGGGAAAAAGCCGCTTAGCGAGCGACCGACTGGCGGGCAACGCTGTGGATGTCGGCACGATTGATACCGAGGTCCTGCAGTTCGCGCGAGCTCATCCGGCCAAGTTCGGTAACGGTCTGACGGTACTTGCGCCAGTTATTGAAGGAGCGTGCTACGTTCATGATGATCCCCTTTCGCGAGGCCTCTTGACGCCAGCAACCTTGCTTCGGTTCCAACGTCGTTTCGATGATTGGAATATAGGTTCCTGGCCACCGTCGATAAGGCACAGGTTCTCAGGTCGGCCATGCGTCCCAAGCATGGGTCCAATCAGAGACGAGCTGAAGGGGGCTATCAGGCCCGGAACCGGTCGGAGGCGGTCAGTCGTTTGATTGGAGGATCGGCGTCTGGATAGCGGTAGATTTCGGCCCTGAGATAGCGGAGTTCATCATCGAGCGCTTCTTCTCCAACCTCGATCCACCAGGATTTCGGGCGGCCGTCGCTACCGTCAGACCAGCGATAGCCTCGCGCCTTCAGGTGATCCTTCATGTCGAAGGGGCTGTTCTCCGCAAAGATCCGGACACGCGACCTCTGGCTTACTTCATAGAGCTCGGCGAAAGCGGTGGAAGCCGTTCCGTCCACCTCGCGATCCAGGACCTCCAGGAGCGCGAAACAATCATCGACCGCGCGATGACCTTCATGAAAATAGCCTGCCTGCCCGATCAGATATCCGAGCTTGGTGCCTTCATATCCCCGCGACGACCAGTCGATCTCGGAGTTTGAGCAAGCCCAGGCCTTGCCGGAAAACAGGTGAGAGAACGCCTCGCAGAATGGCCGGTCGAAACCGGCATTGTGGGCGATCAGCAGATCGGCGGGCTCGACCAGCGTCTGTAATGCCACCATGTCGATCGACTGCCCGGCGACCATGTCGTCGGTGATCCCGGTGAGCCTGGTGATGTCGGAAGGAATCGAAACGCTCGGCTGCTGAAGCCCACCGTAAATCCCGGTCACGTCACCAATGCGTCCTGTCGCATCGAAGGTAAAAGCGATCACGCCAATCTCGATGATCTCATCCTTGCGCGCATCGAGGCCCGTGGTTTCGGTGTCGAGAATGATGCCGTTGAGGGGATATTCCGGACGCCGGAATGGCGCGATCGCGCGCGGCACGAGTTTCGTGAGGATGCGGTAACGGCCCGTCTCCAAGAGATGTCGGACCATATCGACTTCACTCATGGCGACGGCATTCCGTTCGGGCTTGGGGGTCTTGGAAATGTCACGCGGAACCACCCGGTCACGGGCAGCCTCGTCCGAAAACATGTCGAATTGTTCTGCCATTCCTGTGGTCAAAGCCCCGCCGCCAATATTTCTCCTTCAAAACACGACGCGATCGGCAGATCAACCTTGCTGGTAGGTGTGCGATTTCAGCCAACGTGGCGAGCAATGGCAACAATCACGCTGTTTCACCCAGTGACAGCGATTCGGCCCCTAGGCAGAAGCGTCCAGAACAGAAATGGGCATACCAGCTGTAGCAGGCACTGCGAAAGCCGTTCGCCTCCCGCAAGACCGGTTAAAAGGGTTGCCGCAGGAGGTTTAGCATAGCGACGGCAACGCCGAAAACCGGGACCGACATGGGATAATTGCGGTCAGTGCTATGCTGCCGCCGTTTCAACCAACTCGGGGAGCAAGTCATGGAACAGTTCGTCGGACTGGATGTGTCGCAGGACATCACGCATGTTTGCGTCATTGGTAGCGATGGCAAGATTGTTTGGCAGGGTACCTGCCCTTCAACGCCGGAAGGGATTTCAAACGCCGTCAGAGCTAAGGCTTCGAATGCGATCCGCATTGGACTTGAGAGCGGGCCGCTATCAACCTGGCATTGGCATGCTCTGAAAGCCGAAGGGTTTCCCGTCATCTGTCTCGACGCCCGCCATGCAAAGGCGGCACTGAACATGCAGATGAACAAAACCGACAAGAACGACGCCCACGGCCTGGCACAAATCGTAAAGGCTGGCTGGTATCGGGAGGTCGGCGTTAAAAGCCTCGACAGTCACACAATCCGTTCCATGCTGGGCGCTCGCGCTCAACTCATCGCCATGCGGGTTGAAGTCAGCAACCAGATCAGAGGCATGCTCAAGACATTCGGCATTGTTCTCAGGCGGCACGATGGGCTGTCGTTCGAAGCGTTGGTGAGTGAAGCTTGCGAACGAGATATCGGGCGTGTCAGCCACACGGTACGCACGCTACTCGCGGTTTACATCGGTCTGAAGGCGCAGATTCTCTGTTTGGACCGTGAACTGGCGCGTTACGCCAGGGGAAGTGCCCTGTGCCGGCGGCTGATGACCATTCCGGGAGTTGGGCTGTTGAGCGCGATCGCGTTCATCACCGCGATCGACGATCCGGTCAGGTTTGCGAAATCCAGCAGCGTCGGAGCTTATCTTGGTCTGACGCCCCGTCGCTATCAGTCTGGCGAGATGGACCACAACGGCAAGATCTCCAAGTGCGGCGACCCTCTCGTTCGTGCCTACCTGTTCGAGGCCGCCACAACCTTGCTAACCCGCGTCGGAAGATGGTCGGCCCTCAAAGCCTGGGGTCTGCGGATCGCCAAGAGGAGCGGCATGAAGAAGGCGGCCGTAGCTGTCGCGCGAAAGATGGCCGTCATCATGCACCGCGTATGGACAACCGGAGAGACCTTCCGGTGGACGTCGACACCAGAGCTTGAGGCCTCATAGAAAAGGCTACTCAACCAGATCCGTCGTGTGGCGGAGCACTGTCCCTTGCCGGGACGCAGCAGTGGTAATCCCGCGGGGGCTGTTGCGAGCTCACTTGAATGGGCCGCGCGACCGACATTGGGAACCACCGCATCCGATGCCATGATGTGGCGAGCACCTGTCTCGACCACGGAGAGAACTATGAACCGGCAAGAACAGTCAGCTGAAAAGGGGTTGACCTGGGGGGCGCAATTAGAGAACAGCCCCCGGCGCGCGGGACCATAGGAGGGACCGCCAGGGACCACCCTTCCCTCACCGCCCCGGTCGTGCAAGCGACCGTGCAATGTCAATGATGTCGTCACGCGCTGCTGTCGGGTCTTCCTTGTTCCAGGCAACCCCGAGCCCGATCCTGAAATCGATGCCCCGCACCTTCTTCAGCACAATGTCGCGATCGGGAAGCTCAGAAGTCCATTCCGGAGCGAACCCCACTCCAAGCCCGGCCGACACCAGCGAGATCAACGCGAAGGTGTCGTCGCAGGTGTAGGCGACATTGCCGGTCAGATCATGCTCATCGAACTTCTCGGCAAAGTACCGCTCCGTAAAGGAGAGGTTCTGCCGCTTGAACCCGATGATCTTCTGGTCGCGCAGATCCGAGACAGAGACCTCGTCGAGATCAGCCAGCGGATTGTCCCTTCCCACCGCCAGCAGATAGCGCTCATGGGCAATGGAGAAAAAGCGCAGCGAACCGATGTTCTCGACGGGCCGGATGAAGCCGAGGTTGATGCGGCCGCATTCGAGCTGGCGGATGATGTCGCTGGTCGAGCCGTTGGAGACATGCAGGCGGATATCGGGATACTTCCGGCCGATGCGCGAGAGAAACGCCGGCAGCACACCTGTGGTGGCCGGATAGATCGTCCCGATCCTGATCTCGCGCACCGTCTTGCCGGCAACAGAGCGGGCCATCTCGGCCGAGAGCTCCAGATCGCTCAGCATCCTGACACAGCGATCGTAGAACACCTCCCCTGCCCTGGTCAGCTCCACCCGCCTCGTTGAGCGCAACAGCAGTTGCACGCCTAAGAACTTCTCCAGCGCCTGCACCTGCGTACTCAATGCCGGCTGGGCGATGTTCACCCGCATGGCGGCACGTCCGAAGTGCAGTTCCTCGGCGACGGCCACGAAGTAGGAAAGCTGGCGGATTTCCATGGCACCACATTTTGTTCCTAATTGTAACAACGTATCGTACATGGACCCGTTTGGTTTGTCATGAACAAAATGTGGTATGGAATCATTTGCAGCAAACCTTCGTCGCCGGGCAGCGCAACTTGGCATTTCCAATGCTGAGGTGGCTCGTCGGGCAGGTCTCAGCGATCGTCGATACGGGAATTACGTAAGTGGCCGGCGGGAGCCCGACTTGTCGACATTGGTGAGGATTGCATCCGTATTGGCCGTCAGCGTGGATGAACTGGTGGGCTTGGCTGATGCGAGCGAGGTTCGAACTTCTGAGGAGATATTTCAGGAGCGGATTATCTCCGCGCTCCACGCGCTGCGGAGTGATGATTTGCAGCGACTTGCCGTGATGATCGAGGCCTTGGCCTCAGAACCCCGGAACATGGCAACCTAGTCAATCTCGGGTTTCCAAACAATCGCTCGCCTTGAACGGAATCGAACCGAGAACATGTTACCGCGCCGCTCAAAACTCAGTAATATCAAAAGGGTGATAATAGCAGGCTGCGGAAATGAACTGACTTCTGATTTCACGACAAGTTCAAAGTACATGAACGTTAGCTTCCATGTCTCCAATGCTAGCGCCGCCTCGCAACTATTTCCAATGCGACGATTCAATAATTTTCAGATTGGGATTGTGCTTTGAAGGGATTGCAACTTTGCGCGAACCGTATACCTTGAATCTATTGCAAATCGGAGATCCAAGATGTCTGACGTTCTGCAGGAAGAAAAAGTCGCTGACGACGCTGTGAAGGCCTCTGTTTTGCGCAGTGAATCGATTAACCCGGCTATTCAGCGTTTACGTAGCCGCGTCCTTGCCAATGCAGAGACGAGTGAAGTCATCACTAGCTACGACCGCATGCATCATCGGCATAATCGTTCTTAGTAGAGCGGCTGTGCCGTGACCGCGCGCATTACGTCGTTCCTGGTCAAGATAGCCTCACGCTGCAATCTCGATTGTGACTATTGTTACGTGTATCACCACGCCGATCAGAGCTGGAGATCCATGCCCAAAACTATGTCTCCTGATATAAAGCGGGCGTTTGCCGACCGTCTGGCGGAATACGTGGAAGATGAGGGGCTGCGACGAGCCGTCATCATTTTTCATGGTGGCGAACCTCTGTTGGCCGGAGTCGGAAGCATTACCGACTTTGCTGAACAGTTGCGTCATGCCGTTGGCCCGGATGTAAAACTGGATTTCGCGATGCAGACAAACGGTCTGCTCATCACCGACGCGGTTCTGACAGCGCTCGACACAGCCGACATTTCGGTCTCATTGAGTATTGACGGCTCAAAGGTCGACAATGATCGGCATCGCTCCACGCGCAAGGGGCGGTCAAGCTTTGATAGGGTAATGGAAGCCTATCACCGACTAGAGGCCCATCCCAAGATTTTCGCCGGTGTCATCGCGGTGATCGACGCAAAGTCTGATCCGGAGAACCTTCTCGCTTTTTTCAACGACATCAACCCGCCGAAGCTCGATTTGCTGCTGCCAGACGCTCATCATGTGCGTCCACCGCCTGGTCGGGAGGCCGAGCCTGAGATTTATAAAGATTGGCTCATCCGCGCGTTCGACTGCTGGTTCGATCGCTATCCCCACATACCGCTCCGAACCTTCGAAGCTCTCCTTGACGTCGCGGCGGGCTTGCCCTCGGCGACAGATGCCTTTGGCTTCGGTGACGTCAATCTGTTATCGATCGAGACAGACGGCGGCTATCACGATCTGGATGTATTGAAGATCGTCGGCGATGGCATTTCCGATCTGCATGGCTCTGTGCGGGATATGGCAATTAGCGCAGCAGCTGCCTCTCCGGTAATCGAGCGGCACCGAGCTCTTCTCAACAAGGAGGGCCTCAGCGAAAGCTGTCTCAGCTGCCAGGTCGTAGACGTCTGCGGAGGTGGATCGGTACCTCACCGCTTCAGCGCCGATGGATTCAACAACCCCTCGACTTACTGCGGGGAACTCTTTGCGCTGATTTCACATGTCAAAGCGCGCCTCGTGCAGGATCTGACCGCCGAGGAAGAGGATCTGTCGAACCGCCTTTCGGAAACCTTCAATCTCAGCGAATTCGAGCGGGCGGAGACCGCCGGCCCGGCCATGGCAGTCCTTCGAGCGGATGCCGACCTGACCTATACCGAACGACTTCGTCAGGTGTTGGCTGAGCTGGAAAAGACCGGACCTGAGGCAACAGAGATCGCCCGCGAACTCGCCGGGCTTGGCGTAGATGCATTCGCACGCCTTGCGAGACGGCCCGGAATGGTCGCCTGGAGCCAAGCGTTTCTTGCGCAGGCGCGGGGCCGCCAGATACACGACGTCGACGGTAAGCCTATATTTGCCGACATCGCCTATCTCGTCGATGTCCTGAATTCCTATGCCCCAAGCGCGGCTATCAAATGGGACGTCGCACAGAACGATGCCTGGCTCAAGCTGCCATTCGGAGACCAGATCATTTTCGAACGTGAGAATGTTGCAGCGGTTGCTCGCAAAGTGGTTGAGGAAGCATTCGAAATTGTCCACAGCTGGCGTCCGGCTCTTGCCGAGGAAATGCTGCTAGCGTGCCAGGCGGTCCAGTTTGTCCGCGATCCGACAGCGGATCCAGAAAAGATCGTCTCCTTCAGCGACGATTCCGTGCCTGGAACCCTGTTCGTCTCGGTCATGCAGGACGGAAAGCTGATCGATCCCTTCGATCTCGCCGACTCGCTGGTCCACGAGCATCGCCATCAGAAGCTCTATCTGCTCGAACGCTTAGGCCCCACCGTTAGCCGCTTTGCGCCTCGGGTAATCTCCCCATGGCGGGCCGACCTTCGGCCTCCGTCAGGATTGCTTCACGCTGTCTTCGTCTTCGTTGAGCTGCATCGCCTATGGCAGCACATCCTCGCCCACGGGCCTGCCCATATGAAGGAGCGCGCAACAAGACAACTGCGCGATACCGAGCGCAACCTCAACCTCGGAGTTGCGACGTTGCGTCAATGCGAGCTGACGGAACTGGGGCGCGCCCTGACTGATGAGCTGGAGGCGGCCAGCCGCCAGGCGCCGGTCGCTGCCTGATCATGCGAATCGCGCTGGGCTCCCTTCCCTCCGAGCCCGGCGAGCGCCATGCCGCCCTTCGCGATTATTTCTGTGATATTGATGCACACGCTATCGATTGCGGCGACGGATGGGAGCTGAGCCTGGCCTGGCCGGCCGATCCGGAGCGTCATGTGGATCCCGCCCTCGCCGCCGGTCTTGCCTGGTGGGGCGGGGGTGTGCGGTATGAGACTATGTTCGCGGCACAACGCAGAAGTGGCAAGCTCTTGCGTTGCCTCTATGACAGTTGGACACTGGCGAGTTGGAGCGAATGGATGACGCGTCAGTCCGACCCCGAACGGCAGCCTGTCATCCTACATGTCGACGATCATCGCGACCTCGGATCACCGCGCCTGCGGGTCGAAACGGATGGCTGGTCCGATATGATCGGCGGCAACGCGGTTACTCTGTCGGATCCCATTTCCGTGACGAACGCCGTCACCAGCGGCGCGATCGGCATGGGAAGTTTTATGACCCCTTTCCTGCATCGCTTTCCCGGATGCGAGGTTCGGCATCTCTGCCAGCCGCCGAAGGCTCAGTCCACCAAGGTCTTCCGAATTGAGCCGGGCTTGGTTTCCGACAACCTGCTTGACCCGCTCGCCTGCCGTCCGTCCGTGGTGCTCCGAGATTTGGAGCCGCACACTGGGCCGTCGACATATCTGTTGACCCCAGACATCGAAGACTGGCTCGCTGACACGCGGGATCGGCGTTATCTTCTGCATATCGACTTGGACTATTTCAACAATCGTTATGATGGGGACAGCGATTGGTCGCTGCACGCGTCGCCGCTTGATCCACCACGAGACGTCATCATGGCACGGATCGATGAGCTGACACGCGTGTTGAGCCCACCCGATATTGCAGCCCGCATCGATGACGTCGTGATCGCCTTTTCACCTGGCTTCTTCCCGGCCGAGTTCTGGCAGGAGGCTGATCGACGCCTTGTCGACGGGCTGGGATTGAGCGATGGCTAGGACCATCGACCAGCGAGCAAAACTGGCCAATCGGCGCGCGACACCGCGACCGTCACCACGGGTCGCGAGCCGGGAGCCGGTCGCTGCCAATCAAGTCGCCCTCGTGCGAACGCCTGGAACCAAAGGGCGAGGCGGTGGACGTGACGGCGAAGCCTGGCGCATCGAGGTCGATGGCAAACGTTGCGGGACCGTGTTCATCAATCTGATCGACACGCCGCAACTGGGGCTGCATGCTTCACTGCAGATCTATCTCAATTTGGCCAGTCAGGGCCGACACATAGGACAGATTGCCTATGCCAAGGCGGTACGCGCCAGCCGCTACGACACAATCTATGCTCATATGCAGAAAGCGAACATCGCCTCGGCCCGAGCCGCCGAACAAGCCGGTTTTGTCGATGCGACAGCACCGCAAGAGCGTCAGAAAGTGATGGTTTGGCACCGGAAATCCGACGGCCAAGGAGGTCTGGCGGAAGAAACCTGAGTCTTGTGGGAGGACGCGCCGATGCTAACTTCAGTTGTCATGCCCTGTCTCAACGAGCGAGGAACACTTGAGACCTCGCTGGACTCGCTCCGATTGGGGTCCGGAGGGCACGGCAGCGCGCATGCGATCTTCATCTTGGTCGACAATGGCTCGACCGATGGCACATTGGACATGATGCGTGCCATTAAGGAACGCGCGGCACCAGGTGAAATCATCGTCTGCGAAGAACCAGTCAAAGGCTATGTGCCGGCGAGATCCCGTGGGATAGCAGCTGCTGCGGACATCGCGCGCGAGCAGAACGTCGAGGCTGACAAGCTTTTGATCATCCAGGTTGACGCGGACACCCTTTATGATCCGGGCTATGTTGCCGCCATGCAGGCCGTAGCCTCGACCCAATCGAAGAATGTGATGTTGGAAGGCACCACCCATCCACCGCATCAGTTTCTTAAAGGGCATCCGGGCTTTGTGAACCTCGCTAACGAAACGGACGCGGCATTGGAGGACTGGATAGCCGATGATAGCGCAGATGTCGTCATTGATGACAAGGTTTCCGGTTTCTTCTACTCCGCCTATTTGGACTGGGGTGGTCATCAACGGGACTATGACCGCAACGGTCACGAAATCTTTGCCGAAACATCGCGGCTTTTTCTTCGTGGCAAGCGTACCGGCGCGCAGCGTGTTCGAGTGGATACCGCATCGGCAGCACCGTCTCGACGAAAGATCCTGCGCAACCCCGTTAGACATTTCGCAACGGCCGGCTTCCCCCGCAACAATGCCTGGTGGCGTGAGTGGAACGGCCGCAATTCCGGGGTCCGGGATCTCGCGACATTCGAGGCATCGGACCCGCAACTCGCCTTGAAAGCCGCGGTCCGCACGCGGCAGGCTCATATTGTCGGTCTGTTTTGGCTTCTGCCAATGCTTGTGCAGAAGATATGCGCTCCCGGCGGCGATGATTTCAAAAGAGGTCCGGGTATCCTCGAGAGAGCTGGTCCAATGTCAAACGATACATTGAACAATCCCGGCGCACTCCTCGAACGGGTTCTGCGCAAAGTCGATGAATGGTCAGCCGATGTGTATTTTTCACCGGCCGAACTTGGACCCGACGTGAGGGATCGTCTCTATTTCACTCCGCCGTGAGAAAGGAACCGAAGCGTTGGCGGGGCAAGCGTCGCTGTCATGCCGCAACTGGCACTCACGAATTTATGTATAATCGGACGGCAATTTCGCTCGGGGGCTGGCATAGGAAGACTTTATAAACTATTTGCGCTAAGATTCGGAAAGCGAACAAACAGGAAACACTAAGTCAGTCGACGATATGGCCCGTAGCGATCTTCTCATTTCCCTTGTAAGGGCCGGTGCAGCTGGCGATCGGGCGACGCTGAAGTCAGCAGCCGAGGCGCTGGTCGCGGAAGAACGCGCAAAAAACCATCACGGAGTTGCGGACCGGCTTGAGCGTGCGCTGGCCGCGGTAACCGTAACACCGCCGGCATTAACATCAAATTCTTCGCAAGCCGGCTCTGGCAAGGACACCATTCTCGAACTCGAGCCTCGCATCCAGCTGAGCGAGCTGATGCTGCCGCTGCCTGTTGAACAGGGCGGCAGGCAACTGATCGAGGAACATACGCGCGCCGATGTTCTGCGGGCTCATGGTTACGAGCCTCGTCACCGCGTGCTTCTGTCCGGACCGCCCGGCAACGGCAAGACCTCGTTTGCCGAAGCCGTGGCCGAATCGCTGGGTCTGCCATTTTTCGTGGTGAGGTATGACGCGCTAATCGGTAGCTATCTTGGCGAGACGAATGCGCGCCTGCGCAAGCTTTTCGACTACGTGCGCACACGGCCTAGCGTCCTCTTCTTCGATGAGTTCGATGCTATCGGCAAAGAACGAGGTGACACGCACGAGACCGGCGAAATCAAGCGTGTGGTTTCCTTTCTGCTCATGCAGCTCGACCAGCTTCCGAGTTATGTGGTTGTGATCGCCGCAACCAATCATGCCGAGTTGCTCGACCGAGCGGTCTGGCGCCGCTTCCAGATGCGGCTCGGTTTTCCAGCTCCTGACCGCCAGCGTATTGAAGGATTTCTCAATCGGGTCATTTCTCAATGGCCCGATCTTCCTAAAGCAACTTCGAAGACTATCAGTGGGAAACTGGGTACCTTAAGTTTTGCGGAGGCTTTGGATTTCTGCCAAAACGTGAGAAGAAGACAGATACTGGGCTTGGGGGAGCTTTCTGTCGATGACGCTTTGCGTTCTGAGCTTGACCTCTGGGCCACACGCGTGGGACCGGAAATTCTGAATGGTGAGCGATCCGACCAGACCAATCCTGAGACTGCGTCCAAGCGCGGCGGTTCCAAGACAAATCGGCAAGCCGGCAAACATCCAGAGACCTGAGCCTTTCGCAAGGCAGCGACAGGATCAGCAGTTTACTCCAACGTTCCGGCGTCTGACCGAGGTCCTGCAACGGGATCCAACGGGGCTCTCCCTACGCGCCGATCCCACGGCGCTTGCTCCGGAAAGGCTTCTCGTCTTCGAAGTGAAAAGCGACATCGCGAATTTCGCGCGTGCCATCAACAATATTCCCGGCCTGGAATTGATCGACGAGGAAGAGCTTCCAAGCGACGAGGACAAGTCGCCCTTCGCTTATCTTCTTGTTCCTGATCTCGCCGCCCTTCGCCAGATCGAATCGTTATGGCGCAGCTGGGTTGCGGGACGAACGCTTCCAACCGGCTATACACCGTGGCGCGACGTTTTTGCCTGCCTTCGCGACCTGCGTGTTTGGGGACCGGCCGATCGAGTTCAGCCCTTGGATGCCGGTATCCTGGAGGATGAAATCGACGGGCGGGACGACGACGAGCTGATTCCCCTCGAGATCGAGCTCATCTTCCGCTCCTCGACGAACGCCGGTGTCGTGAGCGAAGCCGCTGTCTCGAACGCTGTCGCCCAGGTGGGCGGACGTGTCATCCATCGTGCCCGTATCGACGACATTGCCTACCACGCCATTCTCGCCGAAATACCGGTTGCTTCGATCCGGAGCGTCATCACTCGGCAGCCTGGCAGCCTGGCCGGTGTCGAACCGATCATGCATATCAGACCGCAGAGCCTCGTTACCGGCATCGAAGCCAATGACAGCCTACCGGCGTCCGCGCCAGCGGCGGAGGTGCAGGTGAGCCCTGCATCGATTCTTGCACTCCTGGACGGAGTGCCGGTCGCGGGCCATCCCCTTCTGAGGCGGCACCTCAATGTCGAGGACCATTTTGGTCTTGAACCAGACGCTCTGGTTGCGCAGCGCGTGCATGGGTCGGCCATGGCCTCCCTTATCATCCACGGCGATCGCAACCGGCCGGAACTGCCGCTGCCTCGCCAGATCCATTGCATCCCGGTCATGGGCAGCAATGACCGATTTCCCTCCGACCGCTTGATTGTCGACCTTATCTATCAGGCAGTGCTACAGATGCGTGGCGGCGCGCAGCCATCGGCTCCTTGGGTTATCATCGTCAACATCTCGCTTGGAAATGTCAGACGGCCGTTTCATGGTCAGCTGTCACCATGGGCGCGGCTTCTCGACCGACTGGCGTACCGGTTCGGAATACTTTTCTTGGTTAGCGCTGGAAATGTTACCTCCAGCTTTCCAATTCCGACATTCGATACGCGCGCCGCGTTCGAGGACGCTGGTCACGGCACTCGTGCCGAAGGTGTCGTTAGTGCGATAGCGGCCATCATTGCCGATCGGCGACTTCTCTCCCCGTCTGAGACTGTGAATGGTCTGACGGTCGGAGGCCGGAACCTCGATTGGGTTTCGCAGGCGGACAGGGCGTCGGCCCGCACCAACGTGAACCCATTCACCGAACTCGATACGGCCAATCCTTCAAGCGCGCTGGGTCCGGGCTTTGCAGATTCCGTCAAACCGGACATCCTCATGCCTGCTGCCCGCGAGCATCTTCGCGTTATTGGGAGCGGAGGGGGCATTATCGTCAGCCCAGCGGGCGCAGCCCGCGGCGCTGGGTTGAAGGTCGCAGCACCACCTCGGCCGGGGATAGAGGGCGGCGAAGCTTTCACCAACGGAACAAGTGCTGCCACTGCGCTTGCTTCGCGTACGGCGCACCGGATTCACGATGCATTGGAAACCGCCTATGGGCAGGAGTTTCTCCAATTGCCTGGGACAGCGCGTGCGGTACTGATCAAGGCTCTCTTGGTTCATCCGGCGCGGTGGCCCGAACACGCGGCGGCTATGGTCAAGAGGCTGATTGGACCATTTGGGCAAGGCCAGGCTTCTCGTCAGAAAGACAATATCCGCAGATTTTTCGGATACGGCGTGTATGACGCGGACGACGCAATAGCCTGCGCGTCTGACCGCGCGACATTCTGGTGCGTCGGTGAGCTTGGTCGGGAGCGCAGCGTAGACGTGGTGGTTCCCATTCCCGCAGTCTTGGGCGGCCAGGCACGTCCCCATTCATTTTGCGCGACTCTCGCCTGGTTCACGCCCGTCCTTCCAGGGCGCAAATCCTATCGAGGCGTGAAAATGAAAATATTGGCACCAGACGATCTCGACGAGCTGGCAGTGAAGGGCCACGGTAGCCAACCCGACCTGAACCAGACCAATCGCGGTACCGTCTTCACCCGCCGATGGAGCGGCGATCGGGCGGCGGTGGTCGCTGACGGCATGACGATCACTCTCAAGGTCCAGCGAGAGCCCGACCCGGGCAATCCTGTGGACGAGACGGTCCCCTTCGGACTGGCGGTTTCACTCGAAATGCCGGGCGAGCTTCGGCTATATGACCAAGTGAGAGCGCGTCTACAGCCGCGACCGCCACAGCGAGCAACTCCATGAGGCAGCTCCATAATGGTGCCTGCTTTGTCGAATCTCGAGATACTGCCTACACGTTTCTGCACAACGCTGTTTTGAGTCCTAGGTCCTGTTGACAAAGTATGGCAGCCATATCCTGGCTGCGGCCAGGGCGAGGAATGCCGAGAAGGATTTTCGTGTCTTGTCGTATCGGGTGGCGACACGTCGGAACTGTTTGAGGCGGTTGAACATCCGCTCGATGCGGTTCCTGTCCTTGTAAGCCCGGAAGTCGCAGGCAGGCGGGTTCTTTCGGTTTGCTTTCGGCGGAATGACTGGTCTGATCCCGTGGATCAGGAGTTCCTCGCGCAGGAAGTCGCCGTCATAGCCTTTATCGGCAAGGAACAGCCTCGGCTTACTGACCGGTATCGCCAGCAGGTCCGGAACTGCGTTGTAGTCCGAAGCCTCCCCGCCCGTCAGGACGAAGCCAAGAGGGCGGCCCTGACCGTCTGCTCGGGCGTGGATTTTCGTCGTAAAGCCGCCGCGTGATCGACCAAAAGCCTCCTGATAAGTCCCCCTTTAGCGCCCGCAGCCTGAGAGTGGCCGCGAACCGTGGTGCTATCGATCATGTGCTGCCAGTCATCCGTCAGCCCCAGTTCAACGAGGGTCTCAAGCAGAGCGTCCCAAACGCCCTGTTCGGCCCAACGGCGGAAGCGCACATAGACGGAATTCCACTTTCCGTAGCGCTCATGCATGTCGCGCCAGGGGCATCCGACCCGAAGAACATGAAACATGCCGTTCAGGTATCGTCGATTATCGTGCGAGGGCCGGGACTTCCTGCCACGTTCGCTGGGCAACAACCCCTCGATGATCTGCCATTCCATATCCGTCAGGTCGCCGCGAGCCAAAACCGCCTCCCAAAAGGCAGTCTTGAATCATGCTTCCGCTGATTTGGGAATCCACTTTGTCAACAGGACCTAGTGCGCAGGCTGCCGGGCATGACCCGTCTCAATAATCAAATGTCTGCGAGGATGCCTCAGCCTTAATCAACGAGAGGGCCACATTGTTTGAGGTATCCGAAAAGCGTCTTACGTAAGTACCGTAGCTTATATGTTGATTTGCGCTGAGAACTGACCCGGGATTGCGGGAAATTATCACTGAGATTTGACCCATGTTTCAATCACCCCTTGCGTGTTTTCAGCGGGGGCTCTGGAGTGATCGACATGGCGTTACTGAGCGTAATCCGACGCTGGCATTTTCGAGAGCACATATCGATCCGGGAGATTTGCCGCAGGACCGGCCTATCCCGGAATACCATCCGCAAATACCTGCGCCTGAACGGTGTGGAACCGAAGTTCAAAGTCCCCGAACGACCGAGCAAACTTGATCCGTTTGCGGATCGGCTGTCGGCCTGGCTGAAGACGGAGTCCAAGAAGGGACGCAAGCAAAAGCGCACCCTGAAGCAACTCCATGCCGACCTGGTGAGCCTCGGCTACAACGGTTCCTATTGCCGTGTTGCAGCCTTTTCCCGGGAATGGAAGGCGGACCGGCAGAGGGAGTTCCAGACGGCAGGGCACGGAACGTTCGTGCCTCTGGCATTCGAGCCGGGCGAGGCCTTCCAGTTCGACTGGTCGGAGGACTGGGCGATCATCGGCCATGAGCGGACGAAGCTGCAGGTGGCGCATACGAAGCTGAGCTATAGCCGCGCCTTCATCGTTCGGGCCTATCTCCTCCAGACGCACGAGATGCTATTCGATGCCCACAATCACGCATTCCGTGTCTTCGGTGGCATCCCTGGCCGCGGCATCTACGACAACATGCGCACAGCGATCGACAAGGTCGGTCGTGGCAAAGACCGTGACGTCAACGTCCGTTTCCTGGCGATGGCCAGCCATTATGTGTTCGAGCCCGAGTTCTGCAATCCGGCGTCCGGCTGGGAGAAGGGACAGGTCGAGAAGAACGTTCAGGATGCACGTCATCGGTTCTTCCAACCCATACCCCGCTTTCCGTCGCTGGAAGCACTGAACGATTGGCTTGAGCTTCGTTGCAAGGAGTTCTGGGCAAAGACCCCACACGGTCAGATGCGCGGCACCATCGCCGATATCTGGGCTGAGGAAGCTCGGGCATTGATGCCTGTCTCCCGTCCGTTCGACGGCTTCGTTGAGTATACGAAGCGGGTCACACCGACCTGTCTCGTGCATCTGGAACGCAATCGCTACAGCGTCCCGGCGTCCTTCGCCAATAGGCCAGTGAGCCTGCGGGTCTATCCGGATCGCGTCGTCGTCGCAGCGGAAGGCCAGATCGTCTGTGAGCATCGCCGCGTTATCGATCGCTCCCACGACCGGCCGGGACAGACGATCTACGACTGGCGGCATTATCTGGCGGTCGTGCAGCGCAAACCCGGTGCTCTGCGCAATGGCGCACCATTTGCCGAGCTACCCAACGCATTCCGGACCTTGCAGCAATACCTGCTCAAGAAGCCGGGTGGCGACCGCGAGATGGTCGATATCCTGGCGCTCGTTCTTCAACACGACGAACAGGCCGTGCTGTCGGCCGTGGACATGGCACTGAAGTCCGGCGTTCCGACCAAGACGCATGTGCTGAACCTGCTGCATCGCCTCGTGGACGGCAAATCCTTCACGCCGCCCACCATTGATGCACCACAAGCCCTGACGCTCACCAATGAGCCCAAGGCCAATGTCGAACGTTACGATGCCCTGAGAAAGACGGAGGCTCGCCATGCGTCATAATCCAGCAAGCGGCGCTATCGTCATCATGCTGCGGCAGTTGAAGATGCACGGCATGGCCCAGGCGGTCGGTGAGCTCACCGAACAAGGATCGCCGGCGTTCGAAGCGGCAATCCCTGTACTGTCGCAACTCCTCAAGGCCGAGACCGCCGAGAGGGAAGTCCGTTCGACTGCCTATCAGCTCAAGACCGCACGCTTTCCAGCCTACCGTGATCTGAACGGCTTCGACTTCGCCAGCAGTGAGGTCAACGAGGCGCTTGTGCGGCAGCTCCATCGCTGCGAGTTCCTCGACACCGCCAACAATATCGTCCTGGTCGGCGGTCCCGGCACGGGCAAGACGCACATTGCCACCGCGATCGGCGTCCAGGCCATCGAGCATCACCACAAGCGAGTTCGGTTCTTCTCAACCGTCGAACTGGTCAACGCGCTGGAGCAGGAGAAGGCCCAAGGTCGCCCGGGTCAGATCGCCAATCGCCTGGCGCATTCCGATCTCGTCATCCTGGACGAACTGGGCTATCTGCCGTTCAGTGCCTCAGGCGGTGCACTGCTCTTCCATCTGCTGAGCAAGCTCTACGAGCACACCAGCGTCATCATCACCACCAACTTGAGCTTCAGCGAATGGGCCAGCGTCTTCGGCGATGCCAAGATGACCACCGCGCTGCTCGACCGGCTTACCCACCACTGCCACATCCTGGAAACCGGAAACGACAGCTTCCGCTTCAAGAACAGCTCAGCGCATGAGCCCAAAACGACAAAGGAGAAACGCAGGAACTTGACCACCACGGCCGACACGAACGATATCTAAAGGCGGGTCAACTCTCGGCGCAAATCCCGGGTCAGTTCTCAGCGCAAATCAACACGCGCTATCCTTCAGAAGATGTATGTTTAGACAATCCCCCATGCCCGAAACCTCCCCCTCCCCGTCATCTCCCGCAGACCCAGCTCCAAAACAATCCGCCGCGCCGCCTGCGGCGTCACCTCGAGCGTCTTGGCCACCATGCCGGCCGACACGAGCGGTTTCGCCATCACCAGATCGACCAGTTCCGGCAGTTTTGACGACGTCCGCCGTCCGTCCAGTTTTCGGTCCATCATCGTTTTCGCCAGCGTCAGCCGGTCATGCTCTTTCAGACCGAGCTCGGCGGCCGCGATCAGGCCGTGAGCAATGGCGAGCCACCGGGTCTCCCGATCACGGTGCCGGCGCCGATCGACGGGAATGGTTTTGAGGCCGAGATTAATGGCGGCGAGATGGGCGCCTGACGTGATGCCGGCCTGGCGCAGGATGGAGGCGGCAAATAGCCGGCCGAGCCAGGGCGCATGCTGCAGCACGGCCAGCTCGTTCCAGGCATCGAGGGCGACGATCGCCTGCAGCGCCGCCGGCAAGTTTTCGGCCTGCCGCAACACAGCGCGCCATTCCTCGATCCGCGCGTCCTCATCCCAGTCGAGATCGTAGATCATCGGATCTTTCTCTTGGCCGTCGCCACGGCCGAGCCGCGTTGCGTTCTCGATCGCAGCTTCGGAACGGGCCAGGACAACATCAATGGCGGCATACTCGACGCTGGGTAAATTCTCCGCGTCATCACCATCGTCCCCCTCCCCTTCCGGATCGATGGCGACCGCTGGCCGAACGACGCCGGCCGGCTCCTGCACATCCGCGCCCACCGGATTGATGTCCGACGTCTGTCGCAAAGTTCGGATACCCTCTGCCGATAACGCCCAGCCGGGGAGATTGGCGGCGATGCGCCGGCGAGTGCGCAGGACGTCGCGCGCAATTGTCAATTCGTGGGTGGGTGTGCGAATATCCCGCGTGGCGTCATGGAGGACGAGGTCTTCGAGATGGACGAGTTCGCCGTCGATCCACAGCGAGGCGGAAGCGTCAGTGAACTGGGACCGTTCTATCCATCCCTGGCCGACCGGTGAGCGGGCGACGCGCTCGTCGAGACGCGTGAATGCGATACCGGCGCGAAAAGCCGGCTCCATCAAGGCTGTCATGCTGATTTTCGCGAGATCGTAAGGCATTGATTTTATAGTAAACGATTTGCTAAAGGAACTCTATCTAAATACTACGGTTCGCCACATGGTATGATTGGGGGTTGAGTTTCTAACCATCGATAAGTACCCCTTATCGGCTGTGAGATGTACAGATGCCTTGTACGCATGCGCTTGCGGTGATATCGTGCAGATCAAGACCGAAATAGGAGCGCATGATGCCACAGACCAGCTACAAGATCAGCGAGGCCCGCAAGAACTTTGCCGAGGTGCTCGAACGCGCCAACCACGGCGAAGAAATTTTGATCATGCGCGGCCATGAAGTCTATGCGCGGATCGGCCCGGCCGACGGCGGGAAGCGACCGTTTGGCCTGTTGCGCCAGCGTGGCCTGCCCGACGACCTGTTCGACGATGTTGATGCCGAGCAGGCGGCGATCGACGCCGGCGACTTCAACGACGATACCGGCGTCTGGCGAGGCGGACCAGCCGACCGCGAGGCCAAGCCGTGAAGGTTCTGCTCGACAGCCACGCCGTCTACTGGTGGACGATCGGCAGCGACCGGCTGTCCGACAAGGCCCGGGCGCTGATCGAGGACAAGGCCAACACCGTCCTCGTCAGCGCCGTCTCCTTCTACGAGCTCGACAACAAAATGAGGCTGAAGAGGCTCGATCTGAAACCGCAGGAATTGCGCGCCGCGGTGATCGCCAGCGGCCTGCAGACGCTGGCGATCACCGATCTGCATGCCGAGCTGGCGGCCGCCCTCGACTGGGATCACCGCGATCCCTGGGACCGCATTCTCGCTGCCCAGACGCGCCTGGAGCATTGCGCCTTCGTCTCCACCGACGTCGCGTTCGACACGGTGCTGCATGAACGGGTCTGGTGAGGGGCAATAGCGATGAAGATTTTTGCGGACATTCCCGAAGCAGCTGAACGTTTTGAGGAACTTGTTGATCTCGCCCGGCGCAACGACGAGGTCGTCATCTGCCGTGCCGGGCGGCCCATCGCCGTCCTCACGGCGATCTCGAGGCCGGGTCAGGGCACGATGGACGCTCTTCTGGCGCTGGTAGCCGAGGGTCGCCCGACGATCGGAGATCAGAATTCGAACCACGATGATCTCTATGACGACCACGGACTGCCGAAATGAGCAGTGCGTCACCACCTTCGATCGAACGGCGCGCTGCGGAACTCGACACCATCGCTTCGGTCCTACCCATGGATCGGCGTG
Organism: Ciceribacter sp. T2.26MG-112.2; assembly: GCF_900492205.1. Taxonomy (GTDB): domain Bacteria; phylum Pseudomonadota; class Alphaproteobacteria; order Rhizobiales; family Rhizobiaceae; genus Allorhizobium; species Allorhizobium naphthalenivorans_A. Next base: position 19,885 of record NZ_UEYQ01000007.1, read on the forward strand.
ACGAACTGGCCGAACTGTTGACGGACCAGGACATCGAAACGCTCCGCCATCTGGTCAACGAAGGCATGGGCGCCAACACGCTGCGGGCGCTGACCTCCGATCTCGCCTATCTGCAGGCCTGGTCACTGGCATCCACGGGAATGAGCCTGCCCTGGCCGGCTCCCGAAGCCCTGGCGCTGAAATTCGTCGCCCATCACCTCTGGGACGTCCAGAAGCGGCTGACCGATCCCCATCATGGAATGCCGGCTAAGGTCGAGGACAACCTCCGCTCACAGGGGTTCCTGCGATCATCCGGCCCGCATGCCCCCGACACCGTGCGCCGTCGGCTTGCCACCTGGTCGACGCTGACGAAATGGCGCGGATTTGAAGGTCCTTTCGGCTCCCCTGCGCTGAAATCCGCAATCCGGCTGGCCGTGCGTGCAACGCCCCGGCCGAGGAAGCGCAAGAGCGCGAAGGCCGTCACCGGCGATATCCTCTCCAGGCTTCTTGCCACCTGCAATAGCGACAGCCTGCGCGACATCCGCGACCGCGCAATCCTGATGGTCGCCTTTGCCTCCGGCGGACGCCGGCGCAGCGAGATGGCGGGCTTGAGAAAGGAGCAGTTGACGCACGAGGAGCCGATCCCTGTCGGCGGCGAAACTCCCCTCCCCTCGCTGTCCATTCACCTCGGCCGCACCAAGACCAGCGGCGCCGAAAACGACGAGGTCGTCTACATCACCGGACGGCCTGTCGAGGCACTGGACGCCTGGCTGACTGCCGCGAGGATTGAAAGTGGCAGCGTGTTTCGCGCAATCGATCGGTGGGGCAATGTCTCGCGTCGTTGTCTGGACCCGAAGGCGATCAATGACATCGTCAAACAGCGCGCAAAGCTGGCCGGCCTCGAGCCTCAGGAGTTTTCGGCCCACGGCCTTCGCTCCGGCTATCTGACCGAAGCCGCCAACCGCGGCATCCCGTTGCCTGAGGCGATGGAGCAGTCACGGCATCGCTCCGTCCAGCAGGCATCGAGCTACTACAACAGTGCACAGAGACGAAGTGGTCGTGCGTCGCGTCTCTTGGATTGACTGTAGAAGGTCAGGTCTGCTTGTTCAAAAGGGGCATGTGACCAGCCATAGCCTTCAGCTCCTCCTCGGTTCGAAAGCCCGATTTGAAAAGAGCTACAAGCTCCCTAGCGATTCCGAGCTCCTCCTCCGCGGTCACGGTACCAGCGGTCTCGCGGAGGTCTACCAAGACCTTGCGCAGCAGTATCAGCGCCTGTGGTCCAATTTCCTGCTCATCATCGAAATAGTTCGCACCCATCGTTATCGTTCCAAGCTCGTAGACCATCTGTGAGACATATGCCGGCCGCCCAAACCGAATTGAGGGCGCGACAGACTGGGCAAACCAAATCACCGCCTTCGACACCCACACTAAGTGCAGCACACCCGGCTGTTACAACTCAATTTTCACAAACTGGAAGAGACATTCCAATAGATGCGATATACACGCTTATGGCTACAGCGATAGTCCCAGACCTCGCGGGGAAAAGGAAGCACAGGCCGCGAGCCGGTTTTTCTTTGCCCCCGTCAGTTCGATCAGCAAATCGGCGATCTGCTCGTTCTCCCCGTTACAGCTTGCCACTGTCACTATAGCAGGTCTCGCTGACCTCAAATGCGCTACCATGTAAACCGACGACATTAGATCAACGTTTTGTAATTATTGGCGAAAACGTGGATTTGTACGGCTGACAACCGAAGGCCTCATTGCTCACTTCCCTGCAAATGATGGGGAACGAACCTGAACTGTGATCTCAAGCCGATTTCTGTCCCCCTGTCTCATGCGTCCTGAGCAGCGCCATCAGCATCGGCCCGAGAGAAAACTCGCCTCTTTCAGACCGTCTTGTCAAATCTCTCAGATATCCGCCTGGTGAGTTGATATGCCCTGCCCGCTCAAGAACACAGGCCATAGCCACCGCTGCATTCTCTGGCCCCATGGCTTCACAGGCGTCCTGATAGGCAGACGGGCTAACCCCAAGCATGCTGCGAACCACGACTGCGGCAGTCATCAGTTCCCGCCAGTGCGAGATTGAACCACCAGGAGCGTAATCTACGATCTGCGGGCACGCCCTAAGCACCATACCCAGCGGGAAAGCCTTTATCGGCTGGGCAGCTGGTCTTGGTCTTGCCGCCGGCCTCTCGCCCTGCTCACTTCCAGAGCTAGGTTCAAGTTCATTAAAGGATTCGGTATTTGAATTCTGTATGTGATGACGGATTTCGTCACCATTGGCGTCGGTTTTTTGTGGAATTAGCTGAATTTCCAGCATGTTGACGGCTTCCTCGCTCAACAAGGTCAGCTCATCAAGGCAGGCTTCGAGGGCGGGGCTTGTCTTCGCCGTCTTGATCCGAGCAATGGTCGTCACGAGGGCGTCTTCGACCGCTTGCCAGTTCCCCGCGGCGCCCTCCTCCATCGCGGCCGTGATAAGCTTGCGAATGTCGCGGCGCTTGATCGTGATGCGTTCTTTGATGACACGCAGCCGCCGGCTCTCCTCGGCAACCTGATGAGCCATTATCGCGAGCTCTTCTGCGCGGGCAAGAAGCGGCGCGAGACTGAAACCGTAGGCGGTTTCTATTCCTCCATCGTTTCCTTTGCGAGCGTAACGCTTGCCGTTCGGGCTGTCGTTGCGCTGGATAAGCCCCGCCTGCACGAGGAGAGCGAGATTCTCACGAAGCGTCGTTCCCGCGATCCCGTTGGCGCGGATCGCAAGCTGAGCATTCGATGGAAAGACGACAAGATTGCTGTCTTCGCGGAGTTCCTGCTCGGGGTAAAAGCTCAGCAAGGCATTCAAGACGGCAAGGGCACGGTCACGCAGACCGAGCATCGTTCTCGCCTCGCAGGCACTGCGATAGACTCTCCACTTGTCGACGCTTTTTCCCGCTTGGATATCTGCCGTCGAAAGCTGACGCTTCACCAAGGCAAGCGTCATCGGTCGCCGCCCGAATGGCGTCGTTACATTTCCTGTTTGCATGTTCCTCTCACCTTTCTAAAGGCAAAGGAAATCAACTCACCAAACTGGCGCCAAAGACTCTTGACTGTGATTCATGGAAATGCGATTCTCAGGTTGCTTAGACATGAGGAAGGCTTCCACGACGGCGACGTTGGGGGGCCTTTTTCTTTTGCCGCTATTTTCCTTCTGTTGTAGTTGAACTCAGAAACTCCTGATGCAGACGATCGAGGTTTTCGGCAATAAACCGCCCAAACCTGCCGGCGTCGTTTGCTTTCAGCGCAATCGAGTAGCTTTTCCCGCTTCCCTTGAACTCTGCCCGGACACTCGAATCATGTGCGCGCCATTCACTTGCATTGCTCTGCCGCTTTGACGGCCTGGCTGCCTTCTTGATGCTTTTTGCAAGAAGTTCGAAACGCGCGTCTGAGCCGAGCGACGAGAACGATGGATCATCGACAAGGATCCGCACCAGTTCAAGCGTTGCAGGCCTTTCGATCTGCTGGGCAAATTCAGTCCAACGATCCCGACCAACGGACTTCGCCGCGCCAATTGCATTCGCGATTTCGGCCGGTACGCGACCCGATACGGACAACATCCGGGTCAACATCGGCGCGTCCACAGAGAGCGCGGTCTGGATCGTCGACCTGTCATATGACAGGTCAACCAATCGCTGGGCGAACATTGCGCGCTCGATGAAGGACAGATTTTCGCGGGCAGAATTTTCCTGACCCTGGGCAATGACATGGTCCGCGTCTGAGATTGCCTTTACGACAGCCCGGACCGGGCGTCGGAGATCCTTGGCAGCGCGCGCGCGACGATGCCCGAAGACGATCTGATAGCGGCCTTCGGCTGTTGGGTGGGGGCGGACCTGTATCGGCGTGTCCTGACCGCGCTCCCGGATTGCTTCGAGTAGCTCGGCGTAGGCGATATCGTCGACACCCATCCTGTCAGTAACGAAAGAGGATTCAAGAAGCTCGGGATCAAGCTCGATGATCGTTTCGCCGGGAACATTTTGTTCGGCCTGTGCGACCTTGTCTCGAAGCTCGCTCAGCGAACTGATCATGGATCTGGAGGCACCGTGGGTGGCATACCCGGGTGTCGCCTTGCGTTCTTTACCTTCGTTCGCTGAGGACGTGATGTTCGCAAATACGTTCTTACGCGCCATGATAGCAATCTCCGTATCTGATTATGCCGCTGTTTTCTTTACGGAAAAAAACGATCTGTACGGCTGACAATCGACTAAGCACTGCGCCGCCCCCAAGCCTTCTGGAGTTGCTCGATGACTTCATTGTTGACGGCATCCATTGACTCACGGGCCCGATCATATGTCGAGGCCGTGAACTGAGCGCGCTCGACCTCGTACAAGCTCTGCTTGGTCAGGCCCGCATCTGAAACGGCGGTCGATTTGACCATATGGTTTTTCATCATATGTTGAGCGAACATCGACTGCATAAAACCGACCATCTGCTGTTGCGGGATGTCGGTTGGCTCGTAACGTGTCACCAGATAACGGAACCAGTCGAGAGACACGTCAACGCCCACACTTTCGACGCTCTTTAAGATCTCTCCGAGCATCAGCAGGAACTGAGACATTGACATGATGTCGAGCATCTGCGGATGGACGGTGATGAGGACCGATGTCGCGGCAGTCAGCGCCGTTAGCGTGAGATAGCCAAGCTGGGGAGGGCAGTCGACGACAACGACATCGTAGCGATCATCGACCTCTGCCAGTGCGTCCCCGATGCGGGTGTAGAACATCTTCCCGGCAGTCGAGTCTTTCCGCTGCATGGCGATCGGAGTTTCGTACTCGTACTCCTGCAGTTCGAGATTGGCAGGCACCACATCGAGGTTTGGAAAATTGGTAGCCTGGATCACGTCTTTGATCGACATGCGTTGGTCGTCGTAGCGCAACGCTTCATAAAACGACTTCTTCTCGTCCAACTCGGGCTGGATGCCGTAAAGCGCGGTCAATGATGCCTGAGGGTCAAGGTCGACAGCGAGGACTCGGTAGCCCTTCAACGCGAGAAATTGCGCGAGGTGAGCTGAGGTCGTGGTCTTACCCGAACCGCCTTTGAAATTGACGACTGCAATAACCTGCAGCTTCTCATGAGCCTGCCGATGCGGCACCCGATCAAGCAACTGGCGAAGCTCGTTGATCTGATCTGCGGTATAGTAGCGTCGGCCGGTCGAGGTCGTGCTAGGCTCGACCCCCTTTCCCTGAAGATGAAGCTTCTTGAGATAGCTCTGCGAGACGCCGACAAAGTCCGCGACTTCCGCCAGTGAGAACTGGCGAAGCGTCTTCTGTGCATTCGGTGGGAATTTCTCCTGCCGCAGCATGTCGAGCTTCGAGGATATATCCCCGCCCTGTGCGAGGATTGTATCCGCGAAACTCGTCACTTTCTCTGAAGCGGCCATTTTCACGTTCATTGATTTGTTCGCCTTCAGTCACGATAATTCTAGGATTTTCGTCCAATTATCGTGACATTCACCCGATTCCCACACCATGGCAAGAAAAATAGGGTTAGCAAACCCGTAACGTGCACAAGCGAATGCGAAGAGGTCCGCTTGGAAGTACCGTTTTCTTGAGCAATTTCCGTATGTTGCTGCTGAAGCATAAAAGGCAATTGATGCGGCCTACTAACACTTTTGCTAGTGAACTCGAGGGCCTAGACCCTATTTTTTGGTGTGAAACGCCCGTCCGCGATGGAATCAGTCGCTAACACTTTTGGTAGTAGATCGAAGTTCATTGCCCCGGCAAACCTCCCTACGTCATCAACGCAGGGAGATCTGCTCAATGCGCGTCGTCGCCATCAAGAACCTGAAAGGCGAAGCTGAGAACCGTCTCATTCGCGCCATGCACCGTCTCCGCGCCCGCATTTTCCGTGGTCGACCGGCTTGGAAAGCCCGTGGCACATCCGGTCTTGAAAGAGGCAACTTCAACAAGCTGGGTTCCGCATACGTCCTTCGCCTCGACCGTTGCGACGCTTTGGTCGGATGCGCGCGCCTGCTGGAGAAGGTAGTTCCCGAACTCCTGGAAATGGCGCATCTCTCAACTTACCATCGAATGATCGAAAGCTCTCGATTTTGCCGGGGCACGAACACCGCGGTGGAACGGGAGCAGGCGGGCCTTCGCTCGGCGACGCTCGTGATGTTTGCCGGCATCGTCGAGCGGAACATCCTCAGCGGTTACAGGGAATTCGCGACCGCGACGGACGTCAGGCTCGAGCGCATCCTCCGTCGTGCGGACTGGCCTCTGAGCCGTCTCGGCGCGCCTGCACAGATCAACGAATCGAGAAGCGTCGCTGGCCTGCTCCTCGCAGACCGGCAGGGCCTCGATCGCATTCGACGCGGCGCCTATTCGTCAGACTTTTCAATCTATCAAGCGGAAGCGGCCTGATCATGCTCAGCACCCAAAACCGCTCACTCCCCCGTCTCGTCAGCAAGCTGCAGAACGCATTGGGAGATCATCTGTGTGTAGCACTCGAAGACCCGAGCGTCGTTGAGATCATGCTCAACCCTGATGGTCGGCTTTTCATCGAAAGGCTCGGTCACGGCATGGCCGCGGCCGGGGAGATGACACAGTCTGCGGCGGAAACTGTCATCGGAAGCGTCGCCCATGTTCTGAACTCGGAGGTGGACGACGATCGCCCTATCGTTTCGGGCGAGTTGCCGATCGGCGGACACCGTTTCGAAGGACTGCTCCCACCGGTCGTCTCGGGTCCATCGTTCACCATCCGCCGTCGTGCGTCGCGGCTCATACCTCTTGATGACTATGTGTCGAGCAAGGTCATGACCGCAAGGCATGCGGAAATCATTCGCAACGCTATAGCCTCGAAGCTCAATATCCTCGTTGCCGGTGGCACTGGTTCGGGCAAGACCACGCTCACCAACGCGATCCTCGCGGAGATCATATCAAACTCCCCCGACGATCGGCTGGTCATTCTGGAAGACACTGCCGAAATCCAATGCGCTGCCGACAACGCGGTTAGCCTGCATACCAGTGACGCCGTGGACATGTCGCGTCTCCTGAAAAGTACCATGCGCCTTAGACCGGATCGGATCATCGTTGGCGAGGTCCGTGACGGCGCAGCCCTGACCATGCTGAAGGCGTGGAACACGGGCCACCCTGGAGGTGTCACAACGATCCACTCCAATAGCGCGCGTTCCGCCCTGCAGCGTCTTGAGCAGCTGACCGCCGAGGCAAGCCATCAGCCGATGCAGGCGGTCATCGGAGATGCAATCGATCTGATCATCTCGATTGAACGAACGGCCAAAGGACGGCGGATCAGCGAGATCCTCCATGTGACCCGCTTTGCAGGCGGCCAGTACCAAACGGAACCTTATGCAGAGGAGAACCGGGATGCAGTTTGAGAGGTCATTCCCGACAATTGCCGTTATCGCAGTCGCAGTTATCGCCGCTGCAACGCCAGCTTTCGCCAGTTCCGGCGGGAGTCTTCCGTGGGAAGGGCCGCTCGAGCAGATCCAGGAATCTATTACCGGCCCTGTCGCGGGCTATATTGCTCTGGCCGCTGTCGCGATCGCCGGCGGCATGCTGATCTTCGGCGGCGAGCTCAACGATTTCGCCCGCAGGCTGATGTACGTCGTCCTGGTGGCCGGTATTCTGCTCGGCGCCACGACGATCGTCGGTTTGTTCGGCGCGACTGGCGCATCGATAGGCTTGCCAAGGGATCAGGTCAGCCAACAGGTTTCGGACGGGGAAGGGGAGGGGGCCTGATGAGCCTCCACCGCAATCGCATCCACCGCGCCTTGTCACGACCAAACCTCCTGATGGGCGCTGACCGCGAGCTGGTGCTGATCACCGGGCTTGCCGCCGTAATCCTGATCTTCGTCGTCTTGACGGTTTACTCGGCGCTCTTTGGTGTGGCGATCTGGATCGTCATCGTCGGCTTGCTTCGCATGATGGCCAAGTCCGATCCCCAGATGCGGCAGGTCTATGCCCGTCATATTTCCTACAAGCCCCACTACCGGCCGACGGCCGCGCCGTGGCGAAAATACTGAAGTGTCCCAATGGCTTCCCTCAAACGATTTCGCGCGACTGGCCCGTCTTTTGCAGATCTGGTTCCCTATGCCGGCCTGGTCGATAACGGCGTCCTGCTTTTGAAGGACGGCAGCCTGATGGCTGGCTGGTATTTTGCCGGCCCGGACGCCGAGAGCGCCACCGACCTCGAACGCAATGAGCTGTCGCGGCAAATCAACGCAATCCTGTCGCGTCTCGGGACGGGCTGGATGATCCAGGTCGAGGCGATCCGGGTGCCGACGGTCGAATATCCTTCTCCAGAGCAGTGCCATTTTCCGGATCCTGTTACCCGCGCGATCGACGCGGAGCGCAGGAGCCATTTCGAGCGAGAGCAGGGACACTTCGAGAGCAAGCATGCGGTCATTTTGACCTATCGGCCGCTCGAGTCGAAGAAGACTGCGTTAGCCAAATACACCTATTCGGACGAGGCGAGCCGGAAGAAATCCTATGCGGACACCATTCTGTTCGTATTTCGCAACGCCATCCGGGAAGTCGAACAGTACCTGGCCAACACGCTGTCGATCGCCCGCATGCAGACCCGCGAGGTCCGCGAGAGGGGAGGGGAGCGGGTCGCACGCTATGACGATCTCCTGCAGTTCGTTCGATTTTGCATCACCGGAGAGAGCCATCCGGTTCGCTTGCCCGATGTCCCGATGTATCTCGACTGGTTGGTGACCGCAGAACTCCAGCATGGCCTGACGCCGAAGGTCGAGAACCGGTTTCTCGCTGTCGTCGCCATTGATGGCCTGCCGGCGGAAAGCTGGCCCGGCATCCTCAACAACCTCGACCTGATGCCGCTGACTTACCGCTGGTCGTCGCGGTTCATATTCCTCGACGCCGAAGAGGCGCGCCAGAAACTCGAACGCACGCGAAAGAAGTGGCAGCAAAAGGTACGCCCCTTCTTCGATCAACTGTTCCAGACCCAGAGCCGATCGATCGATCAGGATGCCATGACCATGGTCGCGGAGACCGAGGACGCCATAGCCCAGGCCTCCTCGCAGCTCGTCGCCTACGGCTACTACACCCCGGTCGTCATCCTGTTTGATGAGAACAGCGAAGCCTTACAGGAGAAGGCGGAAGCCATTCGCCGGCTGGTTCAGGCGGAGGGTTTCGGAGCGCGTATCGAGACCTTGAACGCGACAGATGCCTTTCTCGGCAGCCTGCCCGGTAACTGGTACGCGAACATTCGTGAACCGCTGATCAATACGCGCAACCTGGCGGACCTGGTCCCGTTGAACTCGGTGTGGTCGGGAAGTCCAGTCGCTCCATGCCCGTTCTATCCGTCGAACTCGCCGCCGCTGATGCAGGTTGCCTCCGGATCGACGCCGTTTCGCCTGAACTTGCATGTCGACGATGTCGGCCACACCCTGATCTTCGGACCAACCGGCTCGGGCAAGTCGACCCTTCTCGCGCTCATCGCCGCACAATACCGGCGTTACGAGCACGCCCAGATCTTTGCCTTCGACAAGGGCAACTCGCTCCTTCCACTCACGCTCGCTGCAGGCGGCGATCACTACGAAATCGGCAACGACCAAAACGGGGAGGGGAGAGCACTGGCATTCTGCCCGCTGCTCGATCTTTCCACAGACGGAGATCGGGCCTGGGCGGCCGAATGGATCGAAATGCTTGTCGCACTCCAAGGCGTCACCATCACGCCCGACCATCGCAATGCAATCTCACGTCAGATTGGGCTGATGGCGACCGCGCCCGGAAAATCGTTGTCGGATTTCGTCAGCGGGGTACAGATGCGCGAGATCAAGGATGCGCTCCATCACTATACGGTCGATGGGCCAATGGGTCAGCTTCTAGACGCCGAAGAGGACGGCCTGACGCTCCGGGCATTCCAATGCTTCGAGATCGAGCAGCTCATGAACATGGGCGAACGCAATCTGGTACCCGTCCTCACCTATCTCTTCCACCGAATCGAGAAGCGGCTCGACGGTTCTCCAAGCCTGATCCTGCTGGATGAAGCTTGGCTGATGCTCGGACATCCGGTGTTCCGCGACAAGATCAGGGAATGGCTAAAGGTCCTCCGCAAAGCCAATTGCGCCGTCGTGCTGGCGACCCAATCTATCTCGGACGCCGAGCGCTCCGGCATCATCGATGTTCTGAAGGAATCCTGCCCGACAAAGATCTGCCTGCCGAACGGCGCCGCGCGCGAGCCGGGGACGCGCGAGTTCTATGAACGGATCGGCTTCAACGAGCGTCAGATCGAAATTGTCTCAAGCGCCATTCCTAAGCGTGAATACTACGTCGCCACGCCCGATGGCCGACGGCTCTTCGATATGTCGCTCGGACCGGTGGCGCTGAGCTTCGTGGGTGCCTCAGGAAAGGAAGACCTGAAGCGCATCCGAGCGCTGAAGGCAGAACATGGCCAGGACTGGCCAATCTTTTGGCTTGAAAAAAGAGGGGTTCAGAATGCAACGTCGCTACTCAATGTCCAATAACTGGGCCGTCGCAACGATAAGCGCGGCGATCGCGCTGTTGCCTGTTGCCTCCGCCGACGCGGGATCTGCAACAGGCGCTGCCACCGAATGGACGCAGCTCGCCAACAATGCTCAGCTCATCGACCTCCTTCAAAGCTCCGGCCTGCAGGTTGATAATCAGCTGACCCAAATCACCCAATTGGCGGAGCAGATACAGAACCAGCTGAAGATCTACGAGAACATGCTGCAAAATACTGCGCAGCTCCCAAACCACATCTGGGGACAGGTCGAGGGCGATCTCAACCGTCTGCGGAGCATCGTCGACCAGGGGCAAAGCATCTCGTTTTCGATGGGCAATGCCGACGACGTCCTTCAGCAGCGGTTCAAAAGCTATGCGGACCTGAAAACCACCCTGCCCAACTCCGAATCCTTCGCGAACACCTACCAATCCTGGTCGGACACGAACCGGGATACGATCGGCAGCACGCTGAAGGCTGCAAGCCTGACGGCGGACCAGTTCGACACGGAAGAAGGCACCATGAGCTCGCTTCGATCCATGTCGGAGTCGGCCGACGGCCAGATGAAGGCTCTTCAAGTCGGGCACCAGATCGCAGCACAGCAGGTCTCCCAGATGCAGAAGCTCCGCGGCCTGGTCTCCCAGCAGATGACGATGATGGGGACCTGGCTCCAGACTAAGCAGACTGACAAGGATCTCGCCCAGGCCCGGCGAGAGAAATTCTTCAACGCCGACGTTTCCACGATCCCGAGCGGCCAGAAGATGGAGCCACGCTGGTGAGCCGCCCGGTCCTGATCGTCGCGGTGCTGGCCTTAGTGGCTGCGGCGGCTTCCGGCACCACTCTTTATCTCGTCCAGGCAGACGCCGCGGCACCACCCGACATGAGCGAACAGCAACGCATTAGCCGCGAGAAGTTCTTCGGCACAGCCGAAGAACTGCCCCCGATCGAGAAAGGCCAGGAGATGCGCCCGCGATGGTGAAGCCAAATCTTGAACGGGCGCTTACATTCGTAGGAATAGCTTGCCTTCTCCTTGCCACTCCAGCCCTCGCTCAGCAGGGACAGGTCCTGACAGAGCTTGAGAACCAGGTTTCTGCTGCTGCGAAGGGGTGGGAGACCACCATCATGAACGCGGCGAGGTCGCTGTTCTGGATGCTCGCCGGGATCGAGGTCGGCATTGCCGCCGTCTGGCTTGCCATACAGGCCGCATCCCTTGAGAGCTGGTTCGCCGAACTCGTTCGTCGCATCATGTTCATCGGCTTCTTCGCGTTCGTTCTCGCCCAAGGTCCAACCCTTGCAAAGGACATCGTCAACAGTCTCTACCAGATCGGTGCGGGCGGCGGCTCCGCTTCACCGGCTGAGGTGTTCGACGCCGGTATCCGGGTCGCATCGCAGATGTCCGAGCAGGCCAAGTTTGGCGTGTTCGAAGACAACGCGCTTGCGATCGCCGCCGTCCTTGCCATGGGCGTCGTCGTCATATGCTTCTCGTTGGTGGCGGCGATCTTCGTCGCGGTGATGGTCGAGATGTATGTCGGCCTCCTGGCCGGCATGATCATGCTCGGGCTTGGGGGCTCATCGTTCACGAAGGACTTTGCCGTCAGATATTTGATCTACGCCTTCGGCGTCGGCCTGAAGCTCATGGCACTGGTCATGATTGCGAAGATCGGATCAGAAGTCCTTCTCGGCCTGGCGCAAGCACCGACGGCCGAGTCCAATCAGTTCATCACCACACTGGCGATCGCCGGCATATCTGTCGTCGTGTTTATCATCGCCATGTACGTCCCCACCATCATCCAGGGCGTTGTTCAGGGCGCGTCTATCTCTGGCGGCATGGAAGCCATGCGCCATGGCGGGCAGGCCACATCATACTCGCTCGGAGCAGCATCCCTCGCCGCGGGCGCCATCGGAGCTGGTGCCGCTGCAGCTCAATCCGCACGCGCTGCTGGTTCCTCTATGGCGGGCTCAGCACTTCGCGGAATGGGTGCCGGGATCGGCTCGGCCGGAAAAGCAGCCAGCTCGGCGGCCAAGGAAAAAGCCATTGGTTCGCCCGGAGCCTATGCCGGTTCCATCATGGGACTCGCCAACGCCAAACTCGATCAGGGCCGCACTGGACATAGCGGCCCCAAACTACCTCCCGAACGAAACGACAAATAGTCATCAGGAAGGCAAAAAGCGATGACAGCAAACCGGCCGCCCGACAGCCCTTACCTTGCCGCGCGGCAAGAGTGGACAGAACGATATGGCTCCTTTGTCCAAGCCGCGCGCGCATGGCGTATCGTCGGCATTCTCGGACTATCGATGGCCGTGATCGGCTTCACCTATGCCATGTATCTCAGCACCCAGGTCAAGCTCGTGCCTTACATCGTCGAGGTCGACAAACTCGGCACCTCGGTGACGGCGGGTTTCCCCCAGCAGATCGAGTATGCGGATGCCCGCGTCGTTCGCGCGACACTCGGTAATTTCGTCACGAGCTTGAAGTCGATCACGCCGGATGCGGTGGTGCAGAAGCAATACATCGATCGGACCTACGCGCTCCTGAGAACCTCAGACCCGTCGACCCAGAAGATCAATGCCTGGTTTCGTGGAAACTCGCCGTTCGAAAAGGCAAAGACATCGACGGTCGCCATCGAGGTGAACAATATCGTCGCGCTCTCCAACCAGACCTACCAGATCGACTGGACCGAATATGAGCGCGACCGCAAGGGCAAGGAGATCGGCACCAGGCGGTTTCGCGGGATAGCGACTGTCGCACTGACCGCGCCACAGGACGAGGCGATCATCCGCCTCAACCCGATCGGTCTTTATGTCCAGGACTTCGACTGGACCGCACAGCTTTAAGGAAGGGGCAGTCACATGCACAGAACAGGATTGATCGCGGCAGCCGGCTGCATGGCCGGAATCGTCCTTGCAGATTGCGCTCTTGCGCAGAGCATGACGTCGAATGAGGTGAAAGGCACCAACATCTCGCGGAAGTGGCGGGGAGCACCGGGTCTGGTCACGACCGGACCTGATGGAAAGGTCATTTTCCTGTTCGGCGAAACCCAGCCCTCTGTTGTTTGCTCGCCGCTCCAGGTCTGCGATATCGAGCTGCAAGGCGGTGAAATCGTCCGGGATGTACTTGTAGGCGACACCGTCCGTTGGAAGGTCGAACCGGCGACTTCGGGCGCGACCGGCGGGCAGGCAATCCACCTGATCGTCAAGCCGTCCGAGACCGGGTTGGTTACGTCGATGGTCGTCACAACCTCTCGTCGGACCTATCATATCCAGCTCAAATCGCATCCCAGCCAGTATATGGCCCGGATTGGCTTCGAGTATCCGGAGGATGTGTCGACCAAGCTGGCGGAAATCAATGCCCGGCTCGAGACCGGCGGCATTCCGGGGAGCGCTCCTGACAAGCTGAACTTCTCGTATTCTATCAGCGGTGGCGCCTCATGGCGACCGAAGCGCGTCTACTCCGACGGCGCCAGGACCTACATCCAGTTTCCCCGGTCCCTCTCCGGGCAGGACGCCCCAGTGCTGTTCGTCGTCAGCGGCGGCCAGAACCGCATCGTCAACTATCGGCTGAAGAACGACATGATGATCGTCGACTACGCCGTCGACAAGGCTGTGTTGGTGTCCGGGGTCGGGTGGCGACGGCAGAAAATCACGATCCGGCGGGGAGGTTGACCGATGAGGAAGACCCTCGCTGCCATCGTCATCACCTCCGTTCTTTCCGGTTGCCAGACTGCGGATGAGACACTGACTACCAGTTCCGCCTCGATTGCAGTCACCGGTGCCACCGCCAGCGCGATCGCCGGCGACATGGCAAGCCGCCTCGCTGAACAGGCTGGGCCAACCGGTACCACAACCTTCAAAATGGACAAGGACACGTCCGAATACGCCGCCGCCCTTGAGGCGGCACTGAAGGGATGGGGATACACGGTCATTGCGGATGGGAAAGTCGGTAAAGATCAAACACCAATCGAGGTCGCGTGGTCGATCGACAGTTTCGACGGACAGGTTCTGGCGAGGGTCAGTACGCCAGCCATTGCGCTCGGCCGTGCCTACGCCGCGACGTCTGCGGGCGCGACACCGGCCAGCCCGCTCTCGATCTTGAAGCGTAATTGAGGGGAGGGGAGAACATGGTTCAATCGCTCCAGCTCGGCACGACGGGCAATACTGACGATCAACAGAGCATGCGGCGGCTCAATCGCCTGCCGATCATCATCTCGATCGTTATCATCGTTTTGTTCTTCGGTGTCGTGATCATCGGCCTGTCTTGGCGCGGCCTATCCTTCAACCGAGGAAATGAGCTCGACACCAATACCAATTCTCCGGCGACCAGTTTCGGTGACCAGTTGAAGCGCGGGGTGTCGGACGGGATCATAGGCGAGCCAGAGAGTCGAGAAGTCTTTCAGCCGACACCTGACGTTGTCGAACGAGAGCCGGTGAGGAAGGAAGTCGTCGAGCGTCAGAGCGAGGTCCGGACGGAACGGCGATCGCAACTCGAGCCGGAAGCGGAGTGGAAGGCCCGACTGAAGCGGGAACAGGACGAGCAGATCCTTCGGGAGGCGCAGCGTCAGAGGATGGCCAGCCTGCAGGCACGAGCGACCGCACTCGATTCACCGCTGAAGGTGGATGTGTCGGACGTTCAAAAAGCTGACAGCAGAACCGACGCCAGCCAGCCTCAAAATGCCGCCACGAACAGTGCGTCCGATCTTTACAGCGTTGCGGTGAAATCCGGTTTGCTCGGGCAGAACGTGGATCAAAACGGTCAGACTTCGAAGGAGGATTTCTTCAACCAGGACATCAAGGACCTTGGCTATCTGCCGAACCAGGTCGTCCGGCAGCTCTCCCCTTACGAGTTGAAGCGAGGATCAATTATTCCCGCCACCATGATTACGGGCTTGAATTCTGACTTGCCGGGCAGGATCTCGGCACAAGTCAGCCAGAACATCTATGACAGTGCCACCGGCTATCGGCTGCTGATCCCCCAGGGGGCGAAGCTGTTCGGCCGTTACGATTCGAAGGTGTCGTTTGGCCAGGAGCGTGTGTTGGTCGTCTGGACCGACATCATCTTCCCGAACGGCTCGACGCTTCAGATTGCCGGCATGTCCGGAACGGACGCCGAGGGGTACGGCGGTTTCAAGGACAAGGTCGATCGTCACCTCTGGCGCACGTTCGGTTCAGCGGCACTCGTCGCCATCATCGGAACGGGTATCGACATGTCGATGCCCGAGAGCTCCACGCTCGCTACGCAGGACACGGCTTCAGACGCCGCTCGCCGGAATTTTGCCGAGAGCTTCGGCAGGATGGCAGAGCAAACCATCTCGAAAAATCTGAATGTCCAGCCGACGATCAGGATCCGACCAGGTTACAAATTCATCGTCCTGGTGGATCAGGACATCATCTTTCCAACCGCGTATCGCAACTAAAAGGGCACCCCTGGCTGACCAAGACCAGAGCAAAGAGATAATTGAACCGATACGGCTCAGCATAGTTGCGCGTGGCCGCTGACGCTGCCACCAGACAAAACCTGGTAAGCCCGATAAATCCACTTCACATCGACCACAGGATTGAGAGGGGCGCGGCCTGCAGGCGTTCGGCGAACGGGGTAATGCGGTCATGATCATGCAGGACGAGGCCCCGCACGAAACGGTCGCCGACGGCTGCCTGCAATTGACGTAACCCGCGAAAATCATCGGTCTTGACGGTTGCAGACGCCTTCACTTCAATACCGATGATCCGCCCACGCCGATCCTCAATTACGACATCGACCTCATCCAGATCCTTCGTTCTATAGTGCGAAAACGATACGCGTCTCTCCGACCAGGATGCCAGTTTCATTAGTTCGGAGACGACAAAACTCTCTAGCAGAGCGCCAAATCGGGTCTTGTCGTCGGTTAGCCTGGCCAGTTCGTCTTCGCGCAAGGCCGCCAGAAGTCCTGTATCGATGAAATGGAGCTTTGGCGTTTTGACAAGCCGGCTGAGCCGGTTGTTCGACCATGGCACCAGGGTTTTGATAAGGAATAGCCGCTCCAGGATGGCTATGTATTTCTGAGCGGTGACCCCGGACAATCCCAACGCCGAACCGAAGCTGCTATTGTTGATCAATTGCCCGGCATGTTCCGCGAGGATGTTCATGAGGCGCGGCAAACGATCGAGCTGATCGATGTTGGCAATGTCGCGCACGTCGCGATCTAGGATCAGACTGACATAGTCTTCGAGCCACGAGACGCGCCGGGCCGACGTGGTTCGCCTCAAGGCTTCGGGATAGCCGCCGGCCAGAACCATGCTCATCAGTTCCTTGCCCAGAACGACCTCACCCTTAATGGCTGGTTCCTCCCCCGCAAACAGGCGATCGAGCATGAGGCCCGGACTTGATCGGATTTCGGCCTGCGCAAAGGGAAGAAGCGGAATGACTGCCATTCGGCCGGCGAGCGAGTCGGCAATAGCCGGAATGGTCGCGAGATTGGCGGAGCCCGTCAGCAGGAACCGTCCCGGTTCCTGATCGTCATCCACGCTTGCCTTGATTGCAAGCATCAGATCGGGGGCTCGTTGAACCTCGTCGATAACCGCCCGCTTGATCCCGCGTATGAACCCTGTTGGGTCGGCTTTGGCGGCGTTCAAGGTACCCGCATCATCCAATGTGATGTATGGTCGATCCCTGTCCGAGAACATGCGCGCGAGCGTCGTCTTCCCTGCCTGCCGAGGCCCGGATATCAAGACGACACGGGTATCGGCGAGAGCCGCCGCAACGAGAGGCAGCGCTTTACGATCGACAAGGGACTTCGAATTCAAGTGTTCAGCCATGCGACCATTCTTAATTCAATGGCCGTCCAATTTAAAGCATAATTCCGTCCGTTTTTAATTTAAGAAACGTCCAATCTTGAGTGTCATCGCTTTCCGCCTCCGATCCTTGTGAGATCAATACGGATACCGGCGTTGTCGGGTCTGGCTGGGTCCTCCTCAGGCGTCAAAGAGGCCGCGTCTTTTCTGTCTTGGTCGCCATCGTCTGCCTCCACCACTGACCGTTGCTCGACCACCCCACCCGGATCCCGAGCATGAAACACACTCTGGCCCTCGAACTTGCCGGTCTGCCAGGCGTGGACCGCGTCATCGAACAATTGCGGGAAGACCTCTTCGCTCGTCGGATTTCCATACCATTTCGCAACGATGCGCAGGATCTTGGCGAACATCGCTGTGCCCATCCGCAGGTTGGCGCAGGGGTCGACGAGATCGGCCTTCAGCTCCGACGCGTCCTCCAGGCCGAGACCCGCCGGGATCTGGGTGTGACCGACCCGCACGACAGAACCACCAATGCTCTCGCGGACAATCTCAATCGCTTCCTCAGGCGTTTTCGGTTTGGCAACGAGGATCAGACGGCCGCCGGACTTTACCGTAATTGCAAACGGGTTATCCGAGCCGACCGCCTTTACGAACTGTTCGACGATGGCCGGCCTCAACGATGGGTCGGCACATTCCTTGATCAACGCAGCATCCAGCATGCAAGCTCCATGTTTCAAATGTTGAACGAGATGACGAGAGCCAGATCGAACAGGCGGGCCCAGGCCACGCTACTTGCCTGTTGGATGTCGATGATCGACGTCCCCGCAGTCCACCAGCCATTTCCGACTGCGACGATGGCGTCGGGGCGGTGGATTGCCGACTGCAAGACCGGCCACACGAGGAACTGCTCGTAGCAGATCAGCGGCGCGACCTTCACATCGCCGAGATTGACCGCGGGGTTGGTGAAGAAATGTGCCCGAGCGCCGCTTTCATAATCGATCCAAGCTCGCCATGGCTGCCACATCGAGCCGGGGACCGGCATCCGCTCCCGGTACAAGACCTCTTGCCCCTCAGCCGATATCTGAACGAGCACGTTGTCGTAGCCGCCGGCTTCGAGCACAGCCGCGCCGGCGATCACGGTAACCTCTGTCCCTTTGAGGCCCTTCTGCCAAAGGCCGCCCACCGTCGGCGTCCAGAAGCCGAGAGCACTTTCCGGGAGCACGATCGTCGTGCCGGGAGGGTGCTCGCGAGCAATTTCGATCAGTGCCTGTTGCCGCTCGAGGCCTGCTTCGCGTCCGAGGGATGCGCCCATTTTGAGATCGACACCGATCCACGACGCAGGTAGAATTGGCAATGTCCACTCAGCGGCGGACCAGAGCCATAGGCCTGTCATGGCCATCACAGCAGCCGGCCTGTAATGCGTCGTCATGACGACCAGGCCGGCTGCCGTCGCTGCAAGTCCCCACCATCCCCAGCCAGGAAAAAGAACACCCGCGGCGGTGACGGGATGCGCCCATCCCAAAATACCGAAGGGTGGGACGGCCATGGCAAGGCAAGCAGCCAGGTAGCGTAGCGGCCTTTGCCATCCCCCGTGGTTTGTCCAGAGCACTGAATGGACCGTCACGAATGCAGAGGAAGCGACCAGCCATAGCAGAAGACCCGGCCAGATATCCGATGAATAGAAGTTCGCCACACCCTGGGGCAGTCCACGCGAAGCGGCAAGGAAGTAGGCAGCGGAGACCGCCGTCGCCTGCAGGCGCGTCCGCGCCAGGGACCAAAGCAGCGGATAGGCGACAGCTATCGGAATCAGGAGCACATGACCGCTCCAGCCGATCCATCCGGTGATCGCTGATAGTGCGACCAGCACGACCGTCCGGATTAGCTCACGGCGCATAGATCCAAACCTCCTGCGCCAATCCGAGTATCCCATCCATCGGAAGAGGGCCAAAATATCGGCTATCGAACGACCACGGAAACTGGGAATGTAGAAAGACCGTTTCAGGTGGAACGACACCACCGTCATGAGGCGCCATCTCGCGACCTTGGCCGTCCATCCGAGCAACGCGCGAGCGAG
Organism: Ciceribacter sp. T2.26MG-112.2; assembly: GCF_900492205.1. Classification (GTDB taxonomy): domain Bacteria; phylum Pseudomonadota; class Alphaproteobacteria; order Rhizobiales; family Rhizobiaceae; genus Allorhizobium; species Allorhizobium naphthalenivorans_A. The sequence goes on from NZ_UEYQ01000007.1 coordinate 39,182, forward strand.
GGAGCGGCTGACCATCGACACGCACATTCTCACCGATTTCAATGAGTTGTCCGGACGTCGCCACAACGGTCTTGATCAGTGGTGCAACGCGTCCAGCGCAGAGCCCGAAGCGCAGATATCCACGTGCGCGGGCCTCACGCATCGCATCGGAATTCGGTGGGCAGATAAAGACCAGATCGCCGACCAATATCGGGCGGTCCGGCTCGATGATCCGCCACAGACCTAGCGGCTCGCTTGGCGTGAGATTGATCCTGAATCCTGCGCCGCCAAGCAGTACGATAATGCCAAGTGTGAACAGGCTGACGCTGCTGATCCGGTAGAGCCAGACAAGACGGTTGAGGCGCCGGAGCATTCTTGTCCGATGGCGCATTTTCATTTCAGGGTCAGCCCTTGGGATCTCGTCTGCCGCAGTGTCTCAGCCTGCTTGAGAGCCGTCACACTGCGCTCATGCGCAGACAGTTGCTGCACCGTCCGCATGGTGTTCCAAGCCTGGTGCACCTCGCTTTTCTGCGTCGCGTTCATGCCTGACGTGACCCTCTGGAAGGCCTCCCCATTGGCGTCCTTGGCGGCGAGTGGGAGAAAGGTTCTTTCGCCGAAGCGCTCGGTGACAGCCTTGGTGAAACCTTCGAGTTCCGCCTTCACCTGTCTGTCCGCCAGCGCGTAGTCCAGACCTGCCGGCAGATCGTTCCGATCGATGGCGTCTCGAACGCGTTCGAGCACGGTTTTGGCGTTAGCGGAGAGGGCAGGTATCTCGAGCGCGACCTGTCTGCGCACCGCCAGCTCCTCGGCGTGATTTCGGCGTTCGGCGTCTCCGCGCAGACGCAGATAGTCGCTGATGCTGTCGGCAAGCGGCGTTACATTCCTGAGCGCCCGATCCCGGTCCGATTTATCGGCCCGGCTCGCGAAGCTGCCGGTTCTGCCCTTGAGCGCGCCGAAGGCCTCGGGCTCCGTAGCGATCCTTGAAATCGTCTTCGCCGCGGCCGCCTGATCACTCAGCATCGCATCGACATTCGCTGCCTTGAACGCTGCTTCGGGCTGCGCATAGACTCGGGTAAAGCGCATCGAGACTTCTTCCCATTGCTTCTTGAGCGCCGGGTCGGCGGAGAGCTTTTCCTCAACTGCCTGATCGATCGACTTGGGATAAGTGGTAATACCGGCGACCATGGGCTTGGCCTCCCTTGCTACAGGGGGAATAGGCTTGGCAGCCGCCGTTAAAAGACCGAGCTTGGCGCCGATGGCTGCGAGCCGGCCGGTGAGCTCGACAAGCTTCTGTTTCTGCCGAACCGTCCATTCGAGACGGTCACGCGCGACGGTCCTGGCGACGTTGACGATGTGAAGCCCGCGCGCTTCGGCAAAGCGGAGGGCATGGCCGTAGATGCTGCCGCCGGCAAAATCGAGCGTCGTTTCCTTTGAATTCTTGCGCGAAAGGATTTCGACCAGGCCGCCAGCCTTCGCGAAGGATCGGCTGCCATAATAGACGCCGAGATCCTCGCGGTGACGGGTCATCGCGACATAGGCCAGGTGGCGATCGAGCGAGAGCGATGCAAGCACCTTGACCCGGTCGACCGTCGCACCCTGGCTCTTGTGGACGGTCGTCGCATAGCCATAGTCGATATTGTTGTAGAATCGCTGTTCGACCGAGACTTGGACGCGGTGCTCACCCTCGCCGATCTCTGCAACAAGCCGCCCGGGTGAAGCTTCCACCACCTTGCCCAGCATGCCATTCTTGACGCCCAGGGAGACCTCATTCTTCAGGAAGACGATCTGCTCACCGGCTGCGAAGCGTCTGACACCATCGTTCGTCTTGAAGGGTGAACCATGCTCGATGATGCCACGCTCGATAAGCGTGGCCCGTGCCAGATCGTTGAGCATGCGGACATCGCGACGCAGATGCGCAAGGATCAAAGTCGACTGGCTCGGATCGTAGTCACGGTTCCAGTCGGCAATCAGATTGTTGACGGCATCAGCCTTCAGTTCTACGCCGACCATCCTGCCATTGGACTGATAGGCGGCGACCGCTTTGCCGACATTACCCCGGGCGAGATCAAGCGATGCGTCGCGCATCCATTGTTCGCGCTGGCGATAGATGGTTTCGAGCTCGGCGTACCCGATACGATCGGCGATAGCGCGGAAGGCAGCACCCGCCTCGATCGGCTGCAACTGCTCCGGATCACCAACCAGAACGAGCTTGGCGCCTGACCTGGTGACGGTTTCGACGAACAGGGCCATCTGCCGTGACGGCACCATGCCGGCCTCGTCGAGCACGAAAATTGTCTTTTCGTCGAGTTGACCTCGTCCCTTGCTCCAACTCAGTTCCCAAGACGAGAGGGTGCGGGAAGAGATACCCGCTTCCTTCTCCAAACCTTCGGCCGCCTTGCCGGACAGCGCGCCACCGACCACGCGATAGCCCGCTGATTCCCAGGCCTCGCGCGCCGCCTTCATCATCGTTGTCTTGCCAGCACCAGCACGGCCGACCACGGCAGCGATCCGCGCGTCATCGACAACATGCTCGATCGCCGCTCGCTGCTCGTCCGACAGACGCTCGTGCCGGGCAAACGTCTTCTCGATCACGGCATTGCGAATGCCATGCGAGGTGCGCTGCGAAAGCCAGATCGCCCCGTTGGCCATCTCCGCTTCAAGCCGGATCAATTCGCGCGTGGTGTACTTTGTGGACGAGCGCACGCCCGTGGCAAAGTCGATCCTCTCCCGGTCGAGCCGCAAGGTTTCCGGGCTCTGCAGGATGCGGGCCATCAGGTTCTGGAAGAGGCCGGCATCATCGACATAACGATGGAGGATCTTTGCGACATCTTGGCTGTCGAAGACACTCTTCTCGCGCGTGATCAGGTCGAGGACAAGGCCTGGATTACGCTGGATACGCCGCGCGTTCTCGGCACGGTGCTCTTCCTGTAATTCCAGGCGTTCCAAAGCAGCAGGCTCTCCTTTTCCCTCCGCTTTGCGCTCGATCGCCTTTGCGCCAACACCCAGATGGATCATCGGCGCCAGCTCGATGCCCTGCTTCTCGAAGGAGCGACCATCAGTTCTGATATCGAGGCCGGCAAGCGCGAGATACCGATTCTGGCAGGCGAACCAGCCGTCGCGGAACGCATTGAAGTCATCGAGCCCGCCGGCCCAAAGCGCATAGACGATCTTGCCACTATCGTTGCGCAACACGTTGCCGTCAGGCCCAGTGACCGCCACCTTCTTCGAGCCGAAGCCGTCCTCGGTCAACGGCCTCAATGTGGTCATCAGATGGATGTGGGGATTGCCCGGCGCATCATGAAAGACCCAGTCAGCCACCATGCCTTGGGCAGTGATGTGCTTGGCTACAAAATCACGGACGAGCTCAATATTCTGCGCCGCCGACAGCTCTATTGGAAGAGCGATTGTTACGTCCTTGGCAAGCTGTGCATCCGACCGCTTCTCAAAATCCTCGACCCTGTTCCAGAACGTTTCCGACGCACCAGACACAGACCGGTCAGCAATCATGAATTGCAGCCATTCCGGGGCATCGGCGGGAACGACAAACTCCTCATGCAGCAGACCCTGCTTGCGGGTGTAATCGATCGTCCGGTCTTCCCGCTCGAAGTCCATTTTGGCGCAGTGCCGATACGCCGCCGACAGCACGGCGCTTCTGCCGGAGCCGCGTGCAACGATACTGACCGAGAAATGCGGGACGGCCATGACTGAAAACGCTCCTGCGATCGAACAAAATCAATGTGTCCGTCAGGATCGGAAGGCCCCGCCAGGGCTTGGAAGCAGAGCGTCGCATCAGCGACGTATAATTGCGCCCTTCGGATCCGTCCTTGCGAACGGTCGGGATGATGCTCAAAAGCGTAGGCTCCGCCTACTCGCAATTCTGTTAGTAGATCGGCACGCCGATCTGAACGACTCTGGCTGCGTGAATTACAACATGCAGCAACAGGGACAATCCAGAGATGAAGAAGCCATCCTCCAAGATCCGCGAAGAAATTGCCAAGCTCCAGGAACAGCTCAAGCAAGCGGAGACGCGGGAGGCAGAGCGCATAGGTCGTATCGCTCTTCGGGCAGGCCTTGGCGAAATCGAAATCGAGGAGACGGAGCTTCACACAGCGTTCGAGGAACTGGCGAAACACTTTCGTGGAGGCAAGCCCGGCACGAGCGGACGGAAAGGGGCAGGCGAAAGCAGCACGGGCAGGGGGCCGTCCGAGACGTTCGTGTCTGGCGCGGCTTCGGGCAGCGCTCGCGAGGCTTGAGCGTATGAGCCGGAACACAACTTCCGCCGCCCGGAAGAAGGACACGCGTGACAAGATCGAGCTTGGCGGCCTGATCGTGAAAGCGGGCCTTCGCTTCGAGAAGCGTGCGCTCCTGCTGGGCGCCCTCATCGAACTGCGGCAGCGGCTGAAGTCCGAGGACGGCGAGCGCGCAAGGTTGACAGGAATCGGGGCGGAGGCGTTCGGCAATGAAAGCGAATAGGGTCGTACTCGTTATTCTGCCCGTGGCCATGATGTGTGTTGCCGTTTTCGCCATGACCGGCACCGAGACTTGGCTTGCCGGTTTTGGGAAGACGGAAGCAGCGCAGCTCACTTTGGGTCGAGCTGGTATTGCCATCCCCTATGTCACGGCTGCGGCTCTCGGCCTCATTTTTCTGTTCGCGACGGCGGGATCGCCGAGCATCCGCGCCGCAGGCTTTGGCGCTGTGATCGGAAACGCCACGGTCATGCTGACGGCTTGTGCAAGAGAGGGTGTGCGTCTTGCTGCGCTTTCCTCCCAAGAGCAGGTGGGAAGATCCGCGCTATCCCATTTGGATCCATCGACCATGATCGGGGCGGCCGCGGCACTGATTTCCGGCTGCTTTGCAGTGCGCGTGATGATGGTCGGCAACGCCGCCTTCCCACGCGCCGCACCCAAGCGGATCATCGGCAAACGTGCCCTACATGGCGAGGCAGATTGGATGAAACTTGCTGAAGCGGGCAAGCTGTTCCCGGCTACTGGCGGTATTGTGGTCGGCGAGCGGTATCGCGTCGATCTCGACAGTGTGGCCGGCGTTTCGTTCCGTGCCGATACTGAGGCAACTTGGGGCGCCGGCGGCAAATCCCCGCTTCTCTGCTTCGACGGCTCGTTCGGCTCCTCGCACGGCATTGTGTTTGCTGGATCGGGTGGTTTCAAGACGACCTCGGTGACGATCCCGACAGCGCTGAAATGGGGTGGGACGCTCATCGTGCTCGATCCCTCGAACGAGGTCGCGCCCATGGTTTCGAACCATCGTGAAGCGGCGGGCCGGCGGGTCAGGGTCCTGGATCCGCGCAAACCAACAACCGGCTTCAACGCGCTTGACTGGGTCGGTCAGTATGGCGGCACGAAGGAGGAGGACATCGCCTCGGTCGCATCATGGATCATGAGCGACAGCGGTCGCGCGAGCGGTGTCCGAGACGACTTCTTCCGCGCCTCCGGCTTGCAGCTCTTGACGGCGATCATTGCTGATGTCTGCCTGTCCGGCCACACGCCGAAGGAGAAGCAGACGCTCCGCCAGGTCCGCGAGAATTTGTCCGAACCCGAGCCGAAGCTGCGACAGCGTCTGCAGGACATTTACGACAACTCGGGATCGGACTTCGTGAAAGAGAACGTCGCCGCATTCGTCAACATGACGCCGGAAACTTTCTCGGGCGTCTATGCCAATGCGATCAAGGAGACGCACTGGCTTTCGTACCAGAACTACGCAGCGCTTGTTTCGGGATCGACATTCCGCACCGAAGACATTGCGTCGGGCAAAACCGACGTGTTCATAAACATCGATCTCAAGACTCTGGAGACCCACAGCGGATTGGCGCGCGTCGTAATCGGCGCATTTCTGAACGCGATCTACAATCGCGATGGCGCCATGGAAGGTCGCGCCCTGTTCCTGCTCGATGAGATTGCCCGGCTCGGCTATATGAGGATTCTAGAGACCGCACGGGACGCCGGCCGTAAGTATGGTATCACTCTGACGATGATCTATCAGTCGATCGGCCAACTGCGCGAAGCCTATGGCGGGCGCGACGCTTCCAGCAAGTGGTTCGAGAGCGCGAGCTGGATCAGTTTCGCCGCTATCAACGATCCGGAAACCGCTGAGTACATCTCTCGCCGCTGCGGCATGACGACGGTCGAAATCGATCAGGTCAGTCGCAGCTTCCAGTCACGCGGCTCGTCGCGGACGCGGTCGAAGCAGTTGGCCCCGCGGCCACTTATTCAGCCTCACGAAGTTCTGCGCATGCGGGTGGACGAGCAGATCGTCTTTACGGCAGGCAACGCGCCACTCAGATGCGGGCGGACTATTTGGTTTCGGCGAAAAGATATGAAAGGCTGCGTCCAACAGGGAAGGTTTCAACTGGGTAAGACGACGCCGTAACTCTGTGCTTGGCACAATGTTGCGACTTCCGCTGTCGGCCCAAACCGGTCATGGAAGATCGCATCAGAACCAATGTGAGATAAAAATCGGCAAGATCAGAACCATTCCCACCGGCGTTGCCATTCCGAACAGGATGAAAAACGCAATTGATGCCACCGCCCAAGACAGCCAGAATGGACGGAGTTTTCGCGAGGCGAGCCCCAAAGCGCAAACCGCTAAATTAATGAAGAAGAACGTCAGTCCGATATGAAATCCCTGGATTCCGGAAAGCCTCAAGTTTTGGGGGATCATTCCCAGAAGAATTGCCGTTGCCATCAAGACAGGGCTCAGCTCAGCGAGGCGTCGTCTAAGTGATTCCTTGATCATCACGAATCCCCTCCAACATAATCGCCAGCGTATGGCAATGAGAACCTTCATAGAGAAATATTAACGGCTGGTTTTGGCGCTGAGCGGCGGCCGCGTCTCGGCCCTAAGCGGTCACCGGACGCGACGAAACCACTCCTTTTCCTGAGCGGCCCTTAGCTGTTCGAGGTCGAAGTCCGCGTAGATAATGCCCTCTTGCCTTCCTCCCATTGCGAGCATCTGCCCCGAAGCACCCACGGCAAAAGAATGTCCGTCGTCTTTAGGTTCGGGATAGTTTGCAACTGCGATTCCGGTCACTGATTGGAACGCTGTTGCACGGACCCCGGCAACGCGAATGTCACCAACCTCGACATCATCAACAAGAGGACTGCTGTTCGGCACCAGGATAATTTCGACCCCAGAACGAACCAGATCGGATGCAACGTCTGGAAACTCGCGATCCATGCACACCATGATCCCGACAGAAACCTGCCCACTGCGGGTATTAAGTCGAAGAACTAAAGAGCTTTCGCCAGGCGCGCAGGCCTCTTCTGGCACATCAAAAAAGCAGATGTGGCGCTTTCTTTGATGGAGTACGATGTCACCGTTTCCGTCAATCAGAACGGCGGAATTGAAAGGCTTAGGCTCCGCCTTCTCTAGGAAGGTTGCAACAACCGCAATCTCTGTCCTCCGCGCGGCGGCACGGAACTTTCCAATAAATGGTCCATGCAAATCTACGGCGCCATCTAGCCAAGCAGCACGCCCGGTGGCGTCTTGCGGATCGAATTTGCTGTATCCGTTCGAGAACATCTCAGGAAATACGATAACGTCTGCTCCCGCGTCAGACGCGCTGTCTATGACTGCATTGATATCTGCATCTAATAGAACCTGGGCGAGGGCCACCCGAAACGAATTCGCCGGCAAATGCGTCCACTCCTCAAATGCGTGATCCATTCGACTGCTCAACGGCCTACGCCACGGACAGACGATGGTATTGAAGGCATGCTAGCAGAAGCGGCTGCGGCTTCAATGTCCCCTTCTGGCGCTTCTGCGACGTGACGCCGCCATGGAGCCATGTCCGCTCTCAGGGCTAAGCGATGACGACGTTTACGACCGACTATGGAGGCGCTAGGCTACCCGACCAGAACCTGCGGGAGGATGGTGACCCGAATGAGCGAAGACCGCGCGCGGTCTTCGTTCGCACGGCGAATAGAGCCGTGCGCCGAAGGCGGACCACCCGAACTCGGCAGCATCACCACATCACGGAAATGAATCGATTGTACCCCAGCGATTCAAAATTCTCGTTGGACCGGGAATCGCAAGGAGACGAACATGCAGGCATGATTACTCAGCCCTACCACCTATACATCGAGAGGACAGACCTCGCGAAAAACATGGCTCGCTTTTATGCGATGACTATCGAACCCAACCTGTTTGGACAGCCCTGCCTCACGCGGTGTTGGGGAAGGATTGGATCGAAGGGGCAGACGATGAGCCACCAATTTGAAACCGAGCAAGAGGCTGTTGTCCTTTTCCTGAACCTCCTCCGGCAGAAGAAGCGTCGCGGGTACTCCGCGGTCGTTCGGCAATCGCGCACCTATATCTGATAGATGGGGCCATGGTACGAGGGTCTGGCATGGAAAGCAGATTTGAAGATGTTGGTCATTGGCCAATGCGGAGCATCGGCAGGTTGTTCCTGGGCGCGATGCTCGCAGTTCCGCTGGCCTTCTACGCTTCCATTAGCAATCAGGCCTATGCGGGCGACACCAGATCAAAGATAAGCGTGCCGTTCCAAAAGTGCGCCACGGGCTCGCGCGCGGCATGTGTCGTTGACGGCGACACAATCTGGTTGGACGGCGAGAAGATCCGGATAGCCGATATCGACACGCCCGAAGTGAGCGAACCGAAGTGTTCGTCGGAGCTGGTTCTAGGCAAGCGCGCCACGGACAGAATGCTTGAGCTGATCAACGATGGTCCGTTCGAACTAAAAGCATGGCCGGGGCGAGATGCCGACCGTTATGGTCGCAAACTTCGCGTGCTGGTAAGAGATAGTCGGAGCCTGGGCGATATTCTGGTGTCGGAAGGTCTCGCCAGAACCTGGAGCGGCCGAAGAGAGCCGTGGTGCTGAAGCCGGGATATCGGCCTGGCGAACTGGGCGGCTACGACGGTTAACGCCCTAGGTTCCAATCCGTCTCGAAAGTACCCCCAACCGCAACGAAGAACGGGAGCTTGATCGCGATCTTCAGTCCGAACTTGCCCTTTGCGGAAGAAGTGGCAGATCACCTTGGTCGGGTGCGCAGGCGACAGCCGATTGCTTTGATGAAGCTGGCAAGCTGTTGCATGTGGTTTCTCATGTCGATTGCGTTTCGTCGCGGGGAAAAAGCGTATGGAGAAGAAGGGCTGCACCGACGGGACCCGTTGCGCTTGCGCAAGGGGGGAGGCGCCAACGACAGAAGCGCAGCGGATAACCTGAGGGAAGCTAAGTTTTGGTGCTCAAGGAGCGGCAAGCGGAGAAAACGCAGCCGGCATCAAGTTGCGTATGACGCACGATCCGTATCATTCCTGATGTCGATGAAATGACATTAACAGGAACTCTGCAGCAGCTTCGTCACAACGATCGCGGTCAACGCCGGCCACCTCAGAAAGGCGGCTCGGCTTCTGCAAGGCCATGCATCTCGGTAGTGGCGATGGCCAGTTCTTCCTCGGCGACTTCGAGTTCAGCCTGGATCTGACGACGCTCGGCACCGTCGACAGCGTTGCGCAGCTCGGCCCGCAGTTCTTCGATCTGGGTTTCGAGTTCGTAGGTCATCTTCGTCTCCTTGACGCTTGTGAAAGATGACCATCGGCTCCAAGAAGGTATGGCAGGGCCAGGGAGCGCGCGAGCGACCGGCCGAGCCGGGGAGTGGGGGGAGCCGGTTTGCGGAGGCTACCCTTCAGGGCAGGCGGAGCAAATTGGGGGCACCGCTCATCCTTGAGGCTGCCATGCTCGCTTGGCAAGATTGCTTATTTTGAGCAGCCTTCCGCTCACCGTATTGCAGCACTCCCCCGATACGCTCGAGGGGTTTCAGGGGCTGGAGAGGGTAGAGGTCTCAAGCTTCAGCGACGGCGGCTTACCTCCGAGAACGATTTGCGACGCGCGATGAATTCTCGCAGGATCGGCAGAAAAAAGGCTTTGCTGAACCGACCGATCGGCGGCTCCGGTTCGATGTAGAACGAGTGGCCTATCCGGTCGCTGTTGAATTCATCCATGATCAGCCAGAGCTGACGATCTGCATCAAGCCCAGCACGGCGCTTTTCGATTGTGGGGATTTCAAACGCGAACCGCCCCCGCTCCGGCTGTTTCGTGGTGATCGGAAAGAATAGCACCAGATCGCCATCGGCATGCTCGATCCGAACCCCGACTGCAACGGGCCGCTCATTTTCGGCCCTCTGTTTCGCCTTTACCCGCCTCCCTATTTCGAAGGTATGGGTAGCGAATGACTGCCGCGGTCTGGATGTCGTCGTAGACACTCATCGCCCGACCTCGTCGTCTTCTGCATACTGATCTACGGCTCGCTCGATATCCGAAAACAAGGCATCGGACATAGTGTCGACTGTTCCCACTGCCCGCGCATCGGCGCCCTTCATCAGCCGCTGGTAATCATCAATATTCAGAATGACGAGACGCGGCTTGCTGCGCTGTGTGATCGTGACGGGATGCCGTAGGGCCTCGGCAATGATATCGCCAGATTTCCGGGAAAGATCGCTTGTCGTGTAGGATCCGTTTCGGCTGGCCATTTTTTCACTCCTTCAGGTTCGGTAGCTTCCTTGTACCGGAAGGACACCTCCAATTCCAGCATTTACAGCAATGATGTATTTGCTGGATTTGGTGGAAGGAGGCCCCGCTGTTGGCGGAGCCTCGTGCTCCCATCAGTCCCGGTTTTGGCGGGACCATATGAGCTGGAGGGCGTCCTCGCCTTCGACTTCGGCAAGCGTCGCGTAGATAGGCGCCGGGAAGCTCGGATCATCGAGCTTGACCGAGAGGTAGTCGCGCCCCTGCTCGGAAGTCTTCTGCCAGGCCGCGCCGAGCTCAACGCTTCCGGCATAGACGCGGAACTGCGGGCCCTTGTCCGAGGGGTTCTCGACCCGGACGATGCGCGCCTTGACGTTGAGGGCGAGAGTGCGAATGGAGCCGGCGAAGCCGTTTTCGGTGGAGGTGAAGGTGCCGATGGTTGCCATTGTCGTATTCCTTTTCCATGTTTCGGGCCGCGCCCATCGCGGCCTCGATGGCTGTCGCAAGACCGGTAACGATCGGACCGCACCTGATAAGGCCGCAATGAATTGGAGGGCGGCAAGTCGCAGATTTGTTAGTGGGCGAGGAGGAGGGCGCAGCCTTCCGGGGTAAGAAATCTGCGCCTTGTCGTTGCGGGAAAACGATCGAGGCGCAGCCGGTCTCCGGTCAGACATGCCTCATCGAGCCCGCAGATAGGTTGCCGGAAACTCCGACGTGAAAGGATATGGCAATGGCGTTCCGCCGCATTTGCCCTGGGCACGATGGCATCCTGCGCCATCCCCGACCTGTGCCGTCGTCGCTCCACGCTTCGATCGGGGAAGACGGCCCCGCGCGCGCATTGGCCGTCTTGCCCACAATGTCACATGCTATATCGTTGCACGCTCGAATCGCAGCCTGGAGAAACAATGCGCCAGCAGACCAAGCCATTCATCGTCGAACGCAAACCATCTCGGAAACCAAGGCCCGACGCTGCGAAACCGTCGATCTGGGGAAGGCTTGACGCTGACATCGCACAGGGTCTCCAAGATCAGCAGGATGGAGACCAGCGTGATACGAATCACGCGGCCGCCACCGGTGGTGCCGACCGCGCTTGAGCATCAGGCCGCAGCCTTCACATCCGCGTCCGGCTGCAAGGAATGCAGGAAGCTCGCGGCGCGCTGCGCATGAGCCGCAGCCTGGAAGATGGCCCGCTTGTCATTGGCCAGCACTGAAAGCCACGACTGCAGGTAGGATGCATGATCTGGTCGCGGCTCGAGCTCCGGCGCGATTCCGAGATCGGCGCAAAGAAAGCAACTGCCGAGTTCAGCAATGAGCTCTTCGCGCGCGCGTTCCGTCCTGTCCTTTGCATAGCGCGACAGGTCTCGCCCGACGCGGTGTTCGGCCGCCGTCCAGTGCGTCGCCTCATGACTGAGGACGGCCGCGTACCCGGCAGCATCGCGAAACGCCTCGAAAGGCGGCATCTGGATATAGTCCATGACCGGCGAATAATAGGCCTGGTTCCCACCATGCCGGATGACCGCGCCAGTGTTGCAGAAGAAGCGATCGGCGCTTTCAATTCGCTCGACGGGATCCAGTACCTTGGCCGGCGGCACATAATAGGTGTCGGGCAAACCATCGATCTGCTCGATATTGAACACCGAATATGCCTTCAGGAATTGTATCTCCCGATCGACATCATTGCCTTCTCCGTCGGCAACCGACTTGGTGAAACGGCTGGCGAAGACGACCGTCGAGCCAGTCTCGCCCTTTCGCACGGCTCCACCCAGTTCGAGAGCCTGCTTGAAGGTCATCCACATCGAGGAGGAGAAACCCCGTGACATCTGCTCCGACCACAGGAGCAGCACATTCATTCCCGAATAGGGCAGTCCGTTGTAGCGCACCGGCCGCGTAATGCGGCCATCTGTGTTACCGGCACGCCATGGTCTCATCCATGGACGCACGCCTTGTTCGAGATCCTTGACGATCAGGTCGGTGATCCGCATGTAGATGTCTGCACGGTCGTCCGATTTCTTTGCCATGACTTCTTCTCCTTTTCAGGGACCGCGCCTATCGCGGCCCGTCACGGAGGTCTGAAGTCAGGGGCCGATGGTGTGACCATGCACCGGAACGGCCGCAACAGCGTGGAGGACGGCGAAGCCGTTGCATGGGCGCCCGGCTCCTGCAGGACCGCCGAGCGGGACGGGCTGCGATAGGTGCGCATCCAGCTTTTATTTTCGACATGAGAAAAGGCCGGCGCCTGCAGGCGCCAGCCTTGGGAAACCAGATGAAGGCGGGGTGCGACCCCGCCAATGTATTATCCGAAAACGGCCATCTGAGCTTCGGCCGCTTTGCGGTCGAGCGATGCGCCCGGATTTTCGACCGGTCGGTCGAAGGGCTTCCAGGTCTCGCCGACGACCTGTTCATAGGCGGCGACTGCGCCCTCGGCTGCCATGCGCAGCGCGTGGGATTGGACACCCATGTCGGCCGCGAATTCGCGCTTTCGCTGCGCGGCGCTGTCATAGCCGGCCGGACCGTCGAGATCCTCGTCGCGAGCGTCGTTCGACGCCTTGGCCGTTGCGTCGCGCGCTTCGGTAACGGCGCGGGAGTAGAACTGTCCGGCGCCATGCGCCGATCCGACGAAGGCCCCGACAATTCGCTGCAGATGGATCTGCATCGCCTTTTCGCCGAGGCCTTCAGAGAAGCTTTCGGCGGTCTCTACGATCAGGCGTTCGTGGAGTCTGCGGATGCCATCGCTGTCGACGACGGCCGTGCCGAAGCTTTCGGCGAACTTGAATGCCTGGGTGGCGTCGGGACAGGAGAGGCGGACCATTTCAAGGGTTGTGGCGCGGCGCGATTGCGACGACCTGACACTGGAGCGGTTGAGGGTAGAGGGCTTGGCCATGTCTGTTCCTTCCTTGGCTGCCGAAGCGGCTCCGGCCCGTGCCGGTCTGCCCTTCGGTGCGGACGACCAGAACCGGCAAAGGACGGGCGGCTTCACAGGTCCGATCCGACTGAGCCAGCAGGGCAGGTTTGCGGACCAGCAGGCCTTGGCCTGAGCAGATCGCGAGCTTGCCCTCGCGCCGAGAGGGTTGGGTCGGCCGCCCCGCGGCGCGACAGCGGCCTTGAACCGACCGGCCGCCGGTTCAGACCGCAGCGAACAAGAAGGGCAGTCAGGCACGGGTCCGATATCACTCCCAATGCCCGAGAGAAGGCACATGGCCAAGCCCGCCATGCCGATGTCGTGTCCAATCCGGGCGATCGCGCTTGCGACTTCCGACCAGTGCCAGAACTCGTTGAGGTCACCATCGGACCGGCTACGGAACGCCCGGCGCTGGTAGAAGCCCGCTGGATCCGAAGTTGCGAGAAGCCTGGCATCTGACCGCCATCGCCGCCTTGTTACTCGCGATGTGCGAGCCATCGTGTGAGGGAGAGCATCAGCTTCCTCTTGAGATCAAAGGCGATGCAGTCAAGTCACCACAAGATCCGAGAGATGAAGAGGTAGAAATAAGCTCAAGATTTCAGATGCTTACATCCACGAATCGCATAAGATATCTTATGGAACTATTTCCATCAAATATAAGTCCTTAGCTCCAGCGCTCATTGGGACGCGACGGCAGAGCCAAAGGACGTCTCGTCCCCAAGGCCCGCTTTCTGCCACCACGCTTGCGCACCGTCTGCTTCTCCTTCCGGTAGAGACGCCGAAGCTTCTTCAGGTTCATGACGATCCCCTGACGGTGGAGCATCACGTGGATAGCCATGTCCGCGATCAGCTATCGCGACAGCGCACGTTCTATCGAAAACAAGAGCTCACCACTCGCGAATGCCGACGAGCTCGGCCAGTTCATACGCGCCGGGTACGCTCGATCCAAGACCATCCCCTCTTATCGCCGGCCGACATCCGAAAGCTGGACGGAGAGAACATCCACATACTGTATTTGCAGGAAAAGTCCTGCTGCGACCAATGTCATGCGAAGGTATACATGGTCCGCGTACTCAAGCCGCCGCTCGCCACCAAAATCCGGCCTTGTGGTTCGCAAACTGATGGAGGTCAAAATGTGAAAAAGGGGCAGTTTGACGTGACGTCCAGTTTTGTTTGCGCCGCGTATTCTCGTCGGGCACATATTTGTCACACCCCCCAATTAGTAGTATTGTTTCACCACTTCATTGATTTGAACATGGCTTCGCTTTTTACGTGGTTTCACCGGGGTAGAGGGCAATGTCACATGACGAGTTTCCCATAGGCAAGCAACCGATTGTGGTCCGCAACGCGATCCAGAGGCTCTTGAAAGACCACCATTACGCGGAAACCCCGCGGCTTGCGGAAAATGCTATAAGTCTCATTGTCCGTTTGCATGAAAGCGGCATCTGCGACGAAGATGAGCTGGTTGAGCTGGCCGCATTGAGTGGCGGAAAGCCGCTGGACAAGCTGCTGGGCGCTGATTCACGGCCACCCTGAAGGAGGCCGGCCGGTTTGTAATCTCTACAGGGTCACGATCATCAGAAAGCGATCCGCGCCTCCACCCGCGGCAATGTCGATCGTCTCGGCCACCTTA
Organism: Ciceribacter sp. T2.26MG-112.2; assembly: GCF_900492205.1. Classification (GTDB taxonomy): domain Bacteria; phylum Pseudomonadota; class Alphaproteobacteria; order Rhizobiales; family Rhizobiaceae; genus Allorhizobium; species Allorhizobium naphthalenivorans_A. Next base: position 54,192 of record NZ_UEYQ01000007.1, read on the forward strand.
GGCCCTTGAACGGCCGCGGCTTTGCCGGAGACCCCAACTCATGAGAAGTAGGTTTATGACAACAGCCTTCAGATCTCGTCACGCAAGGCACGGTCCACGAAATCGTCCGGATCCTCGGTGAAGTCTCTGTAGAGCTTGAAATGCCGCGTATCGCGCAGTTCGGTATCGGCAATGCCCGCGCGGCTGATCTCCAGCAACCGCGCACCGGGGACCGCCATGAGGATCGGCGAATGCGTCGCCATGATGATCTGTGCCTTGGCCGACCCCTGGATCTCATGAAGGAGGCGCAGCAGTTCGAGTTGACGCTTCGGAGAAAGCGCGCTTTCCGGTTCGTCTAGAAAGTAGATCCCCTGTTTGCCCATGCGTTCTGCAAAAAAGCGCACAAAGCCTTCGCCATGACTAAAGGACAGGAAGTCGGGCGGCGCGGCATTGGCCTCGCGGGCAGCTTCGTCCAGAAAGCGCGCCACGGAGAAGAAGGATTCCGCGCGAAAGAACCAGCCCGCCGTTACCTTCGGCAACCAGGATGCACGCAGCGCGCCGGCCAGCAGGGCCCCGCTGCGGTCGAGCGCCCGGGAATGATCAACCGGCCTGTAGCCCTTGCCGCCCCCCGCCTCGTCATAGCCGCACAACGCGGCGAGAGCCTCGATCAGGGTCGATTTTCCAGTCCCGTTCTCACCGACGATGATCGTCACCGGCGTGGAGAAATCGAGGGAAAAATCCTTGTCGAGCCAGGGCAGGTTGAATGGATATTGCTCGCCCAGACCGGCATCCTCCCGCACCCAGAGGCGCTTCAGGTATGGCGCCGGCAGGCTCGTCAGATTCGTTCGTCGCATCGCAGACATCGCCACAGGCTAGAAGTTGACACCCTGCGACTATAGCGTTCCGGCCCCCACAACGAAACCCGACGGCCAAGGTCCGTTCAATGGCGAGAGCGCCCCAAGCGTGCGAGAATGCATACAGCTCCGTCACGCCGACGAGACGCTTTTCAGCGTCAGAGTGAGCACTTGGACCGATTGGCGGAGACTGTTGACAGCTGTCAACTCGTTGCAGCGGCACGATAGCCACGACGGGTCCTGGCGGCCGCGAGGCGCTTCAGCGCCGGCCTCGCATTCGCCTCGTTGGCAAAGACCGACGCGGGTACGGCCGCGCGTGCCGATGCGTCCCCACGGGCGAAGCAGTGCGGCGCCGGCCAAGAGCGCCAGTTCGACCGACAGCACATAGAGGCGCGCCAGGTTGCGGGCGCGATCCGTGCGGGTGAGAAGAAGGGGCTCTTGTCTCGACATCCTGGAGCGAGAACTGCCCGTGCGTGAGACGGGGCCCCGATGACCAATCCGAATCGGTGAGGCCTGACCGATTCAGGGTGGTGACGAGTTGTGGCTCGTATCGCCGTATGGCCCAGCCGATAGAAGGCGGATGGGAAGGCAGCAGGCCGAAGTCTCCCCGTGGCGCTGCTTCCGGGCCACCGCTTAGCAAAACGATGCAAGGAATTGTGTGCCCGCTCATCATATCCCAGCGGGTGGCGTCGCTTTTGTGCTCACCTGGCCACCCGTGTGAATATTGCGACACCTGCATCGGCAATAACAATTATACCCAAGAAAGGTCCCTCCCATCGGTTGACCTGCCAACCCTCGCGGCCGTAGCTGCCCCTGACGAAATCCGTTTGGATTCATGCATTTGGGGAGAGCGAACATGGCCGGTAACGCGATCGAAAGGACCGGATCTGCAAATATCGCATTTCGGTCCTTCCGCCGGCTGGCCAGGTTCCTCGTCGTCACTGCCGGCATCCTTGCGGTTCCAGTGACCAGCGTGATGGCGCAATCCGTCACGATTTCGGCCAATCCGACAACCTTCAACGCGGCTGGCGATACCATCAATTTCAGCTATGTGCTTGACCCCGGATCCTACACCGTCACCGGTATCAATGCCGCCACCACAGCCATCAAGGGCGTGAGCGTCTCCTGTCCCAGCGTGGGCGCCGGTCTCCAGTCGCCCAACACGCTGACCTGCACGGGCTCCTATCAGGTTGACGCCCTGGACGCGATGTCCGGGCAGTTTTCCGACTTCGTCCAGATCTCGGGCACCCGGATCGGCGGAGCGGGCACCTTTTCGACCACCAGCAACACGATTGTCGTGAAGGCCGCGACGGGCGGACCAGTGATCATTTCGCTCTCATCGACACCGCGCCCCTCCCTGCCGGGCGAGACAGTCGCCGTCACGGCTACGGTTTCGTCGATGGGCTGCAACGCGGGCCAGTCGCCTCCGGGAAATGTCACGATCTCGATCGGTTCACAGTCGGCCACGCTTGCGCTTGCGCCCACGGCCCCAGTCAGCTCGGCCTCCTTCGCCACGTTCCAGACATCGACCCTGCCGATCGGAACCCATGCGGTTAGTGCCACCTATGCCGGCGGCAGCGGCTGCAGCGCGGGATCCACGACCGGCGCGGATCATCCCGTCGACACCAAGCCGACCGTCACCATCAATCAGGCCGCCGCCCAGGCGGACCCGACTGCAGGGTCTCCGGTCCTGTTCGACGTGCTCTTTGACAAGAGCGTGACGGGCTTTGGCGCAAGCGATGTCCAGCTTTCGGGCACGGCGGGCGCCACCAGCGCATCGGTCAGCGGCTCCGGCAGTTCCTATACGGTCGCCGTCAGCGGCATGACCCAGGCCGGATCGGTCATTGCGTCGATTCCCGCCGGGAGCGCCACCAGCTCTGCCGGCTTCCAGAACGAAGCGTCGACCAGTTCGGACAACACGGTCGCCTTCGTCCCGATCGAGATCACGCCGTCAACCCTTTCGAATCCCGTCTACCAGGTCGCTTACGGCCCTGTGAACCTGGCCGCAAGCGGCGGGACCGCGCCGTACACGTTCTCAGTGTCGGCCGGCGCGCTTCCTGCGGGCATCACACTCTCCAGTGCGGGCGTCCTTTCCGGCACTCCCACGACGTCCGGCACCTTCAATTTCACGGTGTCGGTCACGGATGCGGGTTCTGCGACGGCGTCTCGATCCTATTCGCTCACCATTGCGGCACCGACGATTGTCGTCGGGCCGAGTTCCCTTCCCAATGCAACCTTTGGCGCGGCCTATAGCCAGACGCTGACGGCAACGGGCGGAGCTTCGCCGTCCACCTTTGCGGTCACGGCGGGTTCACTGCCAGGCGGTCTGACCTTGAGCTCCGCAGGGGTTCTTTCCGGGACACCGACGGCGGCCGGTACATTCAATTTCGTCGCGATCGCAACCGATGCCAATGGCCATACCGGCAGCCGCGCCTATGCAATGACAGTCAGTCCGACCGTTCCGGGTGCGCCGGTGATCGGCACGGCCACGGCCGGAGAGACACAGGCAAGTGTCGCCTTCACCGCACCGCCAAGCGATGGCGGCAACGCGATCACCAGCTATACGGTGACGTCCAACCCGGGCGGTATCACCGCAACCGATGTAGCAAGTCCCATCGTGGTCACCGGCCTGACCAACGGCACGGCCTACACGTTCACGGTCACGGCCACAAACATTGCCGGCACCGGCTCGTCGTCCGCGGCCTCCAACAGCGTGACGCCGGCTGCGGGCCAGACCATCACCTTCGCCAACCCGGGTAGCCAGAACTACGGCACGACCCCGACCCTGGCGGCGACCGCCAGTTCCGGCCTGACGCCGACCTTCACCTCGAGCACACCAGCCGTCTGCACCATCACTCCCGGCGGCCTCCTGAGCTTCGTGTCCACGGGTTCGTGCACCATCAATGCCGACCAGGCCGGCAATGCCAGCTATCTGCCCGCCACCCAGATATCACGGACCTTCACCGTCAATCCGATCGTTCCAGGTGCGCCGGTGATCGGCACGGCCACGGCCGGAGACACGCAGGCAAGCGTCGCCTTCACCGCGCCGACAAGCACCGGCGGCAGCGCCATCACCGGCTACACGGTGACGTCCAACCCGGGCGGTATCACCGCAACCGGCGCGGCAAGTCCCGTCACCCTTACCGGCCTGACCAACGGCACGGCCTATACGTTCACGGTCACGGCCACAAACATCGCCGGTACCGGCTCGTCGTCTGCGGCCTCCAACAGCGTGACCCCGGCTTCCAGCCAGACCATCACCTTCAGCAATCCGGGCAGCCAGAACTTCGGCACGACACCGACCCTGACGGCGACTTCCAGCTCCGGCCTGACGCCGACCTTCACGTCCAGCACGCCAGCCGTCTGCACCATCTCCAGCGGCGGCGCCCTGAGCTTCGTGTCGACCGGTTCCTGCACCATCAATGCCGACCAGGCCGGCAATGCCAGCTATCTGCCCGCCACCCAGGTATCACGCACATTCACCGTCAATCCGATCGTTCCAGGTGCGCCGGTGATCGGCACAGCCACGGCCGGAAACGCGCAGGCAAGTGTCGCCTTCACCGCGCCGCCAAGCAATGGCGGCAACGCGATCACCGCCTATACAGTCACCTCGAACCCGGGCGGCATCACCGCGATCGGTGCCGCGTCTCCCATCATCGTCACCGGCCTGACCAATGGCGTCGCCTATACCTTCACGGTGACGGCAGATAATGTCGCGGGCACCAGTGCCTCGTCTGCAGCGTCCAACAGCGTGACCCCGGCTGCGAGCCAGACCATCACCTTCGCCAACCCGGGAAGCCAGCTCTTCGGCACGACACCGACCCTGACGGCGACCGCCAGTTCCGGCCTGACACCGATCTTCACGTCCAGCACGCCAGCTGTCTGCACCATCTCCAGCGGCGGCGTCCTGGCTTTCGTGTCGACCGGCTCCTGCACCATCAATGCCGACCAGGCCGGCAATGCCGGCTATCTGCCCGCCACCCAGGTGTCACACACCTTCGCCGTCAATCCCGAAGCGCCGGTCGCAAATCCGGTCTCCTCGACGGTCGCCACAGGATCTTCCGACAATCCGATCCCACTGAACGTCACCGGAGGCGCACCGGACACCGTTGCCGTCGTATCGGCTCCGTCACATGGGTCGGCAGCCGCTTCGGGGAACTCGATCACCTACACGCCTGCGGCAGGCTATTCAGGCCCTGACAGTTTCACCTATACGGCTACCAACATTACCGGGACATCCGCACCCGCCACGATCAGCATCACCGTCAATCCGGCTGCACCGATCGCAAATCCGGTGACGGCCTCGGTTCCCTACAATTCCTCGGGCAACCCTATCGCTCTCATGCTCTCCGGTGGTGCGGCGACGAGCGTTGCGATCGCCTCTGCCCCCACGCATGGCACAGCGGTGGCCTCCGGCACATCGATCACCTACACGCCGGCTTCGGGTTACTCAGGCTCCGACAGCTTCACCTACACCGCGACCAATGTCACCGGCACCTCCGCAGCAGCGGCTGTCAGCGTGACCGTCACCGCCCCCGTGCTCGACCTGACGCCCGGCTCCGGCCCGCTTGCAGCGGGGAGGGTTGGCGATGCCTACAATCTGACCATTGGGGCGACCTCCGGCACCGGCCCATATTCCTATGCTGTGACAAGCGGCACGCTGCCGGCCGGCCTTGGCCTTGACAGCTCGACCGGTGTCCTCTCGGGAACCCCAAGTTCAAGCGGCAGCTTCAACTTCACCATTGCAGCCACGGACATTTATGGCGCCACCGGATCGGCAAGCTATGCCCTGACGATCGCACCGGCCCCGGCCGTACTTGCATTCACCCCGCCCTCCGGGTCTTCATTGCCGGAAGCAATGGCCGGTGAAGCCTACAGCGCAGCGGTTCTGGCCACCGGCGGCACTGGCGGGATTGTCTACAGCCTCAAGAGCGGCACACTTCCGGACGGGATGATCCTCAACGTCTCCACCGGCGCTCTCAGTGGACCGCTTGCGGCCAGTGCAGAAGCCAAGCGCTACAGTTTCACGATCGCCGCGCGAGACAGCGTCGGGCAGACCGGAGAGGCGAACTATGATTTGAACGTCACGGCACGTGACGTGACGGCTGGCGACCAGACCGTCATCGTTCCGCCGGGAAGCGCGCCGCCGCTCGTCTACCTCAATCGCGGCGCGACCGGCGGCCCCTTCACCGGCGCCTCGGTCCTCAGCGTTTCGCCACAAAATGCCGGCAAGGCCGAGATCATCCAGGGCGAGGTCGCAGCGCTTGGCAGCGTGACACCCATTGGCTACTATCTCAAGTTCACACCGACCACCGGCTTCTCCGGTTCGGTTGCCATTGGTTATGTGCTCAAAAGCGGCCTCGGAACGTCCAACGTCGCCACGGTGACGTTCAGTCTCAGCCATGACGAAGAGGCCGTGCGAAGCGAGATAGACGGGCTGGTCCGCGATTTCGTCGGCACGCGCCAGAGCTTGCTCTCCTCCTCCATCAAGATACCGGGCTTGTCGGAGCGCCGCGCAATGTCGACGGCCCAGGAACCGATCACGACCCGGATCTCTCCTTCAAACGAAGCCATGACCTATGGCTTTTCGACCAGCCTTGCCCAGATCGACGCGGCGAGGCAGGCGGCAGAGGGTCACCGCGGGGCAGTCGTTCCGCTGTCCTTCAACTTCTGGATCGACGGTTCGCTGATGATGCACCGAAGCGAGGAGGATGGCGATCAGTGGGGCACCTTCGCAATGCTCTCGGCAGGCGCCGACTACATGATCGGCGAGCGGGCGCTGATCGGCTTCTCCATGCACTTCGATCGCATGACCGACCCGACGGACGGCGACGCGAAGCTTGTCGGCAACGGCTGGCTGGCTGGCCCCTATGCTTCGATCGCGCTCGGTGACAACCTGTTCCTCGACACGAGCCTGCTCTACGGCGGTTCGTGGAACGATATCGACACGACCTTCTTCGACGGCAGCTTCGACACCCGGCGGCTCCTGGGGGATGTGGAATTGAAGGGACAGTGGCAGCTCGATGACGATACACTCCTGGTCCCTAGCCTGAGGGCCGTCTACCTGTCCGAAACGGTCGAAGATTACCGCGTGGCCAATGGCACCGGCTCCACCGTCGACATGGATGGTTTCACCGAAGAGCAGATACGCGTGAGCACGGGCGCCGTCCTTTCGAGACGCTACACGCTCGATGGCGGGACCACCATAACGCCGAAACTGGGCATCAATACCGGCTTCGCTGGCGTGGACGGCGAGGGTCTGTTTGGCAACGTGACCGCCGGAATCGAAATTGGCACAGAGTTCAACTGGGATCTCGACCTGACCCTGCTCTATGGCATGGAAGGTAACGGCGACCAATCCGGCGGCGCCAAGGCGGCCGTGCGGGTACGCTTCTAGCGTGAGGGGACGTCAGATCCGCTCAGCTCAATATGGTTCCTCCCGGCGATTTGTCGCCAGCCGCCGGGGTATGGGTCGGCGCGCCCTCTTATGGTCTTCGTTGAGCCCGGGCACACGCGCGCAAGGTTGACTGGCGGCATTCCTTCACCGCGAGGCGGAGGGGACATGCAGTCCTCTGGCCATGAACGATACGTGCGCCCGCAATGCTCGACATCGTGCGTATGGCGACACGCCCGCCCCCGCGGGCAGCCGCATCCATCACGGAAGAAAATGGGTGCATGACCAATTATCATATGACCAATGCATCGAGATTGATTGACAGCGCGCCGTTGTTGTCGTCAATTGGTGTTGTCAGACATCTTACATATATGGGGATCACTGTCTGTCCGCTTCACAGGAGGAATGTCATGAAAAAGTTCATCACCAGTCTGGCCCTGGGCGCTGCCGCCCTCGCCATGACGACCGTCGCGCATGCGGGCGCAACTCTCGATCGCGTCATGGAAAAGAAGGCGATGGTCGTGGCCACCAATAGCGGCTGGCCGCCGCAGAGCTATCTCGATGACAATAACGAGATGGTCGGCTTCGACATCGACGTGTCGAAGGAGATTGCCAGGCGCCTCGGCGTCGAGGTCAGCTTCGAAACGCCGGACTGGGCGACGCTGACCGGCGGCCGCTGGCAGGGGCGCTACGACCTCGGCGTTGGTTCGGTGACCCCGACCAAGGCGCGCGCACAGGTGATCGACTTCGTCGGCATCTATTACTTCAGCCCTTATGTCTACGTCCTGCACAAGGACAGCACCGCCAAGTCAGTTGAGGACCTTAAGGGCAAGGTCATCGGCGTTGAGACCGCCACCACGTCCGAGGACTTCATCAATCGCAAGCTCGAGATTGACGCGCCGGGCCTGCCGCCGGTCGAATACAAGCTGGAGCAGGGTGAGGTGCGCACGTTTGCCGATTCCATGCTGCCCTTCGACGACCTGCGTCTTGGCGACGGCGTTCGTCTTGATGCGGTGATCGCGCCCGAGCAGACGGGGCTCAACGCCATCAAGAACGGCTATCCGCTGCGCATCCTCGAAAGTGAATATGCATTCCGCGAACCGCTCGTCGTGATCGCCGAGAAGGTCGATCCGGAATGGACCGCCAAGGTCGGCGGCGTGATCGAGGATATGAAGAAGGACGGCACTTTGGCCACCCTCACCACCAAGTGGTACGGCAAGGACTACAGTGCCAACTGATCCCACGGACGCGGGGAAAAACCCCGCGTCCCAACCTCCCCGGTGCCCCAATGAATTATCCAGATACCTACTATTCCCGCACGCTCGCCGATAGGCTCGAGCGTCCCGCGCTTTCGGGCCAGATCGATTGCGACACTGTCGTTATCGGCGGCGGTCTCGCGGGCCTGACCACGGCACTCCAGCTCGCCCGCGGCGGGCAGAAGGTCGTGGTGCTTGAGGCAAAGTCCGTCGGCTTCGGTGCGTCCGGCCGCAATGGCGGCTTCGTCAGCGCCGGCTATTCCACCGGCGAGGACCAGATCGCGCGCATCAGCGGGGCGACTAAAGCGCACCAACTTCACCTGATGTCGATCGAAGGTGTCGATTTCGTGCGCGACACCATCGCCCGCCTCGGCATTGCGGGCGTCGATCCGGTGGACGGTATCACCAGCGTCATGCGCTATGACGATGGAGACGGCATGCGTGCCTATGCCGAAGTATCCCGCAGCAAATACGGTCAGGAACTCGATTATCTCGATACGGCGAAGGTCCGGCAGAACCTGAAGTCAAAGCGCTATTTCCACGGCCTTCGAGACCGGAAGGCGTTTCACATCCATCCGCTCAACTACCTGCGCGGCATCGCCGCCGAGATCGAAAGGCTGGGCGGAGCGATCTACGAGAACTCACCTGCCCTATCCACCGATCTTTCCTCCGGCAACAAGCAGGTGTGCACCAGCGCGGGGACGGTGACAGCGCGAACAGTGGTCCTCTCCACCGGCGGATATACCGACGTCCTCAACGCGAGGCTGAAGCGCGCATTCCTCCCGATCGCCACCTATGTGATGGTAAGCGAAGTGGCTCCGGATCTGCTTGCCTCGGCGATCAACACCCGCGACGGCATCGGCGACAATCGCCGCGCCGGCGATTATTACCGCCTCGTCGAGGGGGGCAAGCGCCTGCTCTGGGGCGGTCGTATCACCACCCGCGCCGCCTCGACTGCCGGCATGGTGGAAGAACTGCGCCGGGAAATGACCAATACCTATCCGCAACTGCGGGAGTTGAAGACCGAACTCGCCTGGTCCGGCCTGATGGCCTATGCCCGCCATCTGATGCCCCAGATCGGCGAGATGCAGCCCGGCGTCTGGCACTGCACGGCCTTTGGCGGCCACGGCCTCAACACCACGGCCATCGGCGGCAAGATCGTTGCCGAGGCGATTCTGGGGGAAAGCGACCGCTACCGGCTGTTTGCACCCTTCGGCCTGGCCTGGGCCGGCGGAGCAGCAGGACTCGCCGTCGCACAACTCACCTATTGGAAGCTCCAGGCGCAGGACTGGTGGCGCGAACGAGCGGCCTGAAAGGACATGCCAGAATGATCGGTCGTCTGATACTCACCTATCCCGAAGCGTCCCGCCGGATCGGCGGCATCCTGATCCTGGCCCTGGTGGCGCTCGCGCTCTACAGCCTGGGGGTCAGTTCAGCCTGGATGGCCAGGCTCGTCCCCGGCATGGCCGATTTTCTCGCCGAAAATCCGGCCGCCGGCCGGGCGCTGTCCGCCGTGCTGATCGCCATCGTCATCGCAATCAATTGGAAGCTCCTGCACCTTCTGAAGAAAACCTACCAGATCATCGCCGTCTGGCTGGAGCTCTTCGCGCTGCTGATGGCGTTCTTCTACTCGTTCGATCTGTCTTTTGCCTTCATCGCCAAGAAGATCGGCTTCCTGATCAGCCAGGGCGTGACGACGACGCTCTTCATCTCGGCAATCGCGATCGTCATCGCAACAGCCATCGCGCTCGCCGGCGCCATCGCCAAACTATCCAGGAACGGCGTGATCTATGGCCTTGCGACCTTCTATACCTCGCTCTTCCGTGGTCTTCCGCTGCTCATGCAGATATACATCATCTATCTCGGTCTGCCCCAGGTCGGCTATGTGATCAGCGCTATCCCCGCCGGCATCCTTGCCCTGTCCTTGTGCTACGGCGCCTACATGACGGAGATTTTCCGCGCCGGGATCCAGAGCATCCATCGCGGCCAGACAGAGGGCGCAACGGCCCTCGGCCTCACCCCGAGCCAGACCATGGGGCTCGTGATCCTGCCGCAGGCCATGCGCGTCATCATCCCGCCAACGGGCAACCAGTTCATCGCCATGCTGAAGGATTCCTCGCTCGTCTCGGTGGTCGGCGTCTGGGAGATCATGTATCTCGCCCGCACCCAGGGGCAGACGGAGTTTCGCCATATCGAGATGCTGATCACCGCCTCGATGATCTACTGGATCCTGTCGATCGGTCTCGAATTCCTTCAGGCGCGGATCGAGGAACGCTTCGGACGTTTCAATGTCCGCTGAGACCTCTTCGGGCAGGGACGCGGTCACTCCCTTGAGCAACCGGCGCGGCGTCCTGCTCATCCTGGCGGCCTTCGCGGTGTTCTCGGGCACGGATGCCCTCGTCAAGCTGAGCGCCGAACGCATGCCCGCGCCGCAGGTCACCCTTTTCGTGACCATCGCCGCCTTTGTCCTGCTATGCGGCTACGCCCTTGTCACAGGCGGCATTCGTCGGCTTTTCCCCCGCCAGCCGGGTCTTGCCTTCCTGCGTGCGCTGCTGCTTGCCGGCGACACGCTGCTGATTCACTACGCCTTCGCGCTCCTGCCGCTGTCGGAAGCCTATCTTCTCGCCTTCCTGACACCGATCCTGGTGGCCGTAATGTCACTGTTCCTGCTTGGCGAACGGCTGTCGCTGGCTGGGTGGGCGGGCGTCATCCTCGGGTTTGCCGGCGTGGCGATCGCCCTTCGGCCGGGAGTTGCCCCGCTGAACCTCGGCCATGCGGCTGCCCTCGGTTCGGCTGTTCTGTTTGCGTTGTCGCTCATCCTGCTGCGAAAGACGAGGGTCGAGGAGAGCGATGAGGCGCTCATGGCGTCGCTGTTCGTTGTCCTGATACCGCTCGCGCTGACAGCCACATTAATCCATCAGGGCCTGTCACCGGTGCGACCGCCAGATGCCGCCCTGATGGCGGCGGGCGGCATGCTGCTTCTCGGCGGCCACGCTCTGTTGATCCGCGCCTTCCGGATCGCGCAAGCCTCGCTGGTTGCCCCTTTCCAGTACAGCCAGATCATCTGGGGATGCCTCTACGGCGCCCTTCTCTTTGCCGCCCCGATCGAAATCCACACCCTGGCCGGAGCCGCTGTCATCATCGTCTCCGGCTGGCTGGTTCTCAAATGAGCTTGAGGAGATATCCATGACCAAACCGGCGGAAATGCCCCTAGAGATCATGCTTGAAGCCGTACACAAGTGGTACGGCACCTTTCATGCCTTGAACGACATCAATCTGGCCATCGACCGCGGCGAGCGTGTGGTAATCTGCGGCCCATCCGGTTCGGGCAAATCGACCTTGATCCGCTGCGTCAATCGGCTTGAGGCCCACCAGGAGGGACGGATCACCGTCGGCGGGGTCGAGCTCGACGGCGACGAGAAGAAGGCCGACCTCGTCCGCCGCGACGTCGGCATGGTTTTCCAGCAGTTCAATCTCTTTCCGCACCTGACGATCCTCGAGAACTGCATTCTGGCGCCGATGTGGGTGAAGAAGATGCCGAAAGCCGAGGCCCGCCGGATCGCCATGCATTTTCTCGAACGCGTGCGGATTCCCGAACAGGCGGACAAGTATCCGGGTCAGTTGTCGGGCGGTCAACAGCAACGCGTTGCGATCGCGCGGGCCCTGTGCATGAACCCCAAGGTCATGCTGTTCGATGAGCCGACATCCGCGCTCGACCCGGAAATGGTCAAGGAAGTGCTCGACACCATGGTGTCACTGGCGACCGAGGGCATGACCATGGTCTGCGTCACGCACGAGATGGGTTTTGCCCGCGAGGTGGCGAACCGGGTGATCTTCATGGATCGTGGGAGCATTATCGAGGAGGCACCGCCCGCCGAGTTCTTCGCGCGGCCGCGAACCGAGCGCGCCAGCCTCTTTCTCAGCCAGCTGCTGCACTGAACCGCTACTTGCGCACGAGGCTGAAGGTGAAATGGCTGCCGCGGTGATAGTCGAGCGCGTAGTTCACCGGCTCGCCGGCCGCGTTGAAGCAGGTCTCGGCAATCAGCAGGGCCGGCCCGAAATCGCGAAGATCGTGCCGGTGAACCGCCTCGTCCGGCAGCATGACGGAGGATACGGTCGCGGCCGACATGCGCGGGCGATTGCGGTATTGCTCGAGAAGGTTCAGGAGCGAACCGCTCCAGTCGATGTCGTAAAGCTTGGTCGGGATGATGGCGCGCGGCACATAGTCGATGCAATAGAGGATCGGCTCGTCCTCGTGCAGCCGCAGCCGCTCGATACGGATCACCCGCGCATCGGCCTCCAGCCGGAGCTTTTCCGCCACCAGCGCGGGCGGGTTCTCCTCGCAGATCGACAGAACCTTGTTCACCGGCTTGTAGCCATAGTGCCTGGCCATGTCGGTGACGCTTTCGAAGACGGTGATCGGACGATCCACCTGGACTGCCGACATGGCCGAAACGAAGCGGCCACGGCCGTGCTCCACATAGATGATGTCGTCCTGCTCGAGCAGCTTCAGCGCTTCCCTGAGAGCCGGGCGCGAAATGTGGAACCTCTGGGTCAGTTGGGCTTCCGTCGGCAGCTTGTCGCCGGGCCGAAGACCGTCCTGGCGGATGAGTTCGGCGATCCGGTCGCGCAACTGGATCACCAGGGTTCGGGAATCACGGATCGGTTCGTCCAAGGTAGCCTCGCAATCTGTCTCGCCCCGTTCTTGTCTGACAAAGGACGGGAGGTCAAGCGACTGCTAAGGGCGTTACATAGGCGACCACACCGCACGGATCGCTTACAAAGTCCGCGAAACCTCACTTGACGCAACTTCGCAAAGATGTCAGTTGTCTTACAACATTGCTGGCTAGCACCGGACAGCTTTTGCCTTCACGGATTGGAGAACCGACCATGCTGAATTTTGACGAGCAACGTTTCCTGAGGATCCAGGGCGGCGCAGTGGCACTGCGCGAACGTCTCGACCGCGTGATTTGCGACTGCCTTTCGGCCGGAGCCGAAAACATCTTCTTCCTCGGAACGGGCGGCGCGGCGATCCTGATGCAGCCAGCGGCGCAGCTTCTGCAGCGCCGGTCACGCTTCCCCACCTTCATCGACATGCCGGCGGAACTCATCCTCACCGGCTCGGCCAACCTGACGAAGAGGTCGATCGTGGTCATGCCCTCCCTTTCGGGCACGACGAAGGAAAGCGTGGCACTGCTCGCACGGATGAAAGAGATCGGCGCGAGCGTGATCACGCTGGTCGGCCATGCCGAGACGCCGCTCGGCCAGGGTGGAGACCATACCTTCGTCAACTTTGCCGAAGACGATACCTCCTGCGAATCCTTCTATCTGCAGTCCCTGTTCATCGCGCTTGCCATTCTGCGCCACCATGGCGAGATCGCCAACTATGCGGAGATCGCCGCCGAGCTGGAGCGTCTTCCCGCACTGCTGCTCGAGGTCAAGCGGGCCTTCGAACCGAAGGCAGAAGACTTTGCCAAGCGCCTCGCCGCTGCCGACTATCACATCATCACCGGCGCGGGGAACGTCTGGCCGGAAGCCTTCTATTACGGAATGTGCATCCTGGAGGAGATGCAGTGGATTCGCACCCGCCCCGTTCATGCCTCCGACTTCTTCCATGGGACGTTGGAACTGATCGAGAAGAATGTCAGCCTCATCCTGTTCAAGGGCGAGGACGCGCTGCGCCCGCTCGCCGAACGGGTGGAGAATTTCGCACCAGGCTACACCGACAAGATGACGGTGCTGGACACGGCCGAGTTCGATCTCCCGGGCATTTCGGCCGAAGTCCGGGCGCTCATTTCCCCTGTTCTGCTGGCAACCGTGCTTGAGCGCATCAGCGCCCATCTCGAGGTAATGCGCAATCATCCTCTCACAACGCGCCGCTATTACAAGCGCGTCGCCTACTGAGACCTGTGAAGACGCGGGGTCGCACATCATCTCTTGCGCGACCCCGCCGCGCGCTGCATGAAGGGGAATGGCCATGCTCAGATTTGCCGCGGTCGGCGACAACTGCATCGATCGCTTCCGCCCTTCCGGCATGTCGCTGGTCGGCGGCAATGCGGTCAACGTCGCCGTCCAGCTCGCGCTTCTGGGCCACGAATCCCACTATTTCGGCGCCGTCGGAAAAGATGCCAACGGCCAACGAACGATCGATGGACTGGCTGCAAACGGTGTACGCATTGAAAACGTCCAGCAGAAACCCGGACATACAGCCTTCACCGACATCGACATTCTGCCCTCTGGCGAACGCGTCTTTGCGTTCGAGGATTTCGGCGTCTGCGCCGGCTACTGGCCCACTCCCGAGGAGCTGGCCGTCTTGAAGGGCATGGATCATGTCCATCTCGGCTGGATTGACGACGGCGGGGCATTGCGGAAAGAACTGGCGGCCGCTGGGGTGAGCGTCTCCCAGGACGTCACGGTCAATACCGATCCGGCCAATCTCGGTGTCGCGGGGCTTGCCGTCGCCTTCGGCTCGGCGGGCGAGGATGATGCGAGAGCCGAGACCATGTTGGCCCGCCTGATCGCCGAGGGCGCGCGGCTCGGCGTCGTCACCCGCGGCGCAAAGGGCGCCTCGGCCATGAACGGCAACTCCCGAGTGACTGTAGGGATCGAGCCCATCGAGATCGTGGACACAACCGGTGCCGGCGACAGTTTCATCGCCGGCTTTCTCTCCGCTTATCTCACCGGCCTGGATTTGAGCACTTGCCTGGAAGAGGGACGCAAGATCGCCGCCCGGACCTGCGGCCACTTGGGCGGATTTCCGCAAGGTCTCCAGGCCTGATCTCCAGGAGAGGATGTGACCGTTTTTCTGAACAGCTTGGTGCGTTTGGCTAAGTACATGTTCCGACCCGGATGTGCGGCCAATTCAACCATCATCAACGGCGAAGGTGCCACCACCCGCGCTGGCGCCTGATCGGCCGTAAAAGGTGAATACCCGTTGCAGTTCCTGATCATAAAAGGCCCGAGCCTGCGGACCTTCAGGATCACCCGAAAAGACGCCCAGCGTCTCGGCCAATTCGAAAAAACCCCTCGCGGGCATATTCGTGTTCAACCTGCTTACGCACAGTGTGGCCAGCAAGGGTCGGGCGGCCGCAACATCCTTCGCCATGAGGGTTTCAAGCGCCTGCGTCACTCGATGGATCGTCTGTGGCGGAACCAGACCGAGACGACTTGCAAGTTCCTTATAGGTTATCGGTCTCCCCGTCCTGGCCTGATCGATCAGGAGTTCGCGTATGCGATCATTCAGCATGGCACCTCGTCTATCTGGCGACGGCTCGACTCGCTTCGGTTGACAGTCAGGCGGAGCATATACTCAAGCGTCTCCCATGGGGATCACCTGATGCAGGATGCTGGGTGGCCGCTCCAGGTGGAGTGATCGACGGGGGCTATCCGGCGCCGACAGCGAGACCCGGTATCTGGGCGCTCACCGCCAATGGCCGCCGAAGCGCACGGCCCTGCGGCACAGCCTTTCACTCACCGCCGCCCTGCAGCGTCAGCCCGAAGGACAACAGCCTGTCTGCCGGCTGGGAGCCGGGGGGAGCAAATCGACATCGCATGGTCAATCCGGCTTCCCGTCAAGACCTGGCAGCATCACGCCACGTTTCGGCATAATCCTTCAGACCCGCAATCTTATCCGAAACACGACGCAGATGTACCGCCGGCCGGGTCCCGGCCAGGAGGCTCGCCCCCAACGCCGTTCCCGTATCGGCCAGCGAGGCATGGATCGGCCTTTTCGCCAGTGTGTGCAATGCCGTCAGGAATACTTCGTTGATCGCAAAAGGCCCCTCGACGACAATCGGACCTCGCGAACCAATCATTTCAAGACAAGTCGCCGTCATCAGGGCCTGGTATAGACCTGCCGCAGCCCGACGCTCTTCAGCCGCCAAGGGCTCTGAATGCCAGCGGCCTTCCGCGCTGGGATAAGGGCCGGTGCCGGATACGAAGCTCGGCAGGAGCATTTCTTGCCGTTCGATGACATGGTTGACCGCAGCCATCTCCGCGTCACGGCCGACACTTGGCGTGTCCTGGGTGATGATTTCCCATTCCCGGCCGCCCATGTAGCGAGCCGATGGGACCGCCTTTCCGTAAGCATCGACGTTGACGAGTGTGTCGCGCCCTTTGTCGAGCTTGGTGGTCGTACCACCCACCGCGAAACAGACGACCCATGTGCCGGTCGAAACGACAGTACAGGGCGCGCCGAAACCAAGCAGGTGCGGCAGCAGCGACGCATTGGAATCATGAATGCCGCAATAGACCGGGATCGGCCCCTGCAAACCGATTTGCTCGGCAATGGCAGGCTGAATGTGACCCAATATATCGAAGGCAGACCGTAGCGGTGCCAGCCTGTGTCGAACCCCCAGGGCATCGACCAGCGGAGAATATTGCCCTTGGAATGGCAGCCAGAGATCGGTGTGACATCCGAGCGAGGTACGCTCGTTCGCGGCTATTCCCGTCAACCGATAGGCCCAATACTGAGGGTAGGTGATGATTGTTGCCACACGCGCGAATTGCCGCGGGAAGCACGCGCTCTGGTAATGCAGTTGCGCCCCGAGGTTGAGGCCACCCGTCAGGCGGGGCGAAAACGTCTCGGTGAAATCGGGCCGGATCGCGTCATAGGCGCGGTTCACCTCATCTGGATAAAGGTACTCGTAGTCGAGCACCGGCAAAGCCAGGGCGCCGTCGGCATCGAGCAAAGCCGCACTTGCACCATGCGTGGTGATGGACAGCGCGTCGAAACCGGGCTCTTTGGCAAAATCCTTCAAGGCTTCCAGAATGAAAGACCAGAGAAGATCCGTGTCAAAATGCGGATAGGGTGCCTGCGTGAGGACCTTATTGGATATCTTGGTGAGCCCGATCTCGGCACCGGATCGCGCATCGACAATGACGACCTTCGCATTGGTCTTGCCGATGTCGATCACGGCCACGCGGGCATAGTTGGACGCGCTCATGGCAGGTGGAACACCGTAACGAGATCCTTGGCGACCGGGGAATTATCCGGATTGCTTTCCATGATGTCGGCCATGTGCGCCCACCAGCGCTTCATCACCGGGTGTTCCGGCAGGCTTGCCATTGTGTGGTCCTTCGGGCGCGTGAGAACGCCGAACAAGACGTTGGTCTCGCGGTCGAGATGAATCGTATAGTCGCTGACGCCCGCCCGGTGCAGCAGGTCGACCAACTCTGGCCAGATCTCCTCATGACGCTTTTTGTATTCCGCTTCCATGCCGGGATAGAGCTTCATCTTGAAGGCATATTTCTCCTGCGCGCTCATCTCACTTCCTTGCATTTCTGATACGCCGGCCGAGGATCGGCAAAGCGATGGTGACGATCAGAAGGAGGCCGATGAAGATCGACATGACGATACCGGGTACATTGAGGAGGCCAAGGCCGAAGGTCACGAGGCCCATGACGAAGGCAGCGATCACCACGCCGGCGATCGTGCCGGCGCCGCCGAGGATCGATACGCCACCGAGGACCACCATGGTCACGACTTCCAGCTCCCACCCTTGCGCGATCGACGGCCGGGTCGAGCCGAGGCGCGAAGTGAGGCAGACGGCGGCAATGCCGCTCATCAGGCCGGTGAGCAGGAAGAGGATGAACTTCACCCGCTCGACCGGAATGCCGGAAAAGCGCGCGGCCAGCGGATTGTTGCCGATCACATAGACCTGCCGGCCGAAATTCGTCGCATGCAGCAGCACGGCGAACAGCCCGGCCATGAATAGGAACAACACGAACTCTAAGGAGAACACCCAGAAGACATAGCCCTGGCCGAAGAAGGCGAAATCGGCCGGGTATTTGCCATAGGCCTGATCGCCGAGCACGATATAGGAAATGCCACGGAACAGGCTCATCGTGCCGATGGTCACGACGATCGACGGAAGCTTCAGCCCAGCCACCAGGATGCCGTTGAAGGCGCCGCAGGCGAGACCGGTGCCGATGCCGATCGCCACCAGCCCCGGCGCGCCGATGCCCATTTGCGCGGCATAGCCCATGGCGGTGGAGGCGAGCGCGATGATCGCGGCGACCGAGAGATCGATCTCGCCGGCAATGATCAGGAGCGCCATGGCAAAGGCGATCATCGCCTTTTCGGTGAAGTTGAAGGTGGCGTCCGACAGGTTCCACGCGTCGAGGAAATAGGGCGAGGCCAGCGAATTGGCGATGAAGATCACCACCGCCACGCCGAACAGAAGCACTTCCCAGCTGGCCAGCAGCCGCTTGAACGGCGTGCCGAGCCGATCCGGGATCTGCCGCCGGGTGGTCGTGGTTTGCGAAGTCGCGGCGCTCATGCGGTCACCTCCTGGCTTTCCTTGGCCGCACGGTCGCGCAGAATAATGCGGCCCTTCTTGGCTTCGGCCCGGGCGTTGAAGACGACGGCGAGCACGATGACGACGCCGGAGATCGCCATCTGGGCAAAGGGCGAGATGCCGATGACCGGCAAGGCGTTCTTGATCACGCCAAGGAACAGCGCGCCGAGCACGGTGCCGGTCACCGAGCCGATGCCGCCGGCGATCGATACGCCACCGATGACATTGGCAGCCACGCTGTCGAGTTCGAAGCCGGCGGCGATATCGACATAGGCAACCGCATAGCGCGACACCCAGAGATAGCCCGACAGACCGGCGAGCGCGCCCGACAGCACGAAGGCGAGGAAACGGGCGCGGCCGACATCGATGCCGGCATAGACCGCTGCCGTCGGATTGCCGCCCGCCGCATAGGTCGAGCGGCCGAACGGCGTGCGGGTGAGCACGAACCAGATGAGGAAGACGATGGCGATCGCCGCCCAGGACAGGACCGGCAAGCCCATGACGCTGATGCGCGGCAGGCCGAGGAAGTCCGGCGTCATCTGGTGCGCATTGACCCAGCTGCCGCCCGAGAGCACGAAGGCCATGCCGCGATAGATGGTGAGCGTGCCGAGCGTGACTACGATCGGCGGGATCTGCAAGAGCCAGACGAGAAAGCCATTGATCGCGCCGAGTACCGCGCCGATGCCGATCGCAATCACGATCAGCAGCGCCAGCGGCAGGCCGGGATAGGCGGCATCCAGCATGGCAACCGCCATGCCGGTAAAGGCAAGGTTGGCGGCGACCGAAAGATCGATCGACTTGGTCAGGATGACGGTCATCTGGCCGAGCGCCAGGATGATCAGGATCGAGGTGTCGTTGAAGATCGTCGCCAGATTGCCGGGCGTCGCGAAATTCGACGCCCGCGTCGAGAAGCCGGCGATCATCACGACAATGATCAGCCCCAGCAGGATTTCGCGGTTCTTGAGAAGCCGTTGCATGTCGAATGTCCTTAGCGGTTGCCGGTGGCGGCGCGCACCAGCGTCTCGGCGGTCAGTCCGTCGCGGTCATAGAGCCCGGCCATCAACCCCTCGTGCATCACCAGCACGCGGTCGGACATACCAAGGATTTCCGGCAGTTCCGACGAGATCATGATGATCGACAGCCCCTCGCCCGCAAGTTCGGAGATGAAGCCGTGCACGGCCGCCTTGGAGCCAATGTCGATGCCCTTGGTCGGCTCGTCGAGAATGATGACCTTAGGCTGGGTGGCGAGCCACTTGCCGATGACGACCTTCTGCTGGTTGCCGCCCGACAGCGTGCCGACGGGCACCGAGAGTGCGGCCGCGCGCAGGTCGAGCCGCTCGGCATATTTGCGGGCAAGCGCGAATTCGTTCACGGCCTTGAGGAACCCGCGCACGGACATGCGCGCCAGCGATGGCAGCGACATGTTCTGGTAGATTGGCATTTCGAGCGCCAGGCCATGACGCCCGCGCTCTTCCGGCACGTAGACGATGCCCGCAGCGATGGCGTTGGCGGGCGTGCGGATCGATATCTCGCGGCCGTCTAGCGACAGCCGGCCGGATGCCGGCGCGGTGATGCCGAACAGCGACTGGCAGAGTTCGGAGCGCCCGGCACCGATCAGGCCGTAGACGCCGAGGATCTCGCCCTTTTTGAGATCGAAGGAAATGTCGCGGAATTCGGTGTCGTGGCAATAGCTCTCGACCGAAAGCACCGTGCCGCCGATCCGGGCCGGCACCTTGGGGAAGACGTCATGCACGTCGCGGCCGACCATCAGCCGGACGATCTCGTCCTGTGGGGTGGTTTTCAGGACGCCAGAGCCGACCATCTTGCCGTCGCGGAACACGGCGTAGTTTTCGGCGATTTCATAGACCTCGTCGAACTTGTGGCTGATGAACAGGATCGCCTTGCCCTGCTTTTTCAGTCCTTCGACAATGCGGAACAGGTCATCGATTTCCTTGCGGGACAGCGCGGCGGTCGGCTCGTCCATGATGACGATCCGGGCCTCGACCGACAGCGCCCGGGCGATGGCGACCAGATGGCGCTGGGCGATCGACAGGTCTTTTAGCCGGATGGTCGGGTCGATGCTGCTTTCCAGTTCGGCTAGCAGCTGGCGCGCACGCTGGTTGATGGTTTTCCAGTCGATCAGGCCGAACCGCGTGCGCGGCGCATGGCCGAGAAAGATGTTCTCGCCGACCGTCAGCTCGTCGAACAGTACGGTCTCCTGGTGGATCGCGGTGACGCCCGCGTCGATCGCGCCTTGCGCATTGGCAAAGGCGATCGGCTGGCCGTCGATCAGGATCTCGCCCTCGTTCGGACGGTAGATGCCGGTCAGGATCTTGACGAGCGTCGACTTGCCGGCACCGTTCTCGCCGATCAGCGCCGTCACCTTGCCCGGATAGAGCGCGATGTTCACGCCATCGAGCGCCTTCACCCCCGGAAAGATCTGGGAAATGCCGCGCATTTCGAGGATCGGCGTGTCGGCGGCGAGCGGCGCGGTATCGAGAGGTCTGGCTTGAACGGTCATTGTCTTTTCGGTTCCTATGAGCCCCTCATCCGCCTGCCTGCACCTTCTCCCCGCAGGCGGGGAGAAGGAAGAAACCAGGCGGCGTCATCCTATCATTGGGGCACGTCCCCTCTCCCCGCATGCGGGGGAGAGGGCTAGGGTGAGGGGCACCAGGTCCCCAAGCTCGGATGCGAGATCAGAAGATCTTCGAGAACTCGTCGATGTTCGACGAATTGTAGACGAAGGGGTCGGCCATGGCCGCTTCGCCGTTATCGCCGACCTTGATCTTGCCCATGCGGCCGGCTTCGATTTCCGAGCCCGGCGCGCCGTCGGTGTCGCCCTTGACCAGGCGATAGGCGATCTGGGTGGCCGAATAGCCGAGGTCGATCGGGTTCCAGATGGCGAATTCCTTGGTCGCACCCGACTTGATGGCGCCGGCCATTTCGGACGGGAGGCCAAGGCCGGTCACGAAGACTTCGCCGATCTTGCCGGCATCCTTGACGGCCTGCGAGGCGGCCAGCACACCGACCGTGGTCGGAGCAACGATGACCTTGACGTTCGGCGAGGATGACAGAAGGCCGTTGGCTTCGCGATAGCTCTTGTCGGCCAGGTCGTCGCCGTAGACGGTCGTGGTCAGGTTGAGGCCCGGGAAGTCCTTGAGCTGCTTCTTCATTTCCTCGATCCAGATGTTCTGGTTGGTCGAGGTCGTGGTGGCCGAGAGAATGGCGAAGTCGCCCTTGCCGCCTTCGAGATGGTTGGCGGCGAGTTGCAGGCACATCTTGCCGATCAGTTCGTTGGACGACGGGTTGAGGTGCATGATGCGGCCTTCGGCGGCTACGCCCGAATCCCACGAAATGACCTTGATGCCGCGCTGGGCGGCTTTCTTGAGCGCCGGCACGACGGCGTCCGGATCGTTGGCCGAGATCGCGATGGCATCGACGCCCTGCGCGATCAGGGAATTGATGACTTCGATCTGGCCTTCGGCCGTGGTCGTCGTCGGGCCCGTATAGATGATCTCGACGCCGCCCAGTTCCTTGGCGGCTTCCTCGGCACCCTTGTTGGCGGCCTCGAAGAAGCCGTTGCCGAGCGACTTGACCACGAGTGCGATCTTCATGTCGGCCGCGTTGGCACCGGATGCCATTGCCATGGCGGCAAGGGCAACACCGGCGAGCAGTGTCTTGGACAGTTTCATTTGGTCTTCCTCCCAGGTTGATAGACTGCTTTGAACTCCCCCACGCGGCCGGATCACATCATGCGACCGACGTGGTATCCTCCTTCTCGGCCGAAGCCATCGGCTTGACCGTAATGAGCTTGATGCCGGCGTCGGTGACCATAGCGGCCGCCTCGTCGGGAATTTTGTCGTCGGTGATGATCGTCGAGACGTTGTCGAGCGAACACAGGATCAGGCTGGAGCGCTTGGCGAACTTGCTGGAATCGACCATGACGATCAGCTCGTCCGCCTGGCGCACCAGCTTTTGCTCGCTCTGGATAACCAGCGCGTCCGACTCCATCACGCCATGCGCGTTGATGCCCTGCGCCCCGATGAAGATGCGCCGCGCATAGAAATTGCGGATCGCGTCATTGTCGAAGGGCGAGAGGATCAGGCTCTGGTCGCGATAAATCGCCCCGCCCGGCACCGAAACGGTGCACTTGGAATGCTTCACCAGGTGCTCGGCGATGGCGAAGGAATTGGTCATGACCTGCAGGCGGCGCGCGGACATGAAATGCACCATCTGGAAGGTCGTCGTGCCCCCATTGATGATGATCGAATCGCCTTCCTCGCAGAGATCCACGGCTGCGCGCGAAATTGCGCGCTTCTTGTCGATATTGACCGATTCCGAAACGCGAAACGGTCGCGCCGCGAGGTTTCCGAGCTGCGGCGGATGGACCGCCTCGGCCCCGCCACGAACCCGACGGAGTTTGCCCTGCACGTGAAGCGACGCGATATCCCGGCGGATCGTAGCCTCTGAAGCCTCGGTCAACTCGGCGATATCCTGCACGGTGATGACCGGCTTTTCCTGGATCGCGCTTAATATGATGCGATGACGTTCGCGTTCGTGCATGGGCTCCTCCTGAGCGTGATTTATCCGAATTGCTTTTATGCTGTCAATCACAAACGATCAAAAAAGATAATGTTGCGTCGCATCATGAATGTTTCTGATCGAAATTGATTGACAATCGTCGCAAGGATGCGCGATACCGTCGACCAGAAGGAGATGGGCCGTCTTTGCGCGCTGCCCATGAATCGACATGCACAGGGAGGAAGCAATGACGGGCCAAACCCGCCTTCTCGAAAACCGTTGGGACGACGCTTACGCTGCAAAGCTCGACGAGCCCGGCAAGCTGCTCTACCGGTCCAATCTGTTGGGCGCCGACAAGCGCATCACCAATTACGGCGGCGGCAACACATCGGCAAAGGTCATGGAAACCGATCCGCTGACCGGCGAGAAGGTTCGCGTCATGTGGGTCAAGGGTTCCGGCGGCGACATCGGCACGATCAAGCTCGACGGTTTCTCCACCCTCTATATGGACAAGCTCGAAGCGCTGAAGACGCTCTACAAGGGCGTCGAGGACGAGGACCGCATGGTCAGCTTCCTGCCGCACTGCACATTCAACCTGAACCCGCGTGCCGCCTCCATCGACACCCCCCTGCACGGTTTCGTGCCCTTCACCCATGTCGACCACATGCATCCCGACGCGATCATCGCGATCGCCGCTTCGAAGAACTCGAAGGAACTGACGCAGAAGATCTTCGGCGCCGACATCGGCTGGCTTCCCTGGCGCCGTCCGGGCTTCCAGCTCGGCCTCGACCTCGAAGCCTTCGTCAAGGCCAACCCGACTGCCCAGGGCGTCGTTCTCGAAAGCCACGGCCTGTTCACCTGGGCGAACGACGCCAAGGACTGCTACCTGCTGACGCTCGAGATCATCAACAAGGCGATCGAGTGGTTCGCCAAGGAAACCGAAGGCAAGACCATCTTCGGCGGCGCCGTCGCCATGAGCCTGCCGGAAGCCGAACGCCGCGCGATCGCCGCGAAGTTGATGCCGGAAATCCGTGGCTGCATCGGCAAGGCGGAGCGCAAGCTCGGTCATTTCGACGACCAGGCCGCCGTGCTCGAATTCGTCAATTCCAGGGATCTTCAGGCGTTGGGAAGCCTCGGCACCTCCTGCCCCGACCACTTCCTGCGCACCAAGATCCGCCCACTGATCGTCGATTTCGACCCGGCCAAGCCCGACGCCGATGCGGTGATCGCCGGCCTGGACAAGGCACTGGAAGACTACCGCGCCGACTACACGCGCTATTACGAGAGCTGCAAGCACGACAATTCGCCGAAGATGCGCGACCCCAATCCGGTCATCTTTCTGGTCCCGGGCGTCGGCATGCTGTCCTTTGCCAAGGACAAGGCGACCGCCCGCATTGCCGGCGAGTTCTACGTCAACGCCATCAACGTGATGAGGGGCGCCTCGACGGTATCCGAATATCAGGGCCTGCCCGAACAGGAGGCCTTCGACATCGAATACTGGCTGCTTGAGGAAGCGAAACTCCAGCGCATGCCCAAGCCGAAGTCGCTGGCCGGCCGCGTCGCTTTCGTCACAGGCGGCGCCGGCGGCATCGGCCGCGCCACGGCCGAGCGCCTGATGGCGGAAGGCGCCTGTGTAGTACTGGCCGACATCGACGCCAATGCGCTCGCGGACACCATGGCCGACTTCTCCAGGCGTTACGGCGGCGACAACGTCCGGTCCGTCACGCTCGACGTGACCAAGGAAGAAGCCGTCGCCTCCACCTTCGCCGAGGCCTGCATCGAATTCGGCGGCGTCGACATTCTCGTCTCCAATGCCGGCATCGCCTCATCGGCCCCGGTCGAGGACACGACGCTTCAAATGTGGAACAAGAATATCGACATCCTGGCGACCGGCTACTTCCTCGTCTCGCGGGAGGCCTTCCGCCTGTTCCGCCGCCAGGCGATCGGCGGCAATATCGTCTTCGTCGCCTCAAAGAATGGCCTTGCCTCCTCGCCCAACGCGTCGGCCTACTGCACCGCCAAGGCCGCCGAAATTCACCTCGCCCGCTGCCTGGCGCTGGAAGGCGCGGACGCCGGCATCCGCGTTAACACGGTCAATCCGGATGCAGTGCTGCGCGGTTCGAAGATCTGGAACGGCGAATGGCGCGAACAGCGTGCGGCGTCCTCCAAGATCGAGGTCACCGATCTGGAGGAGCATTACCGCAAGCGCTCGATGCTGAAGCTCAACGTCTTCCCCGAGGATATTGCCGAAGCGATCTACTTCCTCGCCTCCGACCTCTCCGCCAAGTCGACCGGCAACATCATCAATGTCGATGCCGGCAACGCCCAGAGCTTCACGCGCTGATCAAGCCTCCCAAGCCCGCCACGGCGCCAATGCCGTGGCGGTGGCCGCTATCTCCGCAGGATCACCCATATGGCGTGAATGATCCCCGGAACATAGCCACACAGGGTCAGCAGTATGTTGAGCCAGAAATGCAGGCCGATGCCGACCTGTAGGAAGACACCGACCGGCGGCAGGAGGATGGCGAGCAGTATGCGTACGACGTCCATGAATGTCCCATTTTGCAATGATCGAATTGACGTAGAACGCGGACGGACGACAATCGTTCGCGGGGAGGAGAGATAACATGACGGATAGCCAGATTTCGTCGGACCTGATTGGCGCCGAGAACGACAAGCGCGCCACCGCGCTTAAATCCGACTATGCGGCGCTCGGCGAAAAGCTCGCTCGCGGCAACGTCGACATCGAGACGGTCACCATCAAGGTCGCCGAATTCTTGGTCGCCGTTCCCTCCTGGGGTGTCGGCACCGGCGGCACTCGCTTTGCCCGCTTTCCCGGCCTCGGCGAGCCGCGCCATATCTTCGACAAGCTGGAAGACTGCTCGGTCATCAACGAACTGACGCGCGCCACGCCGACGGTGTCACTGCATATCCCATGGGACAAGGCCGATCCGAAGGAGCTGAAGGCGAAGGGCGAGGCGCTGGGCTTGGGCTTCGACGCCATGAACTCCAACACGTTTTCGGATGGACCCGACCAGGCCCATTCCTACAAGTTTGGGTCGCTCAGCCACGTAGACGCGGCGACCCGCGCCCAGGCCGTCGAACACAACATCGAATGCATCGAGCTTGGCAATGCGATCGGCTCGAAGGCGCTGACCGTATGGGTCGGAGACGGCTCCAACTTTCCCGGCCAATCAAACTTCACCCGGCAGTTCGAGCGCTATCTCGCCGCCATGGCCGACATCTACAAGGCGCTGCCCGACGACTGGCGGATCTTCTCCGAACACAAGATGTACGAGCCGGCCTTCTATTCGACCGTCGTCCAGGACTGGGGCTCCAACCTGCTGATCGCCCAGACGCTCGGTGACAAGGCCTTCTGCCTGGTCGACCTCGGCCACCATGCGCCCAACACCAATATCGAGATGATCGTCGCCCGCCTGATCCAGTTCGGCAAGCTCGGCGGCTTCCATTTCAACGATTCGAAATATGGCGACGACGACCTCGACGCCGGGTCGATCGAGCCCTATCGCCTGTTCCTGGTGTTCAACGAACTGGTCGATGCCGAACATCGCGGCGTCAAGGGTTTCCACCCGGCCCATATGATCGACCAGAGCCACAACGTCACCGACCCGATCGAAAGCCTGATCTCCAGCGCCAACGAGATCCGCCGCGCCTATGCCCAGGCCCTGCTGGTCGACCGTGCAGCCCTTGAAGGTTTCCAGGACAGCAATGACGCTCTGATGGCGACGGAAACGCTCAAACGCGCCTACCGCACCGATGTCGAGCCGATCTTGGCGGAAGCCCGCCGTCGCGCCGGCGGGGCGATCGATCCGGTCGCCACCTATCGCGCCAGCGGCTACCGCGCCCGGGTCGCCTCCGAGCGCCCGGCAGTCAAGGGCGGCTCCGGCGGAATCGTCTGACTTCCGCCTATGCCAAACGGCTGACTCTCGCCGTGTCTTGGCCCGCACGCCGAGATATGGCGGCTCATTGAAGCTCAAGTAGCCAATCTGCTGCTGGACCCTTGAGTAGCCGCCGCAATCAGTCTGGAAATCGCGATCGTGTCGCAGGGTGGCGGTGGTCACCAGTGTCTTCCCGAAGGGTCGGCCTGTTCTGGACCCTCGGAAGATCACTGTGGGTGAGCTTTGATATCGTCAGTCCGGGCGACCACACGAACGTGCACCTACATTCACGCACCCCGTCTGTCCTGTCAGTAGGAGGCCCGATCCGATGAGAGAAACTCGCGTGTCTCGCAGAGCTCCACGTGCGTCGAGAAGCGGCCACCCAATAATTTCAGTGAGGCGTCGTAGGTTTCATCCAGCCCGCTAAAGACCGCATCCTTGAGAACAACGACCCGGTAGCCGAGGTCGATCCCTCCAAGGACAGTGGCAAGCACGCAGACGTCGCTTTCACCACCACTGATCACAAGGCTGTTGACCCCATCCCGGCGAAGCCGGGCATGGAGGCGCCCGTCGATCCAGGGGGAATAGGTGCGCTTGTCGAAAACGGTGGCCGGCGGAACGAAATCGCGCAGGTGACGCACGAGATCGGTCATGTCAGCGGGGAGGTGCTCGCCCGTCATCATCCACCACTTCTCGTAGTAGTTGTAGCGGCTTGCCAACATAAGCGCCTCTGCTCGCAAACATCGGCATTTTCTGCTCGAATTATCTGACAATGGAGCGGGCGTCGTGCTCACGCTCTTTGCCAATGTGCTCGCAAACATCCGGGTCTGCTTGCAAACATCCGCCACGTGCTCAGATTAATTGCCAGCGACGGCATGGTCAAACCGGGACGCCTGCCTGTCGTAGTTGCTCGGTCAGCTGACGGGAATATTCGGGATCAAGGGTGCCCGCCAGGAAGGCGCGGATATCCGACGGCCGAGCATTGAGGTGCGTGACCAGAGCCGTCGCATCGTAACCATTTCGGGTCAACGTCGGTTCGAGATCGTCGATGGCGCGGGACAGGACCTGCTCGACGATTTCGGCGGTAACCGGCTTGGCGCCGAGGCGAAAGCCCTGCTCGAATGCGAGGGTGAGATGCATCTCGATCTGAAGCGGCGTGCGCAAACGTTCGGCGATGAGGTCGATGGCTTCTTCCTCGAGGAGTTCGCCAACCTTTACGCCTTCGGCCGCACAGGCGCCAAGCAGCCAGGCAACATAGTCGCGGCGCGCGGAGCCGATCCCCTCGTAGTCAAAAATGGTCGTGCGGTAGCCAATCTCCTCCATTTGCGGCCGGCGCAGATCATTGCGCAACCGGGGATGCCCGACAAGAAGTACGGAAAGGAGCACGCCGGCGTCGGCGACCACCTCCATCAGTCGCTTCAGGCCGGTTAAGGTCTTGTGGTGCAGGTCATGGGCCTCGTCGACCACGAGGACGATCGGCCGTTTGCCTTTTTTCATGATGTCGCGCAGGTCGCGCTCCCGGCGCTCGGCCTGCTTGGGGATCTTGACCTGCGCACGATCGCCGGGAGACAAGTCGTAGAACAGGGCTTCAATGAGCGATGGCAGCGAAGTGCGCCGCTTGTCGACCGCCAGCGATTTGGCGAGTGCGACCTTGCCGGCTTTGGTGAGTTCGGCCTCGATGCGGCGCAAAAGGTGGGTTTTCCCCGAACCGACCAGGCCGGAGACCACGACAAGCCGACCGGTCTGGACGGCCGCACACACCTCGCGGATGATCGTGCGCTGATGCTCGGTCTCAAAGTTGCCGGCCCCTTGGAAAGGCCGGTCGAGGCCGTAACTGGATTGAACGTCAGCGAGCATCATTCTTCCTTTCTTCGCGCCTGGAAGCGTTCGCGGATACGGGCCGCGATCATCTTTTTGTCGAGTGTTTCTCCAAGCAGTTCATTGATGAAGGCGCGGTCACCGGCATTCATCGCGCCGATCGGCCGGCCGAGCTGGTCGGCGATGGCCCCACGGGCTGCGAGGCCATTTGGATAAGCGGTCTCTATTGCGGGTTCCGGAAACGGTGTCCGCCGTACACTCAGCCCAGCCGTGGTCGGGGGCAGCGAAGGCAATGGACGATCCCCGCCGGTGACCGCGGCGCGGGGGAGCCCAAGTTGGTCTGCCAGGCGCACCACCTTGTCGAGCCGCTCTTCGAGCTTGCTCTTCTGGTATTTGCGATAGCGAAAGAGGGGAACCGCCCCGCGCGAAGGTTGGAATGGACCGAAGCGCTTGCCCTCATGCTCGACGAACAGTTCCTGATCGAACAGGCCCCAGAGCAAGGTCACCGTTTCGCCGGCAAGTTCGGGCTCGACCTCATAGGATGCGCCTTCGACCGATACGGTCGCGTCTCCAGCAACCGTCCGTCGTTCCGGTTCGCGCGCAAAGGCGCAGAACCGCTCCCAGGAGCACATCGCCCGCACCCCGTCAGGAGGAAGATGCCGCAGCCAATCCTCGATGCGTGCATGAGACTCTGTGCGATGGTCGCCGTTATTGTAGGTGACCAAGGCGCGCCTGAGCCAAAGGTTGGCTTCCTCTTCGTCCTTCGGCTTGTGGAAATGATAGAGGGTCTCGTGCACTTCCTTGATCGTGCGAAACGGCCGCTCGACCTTGCCTTTCGCTCGCGCCGGCGTGCGCCGCTCGCTGTCCGACGGGGGCATATGCGTGAGAACCCGGACACCAAGGCTACCCATGACGGACTGGAAAACGCGCGAGCGGCTCACCGGCCCGTTATCCATATGGATGGTCGTTGGAATCCCCTGAAGCGGCAGTTCCGGTTCAGGCTTGGCGGCGAAGGCATTGTAGAGAAAGCGCAAGGCGGACTCCGCGTCCTCGCCGTAGACGGAGCGGTATTCCTGATAGCTCGCGCCGGAGCGATCATCGACCACGGAGAACAGCATCAGCGTCGGCCGGCCGCGCCCTTCCTCGACCCAAAGCGGCGCTTCCACCTGCTTCAGGTCGGACGGGCTCATGTCGAAGTGCCAGAGTTCGTTGGAACGCCGCGCCTGGAATCGGACGGCAGCCACCGGGCGGGTGACGCGCGCATAATCCAGGCCGGAAACACGCAGCAGCCGATCGACCGTTGCGCGTTTCAAGATGCCGGGCGGTGCACGGACCAGGCCATCGGGCGTCACCACGCCGTCTTCCTCAAGCAGCTTGATGGCGCGCGCCGTGGAGATATGCCGCCCCTTCCGGTTCGCCGTTCTGATCTTCAGGGCCGCGATGATTTCGGCATAGGTTTCCATCTCCGGCTGCGGGGCGATCCGGGAGGTTCCGTGATCGGCGCGCCGTACGGATTTCGGGCGGTTCAACTCCCGCAGCGCCCGATACAGGGTCCAGATCGAGATGCCGTAGGCATCGGCGGCACGAGCAACAATCTCGGTACGGCCTGGATCACGGGGAGAAAGCAGCGACAATCGGCGTCGAAGATCGACAAGAGCCTCTCCGGGCGGCCGCTTTCTCCGCTCAGCCATGGACGTCCTCGGATTCCACTGTTTTGGGAGAGCCACCCTTCTTGCCGATATGACGATAGAGGGTTGCAACAGAAACCCCCATGCGCTGCGCAATATTGCGTACCGGTATGCTGCCTTCCTTCATCAGGGCGCGCGCCGCGGCAATATCGCCCGGGCGCATCGCGGGCGGGCGGCCACCCTTGCGGCCACGTTGCCGCGCCTCGACCAGTCCAGCCGTCGTGCGTTCGCGGATCAGAGCACGTTCGAACTGGGCGATCGCACCGAAGACATGGAAGGTCAGCATGCCGCCCGGCGTCGTCGTATCAATGCTCTCGGTCAAGGACACGAGCCCGATCTTCGCGCGCTCCAACTCTTCCGCCGTCGCGATGAGCTTCTTTAGCGATCGCGCCAACCGATCGAGTTTCCAGACAACGAGCGTGTCACCAGTGCGAAGCACGTCGGAGAGAATTCGGCCCAATTCCGGGCGGTCATCGCGAGCGCCTGACCCGCGCTCGGTAAACACCTTCTCGCAACCGGCGCGTCTCAGCGCCTCAAGCTGAAGCTCCGGATTTTGATCGATCGTGCTGACCCTGGCGTACCCGACCCGCATAGCCATCCAAATGTTCTTGAAAGTCGTTGGACACATAGCATTTTGCGACAACCGTTTCTATAACAGTTTTGAGAAGATTCCATCGCGCCATTCAAGGGGCGTGACGGCATGCGCTATGGCATGCTCAAAAACCCTCGTTTATGACAAACGATCCATGGAAACCAACTATGTGTCTGACGGCCGAATATTCGCGACATGGAGCAGGGAACCTTACGCATCGAAAATCGGGCGGTCCCCGATCTTGTCCCCCTTGTATGGGATACTCCGGGAATTGAGGCGGCGATACCAAAGGATGCGGTCGGCCAGGCCGTTACCATGTTCGAGCCGCAGGAATGCGCCAACTACTTCAAATCTTGCGGATATGACCCCGAGTAATGTGGACGTGCTCTAGGTCACCCAGAGGGGCGCTCGCATCGAGTATAACCTTAAGCGCGATTGCTTCCGGTGAACCATCCTCCATATGTACGGGATGTACAGCCCACACAGACTTTTCGAGAACCACATTCTCAACAGAAACCTCATAAAGCCTACCCGACGCGAGCTCATCGAGGACAGTGCCCCTCATCACGATCGAAATGCCGAGACCAGCTCGAACTGCATGCTTCACAGCCTCAGTGCTCCCGACATTGAATGAGATTGGGAATTGCTCTGCCGCTTGGCCGAAGGCCTCGCGGAGCACGGATCCGGTACCGGTTCCACGTTCTCCGCCAATGAGGGACTCTTGAAATAACTCTGCCGCTTCAATTGTTTTTCGCGTCCTCCAATTATGCTGTGGGGATACGATTATTACCAGCTTTTCCTTCCGCCAAAGGCGGGCTTGATATCCTTTTCGATCGTCCCACCATTCGGTAAAGGCTAGATCAATCTCCTTCCTCAAGAGCTTTTCGATGATTTCAGGATTTGAGGCAACGGCCACCTCAGGTGGCCGGCCTTGAGCATCCTGTAAACGCTTCAAGTGGACTGGCAAAATATAGGTACCGATGTTAGTACTGGCACCCAACGTAATCCGGCCGCTGTGCAGGCGGTCCAGAGATCTCTTCGTGACGGTCAAAAGGCTGCGTGCGAATGGCAAGAATACGAGCCCTTGCCGAGTCGGCACACACTTGTCCTTCCTCCTCTCGACCAGCCGCACCCCTAGTATATCCTCCAATCGTTTCACATTATGTGAGACAGTCGGTTGGGATATCTGAAGCCGTCGCGACGCCTCGTGAAAGCTGCCAGTTTCGATTACCTCTATGAATGCTGCGACATGCGAAAGGCTAAACATTACTTTCTCTAATCAAGGAATTAGTTGAACCTCGTTAATTGCCGCACGAGGTCTTCGGCCTTGGACAAAATCTATAATGTTGTCAGCAGCCTCGTGCTCGATAGCCAAACGCGACTTCGCCACTGCTGAGCCTATGTGGGGTGTCAAGATCGAATCATGTTCGCGATTGAGGAGACCCCCGTGGACCTTGTCAGGCCGGTCGGGTCTGGCCCAGTCCTCCATCTCATAAACATCAGCGGCGTAGCCTCCCAAGCGCCCCGCCTGCAATGCAGCGACAACAGCCTCTTCATCAACCACGCTTCCGCGTGCAGGATTAATAAGAAGTGCTCCTTTGGGCATTTTGGCGAGTTGTTCAGCGCCGAGGAGATGCTTCGTTTCGGCCGAAAGCGGGAGTGCACACACAAGAAAGGTAGACGACGAGATCAACTGGTCAAATTCAAGAGGCTTTACGTTCAGTCTGATCTCATCGGCTTTGTCCAGGGATTGACGATCCCAGTACGACACAATGGCGCCGAAGGTACTTAGGCGCTGTGCTATAGCTTTTCCGATCGCTCCCATCCCTAAAATGCCGATTGCTGTGCCCTGCAGCCCAAGGCCGTAAAACCGAGGGCGCCAACCTTTGTAATCCCTCCTGACGCTCTTGTCGCCTGGCAGAATGTGCCGCCCAAGAGCAATCATCAGACCGATTGTAAGTTCGGCTGTCGGGTCAGTGAGAAGATCGGACACTATCGTGACGTGGACTCCACGCTGCGTGCAGGCTTCGATGTCGAAGTTATCGAAGCCTTTCAGCGCACATGCCACAAGTTGAAGATCGGGAGCGTGCGCGAGTACAGACGCGTCGATCATGTCCGGCATGAACGCCATCATCGCCTTGGCGTCGCTCAATTCTGCGAGCAGTTTCTCGCGGGGCCATGTATCATCAGTATCGTTGCAAACTAAACGAGCGTGGGGAGATAGCTTTGAGATAATCTCCTCGTGGACGCGATGGGTGATTACTACCTTTGGGAGCATTTAATTTATCCTTCTATTGCAGCTGGCGGCGGAGGAGAGCGCCGACCTGGTCAACGATGGTGACCATCAGAAGGACAACGAGCATGATCGCAAGAACCTCCTGATAATTCATGATCCGGAGGGATGTCATCAACTCGAAACCGATACCACCAGCTCCCACAGTGCCCAGGATTGTCGAGGCGCGGAAGTTGTACTCCCACCGATAGATGGTCACATCGGCCAATTGCGGTAGAACTTGTGGCAAGATCGCCCGCGTCACGATCTGGAACGGCGACGCACCAGCTGCGCGTGCGGCTTCTATAGGCGCATTATCGCAATGCTCGATCGCCTCCGCAAAGAACTTGCCCACCATGCCAACCGAGTGAAGACCAAGAGCCAGCACGCCTGGGAGCGCTCCAAATCCCACTGCCGCCACGAAGACGATGCCCATAATCAGCTCCGGGATCGACCGTAGACCATTCAACAATCCACGCGAGATCATATAGATGACAGCGTTGGGTGCTGTTTTCCCTGAGGCGAAAAAGCCAACTGGAAGTGATATCAGTACCGCGATCGCAGTCCCAGCTATACTCATCGCCAGAGTGTCGATGAGAGGGCTGATCCACTCCAAGCCTCGGTTGAAATCCGGGGGAAACATTTCCGTACCGAGCTGCCAGAGCGCAGGAAACCCAGATCCCAGACGCTCCAGATCAAGAAGACCGGAGTGATAACTGCTAACAATGATCACACACGCAATTGCCAACGCGATCACGCCAGCTCTGGTCCAAGCTTTGTTTTGATGTTGAAGGATAGAGTCGTAGTCGGCCGACGGCTGTGTCATCACATATCCTGGAAGAAAGGACGCAGGCCAGCGCCTGCGTCGAAAGGTGAGAAACTGTCTCGAACGCGCCTTACTGACTCAGGTCCAAGTTCAGCACTTTACCGAGCTCACGGACGACGTCGTAGGCTTTGTCATCGATCGGAGCGAACCCATCGGCTTTGAAGGATGCCAATACCTTTTCGTCTTTAAGGTCGATGAAGGCTTTGGTGATCGCCTCTTTCAACGAAGTGTCAAGATCCGACCGCATGGTCCAGGGGTACTGCGGGAACGGATCGGACTCGGCGAGGGCGATAACTTTCTTAGGATCAATGGTGCCACGAGCGACCATTGAATTGTAGATGGGCAACGAAAGTCCGCCAATCTGAGCATTGCCATTCTGCACTGCAATAGCCACGGCATCATGCGACCCTACGAAGTTCTCGCTATAGTCTTTTCCAGCCTCAACTCCGGCCTTAAGCAGCATAGATTTCGGGATAAGGTGGCTTGAGGTGGAAGCCACGTCCCCAAACGCGACCTTTTTCCCTTTTGCATCTTCAAGGCTTTCGATGCCAGCCTCTGCATTGGCGACAACTACAGCGCGATAGGTAGTTTCGCCATCCTTCATAAGTGCTGCGAAAGGCTCGATATCAGCCTTGGTTTTCGCGAGCGTGTAAGAGAGCGGCCCGAAATAAGCCAACTCAAGCCGGCCGAAACGCATCGCTTCGATCATTGACGAGTAGTCGGTCGTTACGATCAGTTCAATCTCCCGACCGAGTGTCTTCTCAAGATACTCCTCGAGAGGACGATTGTTTTTGATGACAGTGGCGGCGTTCTCGTCCGGTAGCAACGCGACGCGCAATGTCTCTGGATTTGAGCCAGCATGCGCCAACGAACTCCAGCCAAGAACGGCGAGGAATGCGAGGGACAGAAGCTTCTTCATAATGCGGCCTCCATGGCAGCTAAAGGTTGATCATACTCGTAGTTGGACAAATCTTGTGTTGTGGTCGGATTTCTTGGGGCGCTGCGGTAGATCGACGCACACATTTGATCGGTCAGTTCGTCGACAGCGGCGTCCGCAACCACTTCCCCGTCGCGCATAGCAATGACCCGGTCGCCGAACCGGCGAGCTAGATCGATCTGATGAAGGCTGATCACAGCAGTGATGCCGTCGGCTGTGCATATTTCGCGAAGCTGCGACAGGACCTCGACAGCCGTTTCAGGGTCCAGACTTGCAACGGGCTCATCTGCAAGGACCAGTTGGGGCTTCTGGACCAGCGCGCGCGCAATGCCCACCCGTTGCTGCTGACCGCCGGATAGTTGATCCGCCCTGACGAGAGCCTTATCAAGAAGGCCTACGCGTTCAAGGCATTCCAACCCCAGCCTTCGATCCGAACGCGGCATAGGGAACAACGTACGCCAGCCAGAGTGGTAGCCCAGGCGGCCCGTCATGACGTTGTCGAGCGCGCTCAAGCGCCCTATGAGTTGGTGCTGCTGGAATATCATCCCAGTTCGCCTTCGGTGAATGCGAAGCTTAGTTTCCGCATCCAGAGCACCAATATCGTTAGAAGTGATCGAACCAGACGTCGGCGCAACCAAGCCGTTGAGTGTCCGGATGAGGGTAGATTTGCCTGCGCCGGATCTACCGAGGAGCACGACGAACTGACCCTGGTTGAACGTCAATGTCGTTGTCTTCAAAGCTTGGGTGCCGTTGGCATAGGTCACGGCAACTCCGTTCAGAGCCAGCATCACAATAATCCTGATCGTTAGTGGTGCATCGATTGAATATTTGCATCACTATGGGCGACATATGACGTCCGTTTATCAGGCTCGTGAAACTTCAATGACAGCACTTAAACTCAGCTCTACCTCCTCGCGTAGCTGCGATGGAGAAATTTCACCCAGAGCCGCCTGATCATGACGGCCCGGTCCCAATTCTACACCACCTTGACGGATGCTATCCCATATTCGGCCAGATAAACCGGCCCTTCTCCAGCCGCCGGGTAAAAAGGCAGGCGCCCAGACCATCATGCCAGATGATCTTCAAAATATCCGATCTGCGGCCCCTGAAGACGAAGAGATGCCCTGACAACGGATCATGCTGCAGAACCTCCTGCACCCGAAGCGCCAAGGAGGGAAAGCCACAGCGCATGTCCGTATATCCGCGCCTTCCTGG
This sequence comes from Ciceribacter sp. T2.26MG-112.2, assembly GCF_900492205.1. Lineage (GTDB taxonomy): Bacteria > Pseudomonadota > Alphaproteobacteria > Rhizobiales > Rhizobiaceae > Allorhizobium > Allorhizobium naphthalenivorans_A. The sequence continues at coordinate 90,741 of NZ_UEYQ01000007.1, forward strand.
CGGGCACCCTTGATCCCGAATATTCCCGTCAGCTGACCGAGCAACTACGACAGGCAGGCGTCCCGGTTTGACCATGCCGTCGCTGGCAATTAATCTGAGCACGTGGCGGATGTTTGCAAGCAGACCCGGATGTTTGCGAGCACATTGGCAAAGAGCGTGAGCACGACGCCCGCTCCATTGTCAGATAATTCGAGCAGAAAATGCCGATGTTTGCGAGCAGAGGCGCTTATGTTGGCAAGCCGCTACAAGTAGTCTCGCCATCGACCGGGCATGTCGCCAGCCTTTCGCGGTGGCAAGAACCGCGTGAATATTGTGTGATCGGCGAGACGCTCGGCCGCCGCGAATATGTTCGCCGATACAGGCTCGAGCCAGGGAACGTGCCAGGGGGTATCTTCGGCAAACATGCGCTGCATGTCGATGCACAGATGCCGCCATTTTCCCGTATCGCCGTTCATCATCTGCCCAACTCCTTTGCGTCAGACGTGTGGGCCTGTGGCCCATTTCCTCGCTTGAGAAACTCCGAGCCGAGCGGCTTTCAAAAGGCTTGCCGAAAAACCGGCGGCAGCCCCGATTGTTCCGCGATGCGCGAGGAGTCCCAGCCTGGCATTTGCGCGATCGGACCGCGCGGCGACTGAGGACATCATCCGTCCTTTCTCGCAGAGGCAGCTTGAGTATCGTCCCCGATCCAACGTCGTCAGCAATTCCTCGCAATTGGCCACCGGCACGGAACAAGCTGTTGGCCATTCGGTTTAACTATCAGACAGACCGAGGAGCTAACGTGATGAGAGAAGCACTCCATATCTATCGCTTGGTACCCAGTGCTCCTCGGGATGATCCGAACTGGCAGAACAGTCTGATGCAGGGCGAGGTTGTCGTGAGGGCCGTTTCCCCCGGCGATGCCCGACTTGTGGCAGCCGAGGCGGAAGGGGATTTCCCGGATCTTGCGGCGAAGCCAGCCGAGGGGATTTCCACCACTCGAAGCTCCGCCTTCCTGAATGAAAAGCTCTACACCGTCATTCTCGAAGGAGACGCGGATCAAACGGGGGCCTGTGATCGGGGGGTGATCGACGGAAGGGTCAATACCCTGGCCGAAGCCCGCAGGGCGAAAGAGAAGCGTTAACATCAAGGAGAAGTGAAATGGCCATCAACGAACCGCGTGACGGCATCCCTGGCACGACCAGCCAGTCCCCGCGTTGGGAAGGTCCCAAGGAGAATAGGCCGCGAGGTTATCTTCCGGCAAAGGATGATCCCGATATCGACCGCGATGCAGTCGGCGAGAATCTGCAGGACCCCCGCAAAAAGACCCTGACAGACGCAATCAAGACCGGGGGTCGGCCAGTCACGAGCCAAAGCCGGCCGGTCAAGACGCCGGAGTAAAGCTTCGCCTGCAAGCGGTGACTTCCCGCAGCGCTTTCGTCACCGGGGCGGATCCGGCTCAAGCCCGAATGTCCGCCCCTGAGCCGTCGGCAAGCCACAGACGATATCACCAAGGAGGTATTCGAATGAGCGATGCCAAGGTTGATGTTGCCGGCGGTGGCAACGGGATTCTCCGCGTCGACTTCGGGCGAGCCGGAAGAAGGCTTGAGCGAGATTGGGTGGGACGAATCCTTCGCGATCTTCGAAAAATCGAAGCTCTCCTTTCTCTAACAAGACGAAACATCCGCGGAAAGACTTGCCGTTTCAACAAGTTCATTTCCAGGCAGGACTAGTGCTGCACGGGCCATGCAACAAACCCAATATGCCCCAAACGAATGGCTAGGCTGAGTGCTTGATCCAGACGTCCCTTGAAGTAGGAACAGCGAAAGCAGCACCTGTCAGCTGCATAACTGGATTTCACCAGATTGTTGCCCGACACGGCGGTGGAGTGGAACATCCCTATACTGGCATCCAAGTCCCTGATGGACGGCTCTTTCATGTCTGCCAAGAGGCGGTTAGAAAGGGGCGCAATTTTCAGAGAGGGTCATCATGGCTGCCGAGGCGGGCGAGGACGAAAAAGAGCGTGCACCGCGCAGCCAGACATTGGTGCGAGGGCTCGAGATCATCGACGCCGTGGCCGATCGCGCGCGCTCCATCGCCGAGATCGCGGCCATGACCGGGCTTACCTACAGCACGGTGCATCGGATCGTGTCGGTACTGCTGGAGCGACGCTATCTCAAGGCCGAGAACCCGCGCGAGTTTTGCTTAGGACCGCGTCTGATCGAGCTCGGCTTTGCCGCCTATTCCCAGACCGATCTGGTGCGCGTCGCACGTCCCTGGCTCGAAAACCTGTCACGCGAGACGCGCGACACGGTGCATCTGGCGCAACTCGACGGCTGGGAGGTCGCCTATCTCGACAAGTTGCGCGGCGCCCGCCCGGTCGAGATCAGTTCGCGGATCGGCGGACGCAAGCCGGTCGTCTCCACCGGCGTGGGCAAGGCGCTGATGCTCGACGAAACAGAGGCGACGTTGTCGCGACTCTATCAGCGAGACCACCACCTGCTGCCCGGCGGCACGACCGAAGCGGACTGGCTGAAGCTGATGGAGGCATACCGCACCGGCGGCTATTCCTACGACCTGGGCGAAGACGAGCCGTCGATTCGCTGCGTCGCAGCCCCGATCCGTGACGCCACGGGGCGGATCATCGCCGCGATCTCGGTCTCCTCGACACTCGAATACATGTCGCCGGACAGAATGCGCGATCTGGTGCCGGAAGTGCAGCGCGTGGCACAGGCGATCTCCACGGATCTCGGCGCGCGGCCGCGCTGAGCCGCGCTTCCTTTTCTCCGGTTCTCGATTGCCGGGGTGCAGTTCACAGAACCTTGCCCGGGTTGAGGATGCCTTTCGGGTCGAGGCTCTTCTTCAAATGGCGCAGCATGGCCAATTCGCTTTCCGAGCGGCTGTAGGCGAGCCAGGGTTTCTTGTGCAATCCGATGCCATGCTCGGCCGAGACGGACCCACCATAGGCCCGGATGATCTCGTAGACCGTCTTCTCGATGCCATGGCCGGTCGGATCGATATCGGTGATCGGCCCGGCGACAAGATGGATATTGCTGTCGCCGGCATGGCCGAAGAAGATCACTTGCAGCGCCGGAAAGGCCGCTTCCAGGGCGGCGCGGATTTCGTCGACGCAGGCGCCGATGCGGGCGAGCGGAACGGAGACGTCGAAATTGATCGTCGGCGCCCGCCTTGAAAGGATCTCGGCCACCCCGTCGCGCAACGACCAGAATGCCTCGACCTCCCGCTGCGACTGCGCGACCGCCGCATCGACCACCAGGCCCTCCTCGAAGGCCGTTTCCAACATCGCCTCGAAACCCGGTCGTTCGGCATCGGCATCGGCGCCTTGCATCTCGATCAGCGCATAGAGGGGATGATCGGGTGCGACCGGCGCCCGCTGTCCCGTTTCTTCGAGCACGGCGCGATAATAGTCGTTCCACATCAGCTCGAAGGCGGTCACCCGGCCGGACAGCGCGCGCTGTGCGTGGCGCAGCAGTCCCGCCGCCGCGTCGAAACCGGAGACCGCGACCAGCGCGGCATTGGCGCCGCCGACGCCCGGATGCAGCTTGAGGACCGCGCGCGTGATCACGCCGAGCGTGCCTTCCGAGCCGATGAAGAGATGCTTCAGATCGAGTGCCGCATTGTTCTTGGGCATGCGGTTCATCATCGGCAGGATGGTGCCGTCGGCAAGCACGACCTCCAGCCCCAGCACCAGATCGCGCGTCATGCCATAGCGAATGACCCGGTTGCCCCCGGCATTGGTGGCGATGTTGCCGCCGATCTGGCAGGATCCGCGTGCCCCGAGATCGAGCGGAAAGGACAAACCGGCGTCTAGGGCCCCCTCCTGGATGCGCTGCAGGATGCAGCCGGCACCGACGACCATCAGGCCGGATGCGGCGTCGATTTCCTCTATGCGATCCAGACCGGCAAGCGACAAGAGCACAGACCCTTCCGAAGGCACCGCGCCACCGGCCAGGCCGGAGCGCCCGCCCTGCGGGACGACGGGGGTGTCATAGTCGTGGCAGAGCCGCATGACCGCAGCCACGGCATCGGTATCACGCGGCATCACCAGGGCGAGCGGCGTTCCGCCGCGCTCGTCGCTCCAGTCGCGAAGGGCCGTATCCGGGATGTCCTTGCCAAGCTTCAGGTTGTTCGCGCCCACCGCACGGCCCAGCGCCGTGACGAGGCCTGCCGTCGATTGTTCCAGTGTCATGGGTTCCTCCCAGCCTAACCAATGTCCCGCTTCTGGCTAAAACTTGCACATATTGCAAACTGATTTTACTATTTGACAAAGAATTGCTCCTCTGGTTATTTCAGCCCCGCTGGGGGAGGAGCGGAGGCACCCGCCTTGCGCTCGGGTCCATCACAAAGCCCGGCCAGAGCCAGAGCGGAAAACCGGGAGCGGTTTCCGCATCACAGGGAGGACAGACATGTCGCTTACAAAAGCCGCGCACACGCTGCGCGCAGGTTTCGTTGCCGCATTCGCATCGGCCGCACTCTTCAGCACGACGGTGTCGGCCGAGCCGGAAATCACCTTCCGCGCCGCCCATTCCTCGACGCCGTCGTCGACCGGCCACAAGGCCTTCGAATTCCTCGACAAGGAACTGCGCGAGAAGTCCGGCGGCCGCATCGGCCTCGAGATCTTCCCGAACTCGCAGCTTGGCGGCGAGCGCGAACTGGTCGAGAACATCCAGTTCGGCAATGTCGATCTGACCTTCGTATCGTCGGCCCCGGTCGCATCCTTCGCGCCGCAATTCTTCGCCTTCGACGTCCCGTTCCTGTTCAAGGATCGTCCGCAGGCCTATGCCGTGCTTGACGGTGACGTCGGCAAGGAGATTCTCGCCTCGCTGAACGACAAGGGCATGGTCGGTCTGGCTTACTGGGAAAACGGTTTCCGTCAGCTGACCAACAACAAGAAGGAAATCCGTTCGCCGGACGATCTCGCCGGCCTGAAGATGCGCACCATGGAAAATGAGGTGCACATCGCGGCCTGGCGCGCCGAAGGCGCCAACCCGGCGCCGCTCGCCTTCAACGAGCTGTTCACCGCGCTGCAGCAAGGCACCTTCGATGCGCAGGAAGGCCCGATCAACCTGTTCTATGACATGAAGTTCAACGAGGTGCAGAAGTTCATCTCGAAGACCAACCACATCTATTCGCCTTGGCCGCTGCTGGCCAATCCGGACAAATTGGCGAGCCTGAGCGCCGAAGACCGTGCGGTCTTCGACGAAGCCGTCAAGGCGGCCACCGACTATCAGCGCGGTCTGGCCAAGGAGGCCGACGACAAGGCCGAAGCGGCCATGACCGACGTGACCTTCACCACGCTCACCCCGGAAGAGCTCAAGGCCTTCTCCGACAAGGTCGTTCCGATTGTCGATCTGGTCAAGCAGAAGGCCGGCACCGATCTCGTCGACCGCCTGCTGGCAGCCGCCAAGTAAGCATCACGTCCTTAAGGCCCGGCGCAACCGCCGCCGGGCCTTTTGCCGTCTTTCACTGAACTGGCGCGAGCGGGTGCACTCGGATTTGCGCGGGAGGAGTTCATGCTCAAGCTTATCGATGAGCATTTCGAGGAGACAATCGTCGTGGCCCTGATGGCCATGATGACGGTCCTGATCGGCGTGCAGATCTTCATGCGCTACGTGATGGGGGCATCGCTGTCCTGGTCGGAGGAACTGGCGCGCTATTTCTTCATCTGGGCAACCTATGTCGGCATCGCCTATGCGGTGCGCAAGGACGCGCATATCCGCGTGACCATGGGCACGGACCTCCTGTCGGCAAGGGGCCAGACCTATATCCGCATCCTGACCCATGTCATCTTCGGCGCCTTTGCGGTCTTCGTCATGTACCAGGGCTGGTTCATGGTCGAGAAGACCTTCCGCTTCGGGCAGAAATCCGCCTCGCTCGGCGTGCCGATGGGCATCATCTATCTCGCCCCGTTCACCGGCTTCCTGCTGGTGGTGCTGCGTCTCATCCAGGCCGTTGTGCTTGACCTGCGCGCCGGCAGGCAAGGAGCCGCCCGATGATTTCGCTGATCCTCTTCGGACTTCTCGCCCTCCTGCTACTGCTCTCCGTCCCGATCGCGATTTCGCTCGGCATCGCCTCGACCGTTGCGCTGATCGTCTCCGGCAAGGTGTCCGGCTCCTATGTGCCGCAGGGCCTGGTGACCTCGATCGACAGCTTCCCGCTGATGGCGGTTCCCTTCTTCATTCTCGCCGGCGACCTGATGGGCCAGGGCGGCCTGTCGCAGCGCCTGATCAATGTCGGCCGCATGTTCTTCGGTCGCTATACCGGCGGCATGGCGATCATCGCCGTCGTCACCTGCATCTTCTTCGCCGCCATCTCCGGCTCTGGACCGGCGACCGTGGCCGCCGTCGGCGCCATTCTGCTGCCGGCCATGGCCAGAGACGGCTACAGGCCGAGCTTCTCGTCCGGCCTGGTCGCTTGCTCCGGGTCGCTCGGCGTCATCATCCCGCCGTCGATCCCGATGGTCATCTATGCCACCTCCGCGAATGTCTCGGTTTCAAAGATGTTCATGGGCGGCGTTCTACCGGGCCTGCTGATCGGTTTCGCGCTGATCGCCTATGCCTGGCTACAGTCCAGGAAGGACGGCCAGAAGCCGGGCGACTATCGCCCGACGGGCCGCGAGATGCTGGCGGTTCTCAACGAGGCCAAATGGGCGCTAATGGTTCCCGTCATCATTCTCGGCGGCATTTATGGCGGGGTCTTCACCCCGACCGAGGCGGCCGCCGTGGGCGTGATCTACGGCCTGCTGGTCGGCACATTCGTCTATCGCGAACTGAAGCTCAAGGATCTCTGCAAGATCTTCGCCGGCTCGGCCCTCACCTCGGCGACCATCATGCTGATCGTCGGCACCGCGACCATCTTCGGTCGGGCGCTGGCGATCGAGGGTGTGCCGGTCATGCTCGCCGATTTCATCACCTCGGCCGTCGACCAGGCATGGTTGCTGCTTCTCGCCATCAATCTGATCCTTTTGATCGTCGGCACCTTCATGGAAACGATCGCGGCGATCATCATCCTGACGCCGATCCTTCTGCCCCTGGTGACTGCGCTTGGCGTCAGCGCCGAGCACTTCGGTATCGTGATGATCGTCAACCTGGCCATCGGCATGATCACCCCGCCGGTCGGCGTCAACCTATTCGTCGCCTCGCGCGTCTCGGGCCTGTCACTGGAGACGGTCGTCAAGGGTGCGATCACGCCCATGCTCGTCATGATCGCCGTGCTGATGGTCATAACCTATGTGCCAGCGGTTTCTCTGGCGCTGCCCGCCTTCTTCGGCATGTAATGTAAAGGATACCCAAAATGAGCAGGAAACTCAGGGCGGTCATAATCGGGCCCGGCAATATCGGCACCGATCTCCTGATGAAAATGAAGCGTTCCGAATGGGTGGAACCGGTCTGGATGGTGGGCATCGATCCGACCTCGGAGGGCCTGAAGCGCGCCGCCGACATGGGCGTCAAGACCTGTGCGACCGGCGTTGACGGGGTGCTCGATCAGATCATCGCCGATGACATCCGCGTCGCCTTCGACGCCACCTCGGCCTATGCGCATGCGGAAAACTCCCGCAAGCTCAACGAACTCGGCGTCATCATGGTCGATCTCACCCCGGCCGCCATCGGTCCGTTCTGCATTCCGCCGGTCAATCTCGCGGATCACGCCAAGAAACTCGAGATGAACGTGAACATGGTCACCTGCGGCGGCCAGGCCACCATTCCGATGGTGGCGGCAGTGTCGCGCGTGCAACCGGTCGAATATGGCGAGATCGTCGCGGCGGTATCGTCGCGTTCGGTCGGCCCAGGTACGCGCAAGAACATCGACGAATTCACCCGCACGACCGCCTCGGCCATCGAGAAGGTGGGCGGTGCCAAGCGCGGCAAGGCGATCATCATCGTCAATCCCGCCGAACCTCCGCTTCTGATGCGCGACACGGTGCATGTGCTGACCGAAGGCGAACCGGACCAGGCGGCGATCACCGAAAGCGTCAAGGCCATGGTGGCCGAGGTGCAGAAATACGTGCCCGGCTACAAGCTGGTGAACGGCCCGGTCTTCGACGGCAAGCGCGTTTCGATCTACCTGGAGGTCGAGGGCCTCGGCGACTTCCTGCCGAAATATGCCGGCAATCTCGACATCATGACGGCGGCCGCGCTGCGTACCGCCGAACTATTCGCGCAGGAGGCGGCCAATGGCGTCGTCACCCTGCCGGCGCGCGGCTGAGGAGAAAAATCATGACTATTGAAGGTCGCAAGATCACCCTTCACGAAATGAGCCTGCGCGACGGGATGCACGCCAAGCGCCACAAGATCTCGACCGACCAGATGGTGGCGATCGCCTCTGCCGCCGACGAGGCGGGCATGCCGTGGATCGAGGTCACCCATGGCGACGGCCTCGGCGGCGCCTCGGTCAACTATGGCTTCGCCGCTCACACGGACGCAGACTATCTGCGCGCCGTCGTGCCGAACCTGAAGCAGGCGAAGGTCTCCGCCCTCCTCCTGCCGGGCATCGGCACCGTGGACATGCTGAAGGAAGCCATCGACTGCGGCATTTCCGGCGTGCGCGTCGCGACCCACTGCACCGAGGCCGATTGCGCCGAACAGCACATCACCTATGCCGCCAAGACCGGTCTCGACACCGTCGGCTTCCTAATGATGTCGCACCGCGCCAGCCCGGATAAACTCGTCGAGCAGGCCCTGCTGATGGAAAGCTACGGCGCCAACTGCGTCTATTGCACCGATTCCGCCGGGCATATGCTGCCGGACGACGTGACGGCCCGCATCTCCGCGATCCGCGCCGCGCTTAAGCCTGAGACCGAGCTCGGCTTCCACGGTCACCACAATCTCGGCATGGGCATCGCCAATTCGGTCGCCGCGGTTGCCGCCGGTGCAAACCGTATCGACGGGGCGATCGCCGGACTCGGCGCCGGTGCCGGCAATGCCGCGACCGAACTGCTGGTCGCCGTGTTCGAGCGCATGGGGGCTCAGACGGGCGTCGATCTGTTCAAGATCATGGACGTCGCGGAGGATCTTGTCGTTCCGATGATGGACCGGCCGATCCGCGTCGATCGCGGATCGCTGGTGCTCGGCTATGCCGGCGTCTATTCCTCGTTCCTGCTGTTTGCCGAACGCGCCGAGAAACGCTACGGCGTGCCGGCCCGTGATCTGCTCCTTGAACTCGGACGTCGCGGCATGGTCGGTGGCCAGGAAGACATGATCGAGGACCTGGCACTGACGATGTCGCGGCAGAAAAACGCCTGACAGGTCGCCGTGGTCGACACGGCACCCTGATGTCCAATCAGATGCGGAGAACCTGGCACGGAGCCCGGTTTTCCATATTGAAGTCGTTGACGAGGGCTGTTGGCGACACGTTCTGCTGACGACTGTTGATTTGGGTTTGATATTTCAACGGCCATCGCCTGAATTGCCAGTACACGGGCTGGTTGGCTAACGGCCGCAAAACAGGGGCGACGCGGAGGCTCGCGCCTCGATGCCCATGCGAGCTTCATGATCGACATGAATGAAGAGGCAAAGGACATCACGCTGAACGAGATGATCCTGCGATTGCGCGAGAAGGGAGCGGTATCCGTTGGCCATAGCGCACTCGACGTCTGGCTTCGAAAGCGCGGTTCAACATCCAAAACAGCCGCACATGCACTGGAGCAGGAGCGTACCGACCTCCTGAAGCGTCGCCAGAACTGGTTTGACGGCCAGCTTGGCCCGGAACGGCATCAGAATGAAGGCGATGCATTCGGCACGAAACCCCGTCAGCAGCGAGGCGGTGAACAATCCGGTGCCGACCGGCGTGGTTACCAGTCCGAGCGTCAGGTTAAGGCACAGGACTACGGCCAAGTGAATCGGATCGATGCCATAGACATCGGCGGCTGCCTGTCGTGATTGGCGCTGAGCGAGACACGCCTGGCGCCTGCGTTACCTCTGGCTACCCCCCGTCGAGCTGAATCGACTGCGCGCCTGTTCGGCGCTCCTTGCTGTTTGCGCAAACGCAAGCAGATGGAAATCTAATTGTTGACGACATCTTTGAGCGCCTGCGGAGACCGAGTGGACCATTGCTCGACGCCGGGCTCGCCGTTAGCGTCACGAGGCAACAAACGGAACCCGGTGAAATTCCGGGACGGTCCCGCCGCTGTAACCAGATACGTGTGTCAGGAGGCATTGGCCGCCACTGTCCGCTTGCCGGATGGGAAGGTGCCTGCACCCGGTCAAGCTGGAAGTCAGAAGACGCGTTGCCACATCCTGAAACCGCCCGATGGCAAAGGGCGGGGCGATTGCTCATGCGAGCTTCGGTGTCACGTGGAGGACCCGTATGTCTGACCTAAGCAGCCTTTCGACAAGGCAACAAATTCTTGCACCCATAAAAGACCTCTCAGCCCTGCGCCGAATACTGCAGGACCTGCCGCCCGGAAACGAACACGCAGCTGGCGCGGCCGCGGCGCGAGAGGAGATATTGACCAAGCCGCCGGGAAGTCTCGGCAGGCTCGAAGAGGTCGTCGCGTGGCTGGCCTGCTGGCAGGGTCGCTACCCCCCTGTCATGGATGATCCGCAAGTGTGTGTTTTCGCGGGCAATCACGGCGTGGCAGAAACCGGTGTGTCGGCCTATCCTGCGATAGTCACCGAGCAGATGGTCCAGAACTTCGAGCGCGGCGGAGCGGCTATCAACCAGTTGAGTTCCGAGCTGGGCGCCAAGGTGACCGTCGTGCCGCTCGATCTGGCTCGCCCCGTCAACAACTTCCTAAATGCCCCTGCCATGACCGAGGGCGAGTTCCTCGATGCATTCCAGTCCGGGATGCATGCGGTTCGACCGGGCGCCAGCGTGCTTTGCCCCGGCGAGATGGGCATCGGCAACACGACTGCTGCCTCGGCCATATGCTTCGCCCTTCTGGGCGGCGACCCGGCGAACTGGTGCGGACGAGGATCCGGGATCTCGATCGGAACTGTAGAGCGCAAGGTCGAAGTCGTCTCTAAGGCCGTTAGACTGCATGGAAACGCCATAAGCGACGGGCTGGACGCCTTGCGCATCCTGGGCGGACGCGAAATCGCCGCGATGGCCGGATCGATTGTCGCGGCGCGCCTGCTTGCCATACCCGTCATGCTCGATGGTTTCATCTGCTCGGCAGCCGCCCTCGCGCTTCACTGCAGCGGACCAGGAAGCCTGGCGCACTGCATGGTCGGTCACAGTTCGATGGAGCCCGGGCATCGGCGGCTTCTCGCCCATCTCGGATTTCGGCCGCTTCTCGATCTTGATTTGCGATTGGGCGAAGGAACCGGGGCAGTCTTGGCCACTCTCTTGGCAAGAGCGGCGCTGAGATGCCACCTCGGCATGGCAACATTCACCGAAGCCGGCGTGCATAACGGCATCGAGCGGTAACAGAACCCTGCGGGACGCGAGAGCAATCGGGTTGCCGTCTCGCGTCCCCGTTTCGGATCAGCGGTGCCGAGGTTCGGGGCCAGCACTTCCGAGAACCCGACGTGCGCTCGGCGTCATGGCTCCCCCTCCGACGATTCCAATCTGCCCTTCCCCACATACCCTTATCGGTCGATCTGCAGGGAGACCGAGGCGAAGCCGCTTGCGGGATAGACCGCACGCAATGGCTCCGTGCCCGTCAGGAGCGAAAACGGCCTAATCGCGCTCAGCAGTTCATCGATCATCACTCTCAACTGCATTCTCGCCAGGGCAGCACCCGGACAAATGTGGATGCCCGCGCCGTAAAGCAGGTTTGGCCCCTGGTCGCGCATGGGGCAATACCGGTCAGCAGCCTCGAAGGCCCGGGCGTCGCGATTGGCCGAAGTCCAGATCACCGTTATCCGTTCCCCGGCTTCGATCCGACGCCCACCGATCATCACGGGCCGCAGTGCCGTTCGCCGATTCGAAACCAACGGCCCGTGCAGGCGCAGGATTTCCTCGATTGCCGGTGAAAGGCCCGATCGGTCGAGGCGCAGCCCGGTCTGGATCTCGGGGTTTTCGGCAAGAAAATGCACGATGATGCCGACGCAGGCCGCAATCGTACCCAGTTCCCCCACCGTCCAGTTGCGCAGGATGCTGACGATTTCGCCGTGATCGAGCCGCTTGCCGTCTACCGTCTGGCGGACGAGGCTGGTGGTGATGTCGTCCGGCGCGGCGTCGCCGGCCTCTTCTCGCCATTTGAGCTGGGAGCGGATATGCCCGTCGAATTCGAGGGCGATGGCTGCCATGGCATCGGTATCGCGCGCAAGCGTGGCTTGGCGATTCTGGCGCACCCATTGAAGCAATGGCTCATGCAGCGACGCGGGCCAGCCGAGAAAACCGCACTGGATTCCGACGGCATACGGCTCGGCGAGACAGGTCATCGCTTCGAAGGAGGGGGCAGTCCCGAGCGCCTCGAGAAGATCGCCGGCGACCCGTCGACATTCGGGCTCGAAGGTTTCGACCCGTTCCCGGGTGAAATAGGGATCGATCATCCGTCGGTAGAATGTATGTTGCGGAGGATCCATGCCGTTGGGCACCGATGGGTGCCGTGAAACGACATTGCTGAACGTTTCGTGATCGGTGAGCACCTGCAGAATATCGGCATGGCGGAAAAGGGACCAACCAAGATAGTCGCTGTAGGCGACCGGACAGGTTTCGCGCATGTGATCATACGCACGGATCTGGTCGATCTGGACCTCAGCGCTGCGGGGATCCCAGTCAGGGCAGCGCTCGCCCGAAGATGCGTCCACGACCGATTTCTTTCCATTTGCCGATATCATATGCTTTGGTTTCCCTTCCACGGATCAGCAGCTACAATGCGGCAGTTGAGAGCGGGGTCTTTGTCTCCACGCAAAGAACTCAAATCCCCGTTTCTGCAAAACCGACTGTCAGATTGACCGGAGAGACGGAATTGCCCAGTCAGATAAGACAGTTTGCGATCGCTGAAGTCAGAATAGGTCGAGCGAAGCCCTTTGGACCGGGAACAGCACGGTCGGCGATTGACAAACACCCGGTCACGGTTCCGCTTCTGGCAACCGCACTGGGTCTGGTGGGTGACGAACAGGCGGATCTTCGCCACCACGGCGGCGCCGACAAGGCAATCCATGCCTATAGCGCGGCGCACTATCCCCAATGGGTGCGGGACCTTCCGGATGCCGCGGATCAATTCCGAACCGGCGGCTTCGGAGAAAACCTGGTGGTCGACGGCGCGACCGAGGCCGACCTATGTCTGGGAGATCGGTGGCGAGTTGGACAAGCACTGCTGGAAGTCTCCCAAGGCAGGCAGCCCTGCTGGAAGCTGAATATCCGCTTTGCGGTGCCCGACATGGCGCGTCGGGTGCAGGCAACCGGCCGCTCCGGTTGGTATTTCCGCGTGATAGAACCGGGCCAGATCAAAGCGCACGACCATGCTTCACTTGAGGAACGTCCCGCGCCGGACTGGCCCCTGACGCGGGTCAACGATTTATTCTACAAGGACAAGCTCAATCGCCCGGCCCTGGCCGCTTTCGCGGCCCTGTCCGGCCTCCCGGATGGCTGGCGCAATCTGGCAGAGCGCCGTCTGCAAAACGGTGAGGTGGAAGACTGGGGTTCCCGCCTGAATGGGCCGAAGGAAGCGATCTCCTGAACTCGAGAGACATGTTCCGCCGAGAGGCGCATCGGTCTAGCGGTCACGGGCGAAGGAAGCTTACAGCGCAGGTGGCGCGAGTACCGTCGATGAAGCGGGTGACGTGCGGGACCACCGTTTCCGCGGAACTGGCCCTATTGGTAACCAACACCCATTACGTAGTCCTGAAGCAATTTCTCCTCATGTTCAACGTCATCAAGGAGAGACTGAAGCACGTCTCGCGCATTGGCCACGCCTATCGGCGCCAAGCGGTCATCCACGATCGGGACGTTCTTCAGACCACGCTTCCTGATCGCAAACCATACATCACTCAGAACGTCGTTCGATCGGCAAGACACGATCTCCGTCGACATCACCCTTGAGGCCGGCATCGAGCAACTGCATCCCGTGCATTGGCTGATGCGGTTGACAATGTCTGTCTTTGTAATGACGCCGATCGCCTTTCCGCCGTCATCGCAGACGACAACCAGATTGCAGCCAGGATTGCTCAGCAATTTTGCCGCGTCGATCAGCAATGCGTCTTCGGCCACGGTGGCGAGCCGTTCCCGCGCCACTCCAAGTATGTCCTCTACTCTCAAGACACTCTCCTTTCCGATAGCTTCCGCTCCTCCCTCAGGAAGCTCACGATATGGCCGGTTTATCCTTCCCTATCCCCGGGCGAAGCGCATCAGCAGATCGACCTGGAGGAAAAGAAGGATGAATGCGGTGTTCAGGCTCCAGGCCACGGTGAGCCACCTGACCATGGTGGCCCAGAAGGGAGACGCGTTGTCCGCGCAGCGCCAGATGGCGACGAGAATCCCCGGCGTATAGAGCGCAAAGGCAAGGATAACGGCTTGCTGAACCCAGATTTGGTCCAGGTACAGGGCAATCACATGCAGCATCGCGAGTTCGGCGCTGACGAAAACACCATAGATCCAGAAGACGGCAGCCAGGGACATCTCTCCCCGCCAGGCTCTAAGCTCGGGAACGAGATGGCGTTCAATGAAGAGTTCGCTGGCGGGCCACAATCTCGGCATCTCTCTTGCTCAAAACTTATCTCGCCGAACCAATGGTTCGGATGTTGTTGTCTGGCCCGGGCGACTTGATGACCATCGACCGGACCGGCGATCCGCCCCATCAGGCGTCTTTCCTGTCACGCGCCCGGCTGGCATGGCCCGATCAGTAACGACCGTTAGCGGCGCGCAGTTCCGGCCTCTGTCACGACCAGATCCATCGGGATGTCATGCTTTTGCGGGTGAATTGTCGAAAGCTTCGCCGCACCATAGCTGACGCCGATGACCTTGGGCCTGGCCTGCATGGCAGCAAGCGTCCTGTCGAAGAAGCCGCCGCCATAGCCAAGCCTGTAACATCCATGATCGAAGCCAACGACCGGCGCGATCACCACATCCGGAATGCAGGATCGCTTTTCAGCCGGAACGGGTATCCCCCAGACCCCTCGCGTCAGTGGCTGCCCGGCCTGCCACGAGTGGAACTCCAGAGGCAGTCCCTTGTCCAGCACGACGGGTAAAGCGGTACGGCCGCCCAACCGAACTATCTCCTCCATCAGCGGACGAAGGTCCGGCTCTCCTCGAAAGGGCCAATAGGCGCTGACGACACGACCCTCGACATCTCCGATCTCGGCGAGGACACGGGCGGCGATCGCTTCTCCGGCCGCAGTGCGAACCTCGACGGGAATTGCAAGACGCCCCGCAATCAAGCGCTGACGCTCGCTCGTGCGCCAGCGCTTGATATCCGCCCAGGCCGCCATGTCCGGTGGATCGGCCAAGCCTGCGTAAACGGGGTCGATCTCGTGCAGAAAGCAGGCCGGTGAGGCGAAGGAGCGTGGTTCGTCGTCGTCGATCATTATGCGGCCTCCGACAGGCTCTCAGCCGCCTGCAGGCCAGCCTCGAGGCCCGCCAGAAGGTCATCGATGTGTTCCAGGCCGACCGAGAGCCGCAGGAGCCCGTCGCTGATGCCGGCGTTTGCCCGCGCCTCCGGCCCCATGTCGGCATGGGTCATGGTCGCCGGATGGGCGACCAAGCTCTCGACGCCGCCCAAGGATTCGGCCAGCGTAAAACCGCGCACCGCGCCTACGAAGCGCTGCACAGCGGGGATCCCGCCGACAAGCTCGAAGCTCATCATCGCGCCGAAACCCGTCTGCTGACGGCTGGCGAGCGCATGATCCGGGTGATCGGCAAGACCCGGATAGTGCACTCGGGCAACCGCGCGATTGCCTCGCAGCCGTTCTGCGACCGCGATGGCGTTGCGTTCCTGACCCGCCATTCGCGCAAAGAGGGTTCGAAGGCCCCTCAGCGTCAACCAGGAATCAAACGGTGATGCGATCGCACCAGTGACATTGGCCCAATGCTTGAGCTTCCTCGCCTCCTCCGGGTCGGCGGCGATGACGGCACCAGCGATCACGTCGGAATGGCCGTTGAGGAATTTCGTCGTCGAATGCAGCACGTAATCGGCGCCGAGTGACAAGGCTTGCTGCAAGGCGGGAGACAGGAAGGTGTTGTCGACAGCCACCCGGGCGCCTGCATTTCTCGCGAGCGCTGAAAGCGCTGCGATATCAACCACCCGCAAAAGAGGGTTGCTGGGTGTCTCGATCAGCACCAGTGCCGGGTGGTCCCGGAGCTGCATCTCAAAGCTCGCCATGTCAGACTGGTTGACCAGCGCGAGCCCGATCTGATCTAGCTCGGCCCGAGCCTTGAGGAGCCGCATCGTACCGCCATAGCAATCGTGCGGCGCGAGGACCAGGCTGCCGACCGGGAGGCGTCCGATCAGTAGATCGAGCGCGGCCATGCCGCTCGGTGTCATCACTGCACCCGCGCCACCTTCCAGTCTGGCGATCGCCTCGGCCGTGAGATCCCGGGTGGGATTGCCGACCCGGCCATAATCGTAAGCGCGGGGCGCATCGAAACCGGCAAACTCGTAGGTGCTGGAAAGGTAGAGGGGCGGCGCGACCGCGCCAAAGGCGGTATCGCTGGCAACGCCATATGCCGCAGCGACGGTTTCCGGATGGAACTCAGCCGGCGTGCGCTCGGACATTCTTGGCTCTCCTCATGTTGCAGTCGCAAAAATGGCCGGATTGATTACCCGTGACAAATGAATTCTATTGCTGTTTATGCGCAATTTTATTGCGGTTATTTTCGCTGGACGGAAAAGCATGGACCACGCGATCGCTCGAACATTCCTGGAAGTGGTGAAAGCCGGCAGCTTCGTCGGCGCCGCGGAGGCACTCAACATTTCGCAGACGGCGGTGAGTGCGCGCATCCGCGTCCTGGAGGAACAACTGGAGCGTCCCGTCTTCGTGCGCAACAAGGCCGGTGCCAGGTTAACCCCGGCCGGCGAAAAATTCCTTCCCTTCGCCTCAAGCTTGGTTCGAGTCTGGGAAACGGCTCGCAACGTCGTGGCGCTTCCGCCCGGCCGATCCGTGTTGGTGAGCCTGGGCGCAGAACTTAGCCTGTGGAGCCCGCTGCTCTCCCGGTGGCTGCTGTGGATGCACCGCGAATGCCCGGAGATTGCGGTGCGCACCACGATCGACACCGGCGAGCACTTGTTGGCGCTGATGCAGGAAGGCGCGCTCGATGCTGCCGTCATCTACCGCGCCCAGCGACGGCCTGGACTGGTCGCCGAACTTCTGTTCGAAGAGCGCCTGGTGCTCGCCCGAACGCCGGGGCAAACGGGCGCCAATGAAATCATCGGGATTGACTGGGGCGCCGATTTCGCCGCGAGCCTACGCACTGCCTATCCTGAAAGCGCAAGTCCGGCGGTCTCGATCGGCTATGGCCCCCTCGCCCTCGACTACGTCCTTGCAGTCGGCGGCGCCGGCTATTTTCGCGAGGGATTCATACGTCCCTACCTGGAGGATGGCCGCTTGCAGATCGTGCCCAACAGTCCTGCTTTTGCCTATCCAGCCTATCTTGTGTCGTCCGAGAAGGCAGATCCGTCCCTTCTGCGGCGACTGCGTGAGGGCTTGCGCGCTGCTTCGTCAGGAGCGCAAGCGTAGCCGTTCTCAGTAGAGATGGCCGGACCGCGGGCCAAAGGAGTGTCGCTTTCCAACCTGTCTTGGCCGGAGGTAAAGGCGCGACCGCCGACGGAGCTTTCGCGAAGCCTTATTACGGTATTGACGGACCATACTGGGTCACCCAGGGCGCTAGGCAGAGTCAGTGTAGCGACTGACCCCGTCCGGTCACGCAAACGGCGTGGAACGGACTACCGAAAAGCGCATTTTCCCACGTTTCAAACAGCAGCGGTGACGTAGCTTTAAGGATTGCCCATTAAATTAGACCTCCCTTGAGTAAACCCTCCCGGAGTTTTCATATGTTTGCGAACCTGCGCATATCGCGCAAGCTTCTGATCGCGTTTTCCGCCATCACGTCGGTGGTGCTGCTGTTCTCAGCCGTTGTCCTTATCTCGTTGACCAATATTCGAGAAGCAACGACCGAAAACGAAAAGACCCAGAGGACGATAGGGATCGCGAACACCATCCTGTCGACCCTGGTGGAAACGCAGAACGCCATGCGGGGTTACGTGGCAAGCGTGGACCAGGACTTCGTCGGGCGCATTGAAAAGTACCAGAGCGCTATTCCGCCCATGCTGGCGGAACTCGAAAGTGCTCTTCCTCCCGTTGTCGCCAACAACGTCCTCCCGCCCCTGCGCAAAGCCATTGATAACTTCAATCAAGAGCTCTCCAATACGATCTCGGCTGTCGCGGACCCCACTCGGCTCGAGGCTGCAAGAGCAGATGTCGCAAAAGCAGCCCGATTGACACAGATCCGAAATGAACTCACCAAGTTCATTGAAGATGGGAACAAGATTGCGGCTGAACGGGCGGCGCTTGCCGAGGCAGCTTTCAGTACCGGGACGACAACGCTTCTCGTAGGCGGTGCGATGACGGCCATCATTGCCATTGCGCTCGGGATGGCATTGGCACGGTCGGTTGCCAACCCTGTAATCGCAATGACAGCAGCGATGGCCAAACTTGCCGCTGGGGATACCGATGTCGAAATCCCCGCCACCCGTCGGACCGACGAGATCGGCAAGATGGCCGATGCCGTCGAAGTTTTTCGTCAGAACGCCGTCGAGAACCGCCGCCTCGAACAGGAAACCAACGCTCACCGGCTACAGTCCGAGGAACAACGCCGCCGCACGGACGAACAGGAGCGCATCCGTGCCGAGGCCATGGCTCAGGCGACCAGTGGCCTTGCCGATGGCCTGAAGCAGCTCGCCGCCGGCAATCTCGCTGTCCAGCTTACGCAGACGTTCGCCGCCGAGTTCGAGAGCCTGCGCACCGATTTCAACACGGCGGTGGCCCAGCTCAAGGATACAATGGCGTCCGTTTCGGAAGCCACCGGCTCCATCGACTCGGGTTCGCGCGAAATTAGTCAGAGCGCCGAGGATCTATCCAAGCGCACCGAGCAGCAGGCTGCTTCACTGGAGGAAACGGCCGCGGCGCTCGACGAGATCACCACCAATGTCGCGAACTCTTCCAAGCGCGCCGAAGAAGCTCGAACCGTCGCCATCCAGGCGAACGACAGCGCCAGCCACTCCGGTGCGGTCGTTGCCAATGCTGTCAATGCGATGGGCAAGATCGAGCAGTCGTCGAACCAGATCTCAAACATCATCGGCGTTATTGACGACATTGCCTTCCAGACCAATCTGCTGGCGCTCAACGCAGGCGTGGAAGCAGCACGGGCTGGAGACGCCGGCAAGGGCTTTGCGGTCGTTGCCCAGGAAGTCCGCGAGTTGGCGCAGCGGTCCGCCACTGCTGCCAAGGAGATCAAGGAACTGATCCGCAACTCCTCCGTGGAAGTCGGCAACGGCGTCAAACTCGTCAGCGATACCGGCGTGGCGCTGAAGACCATCGAGTCCTTCATCATTACGATCAACCAGCACATGGACGCCATTGCCACTTCGGCTCGTGAACAGTCCGTCGGCCTCTCGGAAGTCAATAGGGCCGTCAACCAGATGGATCAGGTGACCCAGCAGAACGCTGCAATGGTGGAAGAAGCCAGTGCCGCTGGCGCCACCCTGGCCAATGAGGCAAGCCGCCTGCGCGGCTTGATCGGCCAGTTCCAGCTGGGCAGCCCGGCGGCCTATCAGCCGGCCATGCAGCGGCGCCCCGCCGGGGTCATCTCGAAGGCAGGTGCCGAGACGGCTCCAGTCGCTTCGCCCGCGCGCAACATGCTCGGCAAGATCGCCAGTGCTTTCTCAAGCAAGGGCTCTGCGGCAGTTGCTGTCAGCAACGAGAGCTGGGAAGAGTTCTGATACTGTGATGGGAGGCAGGAACTCATCGGGTTCCCGCCGACGTCAAAAGGGCGGTTCCCCGTGGAGCGCATCGTGCTGCCTTTGCTGTTTCGCGCAGACAGGTGCGAAAAGGCGTCTGTCTGTCCTGCGTGCGACAACACTTGCCGAGCCATAAGGTTAGGACACGCCCTGGCGTCGACCGCTCACCGTGCAACTGAGATTGGATAGCAACGCGTCCTGCAGGCCGTAGATCCAACCGTGAAGAGACACCTCCTTGCCCGAGCCCCAGGCCGCCTGCAGGGTCGAAGCACGGGCGAGGCGCTCGACCTGGGCCGCAACCGAAGCCTCGCAAAGACGATCGAGTTCCGGTTCGCTCCAGCATTCGCGGCAGTTAAACTGACTGCGCGCGGCTGTTGGAACAGCCTATCCAACGATATTCCAGCCCCTGCAAGGTTGCCTGGCGCTCAAAATAGTCTGCTTTTTCGGTCTTGCGATCGTTGGACCAGGCCTTGTTCCGGGTGAAGCCATTCGATCATGGCTGTCTCCGCTTCCTGGGGTCTGCAGGCCTCTCGATCAATAGTTGGCTATAGTCAACTCAACGGTCTGTCACAGCACCGGCAATGAGCCCTCCCCGGACGCCTCCTCCCGGCAATTTGGTCCTCGGTGAGGCCTGCGACATTTTTGCATCTTCACGCACTGCAATCGTTGGCGCAAAGTGGTATTTCAAATACCTCTTTGATAGAGGCCAGTCCCATCTGCAAGGATTCCGCATGCGAATGACGCTTCACACCGACTATGCGTTGCGAATGCTGATCTACCTGGCAACGCGGCCAGACGCTGCTTGCACGGTCAACGACGTCGCTGAGGCTTATCATTTGCCTCGCAATCACCTTCTCAAGGTGGCCCAGACCTTACGCGACCTCGGCTTCGTCGAAACGACCCGCGGCCGGGCGGGCGGTATCCGATTGGCGAAGCCACCAGCGGCGATTGGCCTTGGCGTACTGGTCCGCGCGACTGAAGAGGAATTCTCACTCGCCGAATGCATGCAGGCACAGGGCCGGCCCTGCGCCATTTCACCAGCCTGCAATCTTAAGGGCCTGCTGCACGAGGCGCTCGCTGCCTTCCTGGCAGTCCTCGACAAATACACGCTTGCCGACCTCGTGGAAAACCGCGCCATCCTTGGCGCGTTCCTCGGGATCGGCACCACTGTGAATCTGGAAGGAGGGGCACAACCATGGTGACAGGATTGACGGTGGCCGAGCGTCAGCTTGCGCTTGTTGTGCTGGGCATACTCGCGCTGGCCGGGCTTGCGATGGCGGTTGCCGGCCGCGGCGATCCGCTGGCCGTCCACGGCTATATCGTGCTCTTCTTCAGCTTGGGGCTCGGCTTCTTCGTGCTGTCGGCCATCTTTGCGCCGGAGCCCCCGACAAGTCGTTATTCCGAATATTATGACGACCCCACGCGGGTCGGCATCATCCTGGCGCTCGCATGGGCCGTTGTCGGCATGTTTGTCGGGGTCTGGGTGGCATCACTGCTGGCCTGGCCGGAATTGACCTTCGTCGACTCGGCCTGGGCAAGCTTCGGGCGCCTGCGGCCGATCCATACCAGTGGCGTGATCTTCGGCTTCGGTGGCAATGCGCTGATCGCCACGTCGTTCCATGTCCTTCAGCGCACCTGTCGCGCACGGCTTCCGGATCAGTTCAGTCCCTGGTTCGTGTTGATCGGCTACAATCTTTTCTGCCTCGTCGCCGCCACCGGCTACCTGATGGGCATGACACAATCCAAGGAATATGCCGAGCCCGAATGGTATGCCGACATCTGGCTGGTGATCGTGTGGGTGGTCTATTTCGTGACCTACATCCGCACGCTCCAGCGCCGCAAGGAGCCGCATATCTATGTCGCCAACTGGTACTACCTGGCGTTCATTCTCGTTGTTGCCGTCCTTCACATCGTCAACAACCTTGCCATGCCCGTTACACTCGGTCACGCCAAGAGCTACTCGCTGTTTGCCGGTGTTCAGGATGCAATGACCCAGTGGTGGTATGGCCACAATGCCGTCGCCTTCTTCCTGACGGCAGGCTTCCTCGGCATGATGTACTACTACCTGCCGAAGCGCGCGGAGCGGCCGATCTTTTCCTATCGCCTCTCCATCATCAGCTTCTGGGGCATCACATTCATGTACATGTGGGCCGGTGCGCACCACCTGCACTACACTGCCCTGCCACAATGGGTGCAGACACTTGGGATGACCTTCTCCATCGTGCTGCTGGTTCCCTCATGGGCGTCGGCCGGCAATGCGCTCGCCACCCTCAATGGCGCCTGGCACCGAGTGCGCGACGACGCCACGCTGCGCTTCATGATGGTCGCCGCCGTGTTCTACGGCCTTTCCACCTTCGAGGGCTCGTTCATGGCCATCCGTGCCGTAAACTCGCTCTCCCACTATACCGACTGGACCATCGGCCACGTCCATGCCGGAGCCCTCGGCTGGGTCGCCATGATCACCTTCGGCTCGTTCTACGCCCTGGTGCCGTGGATGTGGAAACAGGAGCGCATGTATTCGCCCAAGCTCGTCGAACTGCACTTCTGGCTCGCTCTGGCCGGGACCGTCGTCTACGTCTTCGCCATGTGGAATTCCGGCGTCATCCAGGGTCTCATGTGGCGCACCTATAACGACAGCGGGACACTCGCCTATTCGTTCATCGACAGCCTGGTCGCCATGCACCCCTACTACATCGCCCGCGCTTTCGGGGGTCTGCTTTTCCTCACCGGCGCGGTCGTCTGCTCCTTCAATGTCGCCATGACGATCCGCATGGCCCGCAAGGCGCGCAAGTCAGACATCGGAGACGATGTGCCTCTCGGCGGCCGGGCCGGCGCGGTTCAGGCAGGAGAGTGACCATGAAGGAATTCTTCCATCGCAAGATCGAACGCAATGCCATCGGCTTCGTGCTGGCGATCATCGGCGTGGCGTCCATCGGCGGCTTCGTCGAGATCGCGCCTCTGTTCACCATCGACGAGACAGTCGAGGACGCGCCCGACATGCGTCTCTATACGCCGCTGGAGCTGGCCGGACGCAATCTCTACATCCGCGAGGGTTGCTACGCCTGCCATTCGCAGATGATCCGCACGCTCCGCGACGAAGTGGAGCGCTACGGCCCGTTCTCGCTCGCGGTGGAATCGAAATACGACCACCCGATGCTGTGGGGCTCCAAACGTACGGGACCCGACCTCGCTCGCCTCGGCGGCAAGTATTCCGACGCCTGGCACGTGGCCCATCTCGTCAATCCGCGTGACGTCGTGCCGGAATCGGTCATGCCGCGCTATGGATGGCTGAACAGGAATGCGCTCCGGATCGACGATCTCGGCGAGCACCTGACCGCCCAGCGCGCCGTCGGCGTCCCCTATACCGACGCGATGATCGAGAACGCCACCGCTGACGCCCGGAGCCAGGCGGCGCCGGACAGCCCCGAATCGTCCGGAGTGACGGAGCGCTACGGCGAGGCAACCAATGTGCGCGCGTTCGACGGCAATCAGGGTGTGCTCACCGAGATGGACGCGCTGGTCGCCTATTTGCAGGTCGTCGGTCAGCTAACGCAAGCCGCTCGACAGGAAACCGCAGCGAAGGAGGACTGACGTGGATTTCGATCATACCAGTGTCGTCGCCTTCGCCAAGACCTGGGGGCTCTTCTACATCGTCTCAATGGCGCTCGTCATCTTGGCCTACGCGCTCTGGCCCGGCAACCGGAAGCGTTTCGACCGCGCAAAGACAAGCATTCTCGACAAAGACGACCGGCCGGGAGATTGAGCATGGCACAGGAAAGACACGATCCCGCCACCGGACGCAGCACCACGGGACACGAGTGGAACGGCATCGAGGAGCTCGAAACGCCGATCCCGCGGGTCGTGCTGTTCTTCCTTGCCGCCACAACGCTGATTGCGATCGGCTACTGGATACTGATGCCGGCCTGGCCTATGGGTGTGACCTATACCAAAGGCCTTTTGGGCATCGACCAGCGCGCTATCGTGACGAAACAGGTCGAGGACGCGGCAGCCGCCCGGGCTTCATGGACCGACCGCATCGCCGAGGCGAGCCTCAATGAAATTGCCGCCGATCCGGACCTGATGCTCCACGTGCGCGAGACGGGCCGCACGCTCTTCATCGACAATTGCGCCGCCTGTCACGGCACGCAGGGCACGGGTGGACCCGGATTCCCCAACCTATCCGCCAAGGGCTGGCTGTGGGGCGGCGAGCCCGAAACGATCCATGAGACGATCCGCGTCGGCATCAACGCCGCCCATGCCGAGACGCAGGTCTCGCAGATGATGGCCTTCGGCCGGGACGGAACGCTTGAGCGAGAGCAGGTTCGCGCCGTCGCGGCATATGTCCGCTCCCTTTCCGACCTGCCGATGAGCGCCGACCACAAGGCCCTGATTGAAACCGGCAAGGAGATCTTTTCGGCCAATTGCGCCGCTTGCCACGGCGAGGACGCAACCGGCAGCACGGATATGGGCGCCCCGAACCTCACCGACGAAAACTGGATCTATGGCAGCGACGCACAGACCGTCTTCGCCACCGTCTTTTCCGGGCGACAAGGCCTGATGCCGAGCTGGGAAGGACGACTTTCACCGGTCGATCTGAAACTGCTGGCACTATATGTCGGCACGCTCGGAGAGGACGCCAGGTGAGAATGACGATGGAAAAGACCGACATGCGGAGACCATTCAACTGGCGGGTCGTGTCCTGGCTGCTTGCCGGCATGGGCCTGCTCGCCGTCATCGGGGCGAATGTCCATCTCGTCCACGTCGCAACGGGCAGCCAACCCGAATGCGTCAATCACCTGAAGGCGGAAGGCCGCGACGGCGCCTATCGCGCCGCGGCACCGTCCTGCTGAGAGGAGCAAGGTCACAATGAGCACGACCGAGAAATCCGGCGCCCCAAGCATGCCTCTTGCCGAACAGCGTCGACGTCACCTGCCCGCCAGCACGGCCTTCGGCTGGCTCTTAGCCGGTTGGCGCGACCTATGGCACAATCCGCTGCCGAGCCTGCTCTACGGGCTTGCCGTCTTCCTGCTCTCAGCTGCCATCATCTGGGGCCTCTTTCGCCTTCAGCTCGACTATATCCTGTTTCCGGCCCTCGCCGGCTTCATGGTGGTGGGTCCGCTGGTCGCCATCGGTCTCTATCGCAAGAGCCGGGACTTAGAGGAGGGGGTCCGGCCGAGCCTCTCGCGCATGATCCTGGTGAAGGCTGCATCCGGTCCACAGGTCTGGTACACGGGTGCGATCCTCTGCCTGCTGATGCTGGTCTGGATGCGTGCAGCAGTGATCATCTATGCACTTTTCATGGGTTTGAGACCATTTCCAGGGCTCGACCGCATCGTGGCAATCCTCTTCACCACGACCGAGGGCTGGGGCATGATCATCGTCGGCACGGCGGTCGGCGGGCTCTTCGCCGCCTTCTCCTTCGCCGTCAGCACATTCGCCATCCCGATGCTCCTTGCGGAAAGAACGGACGCCTTCACGGCCATGGGCACCAGTATCTCGCTCGTCTTCCGCAACCTGCCGGTCATGCTGGCCTGGGGCGCGATCGTGCTTGCACTGACCGCCATCGGCATCGTGACGGGGTTCCTCGGCCTCATCGTCATCTTCCCGCTGCTCGGCCACGGCACCTGGCACAGCTACCGGGCGATCCGATGACCGGCGGGTAACGGATCACCCTGTGGTCACCATCGGATCAGGGACTTGGGTCAGGGTAATTCTGACCGCTTACACTGTGCGCCTTCCACAATGGCAGAGAAACGTTGGCGATCAATCCTGCCCCATCGGCTCGCCCTGCGAGCGCAAAGCTTCCGTGATGGCTTTCGACAATCGCCGCGACGATTGACAACCCCAGCCCGCTTCCGGGCATGGTGCTGCCGCTGGCTCGGAAGAAGCGGTGCAGGACCCGGGCGCGCAGCTCGGATGGAATGCCAGGCCCCGAATCCTCGACGCGCAGGAGCAAAGCCCCCTCGCCCCTTGCCAGGCGAACCGTGACCCAGGCGCCCTCGGGAATGTAACGCAACGCGTTGTCGACGAGGTTCCGCAACATCGCCGCCAAGAGATCGGCATTGCCGCGGACCGTGGCATCAAGGCCGGGTTCCACCTCGAGCGCCAGATCGATGTTGCGCGCGACAGCCCGCGGCGCCATCAGGGCAATCGTCTCGCGCGCAAGTTCCGCCATATCGACCGGCTGGGCTCCTTCCCCCAGCGCGTCGTGCTCAACTCTTGCAAGTGCCAGAAGCTGTTCGACGATCCGGGTACCACGGTCGACGCCGATGAGGACATCCGAGATTGCCTGATGGCTCTCGGCGGCATCCTTGGCGTGGCTTGCCACCTGCGCATGCGCACGTATCGCCGCAAGCGGAGTGCGCAGTTCATGCGCAGCGTCCGCGGCAAAGCGGCGGTCACGTTCGCGGGCAACCGCGATCCGCGCGAAGAGGCTATTGAGCGCCCCGACCAAAGGCAGAACCTCGGTCGGCACGGATTGGGGACTGAGTGGCGAAAGATCCGCCGGCGACCGCTGCTTTACGCCCGCCGTCAGCCTCTCCAGGGGCCCAAGACCCCATCTCACAAGGCCCCAAATGAGGACGGCCAGTAGCGGCGCGGCGATCCAGACCGGATGGAGTATATGGGCAGCGACGCGCGCGGCAAAACTCGCGCGGACGTCCTGCCGAACCGCCACCTCGACCCGGGTGCCGGCATGGTTGGATGCGCCATAGACGCGCCAACCCTCTCCCTTGTCGATAATGTCGTTAAAACCGGCGTGCCATTCCCCCACCGAAGGATTGATATCGCCTGAACCATGCGACCAGGCGGTCGGGGTCAGGATGCGGTAGGACAGGCGCTGATCGGGCTTCAGGTCCCCCATTAGATCGGTGGACAGTGCGTCTGGAGGGAGACGCCCCAAAAGCCCAAGGATCACTTCGGCGGATTGCTGGAGGTGTTCGTCGGTCACCTCGTCGATCAGGCTTCGCGTATCGAAATAGGTGAAATAGGCTGTCGCAAGCCAGGCCGTAACCATACCACCGCACAGCGACAAGACGAGTCGGCGGCGCAGCGAACCGGTCATGGCTGGGCCGGTACGATATAGCCAACACCGCGCAGGGTCCGGATGACATCCGGAAACAGCTTGCGGCGCAGGTTATGAATATGCACTTCGACCGCATTGCTGTCGATCTCCTCACCCCAGCCATAGAGTTGCTCCTCCAGCTGACTACGGGTCAGAACGCGTCCGGCATGCAACATCAGCCCCTGTAGAACTGCAAATTCACGGTTCGAAAGGGCAACAGGCAGCCCGTCCAAAGTCACATTGTGGGCGGCGGGATCGAGTGTCACTCGTCCATTGTGGAGGACCGGCGTCGCCTCGCCCCTGGAGCGACGCAGCAGGGCGCGCAGTCGCGCCTGCAATTCCTGGAGATCGAAAGGCTTGACCATGTAATCGTCGCCGCCCGCATCGAGACCCGATACACGCTCGGCGATCGCGTCGCGTGCAGTCAGCACCAGAACCGGGGTCTTGTCCCCTGCCGCGCGTCTGTGCCGCAAGAGGCTCAGTCCGTCCATGCCGGGCAGGCCAAGGTCCAGCACGACGGCATCGTAGATCGTGGTGGCAAGCGCGGTATCGGCATTTTCGCCATCACACACCCAATCCACCGCGAAACCCGACTGGCTAAGTCCGGCGACCAAGCCACGACCCAGCAATGTGTCGTCCTCGACCAGCAAAAGTCTCATGGCACCCGCCCATCGATATTCTTGGGAACTCAGCGGATGCCCGCCGACGAGGATCGGCGGGCAGGCCTTGTCGTAGTCTGGCATCTCCGGTCGGCGGGAACAATCCCGTGCGCACCGCCGATCTACTCGAGCGGCTGCCAGTTGGCGTGTTCGAAATGCGCGCCGTAGGCATTCAGCGCTTCCACGACCCGAACCGCGCCCCGACGCGGATCAGCCTCGCCCTCAAGTTCCGAGACCCCGTCGAGCACGTGGCCCAGCACGATGTGGAACTGCTCGTCCACCTCCGGCGTCAGCTTGCAGTTTTCCACCATGAAGTCGACCTGCGCCTGGATTTCACCGGCAAGCGCCTTGTAATCGGTCGGGGGCAGCGTGCCGTCGTGGATCGAGGAAAGTCGCGAGGCGAGCGCGCTGCGGACGGCGTTCATGCCTTTCAGCATGTTTTCGTCGCCTTGCCATTTCGCCTGGCCATTGAGAGTCAGCTCGATCGCGGCACCCTGGTGCCCTTCATGGCTTGTCGTCTCTGCCCAGGAGACGCCGGTCGAGAGACCAAGACCGAGGACGAGAACAGGCAAAATCAGGCTTCTACGGATGTACATTTTCGTCATTCCCTTTCAAGACGAGAGGAATTTC
This sequence comes from Ciceribacter sp. T2.26MG-112.2, assembly GCF_900492205.1. Taxonomy (GTDB): domain Bacteria; phylum Pseudomonadota; class Alphaproteobacteria; order Rhizobiales; family Rhizobiaceae; genus Allorhizobium; species Allorhizobium naphthalenivorans_A. The sequence goes on from NZ_UEYQ01000007.1 coordinate 118,930, forward strand.
TCTTCGCAAGGTGGGTCTAACCCGCCCAGCTTATGGCTCGCTTAAGTGCCGAGAGTATTATCAAGGGATTGCGCCCGGTCAGGTGGACAAGATTGGACGGCTGGCCTTCTGTGTTCCCCTCTGGGTCTGTCTGGGCAGGCCGGACGATCGGCATCGGCGCCACGCAGGCCCGCGCCCCCACGCTTCGTTGTAGACGAGTGCCAGGTCTGCAGATCGCCTTGTTTGCTGCAGGGCTTCAAAGAGCAAAGCGGCTTGGCGAATATCCTTCTCTCGTTTCGCCGGGCCCTGCCCGTCCGTGTGTCCGCGGCTGGCGACGATGAGTTTGTCGACGGCATACCGGGACGGATCAGGGACGACCACCGGAGCACCGCTTCGATGGAGTAGCATCGTCCTGACCGGTTCCCTGATGAGCAAGTCGAGAAAGCGAAGGGGATCCGCGCTGGCACCGCCGAGGGCGGACATCTTCGCCGGCTGGCTCGATGTAGTCGTCCGAACAACAGTTCGATGTCAGGAATTTAACTCGGTAACCGTCTGCATTCTGAAACGCCGACGAGGCTGTGGATCTCGATCCATGTGGAACTGGCCGGAAGCTGGCATCGACGCCCTGCAGCACCCCAAAGATCGGCGGCAGACTGCCTTCAACCTCTCGGCTGACGGCATAGCCCTGGGCAATCTCCGCATCGCCGGTCAGAATTGCCGCCATGGGAAGGCGGACGCCCAGAAGTCCTGACTAGCACTGAAAGGCGACCGTGCCGATGAGAACGCCCCTAAGCCGAAAGAGACCACCATCGGCAAGCGCCTCGACGATATCACCCGACATTGCATCAGGAGCAACCATTCCCCCTTCCCGTGTCAGGGTATTCACCAAGCGCCTGCGAGCACGTAGATTGTCTTTGTCGCGCTTATGATCGGCTACACGCTGAGCGATATCCGGATCGCCGGCGGGGCCGACATACCGACGTTTGGTACCACCATGTCCATCTGGGATGTCGAAGTACCAGTACTTGCGTCCCTTGATGTTGGCGAGGGTGAACCCACCCTCCGGAGGGAAATCGGCCGTCCAAGCCGCGTCGAGCGAGCGTTGACCCAGTTCGGCAAGCATCGTCTGATACATGAGTTCGATGGACTTCATTAGCCCTACTCCGACGTTATGCTGTTCTTCAAGAACAGTATAACAATCGATGGGATGGGCCGCGAGATGCGAAGGCGGCGAACGATCGAATGGTTGAGTTCTCCTCTCCTCAGCAACCAGAGCCGAGAGCGCCGCCGGTGCGGAGCATCCCCGGCATCGAACGTCCGTGACAAGATCATGAACGGAAGTCAGGCCGCCGACGGTCCCGGATCATCGAAACCGCCAGGGACTACGGAAATTGGTCCCTGCCGCCGATCCAATCCGCCCGACACTAGACGCAGTACTGGCTGAGGCTCGAGCCTGACAACATCCGGGCCAAAGGCCCGGCTTTCGCGACGCGATGCCTCCGGCTGGTATTCCACCTTTTCCATAAGCAATTTTTCTTCATCACCATTCGTGTTCACGTAAGAGATTTCCTGCCCTTCTCGCAGACCGAGAAGCGCGAGGCCGCGTGGGGTCGTGATGGGTAGAAACATGCCCACGGGCCAAGAGGCTGGGCCGGGCGAGAGCACGCGCGCATCGCTTTCGCCGCCGTTGACGCGGAAGCGGACCCGGCTGTCGATGCTGGCGATCTCATTCGGCAAATCTTCGCGGAACACCACAGTCGCCTTTTCAATCTTGTGCCGGATCAGGGGCAAGAGGAGGTCGTGGTGGCCGGGCGGGTTGTCGCGCAGGGCCTCCAGCATGGCAAAATCTTTGGTGGTCAGAATGAAATTGTCGTTCGGCATTTCGCAGTTCTCCATCGCTCCTCAATGAGCGCGTACACGGACATGGACAGGAGATCCCCTGCGCGCGCACCGCGCAGGGGTTGTTATTCTGCGATAAGGCCTCCATGGATCTCGAGGCGAGAGAAGACGCGGATCATCATGCCACCTTGATGATTTCGCAGGGACCGACCTGTTCCACGTGGAGGCGGCGCCCACGCCCGTCCCGTGCGACCCAGTCGATGGACTGCCCGGCAGAGAGACCGATCAGAGCCGCACCAATCGGTGTGAGGATGGAAATCCTGTTCGCGGCGATGTCAGCCTCTCCCGGAAACACCAGCGTAACAGTTCGTTCTTCAATACGATCGCTCGTGAAGCGGATCGTTGACCCCATCCGCACTACCTCGGCGCCAATCTTGTTGTCCTGGACAATGCGGGCACGGTCGAGTTCAGACAGGAGTTCTTCGCAAACCTCCGGATTTCGTGAAACATGCGCCTCCGCAAGCCGCGAAATCCTTTCATGGTCGGTTCTCGTGAGGATAATAGCAGGCTTGTGATTTCGCTTCTTTTCGGGAGACATTGTCGTGGACCTGCACAAATGCGCAGCCGCACCTTGGGCGCGTCGCTGTCGTTCTAAAAAATAAGGATGAATTGTCGCTTCGTAGCCCGTTATTCCCGACATGGGGGACGCTACACTTGCCCCACGACCGAGTCGCGACGCGACGGGGCCGGGGGTTATCTGCCTGCGATAAGGCACATCCGTTTGCGGATGATATGGAAGCGCTCGCTCAACATAGCCCGAAGATGGGCAGGATCTGTTGAAAAGTCAAGCATGGTCAACCCGCGCGTGTCACCACCGAGACGATTACCGATGTGGGCAAGCCAGCTCCGGGGCCCTTCCTGGACTGGAGGCCGGAGGCTGCACCACTTGCAAGAGGCTGGAAGAGGGTTTAGACCAGATTTGTACAGCTTAACTGTATATTTTTCGCAAACTGGCGCAAAGGATCCCTTATGGCTGCTAACATCAAGGAAGTGGTTCGCCGCTTCAACATCGAGGTTATCCAGAAAGGCAACGAATCCGAATTCTGGTCCCTGATGGCTCCGGACTTCGTGAATCACGCCGCGCCCCAGGGGGCGCCGAACGGCCCGGAAAGCATGTGGAACAGCTTCCAGAACACTCTACGCCCGGCCCTGTCGAACATCATTGTCACGATTCATGACCAGATCGCAGAGGGCGACAAAGTCACCACACGCAAGACAATCAGCGGCGTACACACCGGAACCCTGTTCGACGTTCCGGCGACCGGGCGCGATGTCGCCATCAGCGTCATCGATATCGTGCGGGTCGAGGACGGCAGATATGCCGAGCACTGGGGCTTGAATACTCTGGCCGTCGTACGCGCGGCACTGTCGGCGGCCTGATGGCTCGTGCCTTTCAGCACAAACGCTCGATGATGCGAATCGCGGCTTCGAGCGTTTGCCTCTCCGTCACGGACAGACGTTCCTCGATCAAGCCGGCAATCTGCATGGTCCGGGCCTCACGGGCGCGGGCCAATTGCACCCGCCCCTTTTCGGTAATCGTGAGAAGCTGGCTGCGTCTGTCTACCGTATTGGGCCTTTTGCTGACCAGCCCCTCGGTTTCAAGCTCGGCGGCGACCAGCCGCATGCTCTGATGTCTGACGTTACGGCGCTCCGCCAGTTCCGCGACGCTGAGCGGCCCCGTCCCGTCCAGAAGCGACAGCGTTTCCGACTGCGAGGTCGTCGGCGTATTGGCCTGCTTCCTCACCCCGCGTACGAACCTGCCGAGCGCGACGCGAAGATTTTCCGCAAGTGCCCGGGCATCGGTGGGTTTTTCGGAGGTGGTTTGTTCGCCGGCCAAGTTGCTTTCTTCACCTAAACAGAACGCTCTTAATCGTATTATAGAACAAGAGAACCTGAAGAGAAATGGCCTCGGCAGCCTGTGCCCGCGTCGCCATAATGTATTTCGGCCAGATCGAGATGGAAACCCGATCGCAGATCTTCGGTAATCCCCGGCATCTCTATGCCAGGCGCCTCTTGGGCGCGGTCCCCGCTCCCACCCGCGTCGCGAAAGGGTGCCCCGCCAGCGCTTGGCTGGCGAGATCCCGAGCCCGGTGTGGAAGGTCGGCGAAAGCCCGGCACGGGCGCTGCTCGTCGACATCGGCGGCGGGCACTTCGTTGCCCAGGCGGCAGCACCGGGATTGAGCTGACAGTCAACGGTCTCAGCGGACCGTCGACTGTCAGGCCATAGCCCCCTCACGCGTCGCTAGGCTTCAGCAGAGGCGGACGGTGGACACCTCGGCAATAGGACCGATCGAACTTGCTGAGATCACGTTCTCCATTACAGAACCAGTTCGCGCCGCAAGGTTTCCAGCCGCTCCATCGCCACCACCCCGTCGGCGATGGTCGGGGCCGGCGTCTCCTGGCCAGCCAGCGCCGGGATGGCGTCCTGAAGAAGGGAATAGTAGCCCTTCGGATCCTCGTTGGCGGCGGCGGTGAAGTTCGGCTTCCAGGTGAGGCTATCCGCTCCCTCGATCAGGGTCGCCTGCGGATCGTCGATTTTGAAAGGCGGATTGCGGTTCCACCGAACGTCGATGACATTCTCGACCTCGATGCGCTGGTGGTCGCCCATCAATTCGATGCGCTCCACCGGCGCGCCGCGCGACTGGATCGTGCCCATGGCCACCGTGCCGATGGCGCCGCATTCGAAGTCCAGGCTGATATGGAAGAGAACCTTGCCCGGTTCCTTCTCCACCTTGCGGGCGGTGAGCTTCTTCACCGGCGAGACGAGGAAGGAGACGAGGTCCATGTAATGCACGCAGTGGTGCAGGAAGAAGCCGGTATAGTCGACATTGCCGACGAAATAGCCCGGCGCCGTCATGTAATAGCCGGTAAGGCCGAGAACCGGTCCGAAGCGGCCGGACTTGACGATATTGGCGGCGATCTTGTTGCCGGCGGAATAGCGTTTCATGAAGCCGACCAGCAGCGGCTTCTTCGCCTTCTCCGAAGCCGCCAGCAACTCGCGGGCGCCGGCGGCACTCCCCGATGGCGGTTTCTCCATGAAGACCGGCAAGCCGCGTTCCAGTGCCGCCTTGCCGAACATCAGGTGTTGGTCGGGACCAACGGCCATGCCGATGGCGTCGAGGCCGGGTGTCGCGATCAGTTCGGCGGCGTCAGTCGTCAGTTTCGAAACGCCGAACTGGCGGCCGGCGGCGGCAAGCCGCGCGCCGTCGATGTCACAGAGCGCGGCAAGCTGCACGTCATGGCGCACCACCTGGGGGAGAAGCATCTGGGTTGCGTGCACGCCGCAACCGATCCAGCCGATTTTCAATGTCATCTGCGATATTCCGTCAACATGATGTGGGATTTGATGAAGTCGGCGCTGGCGCTAAGCCGTTCGCTTTCATCCTCATGCGGCGGGCGCCACTGGGCGAAGGGAACGCCGAAGCGATCGTCGTTTCGGCGGAAAGGCTCAAGCGAAACCGGCCCCTTGTAGCCGATCTGATGCAACGCCCGGAACACGGCGACCCAATCGGTTGCGCCGGTGCCGGGAAAGCCGCGATGGTTTTCGTTGGCCTGGAAATGCACCAGCCTGTCGCCGGCGAGCAGGATCGCTTCGGCCAGGCTCGCCTCTTCCATGTGCATGTGGAAGGTGTCGAGCATCATCTTCACGGCCGGATGGGAGACGGCATCGAGCAGTTCCATCGCCTGCTGCGTGGTGCACAGCACATCGCTTTCGAAGCGGTTGAGCGGTTCCACGGCGAGCGTTACGCCGATCTTGGCCGCGTGGTCGCCCGCTTGGCGCAGCCCCGCCACGCAACGGGCCTTGCGGGCCTGGCGCTCGGTCTCCTCGACAGGCTTCGGCGCGCGGCCGGCAAACACCAGCGGATTACCGGTCAACGGTCCGCCGACGATGGCGGCGCCGAGTGCTGCGGCCGTATCGGCGGCATATTTGAGGTACTCGACCCCGCCGCGATAGGCGGCCTGGTCTTCCGACGACAGATTTCGCTCCAGGTTGACGCGGGCGGCGAGCACAACACCGAGACCGGCATCTTCCAGCGCCTTGCGGGTGTCGGCGAGATCCAGTTCGCCGGGCTCGGGCACCAAAAGCTCGACGAAGTCGTAGCCGAGCTCGCGCATGCGGGAAAAGAGATGGAAATGCTCGGCCGTGAAGGGCCTGGCATACTGCATTGAAATCAACCCGACGGGGTTCATGATCATTCCTTTACTTCTAAAAAACTCAGCCCTTGACGGCCCCTTGGGTAAGCCCGCCGATCAGGCGACGCTGGACAATGAGAAACAGGATGGTGGCCGGCATGGCGCCGACGACAGCGCCGGCCGAGAGCAGGCCCCACTCGATCTGGTATTCGCCGATCAGCGTCTGGATCGCCACCGTGACTGGCCGGACGTTTCGCCCGCCCAGCGTCAGCGCATAGAGATATTCGTTCCAGGCGGTGATGAAGATGTAGATGCCGGTGGAGATGATGCCCGGCATTGTCAGCGGCAGCACGACCCGGCGCAACGCGGTGAGCCGCGAGCAACCGTCGATCATGGCTGCCTCGTCGAGGCTTTTCGGGATGGCGCCGATATAGCTGGTCAGCATCCACACCGCGAAGGGAATGGCGACCGTGGCATTGGCCAGGATCAGGCCGAAATGCGTGTCGAGAATGCCGGCTTTGCGCATCAGCATGAACAAGGGCAGGATCAAGAGCACGATCGGGAACATGTTGATCAGCAGGAACTGCAGCATGACCAGCTTGCGACCGGGAAAACGGAACCGCGAGAACGAATAGGCCGCGGTAACCGAGACCGCGAGCCCGATGACGACGGTGCCGCCGGCGATGATCAGGCTGTCCAGCATGTTGTCGAGAAAGCTCGTCTGGCGGAACAGTCTCGAATAGTTGTCGATGCTCCAGCCGGTAGGCGAGAGCGAGACGCCGGTGGCGTTCAGGATCGCCGTCGGCGTCAGCGATGTCAGGATGATCCAGGCGAACGGCGCCATGGCGAACAGCACGATGAGCGCGACCGGCAGGTCGGTGGTCAGGATACGCCGGATCGTCGAGGGAGTGTTCATCGTTCGACCTCCTTCATGGTGCGCATCAGGTAGATGGCGACGACGGCGCCGAGCAGCAGGGTGAAGGTGACCGCGATCGCCGTACCATAACCGAAATCGAGGTTCTGCCGGGCGCGGACAAAGGCATAGAGCGGCAGCGTATGGGTCGCGTAGCCGGGGCCGCCACCGGTCATGACGAAGATCACGTCCATGGAATTGGCCACCCAGATGACACGCAGCAGTCCGGCGGTCGCCAGCACCGGCGCGATACCGGGCAGGGTGATGTGGCGGAACTGCCGCCACGCGGTGGCGCCATCGATAGACGCCGCCTCGTACTGGCTTTTCGGAATGCCCTGCAGACCGGCAAGGATCATGACGGCGAAGAAAGGGAAGCCTTGCCAGGTCAGCGTGGCGATGATGGCGTAGAGCGCGAGATCTGGATCGGCCAGCCACGGCACGGCCGTCTGGATGACCGACAGATGCAGCAGGATGTCGTTCAGCACGCCGGTATTGGGATCGTAGATCCAGCGCCACATCAGCGCGATGACCACGCTCGGCAGGGCCCAGGGGATGATGATCAGCGCCCGCGCCAGGCCGCGCCAGGGAAACTCGCGGTTCAGCAGCAGGGCCGCGACAAGTCCAAGCCCCATCTGCAAGGGTACGGTGAGGCCGATCCACACGGCGGTATGGCCGAGTGCGGTCCAGAACACCGGATCCTTGAACAGCTTGATGTAATTGCCGAAACCGACGAATTTAGAGGCGTTGGGCTTCCACAGGATCAGATCGAAGAAACTGGTATAGACCGCCTGCGCCATGGGGAAGAAGACGATGAAGAGCGTGACCAGGAAGGCCGGCGCGAGAAGCGCATAGGGCATCAGCCGGGTCGACAGCGCGGGCGCGATGACCACACGGGACTGATGGGGTGAAACGACGGTCGACATGATCTTGATCCTCGCCTTGCGGCTGGTGGGACGAACCGTCCGGCCAGGGCCGGGCGGGTATGATTTCAGGACAAACCCCTCTCCGGCCGCGTGCGAAAGCCGCCAGACCATCCGCGGGACCTTTGACGGCACTCCGCCAAGTGCCGTCCCCCTTGCCACCACCGTGCTTCCGCCGTCATCGGCCCCCTGCCCCGACGGAGCGCGGCCGGAAACCGGACGACGGAGCAAGGCCGGTCACTGCACGAACAGGGCTTCCAGCTGCTCCATCATCTGCCTGGAGGTGATCTGACCGGTCAGCGCCTGCTGCATGCTGGTCTGCCACGCGGTGTTGACGAATTCCGACGTCGCGGTGTTCTGCGGCAGCACATGGGCAAAGGGCAGCGAGTTGACCGTGGCGTCGACGAAACGGCGCTCATGCAGCTTCCAGTCGGCCGCGCCGCTCTGGGTCACCGTCATCTGGCCGGTTGCCTTGTTGAACGCCACGTTGTTTTCGCCCTCGGCGAGGAAGGAGATCCATTTCCAAGCGGAGTCCTTTGCCTGAGATGACGAAAAGATCGCGAGAGATTCGTCGCCATAGGAGGTCCAGCGGCCGCCGCCGCATTCCGGTACCGGCACCGCCGAGACCTTGTCGCCGAGCGCCTTCACCATGTCGTTGGACGAGCCGATATGGTGGATCGTCATGGCCGTCTTGCCGCTCTTGAAGGCGCCGGTGATTTCCTGGAAACCGTCATTGGGGGCGGAAGGCGGAATGACCTTGTCCTTCTGGAACAGGTCGATCAGCCACTGGTTGGCGGCAACCGCCTTGTCGCTGGTGAGCCCGCCGGCCTTCAGTTCGGCGCCCTGGGAAAGCACGAAGGCGCCCCACTGGTCCCAGCCGCCCTTGCCGCCGCGCAGGCCGAAACCGTAGGTATCGGGCGCCTTGGTCAGCTTGATCGCCGCGTCGCGAAAATCCTCGCAGGTGGCTGGCGGCTTCAACCCGGCCTCCTCGAACAGGTCGGCGCGATAGTAGAGGTACAGCACGACATATTGGATCGGCAGATAATATTGGTTGCCGTCGGCACCCTTGTTGAGCTCGAGAAGATTGTCGAGCAGGTCCGCCTTGCCCGCCCAGGCATCGATGCGCTCGCCGATCGGCTCGAGCGCGCCCATTTCAGCCAGGCGCGGCTGGGCAAACAGCTTCACCATGGCCGCATCGGGGGCGTTGCCGCCCACCAGCGACGTGTAGAGCTGGTCATAGTAACTGTTCCACGGAACGTTTTCCGCCTCGATCTTGATGTCCGGATTGGCCGCCTCGAACTTCTTCACGAGATCCGCCATCGGGTTTTCCGGATTGTCGAAGTGATACCAGAAACGCACGGTATCGGCCTGAGCGGACCCTGCCGCCAGCATTGCGCCAAGGGCGACACCCAAGGTCAGTTTCTTCCAGTAGTTCATACTTTCCTCCTCCTCAAATGATTGGACTACGCTTTTGAAGCCATCCGTCTTGCTTGCCCGCCCGCGAGCCTGAGCGCCTCCCGCGCCGCCTCGAGGTCGATGCTGTGTTGCAGAAATCCATGCACCACGCCCGGATGGATCGTGGTGGTCTCCGAGCGACCGAGCGCGCCGAGCCGCGCCTCGAGCCTGAGCGTGTCGGACAGCAGCGGATCAATGCCCGCCGCCATCAGGTAAAGCGGCGGCAGCCGGGACAGCGCCTCGTCGGATGCCTTGAGCGGCGAGGCCAGAACGTCAGCCGCGAGCCTCTCGACATGTCGGCCACCGGCATAGGCCGACCAGTAGCGCTGCATCTTGGCCTGCGTCAGCCCCGGTCCGTCGGCAAATGCCGCATAGGACGGCGTGGCGAAGTCACAGCCATAGGTGCCGTAGAACAGCAAGGCCCCGGCAATGTGCGGCTGGCCGGCAGCCTGTTCGTGCAACAGGGCGGCAAGCGCCAGGTTGGCACCGGCGGAATCGCCCGCGACCAGCAAGGGACCGGCCTTAACACCCAGATGTCGCGTGGCCTTGAAGGCATTGCGCAAGGCCACGATCACATCATGAAGACCGGCGGGAAACGAGTCTTCCGGCGCAAGCCGGTAATCGGGCACCAGAACAGGCAGGCCGCTCTCGACGGCCATCAGCCGGGCGCAGCGTTCATGCGTGGCGGGACTGCAGAAGCAGAAGCCACCGCCATGGACGAAGATCAACGCCCCGGGGCGAGCATTTTCCGGCACGATCACCTCGAGCTTCCGGCGGGCGGACCCGAGCACGGGGTCGGCGTCGACGACCACCGTCTCGCGAAGCGCAAGCGGCGGCAGGTCCCTGTTCCACCGGGCATTGGCGCGCTCGACAAGGGCGCGGCCTTCGGCCCACGGCATCAGCGTCGCATCCGGCTGAGCCCCATCCTCCGCCAGAACACGGGCGGAAAGCGCCGCCATTTCGGCCGAAAGCTCACGGGGAAAATCACAAGGTTCCTGCATCATTACGTCGCATCCGGAAAGATGTTCGGCCCCAGATCGACGATCGTTGCGATGTGATGGCGCAGCGCATCGCGAGCGGCAGCGACATCGCCTTCGGCGATCACATCAATGATGGCGCCATGACGACGCGCGGTCGCCACGAGATCGCGCGGCGCCGAGGAGCGCGAAATCTTGAAGCGGTGATTGTGGATCAGGCAACGATGCAGGATAGGATCGAGCGCCGGCAGCTCGGCATCGCGCAGGATCCGGCGGTGAAAATCGCGGTCGTGCGAGGCAAGCTCCAATTCATCTCCGGCCTTGGCGGCCTCGACCATTTCGGCGAGGAGCCCGCGCAGATCGGCGACCAGCGACATGCGCCGCGCGCCCATCACACGGGCCACGCCGCTGCATTCGATCTGCTGGCGAACGCGAAACATTTCCACCGCCTCAGCTTCGGTGCACTGCGACACCTGCGTGCCGCGATGACCATTGCGCAGAACCAGCCCCTCCTCCTGCAACTGCAGCAACGCCTCGCGTACGGTGCCCTGGCTGCAGCCGAAATGCGCGGCAAGTTCCAGCTCGGTGAGCGCTGCTCCCGCCGGGAGCAGGCCAAGCATGATCTCGCGCTTCAGCCCGTTGAAGGCCGCAGCCGATTTAGCCGGCTTTCCCGGGTTCGCCCGTCCATTGCTGCGTTCTGAAAAATACGACATTCGATTTCACTCGAAGGAGTTGCTTGACGTCTCGTTGTCATTATCGATAATGATATCGATAAACGACGTCAAGGCCTGTTTTGGCCATGGGAGGAGACAAGGGTGGGTGCAATTTCGTTGAGGCAGGTCCGCAAGTCCTATGGCGCGCTGCAGGTTATCCACGATGTCGATATTGAAATCGAAAGCGGCGAGTTCATCGTGTTGGTCGGCCCCTCAGGCTGCGGAAAGTCAACACTGCTGCGCATGATCGCCGGGCTTGAGGATATCAGCGGCGGCGAGCTTCTGATGGCGGGCACGGTGGTGAACGCGCTGCCGCCCTCGGAGCGCGACATCGCCATGGTGTTCCAGGACTACGCCCTCTATCCTCACATGAGCGTCCGGGAAAACATGGCATTTGGTCTGAAGATGCGCGGCGCCGACGACGAGACGATCGACGAGAGCGTGGCCCGCGCCGCCGAAATCCTGAAGATCGGCCCGTTCCTCGACCGTCGCCCCGCCCAGCTCTCGGGCGGCCAGCGCCAGCGCGTCGCCATGGGCCGCGCCATCGTGCGTGAACCTTCCGCCTTCCTGTTCGACGAGCCGCTTTCCAATCTCGATGCCGCCCTTCGCGTCGAAATGCGGCTGGAAATCGCCAAGCTGCACGCGCGGATGAAGGCGACCACCGTCTACGTGACCCATGACCAGGTCGAAGCGATGACGCTGGCGGATCGGATCGTCGTGATGAATGGCGGCGTGGTCGAACAGATCGGCAAACCGCTCGAACTCTATCATCGGCCCGCCAGCCTGTTCGTCGCCCGCTTCATCGGCAGCCCCACCATGAACACGATCGAGGCCAGGCTTGAAAGCGTGGAGGGCGGCACGCGCGTGCATCCGCTCGACGGCCGCATCTTCACCGTACCCGGCCTGTCGGTGGCCGCCGCGGGCCATGGCGGCTCGCAGGCCGTCTTCGGTGTCCGGGCGAGCGATCTGGTGCCGGTCAATGAACCAGACCGGGCCTGGTTCTCGGGTAAGGTCGCGGTGGCCGAACGGCTTGGCAGCCAGACCTTCGGCTATGTCGAGATCGCCGACGGCACGATGATCTCGGTCGAGTTCCCACGCGACATGGACATCCATGTCGGCCAGTCGGTCCATCTCGCAGGGACCGCGGGCACCGTGCATCTGTTTGACCCCAAGTCCGGCATGCGGATCAATTGATTGAAACGGATGATACAAGCGGACGTTTTCACTGAAGAGCAGATGCGCATGAGCGTGGTCGCCGCAGCGGTAACGAATCCGCCGCAAAGCCTGTCACTCGCGCAACGAAACCCGCCAGGACGTGTTCGATCCCAGATCTGCTAGTTATCGATCGGAAACGCAAAACCTGCCTTCACTCGGTCCATGACAACCATGGTCTTGAACCCTTTGATATCGTGGTTTTCGTAAAAGAAGCGCCGGGTGAACGCTTCGTAATCCTCCATGTCCTTTGCGGTAATCACGAGGATGAAGTCGGCGTCACCCGTGACGTAGTACCCGATCATCACTTCCTTCGTGCCCCGGATTGCAGCCTTGAACCGATCGACGATGTCGGCGCGTTCGCGCTCCAGCGACACCAGAACGATCATCGTGATGCCCCGCCCGACGGCTTTGGGCGATACAATTGAGACATCCGCCTCGATCACCCCCTCCTCCCGCAGCCGCTTCAGCCGCCGTTGGCAGGCCGTCGGCGATAGATTGACGATGCGCGCCAGCTCTTCCGACGTCAGGCGATTGTTCTTTTGAACAGCGTCCAAGAGCGCTTTGTCCGCTCGATCCAGTGAAGTCATGCAGCAATCCTGCGCCCAATGGCAAAAAGAAGTCTTCTTTCTGCATAGGGTCCATCGACTACGCAGTCAAACGATCACGGCTCGCGGCTAGACTACGACACATCGTATGAGGAGAGACGCATGAAAGGTATCGCCAGCACTGCGCTGAAATCGCTGAAGCAACCCGGGCTGCTCGAGCACCGTGCCTTTCTCGACGGCGCCTGGGTCGAGCGCGCCAAAACACTATCCGTCACCGACCCGGCCACCGAAGAGCATCTTGCGGATGTCGCCGCCTGTTCACCCGAGGACGCCGATGATGCTGTCGAGGCTGCCAGCCGGGCTTTCCTTGTCTGGCGCGACATGATGCCGGTCGAACGCGGCGGTATTCTGCGCACTTGGGCAAAGCTCATGCGCGACAATAAGCGGGATCTTGCCGTCATTATGACAGCGGAACAGGGAAAGCCGCTGGCCGAGTCGGAGGGTGAGATTTCGTATGCAGCGAATTTCCTCGACTGGTTCGCCGCCGAGGGCGAGCGTGCCTATGGCGAGACAATCCCGAGCCACCTGCCCGGAGGCCGCGTCTCGGTGCAGATGCAACCGGTCGGCGTTACTGTGGCCATCACGCCGTGGAATTTCCCCTCGGCCATGATCACCCGCAAGGCCGGCGCGGCACTCGCCGCCGGCTGCACCATGATCGTCAAACCAGCGCCGGAGACACCACTCTCGGCTCTTGCCCTTGCGAAACTAGCTGACGACGCGGGCATGCCGGCAGGTGTATTCCAGGTCTTGACCGGCGAGGCTGCGCCACTTGCGGGCCGTCTGCTGGAGCATGCGGACGTGCGGGCATTTTCCTTCACAGGCTCCACCGAAGTTGGCCGAATTCTGCTGACCCAGTCGGCAGCGACAATCAAGAAGGCCTCGCTCGAACTGGGCGGCAATGCGCCCTTCATCCTTTTTGACGATGCCGATCTGACGGCAGCGGTAAAGGGATGCATGGGTGCAAAGTTTGCAACGTCAGGACAGGATTGCCTCGCAGCAAACCGCATTTATGTCCAGCGCGGGCTCTACGAGCGCTTCGTTGACGCTTTCGCCAGGGCAACATCTGGACTCAAGGTAGGACATGGCCTTGAGCCGGACGTCGACATCGGACCGATGACTCGTCCTTCTGTTGCCGAAAAATGCCGCAAGCAAATCTCTCAGGCACTGTCTGCCGGCGCGCGCCTCGTGTGCGGCGGACAGGACAGTCCGTTAGGGGGCAATTTCGTCATGCCGACCGTGCTGGCCGATGTCGACGACGACATGCTGATCGCACGGGAAGAAACCTTCGGTCCTGTCGCCGCGATATTGCCATTCGACGACGAACTCGAGGTGCTCGCGCGCGCCAATGACACCGAGATGGGGCTGGCAGCCTATGTCTACACCCGTGATCTCGGTCGAGCGATGCGTCTCACGGACAGGCTCGAATACGGGATGGTCGCTGTCAATACGCCGAAGTTCACCGGAGCGCCGGTACCGTTCGGTGGGTGGAAGCAATCCGGCCTTGGTCGTGAAGGCTCCCGCCACGGTCTCCTGGAATATCTCGAGGCAAAATACGTCTGCTTCGGAAATCTCGCTGCTTGAAAGGAACTTGCGCCATGAATGCCAATCTGAACCAGATCGCCGAGATGGACCGAAATTCTGTCCTCCACCCCTTCACGCAACTCAAGGATTTTGCCAGCGGCAAGCTGGGCGATCCCACGATCGTCGAGACCGGCAAGGGTATCCGTATTCAGGATGCGCACGGAAACCAGTTCATCGACGGCTTTGCGGGGCTTTATTGCGTCAACGTCGGATATGGCCGGACCGAGGTCGCGGAAGCCATTTCCCGACAGGCCTATCGCCTCGCCTATTATCACTCCTATGCGGCTCACACGACCGATGAACTTGCAATCCTCTCCGACCGCCTGGTCAGGATGGCGCCGGGCAAGATGAGCAAGGTCTTCTACGGCATGTCGGGTTCCGATGCGAACGAGACGCAGGCCAAGCTCGTCTGGTACTACAACAATCTTCGCGGCAAGCCGCTCAAGAAGAAGATCATTTCCCGGGAGCGGGGCTACCACGGATGCAGCGTCGTTTCGGGATCCATGACAGGAATGAGCTTCTATCATGACCATATGGACCTGCCGCGAGCGGGCATCCTGCATACCGGTGTCCCGCATCATTATTGGGGCGCTGAAGCGGGCGAAACGGAGCTCGAATTCTCCAGGCGTCGTGCGAGCGAACTCGAAGAACTCATTCTGCGTGAAGATCCCGATACGATCGGCGCCTTCATCGCCGAACCTGTTCTGGGAACCGGTGGCATTACACCGCCGCCAGAGGGTTATTGGGAGGAGGTTCAGAAGGTTCTCCGGAAATACGACATCCTGCTGATTGCTGATGAAGTCATCACCGGTTTCGGTCGCACTGGCTCGATGTTCGGATCGGAGCACTACGGCATCGAACCCGACCTCATTACCGTCGCCAAGGGCCTGACCTCCGCCTACTTCCCTCTCTCCGGCGCAATCGTCGGCGAGAAGGTCTACAAGGTCATGGAAGAAGGCGCCGATCGCGTCGGCGCCTTTTCCCATGGCTATACCTATTCGGGCCACCCAATCGGCGCGGCAGCTGCCAATGCGGTTCTCGACATCGTCGAGAAGGAAGATCTCCCGGGCAATGCCCACAAGGTCGGCGGCTATTTCCAGGCGCAGCTGAAGGAAAAGTTCGCGCAACTCCCGATTGTCGGCGAGGTTCGCGGTGTCGGCCTGATGGGTGCGATCGAGTTCGTGGCGGACCGCGAAAGGAAGACGCGTTTTTCCCCATCGCTTTCCGTGGGCGCGCGCGTCTCGAAGGCAGCCCGGAGCCGCGGGCTCATTGCGCGTGCGATGCCGCACGGCGACATTTTAGGCTTTGCCCCTCCGCTCGTCACGACAAAGGAAGAGATCGACGAAATCGTCACTATCGCCGAATCCGCCGTACGCTCCGTCATGGATGAGCTGGTAAAGGCCGGCGAGAAGCTCTGACGAGCGCCGGGACAAGCCGGCCGGCCAGACCATACAGGCGACTGCTGGGGCCCAGGTCCGAAAGAATCTGAGGCGATTACGCCTCAGATTGCTTATCGCTTCATTTTCTGTGGCGACACGTGCATAATGTCATGAAATTTACGCCGATCAAGCGAGACAATTTCATGCGCCAGCAATCCAATCCCTTTAGTCGCGAACCGATATCCGTTGCCAAGCCGGTAGCTTGGCGACCTCAGCTCGCCAAGCAGAAGGGAGGCACGAAGCAGGCGGCCCTGACGGAACGTATCCTGGCGGATATCGACGCCGGCGTTCTCAAGCCCATGGATCGAATGCCAACGCATCGGGATCTGGCGCGCGACCTCGGGCTCTCCGTCCAGACCGTGAGCCTCTCCTACAAGGAGGCAGAACGTCTTGGATATCTGAGCGGAGAGATCGGGCGCGGCACCTTCGTCAAGGCACGTGTCACAGATCGGGCCGGTCGCATGATGCTCGATCACAGCACCAATGAGGTGCTCGATCTTTCCATCATCCGCGGCGTTTATCTAGACGTGCACGAGAGCGCATCCCGCGACGTCCTTCGGGAACTTTCAGAAGGGGACAATGCGAGCTTCATGAGGCCCTGCCGCCCGATCGCGGGGCTGGATCGCCATCGGGAAACCGCCCGCAACTGGCTGCGAACACTGAACGTTGACGCGGCTGTCGAACGCATTCTCATCACCAATGGTGCCGCCCACGGCATCTTTCTCGCGTTGAGCTGTATCGTGCGGCCCGGCGACGTTGTGCTGTGCGAGAACCTGACCGACCATGGCATCATCGGGCTTTCGAACGTGCTCGGCTTTGCCCTGAAGGGCTTGCCGACGGACGACGAAGGGATCTTGCCAGAAGCCCTGGCTGCTGCCTGTGCGGGCGGCGGAGTGCGCGCGCTGGTGCTCATTCCGACTCTGAACAACCCGACAAGCCACGTGGCGGGTGCTGAACGACGGCGCGAAATTGCGGCGATCGCCGAGCAATACGGGGTCTTTGTCGTGGAGGACGAAGTGTATCGGCCGATGATCGAGGAAGACCTGCCCTCGATCTGCGACATGATCCCGGACCTCGGCTTCTTCGTCACCAGCTTCACAAAGACCGTTCTTACCGGGCTGCGCGTAGGCTATCTCGTCGTGCCGCGCTCCTATTCCATCCGAGCAGCCTCCATCCTGCGTGTCACGAGTTGGAGCGGCACCTATCTCGCCGGCGAAATCGCAACCCGCTGGGTCGAGAATGGCATGGCGCAGAACTTAGTCCGCATCCAGCGCGAGGAAGCGCGAAAGCGCCAGCAAGTGGCCGCCGATATTCTGGGCGATCATATCGCGTCGAGCCATCCGCTCTCGCTTTGTGCCTGGCTCAAGCTGCCCCCTCACTGGACCGAAGAGAGCCTCATCCGCTCGCTCGCCAATCAGAACGTCGCGGTCACTCCGTCGGAGCCTTTCATTGCCGGACCGGGCCATGGTGGCGGAATTCGTATCTGCCTGGGCGGACGCCTCAACGAGGTCAGTCTTGTCAAAGCATTGACGACCGTACGCCAAGCGTTCGAACAATTGCCACCGGTCTACGACATTGGTTCGATAGGCTGAGACAGTGGCACGCCATCATTGAATCATTACAATATAATAATTGACATGCTTTTGTTTCGCTCTCAACATGACAATCATGAAGCGCGAAAATATTCCCCGATTGACCGACACGGACATCCTGCCAGTGACCCTGGCGGACATTCGAAGGGCGTCGGCAAGAATAGATGGTCGCGTCGCGCGCACCCCACTTGTTCGCTCCAGCACACTGTCCGGCCTTGCTGGCCAGCCGGTGCATCTGAAGCTCGAAACCCTTCAGCCTATCGGCGCTTTCAAGCTGCGCGGCGCGATGAATGCCATCCTCTCGCTCGACGACGCTTGCCGCCGACAGGGGCTCGTGACGGCATCCACCGGCAATCACGGGCGCGCGGTCGCCTATGCGGCAAGCGAGCTTGGGGTGCCGGCAATCATCTGCATGTCTTCGCTCGTTCCCGCCAACAAGGTCGACGCCATCCGCGCCCTTGGTGCGGAGGTCCACATTGTCGGCGTCTCACAGGACGATGCCCAGGAAGAGGCCGAACGACTGGTTGTGGAACGAGGCCTGACCTCAATTCCGCCTTTCGACAATGTGGACGTCGTCGCCGGTCAGGGCACGATCGGTCTCGAAATCATCAGCGACAGCCCGGATCTTGCCGCCGTACTGGTTCCCCTGTCCGGTGGTGGACTGGCTGGCGGCATTGCCGTCGCCGTAAAGGCCTTGCGTCCTCAGGCACGCCTCATCGGCATTTCCATGGAACGCGGCGCCGCCATGAACGCCTCGATCACGGCCGGACGGCCAGTGGCGGTCCGCGAGGAGGAAACACTGGCCGATTCTCTTGGCGGCGGGGTTGGCCTGAAGAACCGCATCACTTTTGCGCTGTGCAGCTCGCTTCTCGATGACGTCATCCTCCTCAGTGAAGACGAAATCGCCCAAGGCATCCGCCATGCCTGGCACCAGGAGGCTTTGACGGTCGAAGGCGCCGGAGCGGTCGGCATCGCAGCCATCCTGGCGAAAAAGGTCGAGCTGCCAGGCCCCGCTGCGATCATCGTGTCGGGTGCAAACATTGATCCGAAGCTTCATCAGAGAATCCTGGAAGGAGCCGAGGCATGAGCCGCATCAGCATCCTGACGGAAAGCGATCTCCGTTCCATCGTTCAGCTGGACAAATCCGCTGTCGATTGTGTCGAGCAAGCATTTGCAGCGCTGGCCACCAAGGCCGTGGCCATGCCGCCGATCCTGCGGCTCGACATCCCCGAATTTCGCGGCGAAGTCGACGTCAAGACGGCTTATGTGCCAGGCTTTGATGGTTTCGCGATCAAGGTCAGCCCCGGCTTCTTCGACAATCCCAGGCTCGGTCTTCCCAGCCTCAACGGACTGATGATCCTCTTCAGCGCCAGGACGGGACTGGTTGAAGCACTTCTGCTCGACAATGGTTATCTCACCGATGTGCGCACGGCGGCGGCCGGAGCGGTTGCAGCGCGCCACCTGTCACGGAACGACTCCTCTCTCGCTGCAATTTTCGGCGCTGGCATGCAGGCGCGCCTGCAGCTTGAGGCCCTCATGCTGGTTCGCCCACTGAAATCAGCACGCATCTGGGCACGCGCTCATGCAAAGGCAAGCAGACTGGCCGCTGAATTGACCCGGAAATTTGGCATCGAGGTCTCGGCCGTAGCCGACCCGCGGGATGCCGTGAGAAACGCGGATATCATCGTCACGACGACACCTGCCGAAAACCCCCTTCTGATGGTCGACTGGTTGGAACCCGGCCAACATCTGACGGCGATGGGATCCGATGCGGAACACAAGAACGAAATTGATCCTGCCGTTTTCGCCAAGGCCAGATACGTCGCCGATCGCATCACTCAGACGCGCGTTCTCGGCGAGCTGCATCACGCTATCAAGGCTGGAGCGGCAATGGCAGACCAGCATTTCGACGAGTTGGGTGCCGTCGTCGCCGGCAAGGCACCCGGGCGATCAAGCGCCGACGAGATAACCTTCGCAGACCTGACAGGCACGGGCGTGCAGGATACCGCCATTGCCAATCTGGCCGTCAGCCGAGCGCGGGACGCCGGATACGGACAGACAGTCGACAACAAAATAGACAAGGGAGACGCCGCGTGAGCGTGACGCTGAACTTTACGCGCGAGGAGTATGCCGAGCGCCTTTCCAAAACCCGTCAGGCCATGGAGGCTGCGGGGATCGATCTTCTGATCGTCACCGACCCGTCCAACATGCATTGGCTGACGGGCTATGATGGCTGGTCCTTCTATGTGCATCAATGCGTGCTGGTTCCCCCGAGCGGAGAACCTATCTGGTACGGCCGCAAGCAGGATGCAAATGGTGCCAAGCGCACCGCCTACCTCGACCACGCCAACATCTTCGGTTACCCGGATCACTACGTGCAGTCGACCGAGCGCCATCCCATGGATCTGCTCTCGCAGATCATCGATGAGCGCAAATGGTCGAACCTCACGGTCGGCGTAGAGATGGACAACTACTACTTCTCCGCCGCGGCTTTCGCTTCACTTCAAAAGCACCTGCCCAATGCCCGCTTCAAGGATGCAGCCGGCCTCGTCAACTGGCAGCGCTCCATCAAGAGCCTGACCGAGCTCGACTACATGCGCAAGGCCGGCAAGATCGTCGAGTTGATGCACAAGCGGATCGTCGATGTTGTCGAGCCCGGCATGCGCAAGTGCGACCTCGTCGCCGAGATCTATGACGCCGGCATTCGCGGGACGTCGGAATTCGGCGGTGATTATCCAGCGATCGTACCGCTCCTGCCATCCGGTGCAGACGCTTCCGCGCCCCATCTGACATGGGATGACAAACCCTTGCGCCTGGGCGAAGGGACCTTCTTCGAGATCGCCGGCGCCTACAAACGCTACCATTGCCCCCTCTCCCGTACGGTCTTTCTGGGCAAGCCGACACAGGCATTTCTCGATGCAGAGAAGGCGACGCTCGAAGGCATGGAAGCGGGATTGGCCGCCGCCAGACCCGGCAACACGTGCGAAGACATCGCCAACGCCTTCTTTGCCGTGCTGAAGAAGTACGGAATCATCAAGGACAACCGGACCGGCTATCCCATTGGTCTTTCCTATCCGCCGGATTGGGGCGAACGCACCATGAGCCTGCGCCCCGGCGATCGCACCGAGCTGAAGCCTGGCATGACCTTCCATTTCATGACCGGCCTCTGGCTGGAGGACATGGGGCTGGAAATCACAGAAAGCATCGCGATTACCGAAACCGGTGTCGAATGCCTTTCGAATGTTCCACGCCAGCTGTTCGTGAAGGGCTGACACCATGTTGACCGCCCTACCCCGCCCGTCGCCGATCACGCCTTCCGTCGACTTCAGCGCGAAGGGCGTGCAGCACGGTCATCTGCGACTGCCCTATAGCCGCGACGACAGCGCCTGGGGTTCGGTAATGATCCCGATCTGCGTCATCGCCAACGGGCAAGGGCCGACCGCCCTGCTCACGGGAGCCAATCATGGCGACGAATATGAGGGACCGGCAGCTCTCTTCGAATTGGCGCAGACGCTTGATCCGGCTGAGGTAAACGGCCGTGTCATCATTGTTCCCGCGCTCAATTATCCAGCCTTTCGTGCCGGCACACGCACCTCGCCGATCGATCGCGGAAATCTCAATCGCAGCTTTCCAGGTCGACCCGACGGATCGGTGACGGAAAAGATCGCCGACTACGTGACCCGCTATCTGGCACCCCTCGCCGACTTCGTCCTCGATTTCCACTCTGGCGGTAAGACGCTCGACTTCCTGCCTTATGCCGCGGCCCACGAACTGCCGGACAAGTACCAGGAAGCGCGCTGCTTTGACGCCGTGGCGGCTTTTGCCGCACCTTACGCGATGAAGATGTTGGAGATCGATGCGGTCGGGATGCTCGACACGACCGTCGAAGACATGGGTAAGGTGTTCGTCACCACGGAACTGGGCGGGGCCGGCACGGCAAGTGCTGCCTCCATCCAGATCGCCCGCAAGGGCAGCATCAACCTGCTACGCCATGCAGGCATCCTGCACGGCGCTCCAGATGTTCAGCCGACCCAGTGGCTGGACATGCCGTCGGACGACTGCTTCGCCTTCGCCGAGGATGATGGTCTCGTCGCCTTTGTGCGTGACCTTGGCGAACCGGTCAAAGCTGGCGAAACCATTGCTCGCATCTATCCCGTCGGCAAGACCGGTCTTACGCCGGTCGACTATCGAGCCGCCATGGATGGCGTGCTTGCAGCACGTCACGTGCCCGGCCTGATCAAGGCCGGCGACTGCCTTTCCGTAATCGCTACGATTACGGGAGAACCTGGCCGGTAAAGAACGCCACAAGATCCGAAATGGACAGGCAAAAACAATGAACCAGAGGAGAATTCAAATGCACATCACCAAGATCACGGGGCTTTCCGCTCTCGCACTGATCGCATCGATCACATCAGCAGGAGCCCTCACCCTCGAAGAGGTCAAGGAGCAGGGCTACATCCGTGCGGCCACGGCCAACGAAGTGCCCTACTCCTATATGCAGCCGGACGGCACCTCCGCCGGCATCGGTCCAGATGTCGCAAACGCGGTGTTGAAGAGTATCGGGATTGAAGAGGTCAACTGGACAGTCACGCCCTTTGGCACGCTCATTCCGGGCCTCAAGGCCCGCCGTTTCGATTTCGCCGCTGCCGAGCAGAACATCTCGCCCGAACGCTGCAAGCAGGTCTCCTTCACCGAGCCGAACTCGTCCTATGGTGAAGGACTTCTGGTGAAGAAGGGCAACCCGAAGGGCCTGACCACCTATGCCGACATCGCCAAGGACCCGTCGCTGAAGGTCGCCGTCGTATCCGGTGCGAACAATGTCGACTTTCTTCGGGCAGTCGGCGTCAAGGACGACCAGATCGTCTTCATTCCGGCCAATGCCGATGCGATCCCGACGGTAGAAAGCCGCGTGGATGCCTATGCCGCCACCGAGTTGACCGTTTCGGCGCTGGCCAAGGATCAGGCGAATGTCGAGCAGGTCGCCCCTTTCGAAGACCCGATCGTCAATGATGCACCGGTTCGCAACTATGGCGGCTTTGCATTCCGGCCGGAAGACCAGGAATTGCGCGATGCCTTCAACGCTGCCCTTGTCGAGTTCCGCAAGACGGACGAGTACAAGGCGATCCTTGCGAAATATGGCGTTTCCGAAGCGAGCATCGCGGCAGCTGCGGCAAAGAACGTGGCCGATCTTTGCACCGGCAAGTAACGGTAATGGCGCCCGGTCAATACCGGGCGCCATAAAACCTGAAACCGGGAGAGTTCACGGATGGATTGGACAGCCTATCTGCCTATGCTCTGGAAAGGCGCGACCGTCACGATGACGATCACACTCGCGGCGATTGCCGTCGGAGTGGCACTCGCCTTCTTCTTCGGCATCTTGCGTGTCGAGGGCGGTGCGATCCTGTCCAGGATAGCGCTTTGTTATACGGAGGTGTTTCGCGGCACCTCGCTCTTCGTTCAGCTTTTCTGGTTTTATTACGCTCTGCCCTTGGTCGGCCTCAGTTTCGAGCCGATCGCGACAGGCATTCTCGTACTGGCTGCGCATGTTGGCGGCTATGGCGCCGAGATCGTTCGAGGTGCGCTTTCCTCCGTCTCCCCGCAGCAACTGGAAGCCGCGCGCGCATTGAATTTCAACCGGTTCCAGACGCTGTTTCGGATTTCATTGCCCCAGGCAGTCGTCGAGATGATGCCCGCTTTCGGCAATCTGGCCATCGAGACGCTCAAGCTCTCCTCCCTCGTCTCGCTGATTTCCATCGCGGATCTGACATTCGCGGCCCAGTCGATCCGCAACCTGACCCTTGACAGCACAAGCATCTACTCGATCACGCTCGTCTGCTATTTCGCGATGTCGCTGGTATTGATGATCGCAATCAAGGGGATCGAATACTTCGTGCGACGCGGTGACGTCATGCCGCGTCCGGGCCAATCGTGAGGAGCCGGCTTCCATGATGTATGGTTATGAATGGGACACCACGACCTGGCTCACCTACACGATCTCGATCCTGCCGATCATCCTAATCGGCCTGACCGTGACGTTGAAGGCAGCGGCTGCTGGCTTCGCCATTGCGCTCTCACTCGGGCTGGCCTTCGCCCTGCTGCGCCGTAGCCGGGTCAAGGCGATCTCCTGGACGACCGCCTTTGTCGTCGAGTTTCTCCGCGACACCCCACTTCTGGTGCAACTCTTTTTCCTCTATTACGTGCTTCCCGAGTTCGGCATCGTCCTGCCGGCCTTTCTCACAGGCGCATTGGCGCTAGGATTGCAGTACGCAGCCTACACCTCGGAAGTCTATCGCGGCGGCATAGAGGCCGTGCACCGCGGTCAATGGGAGGCAGCAACCGCACTCAATCTGACGCGCATGCAAGCCTATCGAGACATCATCCTCCCCCAGGCCGTCCCGCGCATCGTGCCGGCGATGGGCAACTATATGGTTGCGATGATCAAGGAAACGCCCATTCTTTCCGTCGTCACCGTTCTCGAGATGATGGGCCTCGCCAACATGATCGGCGAACGCACGTTCGAATACCTCGTGCCGCTGACGCTTGTCGGCCTCATCTTCCTCCTCCTGACGTTGATCTGCTCGGCAGGCCTCCATCGCCTGCAGAAAGCTCTTCCAAAAGCAGGGATACCCATGCGATGACCGATAACAAACCCATCATAGAATTTTCCAATGTCACGAAACGCTTCGGCATTCTGACGGTGCTCGACCAGTTCAATTTCAGCGTGGCGAAGGGCGAGAAGGTCACGCTCATCGGCCCGTCCGGATCGGGGAAATCCACTGTCTTGCGCATCCTGATGACGCTCGAGCCCTTCCAGGAAGGTAGCTTGAAGCTCGCCGACATGTCCTACCATGAAGAGCGCGGCAAAGGCCCATTTCAGGCGTCGGAAAAACATCTGCGCGAGATCCGTGGACATGTGGGCATGGTCTTCCAGAGCTTTAATCTTTTCCCTCACATGACTGTTCTGCGCAATGTGGTTGAAGCCCCGGTCCGAGTCCTCGGCATGTCGCGGGCCGAAGCGGAAGCACGCGCTATCGAACTGCTCGACATGGTGGGATTGGCGGACAAGAAGGACCACTACCCGGTACAGCTATCCGGCGGACAGCAGCAGCGCGTCGCGATCGCCCGCGCGCTCGCCATGCGCCCGCGCGTTCTCCTCTTTGATGAACCGACATCGGCGCTGGATCCTCAATTGGTCGGCGAAGTGCTTTCAGTCATCCGCGGTCTCGCACATGAGCACGATTTGACCATGCTGCTCGTCACTCACGAGATGCGTTTTGCGCGCGAGGTGTCGGACCGGGTCTGCTTCTTCGACAAGGGTCGCATCTGCGAACAGGGTACACCCGAGGAGATTTTCGGAACGCCCAAGGAGGAGCGAACGCGCGAGTTTCTGTCCTCGGTGCTGGCCTAGACATTCAGAGCATTGATCGGTTCTATCCCGGGAATTTTTGCACAGGAGCTGAGAATCTTGGTGGTCTGCCAGCAGCGACTAAGCGATTTGCTCGGGCGGCGATTTTCGACTGGTCATCGCCGCCGAAGTGTTCATCGGAAAACCAAGGAGGTGCCGAGAACCTCCGCAGCACCGATTTGCGTGCGTCTTCCGACCACGCCAGTAGCGGTCCTGGTCGACAAGAACAGTCAGCCGAACCTCGCCGCCTCGATTGCCGCGACATCGATTTTCGTCATCTCCAACATCGCCTCAAACGCGCGTTTTGCCTCGTCACCTCCGATAGCCATCGCCTCGGTCAACACGCGCGGCGTGATTTGCCAGGAGATGCCCCACTTGTCCTTGCACCAGCCGCACACGCTTTCCTCGCCGCCATTGCCGACAAGGGCGTTCCAGTAGCGGTCCGTCTCCTCCTGATCATTCGTGGCGATCTGGAAGGAAAAGGCTTCGTTGTGCTTGAATGTGGGGCCACCATTGAGGCCGATGCAGGGAATGCCGGCGACGGTGAATTCGACCGTCAGCACGTCGCCGGCCTTGCCGGATGGATAGTCACTGGGAGCGCGCAGGATCGCGCCCACCGAGCTGTCGGGAAACGTCTCTGCGTAAAAACCGGCAGCAGCCTCGGCGTCCTTGTCGAACCAGAGGCAGATCGTGTTTTTTGCGGTCAGCATTGCTCAGCCTTTCTGTACCAAGTGAAGTCAGATCAGTTCCACACGGGATTACATGTCGTGATCCTGCGCGGTTCCGTTGTCGCTTCGGAACCGTAGGCGGGCAGCGCCTACGGGATCTCTGGCTCGACGAGTTTCTTGAGCTTGTGCAGGGAATCCTGCCAGCCGAGATAGCACGCCTCCGCGGGGATGATATCCGGCACGCCCTGCTGCTCGATGTGCATCTCGGTGCCGACAGATACAGCCTTCAGGTTCACCGTGACCATCATCTCGCCCGGCAGGTTGGGATCGTCGAACCTGTCGGTGTAGACGAGACGTTCACCTGGAACGAGTTCGAGATAAGTCCCGCCGAAAGAGTGGCCGTGGCCCGTCGTGAAGTTGCGGAACGACATCCTGTGATGGCCACCAACCTTCGGTTCCAGCTCATGGACGGTGCAGATGAACCCATAGGGCGGAAGCCAGCTCGCCACCGCGTCCGGTTCGAGGAACGCGCGGTAGAGCTTATCGGGTTTGGCGGCGATGACGCGGTGTAGACGGATCGTACTGGGCATGGTTTTCTCCTTCTGATTCGGTTTCTTTGGTTTGGGCAGGCTTATGGTCATGACGAACGGAGACCCGTGGAATCGACATGGGGTTATAAAGATCCGACAGCTCACCCGATTTGCTTCACCGGCCCACAGTTTGCCGCGGATATTCCAACTGCATGGCAACCACATCGGTGGTGCCGAGGCCGAGACGCGTCGCGATTGCATCAAGCGTGAGATCAAGCGCCTCTGCCGGCTTGCGGTCGGGAAACGTCGACACTTGGCGGCTATCCGGCCAGTCCGCCTCCGCCTTGTCGGGCACGATGCGGACGCCGTTCATGGTCGTCACAGCGTCCGGCGACGCGGCGAAACTTGTCGCATGCGAACGATAGGTCCGTGACCAGGCGTCTGCCACCAACGCCAAGGACACTTCGTCCATGCCCGATTGAAGCCTGATGCCGAGTTCTTCCCGGTTCCAGAAGGCCAACCTGTTGGCAAGCACTGTTCTCGCGAAGGGGCGGGTGAGCCTGAACCTGCCGCTCGCATGCCGCGCGCTCCATTGTTCGACGCCAAGCTCGCGGGCGGTCGATTCGGCCTTAGTGCGGCCGGCGATCGCTTCGATCAGCGTCAGCATCATCGGTATCGAGGCAGAGATGCCAGTCGTCGTCACGACCCCTTCGTCGGCCACCATCCGGCGATCCGGGACATAGCGGATGGTCGGGCTGTGCGTCAGCATCTCGTCGAGATAGTACCAGTGCGTCGTCGCACGCTTGTCGTTGAGCAAGCCGGCCGCCCCAACGACCTTCGCGCCAGCACAGATGCCAATGATTTTCGCGCCTTTCTTCGCCTGCTCCCACAGCCAAGCCAGCGCCATGGGATCGTCATCGCGGCTCATAGCGGGTACGATGACAAAGTCGGCACCCTCGGGATGCGCGGCATCGAACTGTGCGATCGTCGCATCCGGTTCGACCGTAAGCGCCGGAAAGAGCCGCACCGGGCCTGAATCGATGGCTAACATTGTCACGTCAGCCACGCCGGCACGTCGCAGGATGCCGGTAGGCACGATGTAGTCTGTCGTCTCGGTGGCATTGTTGATGCCGACCACCGCGATCAACGGGCGCTCTCGTTTCATCGGCCGGAGCGAAGCGAGCATGGCGTCTGCCTCTTCCCGCGGAACAGCCGGCGCCACTGCCGTCTCCGTCGCGGCCGGCAGAGCGAGCATCCAGCCTGCGAAGCCCACCATGGACAGGAGCACCAGGATGACACCGGCCCAGATCAGATACGTCTTGAACATGGCTCTGTCTCTCCATGTAAGCAGGAGTGGGAATGGCCTTTGAGCGGTCGGTCGCTCGCCCCTTTGTCGCCTCTGCGGTCTCATCATAGCAGTGGGCTCACTTGGCAGAAATGACAAAGACATGCTATTTTCTGCCAATGCATCATGTTGTCTTCATCGTCTATCCGGGCTTCGAGCTGCTCGACGTTTCGGGGCCGACTTCGGTCTTCAACGGCGCCAATCGCGCCCTTGACCAGCGCGGAGAGCCCGTATTCTACAGAGTAGAGCTCGCATCGGCTCAAGGTGGCGCAGTCGAAAGCAGTAGCGGTCTCAGGATGGAGACCCGGCCGATCCCCGATTTGCGGTCTGCAGAAGTCGGAACGGTGCTGATCGCGGGAGCCGAGCGCGAGAGCCTTCTTTGCGCCGTTGGAGACACGGTCCTGCGGAAGGCCGTGCCGAAGCTGGCCGCGACAGCGGATCGGTTTGGCGCAGTTTGTTCCGGAGGCTTTTTGCTTGCGGCGCTCGGATTACTCGACGGGTGTCGCATCGCGACCCACTGGGATTCCTGCAAGCCCCTGGCCCGGGCCTTTCCAGGGGTCACGGTAGATCCGGACTCGCTCTATGTCGTCGACGGCAGGCTCTGGACATCGGCCGGAGTAACGACCGGCATCGACATGGCGCTGGCGATGGTCGCGCGCGATCTTGACGCAGCGATTGCCGGCGAAGTCGCCAAACGGCTGGTGCTCTATGCCCGACGCCCCGGCCACCAATCGCAGTTCAGCCCGGTGCTCAACGCGCAGGCAAAGGGAGACAGCCCGTTTGCCGAACTGATCGGCTGGATAAACTCAAACCTCGACGCGCCCCTGGACGTCCCCTCGCTCGCCGCTCGCGCGTGCCTCAGCGAACGCACCTTCCACCGCAAGTTCGTTGCAGCGACCGGCGAGACGCCGGCGCGCTTCGTCGAGACCGCCCGGCTCGACACCGCCCGCATGCTTCTCACGCGCGGGCTATCACTGAAATCGGTCGCGGCGCAGGTCGGCCTCTTCCCGCCCGCGCGTCTCACAGAAGCCTTCGAGCGCCGCTTTGGCATGAAGCCGCGCCTTTTTCGCGACATGCACGCTGAGCTGTAAACGCGCGCGCCCGGCGAAACGTGCCATGGCCGGCAACTATCCAGCCTTAATGACGGCACAGGCAGAACAGCCAACAAGCTTGCCTACGGCAGCGACCACCGCATTGCGGCGCTCCACTTCACCGCATGAACAGGGCGGAGACGGCATGGAGAACGACTGCGACTGCCAAAGCGCGCTCGACAATTCCACCAGCCGCGAAGGTTCGGCCGAAAGAGCATCTCCGCATCGAACCCTTCTGACATAAGGCGATCAGCAGCTGTCATGCCGAAAGCAGCGCTTCCGCAAGCGATGTAACACACAGCGTCGAAGAACAGATTGACTGGATTTCGTCTGCCCTCAATATCGGAAGAAGGGTAAATTCAAGCCCCTGCGACTTCACCCACGTCATCCAACAGGAAGTGGATCACGACGTAACGGGTCGAATACGTTCTGCCGCTCTCCGTGACACTTTTCACAATTCCTCCGTCAGCCGGATGCCACCTGCTGTAGTGAGGATTGTTGACGATCAGCGTGACAGCCTTGCCCGCGAATTTTCCTTGGAGTCGATGACGGGCCTCTGCGAATGGCCAAATGCGCTCGTAGTCTTCCTGTGAGAGGCGAACTTTCAATGCCAGCCGATGTATCGCCTCACTGGCAGAACCGTCATCGCGTTTACCCGCATCACTGTCGAGCGTTACTTCCTCTGCCTCGTCGAAAATGAAGCTAAATTCATCGGGCCACATGCGTCTCATCAAATTGCTCCTCCCGAGCGTTTCTCTGAAGTGTATCGCGTCTGGCAATGGAAACAACGGATGAATGCATCGACTGCTTCAACCCAACAGAGATGCGCGCGTAGCGCCTCGTTTGACCAGGGACGCGGAAGCGGCCCGCGAGATCCCGCTCGACTTCATCAGCCATGGCCTTTGGCCGAGCATCC
This sequence comes from Ciceribacter sp. T2.26MG-112.2, assembly GCF_900492205.1. Taxonomy (GTDB): domain Bacteria; phylum Pseudomonadota; class Alphaproteobacteria; order Rhizobiales; family Rhizobiaceae; genus Allorhizobium; species Allorhizobium naphthalenivorans_A. The sequence continues at coordinate 148,307 of NZ_UEYQ01000007.1, forward strand.
GAGCGCCCATCAGGAACAAATCGCCCCTGATCGGGTTCCATCTTCGCCACTACTGAGGCGAAAGCTCATGAATGAAGGAGGCTGACGTGAGTGAATCCAAGCAGACAACCGATCGAAAGACCATCCAGTCCTGGGTAGAAGCCCGTGGCGGCCGGCCTTCCAAGGTCAAGGGCAGCAAGGAGGGTGGCATCCTGCGCATCGACTTCGGCGAGGCGGAAGACGATTTGGTGGAAATCCAATGGGACGAATTCTTCGAGATCTTCGACCACTCGAAGCTCGCCTTCCTGTATCAGGAAGAGGTTGGCAGCGGCAAGAAAAGCCGGTTCAACAAGTTCGTTTCCCGCGAACAGTGAGTGTTGAGGCGGTGAAACTCTTCTTGATCGCGCTCAAGGCCGTGTTCGCCTGCGCGGCCACTGCCGAACCCAGCCCACGTACGGCATTTCATTCGTTTGCCGGCCCTGCCAGTTCCATTTTTTGATCGCGGCACCGGTGCATCCGATCATTGGCCGACGGGAAATGCCGGCGCCAGCGCTCGACACCCGCAGCCGTCCAGAGAAAGCATGACCCTATGGCAGACACCATCCCGAATCCGGAATCCGAAGGACCTGCCGGTGGGTGGGGATCGCTCAAGTCCATTATTCGGATCTATGGCGACAATCATCCACCCGTATCCGTACTCCAGACGCTGTCGCAGCAGAACAAGCCCGGCGGTGTCATGTGCGTATCCTGCGCTTGGCCAAAACCGGCCAACTATCACCCCTTCGAATTTTGCGAGAATGGCGCAAAAGCAACTCTTTCGGACCTGACGAGTGCTCGCTGCACGCCGGATTTCTGGAACGACCACACGGTCAGTGAACTCAGAGAATGGAGGGACTACGATCTCGAGCAGACGGGACGACTGACGCATCCTTTGCGCTATGACGTCGGGACTGATCGGTATGTCGCGGTTACTTGGGATGAAGCCTTCAGCGAGATCGGCCGCGTGCTGAAACCACTTCCGCCCGAAAGAGTCGTCTTTTACGCTTCTGGCCATGCGGGGCTGGAAGCCTCCTATCTCTATGCTTTGCTGGCGCGTGCTTATGGCAATAACAACCTGCCGCAGAGTTCCAACATGTGCCATGAGACAACTTCGGTTGGTCTGACCAAGGTGATAGGCTCACCTGTCGGAACGATCATATGGGATGATCTCCAACAGGCCGATGCCTTCTTCTTTTTCGGCCAGAACCCCGGCTCAAACAGCCCTCGCTTCTTGCACCCCCTTCAGGATGCAAAGAAGCGCGGAGCCCGGATCGTCACCTTCAATCCGGTGGTGGAACAGGGGCTGGTATCGTTCGTCAACCCGCAGAATCCTTTCGACATGCTGACCGGCCAAGAGACGAAGATTTCCGATGAATATCTTCAGGTTCAGGCTGGCGGGGATATCGCCGCGATCCTCGGCCTTTGCAAGGTCGTCATCGAAGCCGACGATGCGGCGCTCGCCCGCGGAGGCAAGCGTGTACTGGACGTCGATTTCATCGCCGAGCATACCACGGGTATCGATCGGTTCATCGATCTGGTGCGGACGACACCTTGGAGCGAAATCGAGCGGGAGAGCGGCCTTGAGGAGAGCGCCCTTCGCCGCGCCGGAGAGATCTATGTCACTTCGGAGCGGGTGATCGGCGTCTATGGAATGGGCCTGACGCAGCATGTGCAGGGCTCCCTGAATATCGGCATGCTGGTCAACCTTCTGCTCCTACGTGGCAATATCGGTCGCGAAGGCGCAGGCTGCTGTCCTGTACGGGGCCACTCGAATGTCCAGGGCCAGCGCACCGTGGGAATCGCCGAGAAGACCGAGCTCGTTCCAATGGATAAGCTCCGGCAACTGTTCGACTTCGATCCGCCCACCGAAGACGGCACGACGATCGTCGATGCGGTGAAGGGTCTCATGGAAGGCCGGATCAGGGCGACGATCTCGCTGGGCGGCAACCTGTTGCGGGCTGTGCCGGACCAAGAGGAGATGGAGCGGGTCTGGCCTCGGCAGGAACTGACGGTCATGATATCGACCAAGCTCAACCGCAGTCATTTGTTTCCGGGAAGACATGCCTATATCCTGCCCTGCCTGTCGCGCCTGGAGGAGGATCGCCAGGCTTCGGGCGTTCAGTCGGTCACGACCGAGGACAGCTTTTCCCACATCTCCGGCTCGATCGGGAAGCGCAGCCCGGCCTCCCGTCACCTCAAAAGCGAGCTTGCCATCATCGCCGGCATTGCCAAGGCAACGCTTGCGCCAAACCCGAAGCTGCGTTGGGACGATTGGACCGCCGATTACAGTCTGGTCCGCGATCTCATCGAATACACCTATCCCGACGACTTCAAGGACTACAACGCCCGCATATTCGAGCCGGGCGGCTTTTATCGCGGCAACGATGCCCGCAACCGCGTCTGGAACACGGAGGAGAAAAAGGCCGTGTTCACCACGCCCTCCCAGCTGAATGCCCTGTCGTTCAAGGATGATGCCGGTCGGTACCGGCTGGTGACGCTGCGGTCCAACGACCAGTTCAACACGACAATCTATGGCTATTCGGACCGCTTCCGCGGCATAGAGGATACCCGCGACGTGGTCTTGATGAGCGAGGCGGACATGCGTGCGGCCGGTCTTGCCGAGGGCCAAAACGTTACGCTCGTCAGCGATTTCGGTGACGGTGTCAGGCGCGAACTCGGCGGTCTGGCGGTAAGGGCGCACAATTTGCCTGAGGGGACGATCTGCGCCTATTATCCTGAGGCGAATGTGCTGAACGCCATCGACCACCACGACGAACTGTCGCAGACGCCCGCCTCCAAGGCAATCCCGGTCAGGATCGAGCCTTCTTGACCGGCGCATCCGCCGCCGCGGCGGGCTCCTCCACCAGCCGCGTCGCCAGCCAGACCCCGCCGGCCAGATACACGATGGCGCCGACCAGCAGCATGATGATGCCGCCCAGCTGCTGGTCCTGCTGGGCGCCCAGGACGATCCCGAAGCAGGTCACCTCGCCCTCGCCGTAGAGCGGCCGCTGGCTGAGCGACAGCAGCGCGCCGAGCAGGGTCATGTGGATCGAGGTCAACAGCAGCGCGCCCGCGCCGATCGCCGCATGGATCCTGTTTTGAGGTTGCGATATTGCGGTCCACCAGAGCAGCATGCCTGCCAGGAGGAAAGTCGCTTGTTCGATGACGGCCGCCGTCACCGAGGCTTCCGCGAGCCGTCGCATGGCAGGTGCATGCCAGCCCCAAACGGTCACCAGTTCCAGAGCCGAGGCGATCACCGGCAGCGCCAAGGGCATCGGTGTCCGCTGCTTCCAGCGTTGCGACAGACCGATGGCAATCAGCGGTGCGGCAATGCCGACAACGCCCATATGCGCCACCATATGCGCCGAAAACGAGGCCCGCCAACTATCCAGCAGGGGCCCAAACCAGACGAGTGCCAGCAAGATGAGGCCCGCCGGCAGCGCGATGCGGCTCACCGGATGCACTCCGTGATGAACAGTGCCGGCAGCGCGGTGAAGATCACGGCAACGAAGCTGAGCCCCGACAGCAGAAGAGTCGCATAGCCCTGAAACAGCAGCCGGTCCCGGCGGCTCGGGTCGTCATGTGGCGGATCATCGGTGCCGAATTCCCATTGACGCCAGGCCAGCGTGGCCGAGACCAAGATCATGATGAGCGCCGGAACGGTGATGATACCGATGGCGACCCTGAGGTTGTTGAAACTCAGCCCGAGAAAATCCGGCTTCTCGCAGAAGATCGCGGCGCCAATATAGCAGAACAGGAAATGCAGCGCCCAGATGACGGGCGCGGTAAAGAGCGTCCAGAGGGATTCAATCTCGCGCGGAAGAAGATGCCACATCACAGCGCCTCCGGGAAAAGGCCAACGACGCCGAAGGTTATAAGGGCCGTGACCAGCGTGAAGTGCCAATAGAGCGCGACATTGCGGATTTCCATGTCGTGACGGGGTGTCATGCGGCCGGCAAGGCTGCGCGCCAGGCAATAGACCTGCATGATCACACCCACTGCGCCGTGAACCGCAGTCCAGATGACCAGGACCCAGACGATCGCCGGGTAGACATGCGCGGTCGGGTCCATGCCAGATGTCCACGGTCCCGCAAGTGCCGCGCCGCATCCGGCCAAGGCCGAGACGGCGCCGATCACGATCAGCGCCCGCGCCAATCCGACATATCCGCGCCGGTTCACCTCCCTTGCGCCAACCGTCGCGGCCCAGGCCGCAGCAAACAGGCCAAGCGCCATCATCGGCCAGAAGACGCCGGGACCGCTCAGCCCACCCGTGAAATCCTGATGGATCGTCCAGAAGAAGAAGTATCCGAAGACAAGGCTACCGAACGCAGTGCCGTCTCCGACCATGGTGATGAACATGGCCCACCATCCCACGGACTTTACCCCGGAGGCATAGAGCGGCAGGCTGAGGCCCCGGCCGACATCCTTCTCTTCCTTTTCCGGAATATGCCCCGTTCCGGTCCACAGCCAGTAGAGGATGGCCACCAGGAAGGCGACGCCCGAGACGAGCGAGACCATCCACCATTTGAAGGTGAGCGCCACAAAGACGATGCCGAGCGTGACGGCGCTGATGATGGTGATATAGGACGTGCCGCCCACGCGCAGCACCTGTTCCGGCTCCGCATCAAGGACCGAGGTCACCAGCGTTTCCCGCCGTCCCTCCCTGGCGTGAGGCAGATACCAGTCGCCCCGCTTGACTTCCTCGGCAAGCCCCTTCTGGTGCCATAGCGGATATCGGCTGGTGATCCTTGGGATGGAGCGCATTCCCCATTTCTCCTCGGGCTCACTGATCCATTCCAGCGTGCCTGCATTCCAGGGATTGACCTCGCCACGCGGCTGACGGCGGCGATGCAGGGTGACGTCCACGACGACGGCGAACATGCCAATCCCGAGCACCACCGCTCCCATGGTGGACATGAGGTTCAGCCAATCCCAGCCGAGATCGCCTGGATAGGTGAAGACCCTTCTTGGCATCCCGCGGAGTCCCGCAATATGCATCGGGAAGAAGGTGATGTTGAAGCCGACGAACATCATCCAGAAGGCAAACCGGCCCACTCGCTCGGACATATGTTTGCCGTCGATCAGGGGATAGTAATAATAGAGCCCGGCAAAGACGGGAAACAACATGCCGCCGATGAGCACATAATGCAGGTGCGCCACGACGAAATAGGTGTCATGCGCCTGCCAGTCGAAGGGGACCAGCGCCACCATGACGCCGGTGAGGCCCCCCATGACGAAGATCGCGATGCCGCCCATGGCAAACAGCATGGGAATCGAGAAGACCACCCTGCCCGCCAGCATCGTGGCGACGAAGACGAAAATCTGCACGCCGGTGGGAATGGCAACCGCTTCTGACGCAGCCGAAAAGAAGGCGAGCGAGATCTGCGGCAGGCCCGTCGCGAACATATGGTGCACCCACAGCCCGAACGACAGGAAACCGGTGCCCACGGCGGCGAGCACGATCCAGGAATAGCCGACGATAGGACGGCCGGCGAAGGTCGGAATGATCATCGCCAGGAGCGCGATTGCAGGCAGGAAGATGATGTAGACTTCGGGGTGCCCGAAAATCCAGAACAGATGTTGCCACAGGAGCGGGTCGCCGCCGCGCTCGGGATCGAAAAACGGCCAGTCGAACATGCGTTGCATTTCGAACAACAGATCGCCGGCGATCAACGGCGGAAACGCAAACAGGATCATGCCTGCCACGATCAGCAGATACCAGGCGAAGAGCGGCATGATGTTCACGCGCATTCCAGGTGCGCGGCACTTCATGATGCCGACTATCAGTTCGACGGCGGCCGCGAGCGAGGCGACCTCGATGAAGGAAAGCCCCAGCAGCCAGATATCCGCGCCGATGCCCGCCTGCTCGCTGGTAGCGAGCGGCGGATACATGAACCAGCCGGCATTCGGAGCGGCATTGAAGAATATCGAACCGCAGACGAATACGCCACCGATCAGGAAGCTCCAAAATCCGAAGGCGCCGAGCCTCGGGAATGGGAGTTCGCGGGCACCCAGCATCGATGGCAATAGAAAGATCGCCACCGCCTCAAAGATCGGCACCGCAAACAGAAACATCATGACGGTGCCGTGGAGCGTGTAGACCTGGTTGTAGAACTCGGCCGACAGCAGATCGTTTTCTGGAACGGCAAGCTGAGCGCGCACGAGCAGGCCCAGCAAACCGGCAAACAACATAAAGGCAAACGCGGTCGAGCCGTACCAGAGACCGACCTCGGTATTGTTGACCGAGGTCCAGTAGCGCCATCCCGACGGGTTGGACCACACGGCGCGCAGTTGCTTCTCTTCGGCGCTGGTGTCTTGGCCATGCATCTCGTCAGCGCTCATCGCAATCCCTTCAGCCAATTGGCCACGTCGGACAGTTCATCCTCCGACAGGCCAGGATAGCCCGGCATGTGGCTACCGGGTTTGATCGACACGGGATCGGCGATGAAGCGTGCCATGTTGGTCTCGCTGTTTTCCATCCGCCCGGCGCCAAGTGTCAAACGTGACCCCACATGGGATAGGTCGGGGCCTGCTGTCCCCTTCGCTTCCGTACCGGCTATTTTGTGGCAGTCGCCGCATTTCTCGCGGAAAAACACGCCCCGTCCGGCATGTTCGGCGTCAGACGTTGCCGGAACACGGCGCTTGTCGAGCCATGCTTCGAAGTCTGCTGGCTCCATGGCCACCGCGGGAAAGGCCATCAGTGCATGGGAGGTGCCGCAAAATTCCGCGCATTGGCCGCGATAGGTGCCGGGACGCTTGGCAAGCAGAGACAGGCGATTGGTGCGGCCGGGGATAAGATCCATCTTGCCGCCAAGCGCGGGAATCCAGAAGGAGTGGATCATGTTGGCGCTCTTCAGCGAGAACTCGACACGCTCACCGACAGGGAGGCGTATCTCGTTCGCCGACGACACGGCGCTGCCATCGGGCCGATGGTAGACGACATGCCACCAGAACTGGTGTCCTACAACCTCGATGCGCGTGCTTGCCGCTTCCGCCTGCGCAAAGGGGCGCAGGAAGGGCATCAGCCAGAGCGCATAACCAAGGAGCGCTGTCAGAACGACGATCGGAAAGACCGCTCCACCCCATAGGATCACCTGGCCGGCCGCCGTCTCCGATATGGTCTTGCGCTTCCACCTTGCGGCATATTGAGCGACGACCACAACGAAGGCCCAGATAACCAGACCAGCGGCGGTCATCACCCAAAACAGTGTGGCTACGCTTTCCGCCTCTTCCCCCGCGGGGTCCAGCGCGGACTGTACGCCGGCGCAGGACACGACCACGGGACAGAGGCACAAGCATAGTGCCACCGCCCGCCGTCGCACCCACAACGCGCCCATACTCCCACCGAAACTTTTGGGCCCTGATCTGATGGTCAATCTGCTCTGTCCCCGACAATCGACTTTGCGACCTATCAGCTCATCTAGTGCGACAATTGCCGCCCTGTAGGGGCAAGCGGTGGAAGTTTGTGCACTCTCGGCCACTGAGCCGGCGACGCGGAACTTCCTGTGGCCGCAAACGTTCACACATTAAGTTGGGCGGCGCTTTGGAGCACACCGATGGCAGAAAGGGTATGTGGTTACTCTCGCATCCAGGTGGGCCTCCATTGGGCAGTCGTGATCCTTGTGGCTTTTCAATTTCTCGCGCATAACGCGATCGAAGCGGCCTTCAAAGCATTCACAGATGGGGATCCGTCGCCCCAGGGACCCACCCTACTCAGCCTTATGCATATAGCCGCAGGTATGCTGATCCTGGCCTTGGCTCTATGGCGGATCTATCTACGCATCACGCGCGGCGCCCCCGCCCCCCCTGCCGACGAGCCTATTCTCATGAAGTTCATATCCGAAACCGTACATCGGCTGATCTATGTCATGCTTTTATCGCTGCCGGCATCGGGCGCCCTTGCATGGTTTTTTAATATTGGTTCGGCAGCGGTGGTGCATGAATATCTGCAAGCATTGCTTCTCGGGCTTATTGCTGCCCATATCGCCGGCGCCTTGTTCCAGCACCTGATCCGCCGTTCCAATGTCATGATGCGAATGTTCGCACCGGAAGAAGTCTAGGCCCCGTCGCCCGGAGCATCGGCCTCGCTTATAATCCTCTCCGACATGTGGCGGGATCGCGAATAAGGCTGCGCTTTGCAGCCTTTGTGTAAGACAAGGGTGTCGTCCTGTGCTTAGTAAATAACGCCTTTCTAAAGAACGCGCTTCAGAAAACCGAGGAGCGCATCTGCAAGTTCCAAAGGCGCCTCCTCGGCCATATGATGGCCGCAGTCTATTCCGTGGCCCGCAAGCCCGGTCGTCCATGGTTGCCAGACCTGCAGAACATCACCATAGATTTTCTCCAGATCATCCCGTCGTGACCAGAGAACGAGAGTGTCGCATTCAACCCGCCGCCCCTCTGCACGGTCCGCCTCATCGTGGGCTCTGTCGATTCCCAGGCCTGCCCTGTAATCCTCCAGCATTCCGTGTACGGTGCCGGGATCGTGAATAGCACGTAGAAAGTCGGCGTAGTTTTCCAGGCCCATTCGATCCGGCGAGCCTTGATACCAGCGATCTGGATCTGCCAGGATCGCCTGCTCGGGTTTGTCAGGTTGCGCATAAAAAAACCAATGCCACCAGGCTGCGGCAAAACCGGCGTCACACCGCTCCAGAGCTTCGACGATGGGAACCCCGTCAAGAATTGCAAGCGCCCTCACGTGGCGAGGAAAATCCATCGCCGTGCGGAAGGCTGTATAGCTGCCCCGGTCATGGCCGATGATCGCGAACTCACCAAAACCCAACTGTTGCATCAGCGCGACGCAATCGCGCGCCTTTGCGCGCTTGGATGATCCGGAATGGTCGGGACTGTCGAGCGGTTTTGAAGAAAGGCCGAATCCCCTGAGGTCAGGGCAGACAACATAGTAGTGTTGGCTCAACAGGGGGGCCACCTGGTACCATGTCATATGTGTCCGTGGATGCCCGTGCAGGAGGAGGACCGGCGTTCCTCTGCCTCCGTGGCGCACCCGGAGCGTCGCCTCCGGCAGCTCGAGCATTTCAAGAGTGAAATCAGCGAACATGATAACCTCCAGCTATCAAAGCCTGCACCGGCCGCCGTGGGCGTGTTCGATTTCATGCTGCGCATGTAGCGGACCGCAAGGACGCTTGCTTATTACAGCGCCCAGATCGCCGCCAATTGCCGAAGTGGTCACGGCCCGTATCAGCTCGATAGAGCCTGTCATTTCGTCGGCAGAGCAGGCCTCTGAACCGGTTGTGCCCACTCATCGCTCGCATCTATCTGACCGGAAGGTGCCCCACATGGTGCAGCGGGTTGGTACCGTCGCCGGCTTGTACGGGATCCTCAGGACGCTCCGACTTGCCCATTCTCACAGGGGGAACATCCTGTTCCTCGGTCCCGCTTTGGGGAGCCTCCGGACCCAGCGGCATAACGGCATCCGCGGCGGGGCCATCGATGTCCGCCTCGGCGCGAAGCCAATGGTCTTGCCTGCGACCCTCCACCTGACCCTCGGCAAGCCAAAGGTGGTAGGCCCTGTCCCTTATCCGGTCTTCCCTGCTATTCATCGAATACCCTCCGGGTTGTAGTTTGTGGGGAAACTGGCCAAGCCCCCGAATGTTCCGGCACAACCGCTCAGCCCATCAAGGTTCGATACGCTCTCTGGCTGGCAGTCCAAGACCGGCGTAGAGGCGTGCGAAACAGCATTCACTCCTGGCGCAGCAAGGGGTTCTCACTACAAAGGTCATTACGGATGGCCGTCGCCGCAATACTTGCTTGGCCGATCGCCACCGCGATCTGATCGAGGCCCTCGGTCACGTCGCCAGCAGCGTAAAGCCCCTGCACCGTTGTTCGCTGATGGCGATCGACGACCAGACAACCCTCTGGTGTTGTCTGGGCGCCTGCCGCCGCGCCGAGGCTTGACTGGGCGTCGGATCCCATGACCACGTAGAGGGTATCGAACCTTCTGACACGATCGGCAAATCCAATATCCATGAAATCCGAACCAGCGGCATAATCGACGATCGGCACATCGACAACTTCGACACCGAGTTCCGCGAGCTGGCGATACTGGGCCGGGGAAAGTCCCAGGTTCCCGCTCTCCGAGGCGACGGTAACACGGGAGGAAAAGCTGCGGAGGAACCTAGCCTCGCCGAGAAGCCTCGGCCCGTGCCCAACGACGATCACGGCCTTGTCAGTGACCTCGTAACCATCACAGATGGGACAGTATCTCAAAGTTCCGTTCTCAAGAGCGGCGGTGTGGACTTCATTCGGCATACTGGGCCGGCGATCGCGCGTGCCCGTTGCCAAAAGAACGGCCTCTGCAGCGATAGCGACTTCACCGTGTTGAATGACGAAGCGCCCCTCCTCATTTCTAATTTTGCGCACGTCGGTCTGTACAAGCTCGATGCCGTATTGCCGGACCTGATTTCGCATGCGCCGAAGCAGGTCGGGTCCGGAAATGCCTCCGGCACACCCCGGCTGATTGTGTGAGCACGCGATAAGTTCGGCCCGGCTCTGTCCCGCGTCGGCCAATATTACTGATACGTGAAAGCGTGCCAAATAGAGTGCAGCCGTCAATCCTGCTGGTCCCCCACCAACTATGATGACTTTCTTTGTGACGATCATCATGCACCCCTTTCCGCATGCGGTGCCGCGACCGGCTTGGATTCAGGCGAACCTCTGAACCGCAGAAAGATCGAGAACAAGACGAGGACAGCAGTTGAAAAGAACTCCGATTGCCAGTTCTGAAAAGACCCGAACCAGAATTGTGCGCTCAGCAGATGGGTGTTGACTTGATGGCGGCAGCCTCCCATGCGTCGCGGTATCAACCGCCTGACCAGCGCCGCTTTGCCACAGATGAAGGAAGAAACTCAAAACAAAGAGCCCAAACAGGGCCAGGCTCAGCGAGTAGCTGTAGCGCGTTCTGAGAAATTTGCCGGAGCGCACGATGGCTGGTGCGCCAAATCGGTGCATTTCCAATACCGGGCCGACTTCTTGCGCCGTCTCTTCGTCGGGGTCCTTGGCGCCAGCTGAGCCGCGTTGATACAGAAATGCCGTTAGGACGACATAGGCCGACATCTGCAGGAATTCGCTCTCCCAGTTTTCGGACAACGCGGAGAGGAGATGTCCTGAACGCGCGTATTGGCTTGCGGACACCGCCGCGTGTCCTTGCTTGACCAGTTCCTGATTGTAGGCAGCAAGACCGGCCAGAATCATGCCAAGTAGGCACGCAAAAGTGACGAGTGACAGAATGATCGCCAGCCCATTCTCTTTGATAAATCTCACCGAGTAAGCTCCTGGTTACTTCAGAGGAGGCCGTGACGGATACCTGTATGTCGTCCCGCCGCTCAAACCCTGCACGATCGATAAATGTTCCAGCGCTGCTGGCGGGCTGTCACGCCTCTCACTGTTAAGCGACGTCCGGCGCCGCCATTCAGGAGGAGCGAAGATCATAAGGTCACCGACCATTCCGATCATCGGAACGCAGAGCTTCCGGCTTTGCCGCGAGAGGGGGTGCGTGCGAATCAGCGCGCTCGGATTGCTTACGCGAGCCCTCGGACTGGCTATCTCGCCCTTCTGGACCGCGAGGCCTTCGATCTGACGATGGGCATTCTTTGGACCTCCAAGGATGCCGAGGACGCGCTCAGTCATCACCCGAAAGAGGTCGAGCGGTTGATGAGGCAATTCAGGCAGGCCGGCTATACGACCCGCAGGTCGCTGGTCCAGCCGCGCAATTCGAAAACGATCGCGTTCCCATTATCGGCAAGGCGGCAGCATGCTCGCCACGATAGGTCTCACCTATTTCAAGTCGGCACTTGCCGCGGACCAACAGGCCATCAACCGCTGTGCCCCCGTCCTAAAAATCTGCGGCATTCGCAGTCGCGGAGGATGTCTAGCGCCTGTCGAGCAAGCTTGCCATCGACGAGACGGGGATGCTAGCTTGGGTTGAATGCCAAAACGGCCGAGATCCCGGTTCTCAATAGCTTCGTAATATGATGAGTGGTGTTCGCCAAAACCCTGCTCAGAGGACAGGCCATCAGCTACATGAGCTTTCCCGAGTATCCGCCGATCACGGACTTCGCCCTGATGCGGGCCGCTTTGCGATAGTCTCGAGGTGTGAGGCCCGTTTCCATTCGGAAGTAGCGGTTGAAGTTCGAGAGGTTGTTGAAGCCGGCCTCGAAGCAGATATCGGTGATCGAAGTCTCCGTCTCCGCAAGCAGTGTGCGGGCGCGCCAAACGCGGACCGAGCGGCTGTAGTCGGAGAAGTTCATGCCGGTGAGGCGCCGAAAGGCACGGGAGAAGGCAGAAGGCTCGAAACCGACCTGTTCCGCCACTTCATGCATCTGGGCACCAGGATCCGATTGCAGGATCTGGATCGCCTGGTCGATGCGCCGGTGTCTGCGGTCCGACACCTGATTGTAGATCGAGATGAAGTGTTCACTGGCGAGCAGCCGCTTTTCAGGAGCAGCTTCGATTGCCTCTAGGATTTCCAGCAACAGTCCGAGTCCGTTGCGATGTTCCAAAGCATGAAGCTTAAGAATCTTCTCTCCGATCGCAAAGGCGTTGGGGCCTAGAATCTCGATTCCGCGCTGTGCGAGCGGCTTCAGCCGGTGCAGCACGTCAAACTCAGGACAGATCGCGCGGACACCGATCAAGGCATCCGCATCGAATTGCAGGACCATGTCGCGGCCGGGAAGTGGCGGTGCACCCGGTGTGATCCAGTTATGCGGCAGATTGGTGCCCGTCAACATCAGATGCCCCGGCCGAAAGGGGCCGATATAGTCACCGACATAGGCAAAGCCACTCGCATCCGGGATGAAGTGGATCTCCCATTCGGGATGGTAGTTCCAGATGCAGATCGGATTGGGGTAGTCGTCGCGGCGGATCAGGTAGGAGGCGCCTCCGGGCAGCACGATCTGCTCGCGCGTCGCGGTGAAGGTTTCCGAGATCGACTGCGGAAAATCTGATGCAATAGGCATTCAATGCCTCGTGTTGTGGCGCACAAATGTCAAAATAATACCAGTTCTGCGACAAAGGCAAACTAGTTCGTGGTGAACGCTTGCGCAAAAGTGCCCCCGTCGATGGCGAGGGAGTTGCCATCAAGGGAGGAAATCATGAAATTCAATGCTCTCCGCGCCGGTTGCGCGGTCATCGCCCTGCTTGCCGCATCCAACGCCTATGCCGCTGCACAATGCACGGACGATGTCCGTGTGCTGGCGCAACCGCGCGACGGGCTGACACTGCTCGAAGACTATGTCGATGAGTTCGAGGAACTCTCGGGCGCCGGCTTTGAGATCAATTATCTCAACGAAAATGACCGCCGCGCGAAGTCGCAGGCCGACGCCTCAACCGTCGGCAGCTTCGACGTCTACTATGTCGATGAAGCCAATCTCGCGCTCTTTGCCTCGTCCGGCTGGATCGTGCCGCTCGACGGCTTCTATCCGACCGAATACGACTACGACGACTTCGACGCCGGTATGCGTGCTGCCGCCACCTATGACGGCAAGCAGTGGTTTGCGCCGATCCAGGGCGGCGGCGACCTGATGGTCTACCGCACGGATCTTCTGGAGAAGGCCGGCATTCAGCCGCCGAAGACATGGGATGAATATTTCGCCGCCGTCCAGAAGCTGCATGATCCCGACAACGGCATTTATGGCACGGCTCTGCGCGGCCAGCGCGGCTCGGGTGCCAATGTCTGGCGCTGGATGCCCTTCTTCAAGGCGAATGGCGGCGAGTGGTTCAAGGACGGCAAGCCGGCCTTCAACTCGGAAGCGGCCGTGAAGGCGACCGAGACCTATCTCGAGCTCTTCAAGTATTCGGCGCCTGGCACGCAGACTGGTTCCTGGGATGAATCGACCGGCGCCTTCCGTTCTGGCAAGGTTGCGATCATCATCGAATCCGCACCGCTCGGCGGCATGTCCGTGGACAAGGCGCAGAGCCAGGTCGCCGACAAGGTTGCCTTCTCCGTGCCGCCGTCGCCGCTGCCGGGTGGCGGTTATGCTCACGGCTTTGCAATCGCCTCCAAGGCCAATGCAACGGATGAGGAAAAGGCCTGCGCCGGCCTCTTCGTCGCCTGGGCAACCTCCAAGGAGCAGGAGGCCCGCCGCCTCGCCGCCGGTCAGCCGGGCGAACTGACCCGCACCAGCACCTATCAGAGCCCCGAATACGCCAAGACCTTTGGCCAGAACCTGGCGGATGCCATGGCGGCGACCGGTGAGAAGACCACCGTCACCTTCTGGCAGGATCCGCGCTGGCAGGAACTGGGCAACCAGTGGGGCATCATGCTCGAAGAGCTGATCACCGGCAGCCGCACCGACATCAAGGCGACGCTTGCCGAACTCGAAGCCTTTGCCGCCAAGCTCTAAGACCTCCCAAGCAGCCACCTTGGGCGCGTCTCGTGGCGCGCCCTTTTTTGCCCATTCGAGGATCTGCCATGCGCCGCGGCCACTCGTTGCCTTACGTCTTTCTTGGGCCCACTCTGGGTATCCTGATCATCCTGGCCCTGGTGCCGACCCTCTATGCGATCAACATATCGCTGCAAAACCGCACGCTCTCGGCGCCCGATGCAGACTATGTCTGGTTCGCCAATTATTTGGCACTGTTTTCCGATGCCCGCTTCCTGAATGCGCTCTGGGTGTCGTTCAAGTGGGAAATCATCAGCGTCACCGCGACCATGGTGACGGGGTTGGCGCTCGGAATTGCCATGTTCGAGGCGGCGAGCCCACGCATGCGCAATATGCTTTGCGTGCTCTTCATCATTCCGGTTCTCTTGCCACGTGTCTGCGCTGCCTTTGTCTGGAAGTTCGCCTTCCATCCGCTCTATGGCGCGCTGACCTGGCCGGTTCGTGAACTCACCGGCATCACGCCGGACATTCTCTCCACCCCGCTCGGCGCGCTTCTCGCTGTCGCCTTTGTCGATGTCTGGCAGTGGGGCCTGTTCTTTGCCGTCATCATCCTCAAGCTTCTGGAATCTCTGCCGCCGCAACCTCTTGAAGCCGCACGCATCGATCGCGCGACGCGCTTTGAGATTCACCGTTTCGTGACGCTCCCGATGCTCAAAGCGCCGCTGATCAGCCTGCTGCTGGTCAAGGCCATCGAAAGCCTGCGCTCCTTTGACCTCGTCTATGTGATGACCCGCGGCGGTCCCGGCATCTCCACAGAGACGCTCGACATGTATGCCTATTCGCAAGGCTTCATCGAAGCCGGCAAAATCTCTTATGCCTCGTCCATGGCCGTCATCATGATGGTGCTCACCATCGTCACCTTCACCTTTACCTGGAAGAGGCTGAACCGATGAAGCTCTCGACGCTTTTGCTCAAGCTTCTCTTAGCTGTCGCAGCCGCCCTCGTCGTGCTGCCGCTGCTGTGGACCTTGCTCAACGCCTTCAAGACAAATGCCGACCTTCTGGTGTCGACGCCGAAGCTCTTCTTCCAGCCGGTCTGGGACAATATGAGCTATGTGCTGAACCGCCGTTCGGTCGCCCGCGCACTCACCAATTCGCTGATCATCTGCTCGAGCGCGGTCGTACTCGGTGCCGTCCTCGGCGTTCCCGCGGCCTATGTGATCGCTCGGTTCAAGAACCGGATCACGGCGGAAGCGCAATTTTTCGTACTGTCGCTGCGCTTCCTGCCACCCGTCGCGATCGCCATCCCAATGCTGGTCATCTGGCTCGGCCTCGATCTCTACGACACCCATTTGTCGCTGATCGTCACCTATCTGATCGTGACCGTCTCGATCACCATCTGGCTGTCGGTGCCGGCCTTTGAGCGCGTCAGCCTTCATGTCGAGGAAGCCGCTCGCGTCGATGGCCTTGGGCCATACGCAACCTTCTTCCGCATCGCGCTGCCGATTGCCCGGTTCCAGGTGTTCGGCGCCATCGCCTTCTCCTTCGTGCTGGTCTGGAACGAGTTTCTCCTCGCCATGATGCTCACGACCTCGAAGGCAAAGACGCTGCCCATCATCGCCTCGGAGATGTCGCAGCTCGGCATGAATGTTCCCTGGGGCATCCTGAACGCTGCCGTCGTCCTTCTGTCTTTGCCGCCGCTGATCCTGCTCGGGGTCCTGGCCGGTGGCCTCAACGCCGCATTTTCCAAGAAATCTGATCAAGGTTGATAGATCCATGAAAGCACTTGTCCTCGAACGTGTCGGCGAACTCTCCCTGCGCGACATCGATCTGCCGCAGGCGATGGGAACGGACGACGTTCGCATCCGCATCCACACCGTCGGCGTCTGCGGCAGCGATGTGCATTATTACACCCATGGCCGCATCGGCGACTTCATCGTCAACGAGCCCATGGTTCTCGGTCATGAGGCCGCAGGAACCGTGGTCGAAGTGGGTGCGAACGTCACCCATCTGAAGCCTGGTGATCGGGTCTGCATGGAGCCCGGTATTCCGGATCCGAAGTCGCGCGCCTCGCGGCTCGGTCTCTACAATGTCGATCCCGCCGTCACCTTCTGGGCCACGCCGCCGGTGCATGGCGTGCTCTGCCCCGAGACGGTGCATCCGGCTAGTTTCACCTACAAATTGCCGGATAATGTCTCATTTGCAGAAGGTGCGATGGTCGAGCCTTTTGCGGTCGGCATGCAGGCGGCCGCCCGGGCGAAGATCACGCCCGGCGACACGGCTGTGGTCACCGGCTGCGGCACGATCGGCATCATGGTGGCGCTGGCCGCCCTTGCCGGCGGTTGCTCGCGCGTCCTGATCTCCGACATTTCCGAGACGAAGCTAAGGCTTGCGGAAAGCTATGGCGGCATCACGGGCGTCAATCTGAAAGAGGTCGATCTCATCGAGACGGTCAACAAGGCGACAGAAGGCTGGGGTGCCGATATCGTCTTTGAATGCTCAGGCGCGCCCGCCGCGATCCGCGATCTCTTCAAGCTCGTGCGTCCGGGTGGGACGGTGGTTCTTGTCGGCCTGCCGCCGGAACCCGTTGCCGTCGATCTCGCCGCTGCCTGCTTTCGCGAATGCCGCATCGAGACCGTATTCCGCTACGCCAACGTCTTCGACCGGGCGCTGGCCCTGATTGCCGCCGGCAAGGTCGACCTCAAGCCTCTGGTTTCAGGTACCTACGGTTTCGAAAAATCCATCGCAGCCTTCAAGCGCGCGGCGGAAGGCCGGCCGGAAGATGTGAAGCTGCAAATCATCCTGGACGGGGAGGAGAACTGATGGCCACTGTCGAATGCCGGGGTATCCGAAAGGTTTATGGTGCGCTTGAGGTCATGCGGGACTTCGATCTGAAGGTCGACGACCACGAATTCATTGTCTTCCTTGGGCCATCGGGCTGCGGAAAGTCCACGATGCTGCGCATGATCGCGGGCCTTGAGGAAATTTCCGGCGGCGAACTCCTGATCGGCGGTGAGCGAATGAACGACCGCGATCCCGGTGATCGGGGCATCGCCATGGTCTTCCAGAACTATGCGCTCTACCCGCATATGAGCGTACGTGAGAACATCACCTTTGGGCTTGAGCGGGCCGGCATCGGCAAGGTTGCGATCGATCAGCGACTTGCCCCCGTCGTGGAGGCCCTTGGTCTTGGCGTCTACCTTGCCCGCAAGCCGACGGAACTGTCGGGCGGCCAGCAGCAGCGCGTGGCAATCGCCCGCGCCATGATCAAGACCCCGGAAGTCTTCCTCTTCGACGAGCCGCTCTCCAACCTCGATGCCAAGCTGCGCGGCAACCTCAGGATCGAGATCGCTCGCCTTCATCGCGACCTGAAGACGACAAGCATTTATGTCACCCATGATCAGCTCGAAGCGATGACGCTTGCTGACCGGATCGTGCTGATGAAGGACGGAAAAATCGAGCAGATGGGCACCCCCGAGGAGATCTACCAAAAGCCGGCGACAATCTTCGCTGCCGGGTTCATCGGCACGCCCAACATGAACTTCCTGCAATTGCAGATGGCGCAAGAAGGGCTTGGCGACGATCTCGTGAGGTTCGTAGCGCCGGAAGGCATACGACATGGGGGAGTGACAGTTGGAATCCGACCCGGATCATTTCGGGTGAGCAAAGACGCCCGGGCATTTCGTGGCACTGTCGAGCGCAACGAATTCCACGGCGAGACACGCCTCATCAGTCTGAAAAACGGGTGTCACGAGATAAACATCTCTGTTCCTGCGGAGGCTAGCCCGGCGATCGGCGAGGTACTTGGTGTTGACGTGGCCTCGTCCGACATTCACGTTTTCGATCCCGCCACGGGCCTGAGATTGAACTAGGATCGAGGCTGTCGGGTCGTTGGATCCAACGTCCCGTTCGCCCTGCACAATTCCTGTGGCGCAACCTGCCAGCAGAACCCCCCTCGAGTTGCGAGAATAGCATCGCCGGCCTTTGCGTCACTTCGCGGGCCGCCGTCTTGCAACTCCCCTATCTGTCCTTCCGGCGATAAAGCTTGCGGGTCGCGCGGGGCCATGATCCGTCGCTCTTCCGCCTTTCCCGCCCCGTAGTACCAGAGAGTGAGCTCGGTTTGGGCGCCGGCAGAAATGGCGAGCAAAGCAATTAGAACGCCGGCCGCGGCCGCAATGGCAGATCCGCACATCTCTTGGTCCTCCGCGAACCCCAAACCATCCAAGGAGCCGTTTGTCCAAGCCCAGGCACGATCAGTTCGGCCGCGAAGCCTTCGAGACTTCTACCGGCGACACGTCTGAAGCGATACGCTCTGGATTCGTCAACTCCTGAAACGACAGTTCAGACCTTGGGTTTGCGCTCACGCAGCCGGCTTTCGCGCAACATTCCGCTGTCGTCGAGAATGGGATGGGCGACGGAGACGAGGTGCGCATTGATACGCTTTAGGTCACGCAGCATGTCGAGATGAAGCGAACTCGTCTGCAGGCTCTCGGTGCGTCCGTCGCGAAGACGCTCCAGATGACGCTCAGCGGAAAGCTTTTCCGCCTTTCGCACATCGACCTTTATCTCCATCAGGCGTAGCGCCAGGTTTAGATCGCCGGTGACGATGATGGTCTGCGCCGCGCGCAGGTTTTCGATTGTCAGGTCGAAGAGGTTCTTGAGTTCCTGATATCCAGCATCAGAGAATTTCAGTCTGTTTGACACCTTCTTACGCACCTGCTCGCTCAGGCCCTTTTCGATGATGTCGCCCACATGTTCGAGATTGATTGCATAGTCAATAATGGCGATCGAACGGCGGCCATTGTCGCCGTCGGCGCGTTCGCGGCCAAGCTTTGACAGGTAGACCTTCACGTCCTGCTGCAACCGGTCAACCCGCTTTTCCAACGCCTCAATCTCAGACAGCGGCGCCAGATCATTGTTCCTGAATGCGCTTTCGACCCTGACCAGCATTCGTTCGACCAGATCGCCAACGCCCAAGACTTCTCGCGTGGCGTTGGCCAGGGCCACCACCGGGGTTGAAAGCGCCTCCGGATCCAGGAACTTTGGACCGGTGTCGGGATCTTCCTCTGCCGGGATCCAGCGCTTCATGGCGTCGGACAGCAGGCCGGAGAAGGGCCAGGCCAAGAGAGCAAGCGCCATGTTGAAGGCGAGATGCACATCGACCGGCAGGCCTTCCCGTTCAAACTGCAGCATCTCGAGGCCTTGCGCTGCGTAACTGACAAGCGGCAGGACGATCAGGCATCCGACGGCGCGAACGACCAGGTTGCCGGTGGTGATCCGCCGCGCCGAAGCTGGGGCAGACAGCGTAGCCAGCACAGGCGGAACGGCGCCGCCGAGATTGGCACCAAGGATCAGAACGATGATGAGCTCGGTCGACAGGATGCCGGTCGAGGCGAGCGAGAGAACCAGCACGACAACTGCAAGGCTCGACGAGGAGATGATGGCGAGACCCGCGGTCAACGCAAGTGCCACGGGCCAGGCGCCGCCAAGCAGCTTGATGAAGGCCGCGAGAGCGGGAGAATCGCGCATGGGCTCGGTGGCAGCCGAGAGCAGGTGGAGCGACAGGAGCATCAGCCCAATGCCGATCAACGCCGCGCCGCCCCCCTTGCGCGCAGTTGCGCCGCTCTTCTGGAGTGCGACGCCTCCGAGGATCAACAGCGGCGACAGCCATTCGATGCCGGTTGCGACGATCCAAGCGGTGACGGCCGTGCCGACGTTAGCGCCAAGCAGCACGATCTGCGCCATGCGGGCGCGGATCAGGTCGCGCTCGACGAAGGATGCAACGGTCAAGGCGGTGGCCGTGGAGCTCTGCAGTGCGATCGTGGCAAAGAAGCCGGAAATGAAGGAGCGCAGACCACTTTGCGTGCCAGAGGCAAGCCCGGTCCGCAGCTTGGTTCCGAAGGCACGGGTAACGCCGTCCTTCACCTGGGCCAGCCCGAAGAGCAACAAGGCTACCGCGCCAAAGAGATTGATGATGACGATCGTCGATTGCATTTCCGATTCCAATCGTCTGGCAGGGTAAAATCAGCCGCCGGCTAACTAAATATGTCCTATCCGCCGGATAATGAAAGGTGCTTTGCGGGAATTCACGCCCGTGCTGGATTCGCATGTCGAGATCGAGATCAACGTTGCCCGCAAGCCCGAAGAAGCTGCCCGCCAGGCATAGGTTGATCGCCTAGTTTCGGCTCACACATCACCGGCATCGATGAAGATGCCTTCGTCGGGAAGACGTCTGCGATCAGGACACAGGCCAGGATCAAGTCGACGACTTCCTCCGCAACCAGACATGAAAAGGCCCGGGCCACGGCCAGGATTTTCGCCTCTCCGTCCCCCGCTTTGCCAGGTCAGACAAGGCGCTTGCCGGTTTCATCGAACATGTGGATGTTAGAATGGGCAGCCGCGATGCGAATGGTCTCGCCGATGCCGATGCGCGAGCGACCCGGCACGCGAAAGACGATCGGGCTGCCATCGGCGAGCGAGGCATGGACATAGCTCTCAGCTCCTACCAGCTCCACCGCGTCGACCTGCACCTGCCCCGAGAAGTCCGAGGGGGAGTTTTCATCGGCAATCACGATGTCCTCGGGGCGGATGCCGACGGTATCGACACTCGTCGCAACGCCGGAATTCGTAGCGAGCACCCAGCCACTGCCCTCAACCGCCTTGCGCTTCAGGAGGTTCATCGACGGAGAGCCGATGAAGGTGGCGACAAAGGTAGAGGCTGGCCGCTCGTAAAGCTCGATCGGCGTGCCAACCTGCTCGATGCGCCCGCCGTTCAGCACCACCAGCCGATCGGCGAGCGTCATGGCCTCCATCTGGTCATGGGTGACGTAGACGCTGGTTGTGGCGAGCGACCTCTGCAGTCTGCGGATCTCGACGCGCATCTGCACCCGGAGCTTGGCGTCGAGGTTGGACAGCGGCTCGTCGAAGAGGAAGGCCGCGGGCTTGCGGACAATCGCCCGGCCCATGGCCACGCGCTGACGCTGGCCGCCCGACAGCTGGCGCGGTTTGCGCTCCAGGAACTGCTCGATCTCAAGCGCAGTCGCGGCTTCCGAGACCCGCCGGTCGATCTCATCCTTGGGCGTGTTGCGGTTTTTGAGACCGTAGGACAGGTTCTGCCTGACGGTCATGTGCGGGTAGAGCGCATAGTTTTGGAAGACCATGGCGATGTCGCGCTCGGCCGGTTCCAGATTGTTGATGACGCGGCCACCCAGCACGATCTGTCCGGAGGAGATCCCCTCGAGGCCGGCGATCATGCGCAACAGGGTAGATTTTCCGCAGCCCGAGGGACCGACGAGTACGATCATCTCACCGTCGGCGATATGCAGCGACACACCCTTGATTGCTTCAATATTGCCGCCATAGACCTTGCGGACATCCTTGAGTTCAATTTCGGCCATTATTTTTCAGTCTCCACAAGACCTTTGACGAACCAGCGCTGCATCAGCACGACGACCAGGACGGGCGGGATGATGGCGAGGATCGCGGTAACCATGACGTAGTTCCACGGCGTGGACGCGTCGGTGAAATCGACCATGCGCCGCAGCCCGATGATGATCGTGTTCATCTCCGCGTCATTGGTGACGAGGAGCGGCCAGAGGTACTGGGTCCAGCCGTAGATGAAGAGGATCACAAAGAGCGCAGCGATATTGGTCTTCGAAAGGGGCAGGAGGATATCCTTCATGAAGCGGAACGGACCGGCATTGTCGAGACGGGCTGCTTCCACCATTTCTCCCGGGATGGTCAGGAAGAACTGGCGGAAGAGGAAGGTCGCGGTCGCAGAGGCCATGAGCGGCAAGGTCAGGCCGGCATAGCTGTCGAGAAGCCCGAGATCGACGATCACCTTATAGGTCGGCAGGATGCGGACCTCCACCGGCAGCATCAGGGTGATGAATATCATCCAGAAGAAGCCCATCCGGAACGGGAATCGGAAGAACACGATTGCGAAGGCGGACAGGAAAGAGATGACGATCTTGCCGACCGCGATCGCCATCGCGACCACGAAGGTGTTGAAGAGCAGCCGCTCGAGACTGACGCCTACGACCTGCTCGACGCCGCCGGAGAGCGCGCCGGAATAGTTTTCGATGAACTGGTCGCCCGGAAGAAGCGACATGGGCGGGCGGATGATGTCGATCGACGACATCGTCGAGGCAATGAAGGTATAATAGATCGGAAAGGCCACGACGATGATGCCGAGCACCAGCAAGAGATGGCCGAGGAGTGTCGCAACGGGGCGGTTTTCAATCATGACCGGACCTCAACCATAGTGAACCTTCTTCTCCACAAAGCGGAACTGGAAGGCCGTCAATGCAATGACGATGATCATCAGCACAACCGACTGGGCCGCCGACGAGCCGAGGTTCAGGTTCACGAAGCCGTCATTGTACACCTTGTAGACCAGCGTCTCGGTCGCCTTGGCCGGGCCGCCGCCGGTGACGGCGTGGATGATGCCGAACGTATCGAAGAAGGCGTAGACCGTGTTGACCACGAGGAGGAAGAATGTGGTCGGCGCCAACAGCGGGAAGACGATTGTCCAGAACCGTCGTGCACCCCTGGCTCCGTCGATGGCCGCGGCCTCCAGAAGCGACTTCGGGATAGCCTGCAAGCCGGCGACGAAGAACAGGAAATTGTAGCTGATCTGCTTCCATGCGGCGGCCGCGACCACCAGCGTCATGGCCTGGTTTCCGTCGAGCAGCGGGTCCCACATGATGCCGTTGCGGCGAAGCAGGTAGGCGAAAGTCCCCATGGCGGGGTTGAACATGAAGAGCCACAGCATGCCGGCCACCGCAGGCGCTACGGCATAAGGAATGATCAAGAATGTGCGATAGAAGCCACGGCCGCGGACAACGAGATCCGCAGCCGTTGCCAGAAAGAGGGCCGTGCCCATGGCCACGGCTGCCGTCAGGACGCTGAAGACGACCGTCACCTGCAGCGAATGCAGATAGTTCGGGTCGGAGAAGATCGCCTGGAAGTTAGCCAGACCGACGAAGGCGCTGCGCAACCCGAACGGGTCCTCGCGCATGGCAGACTGATATAGAGCCTGACTTGCCGGCCAGAAGAAGAAGATCACCGTCAGGATAATCTGCGGCGCGACCAGGAAATAGGGAAGTATCTTATTGGGAAAGACGACGTTCTGCACAGCAAATGCCCTCGCCGGGATGAAAAGACCGCCCGGACATCGGTCCGGGCGGCGTTGCGAGCGCGTTCTGTTAGTTGCCGAGCGCCTGCTGGATGGCGGCGTTACCACGCTCGACGGCCTTGTCGAGTGCTGCCTTGGCATCCTGTTGGCCTGACAGCATGGACTCGAATTCCTCGTTCATGATGTCGCGGACCTGCGGCAGGTTGATGAGACGTACACCCTTTGAGTTCTCGGTGGGTGCCTTGCCCATCATCTGCTGGATTGGCGTCTCACGGCCCGGGTTCTTCTCATAGAAGCCGGAGTCCTTGGTGGCCTTGTATGCCTCCATGGTGACGGGCAAGTAGCCGGAGACCTGGTGCAGACGGGCCTGGACTTCCGTCTGCGAAAGGAAATTGAAGAACTCGGCGATGCCCTTGTATTCTTCGTCGCTCTTGCCGCCAAAGACCCAGAGGCTGGCGCCGCCGGGGATGGTATTTTGTGGACGGCCGTCACCTTCGTAATATGGCAACTGGCCGATGCCATAGTTCATGCCGCTCTTGACGATATCGCCGAGCCCACCTGAAGACTCGGTCAGGATGGCGCATTCGCCGGAGAGGAAGAGGTTCTTGGCTTCAGAGGTCCTGCCGCCGTAACGGAAGACGCCTTCCTTGGCGAGGTCGGCAATCGACTGGAAGTGCTGGACAAATTCAGGCGAATTGAACTTCAGCTCGACATCGGTGTCCGCGAGGCCATTCTCGTTGTTGGCGTAGGACAGGTTGTTCCAGGCGGCAAAGTTCTCGGTCTGGATCCAGGTCAGCCACGTCGACGTGTAGCCACACTCCGCGGCACCGCTCGTCTTGATCTTGCGGGCGGCCTCCCAGACTTGCGGCCATGTCTTCGGCGGGTTGTTGACATCCAGTCCCGCCTTCTCGAAGAGGTCCTTGTTGTAAAAGAGTATCGGCGAGGACGAGTTGTACGGGAAGGACAGCATGGTGCCGTCAGGCTTGGAGTAATAGGCCACGATGCCGGCCAGGTACTTGGCCTTGTCGAAGGTGTAACCACCCTTCTCGAGCACTTCGGCGACCGGCATGACTGCGCCTTCGGCACCCATCATTACGCCGGTACCGACGTCGAAGACCTGAATGATCGCCGGTGTCTGCTTGGCGCGGAACGCCGCGATGCCGGCATTGAGGGTTTCCGGATAGGTACCCTTGAAGACGGGCACAATCTTGTAGTCGCTCTGCGTCTCGTTGAATTCCTTCGCCAGCGTGTCCACGACCTCGTTGTTGGCGCCGGTCATGGCGTGCCACCACTGCAGTTCCGTCACTGCAAGCGCGCTCGACGCCCAAAGAAGCGACATGCTGGCTGCGACTGCCGAAAGAGCGATAATTTTCGTGGACATGGTTTCCTCCCATTTGCCATTCAAATCTGGTCTTTGTGGGCCCAATCCCGGCAAGCATCCCGTCAGGGTTGCCGACGATAGTTGAAGCCTCACATCAGCTAAACCAAATTTAGGTGCAATGACAATGGGATATTTCCGTCCCATATGGACGAACCTGCCTGTCACACAACCCGCCCGACTAAATCCTGCGCAAAGGGGACAGCGCCATTCGTTCGTGAACGTCCGGAAAGCCAGCGCCTGATCCCTCAACTAACTCCTTGCGACTTCGACCTCGCTGCGAGATGATCATTGCCTATGTCGACACCGAGAGCATCGGGACACCGATCCTCTATGGCCACGACGCCTTCCTAAAACGCAGGATGCGGACCAGAAACGACACCTGGCCGCAATTCGGCATCCATCCTTAAGCCCGCAGCCATAGGCACTTCGTCGATGACGGCGGGTCGAGTTGCTTGAGTGTGTTACGGCGTGCCGATTATCACCTAACCCGCGCAGGTACCGAGGATGGGGGTCATGAGTTGGACATGCGCATCGATACGCTCAAGAACCTTTTCCGGAACGACTTCGCGCTCGGGCAGCAACCACCAAAGCTGATTGACGCGCTCAACGGTATCGGACACCGCCTTGAGAACGGCGGCCTCGGGCAGGCGGGCACGATTGGCGAAGGCCTTCCAGCGTTGTACGTCCATCGCCTTGAAGGAACGTTCGCCGGAGAGTGACAGCGCCATGGCATCCGCCGGGATGTAAGGGATCGTCGAGAGCACGTCGTAGACGGGCGCAAATTCCGGCCTGTCCCCTGCCCCGCGATAAATCAGCGACCAGTTCTTCAAGTGCATGTCGCCATTGCCGGTCACGGCAGCCAAAGCCAACCGGCGGACGAATTCGAGCGCGGCGCCCGACGAGACGGCAACATTCAAAGCCGCGGCAATATCGTGATAGGCGGCTCCTTCATATTTTCTGGAAGGATGGACGCCAAACACCTGCGCGAAATCCTCGATATGGATCCGCTCTCCCCCGGCTCCCCGATCGAAACGTCGGAGGAGCAGAACGCTTCCGTCCGATAGCGTCCTGAACTCTTCCGGAATACCATCGAATTCTGACTGCTCAACAAGCTCGCGTTCGGGGACGTCCATGCCAATCGCTTCAGCAAGAGCGAGATTGGCATATTCGTTTTCCGACACGCCGGGAAACGCTGTCGATGGAAACTTGGCGATGTAGGAGCCCTGCTCATCTCCCAGCGGCAGTGTAAGGCCGCCGCCTTTGCCCGTGTTCTTGATGACAGAGAGCTTCATCTGAACGCCGGCGAGCGAAAATCGAGCTTTCGACTTTGGGACAGGCAGGCCGTCGTGGCGAGCAATCGTTCTGTCACTTGGGACCACGCGGACAGCACCCGGAAGATCCGACCCTAGTGCTACGAGCAGATCGAAATCATTACCCGAGCGAACGCTGCCCGCGTGGTGCTTCTCCATGGCTTCACGCAGTTTGTCTTCGGGAAGGAGATTGGCAAAGAATGCCGGTAGCGCTCGGGCGACAGGCTTGGGGTCCTTACGAAGCCCTCCGCTCGCCGCGCGGAAGGACAGGCTCAGCACGGGGAATCCGCCTGTTGCACGATAGCTTCCCTCGAAACTGAACGCATTGAAGTCGCCGGGCGTCCTGACGATCGTCCCGACTTTCAGGTCGTTCAATAGAACGTCAAGCGACCAAATGGACCTTGCATCGGAAGATGGCTCAAGCATTAGCATCCCCATCGGGGTGGGAAATGAAAGCTGGCAGATCATCGTAGTCATCATGCGGCCGTAGCAGGGCGTCAACTGCTGGGACCATCGCCTGAGGGATCAACATCAACTCAAGCCCAAGCGCCCGTGAAATGTTGATCAAGGTGGTCGTCCTGGCAGCACTGCTCCCCGCCTCGATCTCGCGATACCGAGGACGCGACAGTCCCGCCATGTCCGCCACCTGCTCTTGCGTGAGTCCCAGCCCCTTACGGGTCGCCTTCAACAGATCGCCGATTTCCAGCAATGCCTCTGATGCCGCCTCCATTGATCTCTATACCTATCATATTCCGAGTAAATGATATGCCTTTGTATCATTACGACCGGCGTTGAGTCAAGCTAATGATATGTTAACGGATCACATAGCGAACACATGATCTGTTTACGGCTCTTATCCTTAAATGGCCCTTGGGGGTATCGCGGCCAAATTGCCCCTGTTCGGCTCGCCCCTGGCAAACATATGCGGCCCATCTGGAGTACTGCCTCGAAATGGCGGCCTCCGGACCGGAGCACTTCAAGCTCATTATGAGCTTGTGCCGAAATTTGTCGGACATAGGCACATTTGATGGGCGTGGCTGGTCGGGGTCACCCCTTCCTCGCTCAGCGAGCAAGAACCGCAGCTCGCTCCCGAGCCTATGATGTGACGGTCCTGAAAACGAAAAAGCCTGCCGCAGGAGGAGGTGCGGCAGGTTTTCCGAAAAGAACCGAACAGACACTCAAGAGGACGAGCGCCGGCTCCGACAGAGGCCCCATGGGAGGAGGAGCGGGCCGTCTGAATTCGAAGATTTGCGGGGGGAAGCGCATCGCTTCGGTCAAAACCAAGATACCCATGCCCGCTGCACATTAAACAGACTTTGCTGCAGTGCAGCCATGTGAAGAATGCAGGAGTTAATCCTGACGAGAGCGATCTCCAGCACAGCGCCTCGCTCCGGCCAGACATAGAAACGCCCGCGTCATCAGCGGGCGCAGTATCACTCAGGGTGAGCAGGAAAAGGCTGTTTAGCGAGCAACCGACTGGCGAGCAACGCTGGGAATGTCGGCGCGATTGATACCGAGGTCCTGCAGTTCGCGCGAACTCATGCGGCCAAGTTCAATAACGGTCTGACGATACTTGCGCCAGTTGTTGAAGGAGCGTGCTACGTTCATGATGATCCCCTTTCATGAGGTCTCTTGACGCCAGCAACCGAGCTTCGGTTCCAACGTCGTTTCTATGATTTGAATATGGGCTCTTGTGCGGTCCTCGATAAGGCACAAGGTTTCAAGTCGGTCATGCGCTCAAAGCATGGGTCCAATCAGAGACGAGCTGAAAAAACTATCAGACCCGGAACCGGTCGAAGGCGGTCAGTCGTTTGATTGGAGGATCGGCGTACGAATAACGGTAGATTTCGGCCCTGATATAGCGGAGTTCACCATCGAGCGCGTCTTCGCCAACCTCGATCCACCAGGATTTCGGGCGGCCGTCACTTCCGTCGGACCAGCAATAGCCTCGCGCCTTCAGGTGATCTTTCATGTCAAAGGGACTGTTCTCTGCGAAAATATGGACACGCGACCGCTGGCTTGCTTCATAGAGCTCGGCAAAAGCGGAGCACGCCGATTCATCGACGTCCCGGGCGAGGACCTCCAGTAGCGCGAAACAATCGTCGACAGCGCGATGACCTTCATGAAAATAGCCTGCCTGCCCGATCAGATATCCGAGCTTGGTGCCTTCATATCCTCGCGACGACCAGTCGATCTCGGAGTTAGAGCAAGCCCAGGCCTTGCCAGAAAACGGGTGAGAAAATGCCTCGCAGAATGGCCGGTCGAGGCCGGCATTGTGAGCGATCAGTAGATCGGCAGGCTCGATCAGCGCTTGTATCGCCGCCATGTCAATCAACTCCCCAGCGACCATATCGTCGGTGATCCCGGTGAGTCTGGTGATGTCGGAAGGAATCGAAACGCTCGGCTGCTGAAGCCCACCGTAAATCCCGGTCACGTCACCATCGATTGCCGCTGGAAAGGGGCTGCCACCATCCGTGCCGACCTTTTCAGGCGAGAACAAAGGGGCGTCCTTCAGTATCTTGCGGAAGAAGCGCTTTGCGGCCGACTGCGGATGCCGTCGATCTGGGTCGTGACAATCCGCTCTGCCAATACCTGTCGATCTACTTCTGTCTCGCCGGGCGCGGGCCGATACCAGACGGAGAGCCAGTTGACGGCGCCCAGCATTGCCTTCGCGCTTATCGAGATATCGATATCGCGGATAGATCCATCGGCGACTCCTTCCTGCAGAACCTGCTTGAAAAGATTCTCGAAGCGTCGGCGGATGGCGATGAGATCGTCCAGCGTGCGCCGCTGATCCGGGGTCGTGGCAGCCATACGGTGCATGTGCACACCTTGCACGACTACAGCCTCGAAGGCCGCATTTGTCATCATCGCCATGGCATGCGCGGTCAGCATCGCCCTGAGGCGGGCAACACCCGTTCCTTCAATTTCCATCGAAGGTTCGACCGCCCGAAAGAGCCGTTCCATGCCCTCGCGATGGACGTCGAAGAAGAGGTCGGTCTTGGAGGAATAGTAGTGGTAGATACGACCTTTAGTAGCGCCGAGGCGGCGTGCCACATCATCAATGCTCGTGGCAGAAAAGCCCTGCTCCATGAAGCATTGCGCCGCTGTCTCCAGGATATCCGCATTGCCGGTGCCGTCTGTCCTGATCTGGCGGCGATTCTGGACCATGGGCAGTTCTCCTTTGTATTCACTATAGTTATGGCCCGCCCGGGAAGGCAACTGCCTGCGTCTCTCGCCTAAAAATGCCACTGGACAAACTGAGTCGCAAGTGCATACTACCCAGTATGTTGTAACGGTGTGCGATATTTCGCAGACCTATCGCGCCGTATGAGTTTCAGGAGAAACAGGATTTTGGACACTCTCCCCCCAGCCAAGAACTGCGTGCGAGTCGATTCCGCGGCACCCCTCGTCACAGACTGGATGCAGGTCGACCAGGACTTGATCGATCGCTTTGCCGACGTCGTTGACGACCATCAGTTCATTCATGTCGATCCCTTGCGCGCGACCAATGAAAGCGTCTTCGGTGGCACGATTGCCCATGGCTTTCTCGTTCTCTCTCTGTTGACGAAGCTCAGCCGGCAAGTTTTTGCCGAACCTGCAACTGGAGTAGTCGAGATCAATTACGGCTTCAACAAGGTTCGCTTCCTGGCGCCAGTGAGGTCCGGTGCCCGCATTCGCGCGCGCTTTGATCTCGTCGCCAGCCAACAGAAGGGAAGCGGCACCCTCGCCTCCTACGTTGCCACCATCGATATCCAAGGCCAGTCAAAGCCCGCACTTGCCGCAGACTGGCTCGTGTTGACAACGAATTGAGGACTGGAGCTATGAGCATCTCATTCAAAAACCGCGTTGCCATCGTGACAGGGGCCGGAGGCGGCCTCGGCCGCGCTTACGCGCTCGAACTCGCCGCTCGCGGCGCTACGGTCGTCATCAACGACTTCGGCGGGTCGCGCGACGGGAGGGGCGGTTCGAGCGAGGCGGCTGAAAAGGTTGTGGCGGAGATCCGCGAAAAGGGCGGGCAGGCGATAGCCGACGGTGGTAACGTCACCCGCTTCGAGGACATGCAGGCGCTTGTTGCCCGCACGCTGGCGGAATTTGGCCGTATCGATGTGCTGATCAACAATGCCGGCATCCTGCGCGACAAGACTTTTGCGAAAATGTCGACGGAAGATTTCCGCGCTGTCGTCGACGTGCATCTCATCGGATCGGCCAATGCGACGAAGGCTGTCTGGGAAGTCATGCGCGGACAGAACTATGGCCGCATTCTTATGACCTCCTCCACCTCCGGGGTCTACGGCAATTTCGGCCAGTCGAACTACGGCGCCGCCAAGGCCGGGCTCATCGGCTTGATGAACGTCCTGCATTTCGAAGGCGCCCGCTACGGCATCAAGGTCAACGCCGTGTTGCCGACGGCAGCGACCCGAATGACCGGCGACATGATGGACGAGGAGATGCTGCACCACCTCGCGCCGGAAAACGTCGTTCCGGCCGCACTCTTCCTCGTCGGCGAGGAGGCTCCGAGCCGCGTTGCGCTCCTGGCTGGAGCCGGCACCGTGGCGCGCATGGCTATTGTTGAAAGCCAGGGTGTCTACCTGCCGGCAGACAAGCGCACACCGGAGGCGGTTGCCGAAACCTTCACGACCATATCCAGCCTCGATAGTTCAATAGAGACCGAAGCCGGGCTCGCGCATGTCGATCGCATCATCGCCAACGCACGGACCGCGGTAGCCAAGGCATGACGGCAGTACCGGCGCGGGCGACCGCACAACACAGGCAGGAATATCGCCGGTTCTTCGACATGGAGACCCGTTGGAACGACATGGACTGCTACGGCCACATGAACAATGTCGTCTACATGGAATACTTCGATTCCGCACTCAACCGCGTGCTGATCGAGGGTGGCGCGCTTGATCTTCATGGCGAAGGGCCGATCGGCGTGGTGGCTCAGAGCTACACGAATTACTTCTCCGAGGTTACCTATCCCGACCGCGTCACGGTCGGGGTTCGGGTCGATCGGATCGGCAATACCAGCCTGTCCTGGGGCTTCGCGCTTTTCCGCGAGAATGAGGATCACGCGGCAGCGCAGGGTAGTTACGTCCACGTCTATGTCGATCGCACAACACGCCGGCCGGTCGCCCTTGGCCCGCAGCATCGGGCTTTGGCGGAACGCCTGCTGTTTTCGAAGAATTGAGGAGGAGATCGTCATGAGAGAAGCCGTCATCGTATCCACTGCCCGCACGTCGATCGGCAAATCCTATCGCGGGGCATTCAACGACACGACCGCCCCCACGCTTGCAGGCCACGCCATCGAGCACGCGGTATCGCGTGCCGGGATCGACCCCGGCGAGGTCGATGATGTCGTTCTGGGAGCGGCCCTCCAGCAGGGCACGACCCACATGAACATCGGCCGGACTGCGGCCCTGAGGGCGGGATTGCCCGTCACCGTCGCCGGCCAAAGCGTCGACCGTCAATGTGCTTCGGGCCTGATGGGTATCGCGATTGCGGCCAAGCAGATCATCGCGGACGGCATGACCGTCACGGTCGGCGGCGGAGTCGAGCAGATATCCCTGGTGCAGAACGAGCGCATGAACACGGATCGCTGGCGCGATCCCTGGCTCATGAAGAATCTGCCTTCGACCTATGTCAGCATGATCGAAACGGCAGAGTTCGTTGCCGCCCGCTATGGCGTGGCCCGCGAAGCGCAGGATGCATACGCCCTGCAATCGCAACAGCGGACAGCGCAGGCGCAGGCAAACGGTCGCTTCGATGCGGAGATCGTGCCGCTTGAAACGACGATGCTGGTCAGCGACAAGGCGACCCGGGAAACGTCATCGAAAACAGTGACGCTTGCCAAGGACGAAGGCAATCGCCCTGAAACGACGCTAGAGGGACTCTCCTCCCTGAAGCCCGTATTTGCCGGCGGCAAGATTGTGTCTGAAGGCCGTTTCGTCACCGCGGGCAATGCCTCACAACTCTCCGATGGCGCCTCGGCGTCCGTGCTGATGGAAGCCCGCGAGGCGGAACGGCGCGGTCTCTCCCCGCTTGGCATTTATCGCGGCATCGCTGTTGCCGGCTGCGCGCCGGAGGAGATGGGCATCGGTCCGGTCTTTGCCGTGCCGAAGCTTCTCGCACAGCATGGCTTGAAGATCGATGACATCGGATTATGGGAACTGAACGAGGCCTTTGCGTCGCAAGTTCTCTACTGCCGTGATCGCCTTGGTATTGACAATGAAAAGCTGAACATCAACGGCGGCGCGATCTCCATCGGCCATCCCTACGGCATGTCAGGTGCGCGCATGGTTGGCCACGCCCTCATCGAGGGCCGTCGTCTCGGCCTGCGTTACGTCGTGGTGACGATGTGCATCGGCGGCGGCATGGGTGCTGCGGGCCTTTTCGAGATCGCCTGACAGCTTGGAGCGTTGCTGCGGCGTCGGTTCTCGCCATCAACGACAATGCCCCGGACACTTTGGGTGTGTCCGGGGCATTGTGGCTTTCAGTACCTTGAGGAACATCAGCCGCGCGACAGACCGACCCGCCGGTTGAGCCAGGGGGCGCGCTCGATATCCCGATGCGCTTTGAGATCGGCCATCACCTGCTCAAGCGATGGACCGGGCAGCGGTGCAGAACGTGGTAATCCGTCCGCACGGGACACATGCATCAGTAGCTGCTCACACAGAGCCAACTCGTCGTTCGCGGCATTGCTCAGGCGCATGAAGAGATGCAGGCGTTTCGCGTCGGCCGCGAGCACGACAAGGTCAACGTGGAGGGCTTCTCCGGCATGACATTCCCTGAGGAAACCGATGCGACTGTCGAGGGTATAAAGTGTCGCCGCGGTCTCTGCCCTGTAGCCTGCATTGATACCGATCCGGTCCATATAGGCGGTCGCGGCGTTGGAAAACACGATACCGTAGGCGTAGTCGCCCATATGGCCGTTGTAGTCCACCCACGCATCGCAAACCGTGGCTGAGAGAATGCGCGTCGGACTCATCGGCGGTTCCAGCGGAGGATGGCAGCCTCGATTTCGCCGACGATGCCGCGGCGGAAGGCGAGGACGCACAGCATGAATGTTGCGCCAGTGATCACTGTGACCGGGAATTCGGAGGTGGCAAGCACGTTCTGCAAGATCACCACGAGACCTGCCCCGACCACCGGTCCGAGAAATGTACCGATGCCGCCCATTAGCGTCATCAGGATCACCTCGCCGGACATCTGCCAGGTAACGTCGGTCAGCGTCGCGAACTGGAAGATCAGCGCCTTTGTCGATCCTGCAAGGCCGGCAATTGCCGCCGACATCACGAAAGCCGACAGCTTATAGGCGTTGACGGATAGACCAAGCGAAATCGCCCGCGTCTCGTTTTCGCGGATCGATTTCAGGACCACACCGAAGGGCGAGTTGACAATCCGCCAGATGGCGAACATGCCCAGCAGGAAAATTGCGAGAACGAAATAGTACATGTTCATCGTTTGGCTGAGATCGATCAAGCCAAAGAGCGTTCCGCGTTTCACGCCCTGGATACCGTCTTCGCCGCCGGTAAACGGGGCCTGCAGGCAGAAGAAGTAAAACATTTGCGACAGGGCGAGCGTGATCATCGCGAAATAGATGCCTTGCCTTCTAATAGCGAAGAAGCCGATCACCGCACCGATTACGATGGCGCTTAAAACACCGGCCAGCATGGCAAGTTCGGGCGGAAACCCCCATATTTTCGCCGCGTGGGCCGTCACATAGGCGGCACCTCCGAAGAACGCCGCATGGCCGAAGGACAAAAGTCCCGTGTAGCCGAGCAGCAGGTTGAAGGCCGAGGCGAACAGCGCAAAACAAAGGATCTTCATCAAGAAGATGGGGTAGAAGAACATCGGCGCAGCGACGAGTGAGACAATGCCGATGAAAACACCGAGGAGCCGTAAGGGAGCGCGGCCCGCGGCCGGCCCAGTAACGGGCTGGGACAAGCACGTTTCAGTCATATCACGCTTCCTTTCCGAAAAGTCCGGCCGGGCGGATGAGAAGCACCACTGCCATGATGACGAAGACGATGATGTTCGATGCTTCCGGATAGATGACTTTGGTCAGCCCCTCTGCGAGCCCGAGCAGGTATCCTGTCGCAATCGCGCCTAAAACCGAGCCCATTCCACCGACAACCACCACGGCAAAGACGATGATGATAATGTTAGAGCCCATGACCGGGCTCACCTGGTAGATTGGCGCGGCGAGAATGCCGGTGAACCCGGCCAATGCACAGCCGAAGGCATAGGTGAAGGTCAGCAGAAACGGCACGTTGACACCGAACGCCTGAACGAGCGTCGGGTTTTCCGTTGCAGCCCGCAGATAGGAACCGAGCTTCGTCCGCTCGATCAGAAACCAAGTGCCTATGCACACTGCAAACGATGCGATGACCACCCAGGCGCGATAATTCGGCAGGAACATGAAGCCGAGATTGGTGCCGCCGGCCAAGCTCGGTGGAACTGCGTATGGTTGCCCGGATGAACCGTAGAAATAACGGAACGTGCCCTCGATGAAGAGCGCGAGACCGAACGTGAACAGCAGGCCGTAGAGATGATCAAGCTTATAGAGGCGCGACAGCATAGTACGCTCGAGCACGGCGCCGAGGAGGCCGACGACCAGCGGCACGCCGATCAACGCCGGCCAGTAGCCGATGCCCGCAAAGGCGAGCAAAAGGTAACCGACAAATGCCCCCAGCATATAAAGTGCGCCATGGGCGAAATTGATGATACGCAGCAGACCGAAGATGACGGCGAGGCCGAGGCTCAGGACGGCATAAAACGAACCGTTGATCAGACCGACCAGAAGCTGGCCCAAAAGAGCTTGCACTGGAATTCCGAAAATCATCGTCATGATTAAACTCCCAGCGCCCGATTGAGTGACTGGATACGATCCGGCAGTTGTGCCGTAGTGAAGGTATCGGTGACCTGGCCGTGATCCATCACATAGAATCGATCGGCGATCTTGGCCGCAAAGCGGAAGTTCTGCTCGACCAACAGCACGGTCAGCCCCCGCTGTTTGAGGGCAAGCAGCGTTTCTCCGATGCGCTGGACAATGACGGGCGCAAGTCCTTCGGTCGGCTCGTCGAGCAGGATCAGCTTGACACCGGTGCGCAGGATGCGGGCGATGGCCAGCATCTGCTGTTCGCCACCGGAAAGCTTCGTTCCGGGGCTGGACCGGCGCTCCAGCAGGTTGGGAAACAGCGTGTAGATTTCATCGAGCGACATGCCGCCCTTGTCCACGACCGGCGGCAGTAGCAGGTTTTCTTCGACGGTCAGTGTCGCAAAGATGCCGCGCTCTTCCGGCACAAAGCCAATGCCGGCGTGGGCGATGCGGTGCAGCGGCAGCTTGAACACATCGTGGCCATCGAAGGCGACCGAACCGGTGCGCTTGCTTAGAATGCCCATGATCGCGCGCAACGTTGTCGTCTTGCCAACACCGTTACGACCGAGAAGGGTCACGGTTTCTCCCGGCCAGATATCCAGATCGATGCCATGTAGCGCATGGCTTTCGCCGTACCAGGCATTGAGCCGGCGTACGGAAAGAAGCGGTTGCGAACTATGCATCGTCATCTCCCATATAGGCGGCGCGAACGCGCGCATCGTTGCTGACGGTCTCGTAGTCACCGGTCGTCAAAATCTCTCCCCGCTGAAGGACGGTCACGTCGTGACAGATCTCGGCGACGACCTTCAGATTGTGCTCGACCATCAGCACGGCGCGGTCCTTTGCCACTTCGCTGATCAGGCCGGCCATCACGGAGACGTCCTCCTGCCCCATGCCGGCCAGCGGCTCATCGAGCAGAAGTACTTTTGGATCGAGCGCCAGCGTCGTCGCGATCTCCAGTGCCCGCTTACGACCGTAGGAAAGGTCCGAGGCGAGGCGATGGCGCATATCCTGCAAGCCAACCCGTTCAAGAAGTTCAAGCGCCTGCCGGTCGAGGTTGCGAAGCGAGCCAAGTGAACGCCAGAACTGGACAGCCTGGCCGTTCGGGCGCTGCAGGGCCACCCGGACATTCTCGAGTAGGGTCATCTGTGGAAAGGTCGCGGAGATTTGGAAGGAACGCACCAGCCCCATGCGGGCGACCTTTGCTGGCGCGGTGCGGGTAATGTCGGTCCCATCCAGACTGATGGTGCCTGCCGTCGACGGAATGAACTTCGTTAACAGGTTGAAAACGGTCGTTTTTCCGGCTCCATTAGGCCCGATCAAAGCATGTACGCGGGCGTGGTGGACGTCGAGATCGACGTTCCCGACTGCTTGGAAACCGCCGAATGTCTTGGACAAACCCCGTGCCGACAAAACGGCACGGTGCTTTTCGACATGGGCGTCTACGAAGGGGCGCACCACAGCAGTCATTTTTTGACCAGCGGGCATTCGCTCTTGTCGAGCGGGCGGAATGCCTGATCGCCGGGGATCGTGCGGATGACTTTGTAGTAGTCCCACGGACCCTTGGACTCTTCGGGCGTTTTGACCTGTACGAGGTACATGTCGTGGACCATCCGACCGTCTTCGCGCAGATGGGCGTTGCGGGCAAAGAAGTCGTTGATGTCCATGGTGCGCATCTTGTCGATGGCAGCCTTGCCGCTGACGCTGCCGGCCGCTTCCGCAGCCTTGAGGTAATTCATGACCGAGGAATAGACGCCAGCGTGTACCATGGTCGGCATCTTGCCGTTCATCCGATCGCCGAAGCGCTTGGACCAAGCGCGGGTCTGATCATCGAGATCCCAGTAGAAGCCCGTGGTCAGGGTCAGGCCCTGGGCGGTCTCGAGCCCAACGGCATGAACGTCCGAAAGAAACAGGAGCATGCCGGCGATACGTTGGCCCGAGGTGGTGATGCCGTATTCGCTTGCCTGCTTGAGAGCCGTCATCGTGTCGCCTGACGAGTTCGCCAGAGCTACGACGTCAGCACCCGAAGACTGGGCCTGCAGCAGATAAGACGAGAAGTCCGTCGTTTCGCGCGGATGGCGCACCGTGCCAACCACTTCGCCACCCACCGCAAGCACGGCCTCAGACGTGTCACGCTCAAGCGCATGGCCGAAGGTATAGTCGACGGTGATGAAATACCACTTCCTGCCGCCTTCTTCGGTTATCGCCCGACCCGTTCCGTTAGCTAGTGCGTAGGTGTCCCAGGTCCACTGGGCCGTCGTCGGAGAGCAGGCTTTGCCCGTCAGGTCAGAGGAACCAGCTGTCGATACCAGGAAAGCAGTGTCCGAGTTGCGGGTGATTTCCTGAACCGCCATGGCAACCGACGAGGTCGGCACGTCGACAATAGCCTTGACGTTCTGTTCGTCGATCCAGCGGCGGGCGAGCGTCGAGCCGATATCAGGTTTATTCTGATGGTCGCCGACAATCACCTCGACGGGTTCGCCCAGAAGCTTGCCGCCAAAATCCTCGACCGCCATCTGCGCGGCCACCACTGAGCCCTGACCAGCCAGGTCAAAATTCATCCCCGACATGTCGGTCAGGACTCCGAGACGATAGGGCTCCGCGAGAGCCGGGGTGCCCGCCAACAGGGCTGCCGTGGCTGCGGCAAGGATCGTTGATTTGAATTGCATGCGTTTCCTCCTCTTGAATTGATCAGTGTTGCAGCACCT
Source organism: Ciceribacter sp. T2.26MG-112.2 (assembly GCF_900492205.1). Classification (GTDB taxonomy): domain Bacteria; phylum Pseudomonadota; class Alphaproteobacteria; order Rhizobiales; family Rhizobiaceae; genus Allorhizobium; species Allorhizobium naphthalenivorans_A. Next base: position 186,076 of record NZ_UEYQ01000007.1, read on the forward strand.
TCAGCCACCCTGCTCCATCAGGGTGCGTGACAGGTAGAATTGGTCCTGCTCGAAACCGGCGGCCCAACTTGTTCTGAGGCTGGCGTCGATAGAGCGCTTGGTCATGCGAAGCGCCCCAGGCGGACAAAGAGCGATCTTTGCCGCTAGTGCGCGGGCGGCATTTACCGCTTCGCCCTTGCCAGCAAGTTCGTCGCAAAGGCCCATGGAAAGCGTCTGGGCAGCCTCGATGCGCTGATCGGTGAAAAGCGCGAGCTTGGCCCGGGACGCGCCGATCAGGTCCGACAGCAGGGGCAGTCCGCCCCAGCCCAGCGTCATGCCGAGCTTTACCTCTGGAAAACGAAAATAGGCCCCTTCGCCGGCGATACGAAAATCCGCCGCCAGAGCGAGGATTGCGCCACCTCCGATGGCGGCTCCCTCGATGGCCGCGATCGTGATCTGGGGCAGGCGTAACCAGCGTTCGCACATGCGTCCGCCCGCTGCCATGGCATGACTGCGTACAACTTGGTCGGCCCCCCCCCGCCACAGGCGATCATCATCGAGATCGACACCGGCCGAGAAGTGCGTCTCCGTTCCGGTCAGAACCACAACCTGCACCGCGGTATCTGCGGCAAGCACATCTGCCGCTTCTGTCAGAGCGCCGATCGCTGCCATATTGAGGGCATTTGCCTTGCCTCTACGATCGTAGCGCACCAGTGCCAACGGCCCCTCGCGTTCGATGCTGACGATGGTCAAAAGAACCTCCCGCGGCAAAACCGCTTTGACATACTACCGAGTATGTTGCATATTCATTTCGACTTTGCAACGGGTTCTTTTCGTGCTTTGTCGCGAACGCTCTGGAGGAGGATTTTGAGAATGACGGACGTGGAAAACGCGCTAAACCGCGATCGATCGGTGTTACGCTATCTGCTGGATCGCTATGCACAAGAAACGCCGGACGCCCCGTTCGCGCATTTTTGGCCTTCGGTGAAATGGGACTACCGCACCACGCGCGAACAGGTGCGCCGTCGTGCGGCGACGCTTCATGCCCATGGCGTTCGTCGGGGCGACCACGTTCTGTGCTTCATGGGAAATGGCCCGAACCTCCTCTCCACCTGGTTTGCGATCAACTATCTCGGCGCGGTCTATGTGCCGATAAATACTGGCGCACGAGGTCGACCGCTCGAACATATCCTATCGGACGCAGATGCACCGCTGATGGTCGCTGAAGAAGCCTTGCTCGACAGGCTGGACGGCATCTCGCCGGGCAGGCTGAAGAAGGTGCTGACCGTGGCAGGCGAAGGCGCTTCCGCCGTGAGGCAAGGCGTGGAAATTCTGCCGCTGACAGACGTCTCGGAGATCGACGATGCCGCATTGACACTCGATCGGCCGATTGAGCCATGGGACACCCTGGCAATCATGTACACGTCCGGAACCACCGGCAACGCCAAAGGGGTCGTTACCTCCTATGTCCAGCTCTACACGATGGGACCCGACGCCTTCGACTGCGTCGAGCCGGACGATCGCTGCTTGATATGCGGGCCGATCTTCCACTGCGGATCGACCCTTTACGTCTACGCGATGCTTGCCCGTGGCGGCTCTATCGGCATGATGCGCGAATTCAAGACGCAGGATTTCTGGGCCGCAGTCCGCGATACTGGCTCGACCTTCGCGCTTCTGCTCGGGGTGATGGCGAGCTTCCTCCTGAAACAGCCGGAATCGGCAGATGACCGGAACCACCCGCTGCGCCGGGTTTTCATCACACCCTTCGGCGAGGATGGGCCGCTCTTTGCAGAGCGTTTCGGCGTGGATGCATGGACGATCTACAACATGACCGAGATCGCAAGTCCACTGCATGCCGGCCCTGGCATCACTGAAAAAGGGATCACCGGAAAGCCACGCCCTTGGTATGAGCTGCGCGTTGTTGACGAGAACGACATGGAGGTTCCGGAAGGCACTACCGGCGAACTGGTCATCCGGTCGCATCGCCCCTGGGCTTTGATGAAGGAATATTACAACAACCCTGCGGCGACCGTGGAAGTCATGCGAAACGGCTGGTTCCACACCGGCGATGGTTTCCGTCGTGATGCCGAGGGGCGCTACTTTTTTGTCGATCGGCTGAAGGACGTCATCCGGCGGCGAGGCGAAAATATTTCCTCCTTCGCGGTGGAAAGCGAAGTCACCACCCATGATGACGTCAAGGAATGCGCAGCCGTCGCCGTGCCGAGCGAGCATTCCGAAGATGAGGTTCTGATTGCGGTCACGCCGGTTGAAGGACACAGCATCGATCCTGTCGCTCTCATGACCTTCCTCGCCGACCGGCTCCCCCGCTATATGGTTCCGCGCTACCTGCGGATCGTCGATGCGCTTCCGAAGACGGCGAGCGGCAAGATCCAGAAACACCTGTTGCGGGCGGAAGGCATTACGGCCGATGTCTATGACCGCGAGGCACCTGGGCTAAAACTGCACCGCGCCTGAGATGACAACTGTGATTTTTCTCCTCCCGGCCTCGTGCCGGGAGCATCCGACACGGAAATGGCGTGCGCCTACGCGCTGCCGGGAATGGAACTGATGCCATGAGCAACTTCATCTTCAACACCACAAAATCGATCTTTGCAGAAGCAGGCGCAAGCGCACGCATGGCTGACATCGCCGGGCGCCTGCTAGGCAACCGTGTCCTCCTTGTTACAGACAAGGGCGTGCGTGGCCTTGGCCTCGCCGACGCTGCCATCGTCTCCCTCGAAACCAACGGCATCGCTGTCGCGATTTTCGACGAAGTGGCCGCCGATCCGCCGGAGAGCAACATTCACGCCCTCGTCGCGGCCGTCAAAATGCATCAGGCAACGGGCATCCTGGCCATTGGCGGAGGATCACCGATGGACGTCGCGAAAGTTGTGGCCCTTTTGGTGGGCGGTGGCGAGAAGCTTGCCGATGTCTATGGCGTCAACCTCGCGCGGGGGCCACGTCTGCCGCTGGTCCTCGTGCCCACGACGGCAGGAACCGGCTCTGAAGTCACACCGATTGCCATCATCACGACGGGCGATGCCGAAAAGAAAGGTGTCGTTTCGCCGCTTCTCCTGCCTGACATGGCCATCCTTGACGCCGATCTGACTCTTGGGCTGCCACCTGCAGTCACTGCGGCGACCGGCATCGACGCCATGGTGCACGCCATTGAATCATACGCCTCCACATCGGCCAACAACAACCCGATCTCCCGAGGCCTTGCCCGGCAAGCGCTGCAGCTGCTTGGCGCCAATATCCGCGAGGCAGTGTTCAATGGCAGCAATCGCGACGCACGTTCCGCAATGCTTCTCGGATCGCTACTTGCCGGTCAGGCCTTTGCGAATTCTCCAGTTGCCGCCGTGCATGCGCTTGCCTATCCAATTGGCGGGCATTTCCATGTGCCGCATGGCTTGTCAAACGCGCTGGTGCTGTCGCATGTTCTTCGGTTCAACTTGCCAGCTGCGAGCGAAGTCTACGCGGAGATAGCTGCTGATATATTTCCTGAACTGCTAAATGTTCCAGTCGTCGACCGGGCGAAGGCTTTCATCGGATCATTGGCCGATCTTGGACGCGAACTGAATATTCCGCAGTCCCTGCGGGAGGTTGGCATACCCCGAGACGCATTGCCGATGATGGCACGCGACGCGATGAAACAGAGCCGCCTTCTCGTCAACAACCCCCGTCCGCTGGCCGAAGAGGATGCCCTGGCGATCTATGAGGACGCGTTCTAGAGCACATCCATATTAAGGGCCTGTCGCAAATTTTCCTAGTTCACACCGCATGTTGACCATAGCATGCTCAACCGCTGGGTTCTCGCCCATGCACCCACCTACGAATCATCTGGCTTAGTGGCCATGTCCAGGCGCGGAAATGGAGTCGACTAATAGGCTCTCGCTGTTTCCAAAAGACTTGTGCAGCACTGAAGCCAGGATGAGTGCTAGCAGGGCAAAGGCAAAAACTTGCTCTATGCGCGCCAAATCCCTGAACTTACGTTCCTTGAAGCCGAAGGCTTCATCGATCACTTTTTCATGATCCGACCTGAACACCATCATTACTTTGGAATCTCCGGAAATGTCTTCTCAAGCTCCGGCAGGGCTTCGAACAGGTCGGCGACCAGGCCGTAATCGGCGACCTGGAAGATCGGCGCCTCTTCGTCCTTGTTGATCGCGACGATGACCTTGGAATCCTTCATGCCGGCGAGATGCTGGATGGCGCCGGAAATGCCGGCCGCGATGTAGAGCTGCGGAGCGACCACCTTGCCGGTCTGGCCGACCTGCCAGTCGTTCGGGGCGTAGCCGGCGTCGACCGCGGCGCGCGATGCGCCGACGGCGGCACCGAGCTTGTCGGCCACCGGCAGGATGACTTCCTTGAACTTGTCCGCCGAGCCGAGGGCACGGCCGCCGGAGATGATGATCTTCGCCGAGGTCAGTTCCGGACGGTCGGAGGTCGAGAGCGCATCGTTGACGAAGGTCGAGACGCCCGGATTGGCGGCAGCGCTCACCGTTTCAACGGCGGCCGCACCTCCTTCTGCCGCGGCGGCAAAGGCCGTCGTGCGCACGGTGATCACCTTTTTGGTGTCGGTCGACTGAACCGTCTGGATGGCGTTGCCGGCATAGATCGGGCGCCGATAAGTGTCGGCCGAGACGACCTCGGTAATCTCCGAGACCTGCATCACGTCGAGCAGGGCGGCGACGCGCGGCATGACGTTCTTGGCCGAGGAGGTCGCGGGCGCGATTATGGTGTCGTAGGCGCCCGCCAGCGAGACGATCAGGGCGGCGAGCGGTTCGGCGAGGTTGTTGGCAAGGCTCTCATCGTCGGCGAGCAGAACCTTGGAAACGCCCGAAAGCTTGGCGGCGGCGTCTGCGGCAGCCTTGGCACCGGAGCCGGCAACCAGCACGTGAATGTCGCCGCCGATCTTGGTGGCGGCCGTCAGCGCCTTGGCGGTCTGGTCGGACAGGGTTGCGTTGTCGTGTTCTGCCAGAAGAAGAATGGCCA
>NZ_UEYQ01000019.1 GCF_900492205.1 Ciceribacter sp. T2.26MG-112.2
CGACTACCTCTGGAACGAAATTGACCGACCCCTCGAACGCTTCAGGCCAATCCGGGCTAACCGCTTCAATCCAAACAACTTCAAATTCCCTTAGCGTGTATTAATGTAGAAATGCCCACGGAGCCCCATCTACGATCTCGACTGGGACGAGGATTCCAGGCTCGACGAATGGCGCGGTGTGCTGCGGCAGGCTCAAGACTTGCCGGCGGTGCTGCAGGCGATCGTCGCCCTCGATGCCTGGAACGAACTGTCCGTGCTTCAGCACGCGCCCTGGCTTGGCCGGCTGTTGTGCGCCTCGATCCTGCGCCAGGCCAGGATCACCACCGGTGCCCATCTCGTCGCCATCAATCTCGGTCTCAAGACCATTCCCGTCGATCAGCGCCGGCATCGTGATCGGCAGACCCGGTTGCTCGCCATCGCCCACGGTTTCATCGCGGCCGCCGAGATGGGGCTGAAGGAGCACGATCGTTTGGCGCTGGCGCGAAAAATGATGGAGCGGAAGCTGGACGGACGCCGGACCTCTTCAAAGCTGCCGGAGCTGGTCGAGTTGGTGATGGCAAAACCATTGGTGTCGGCCGGGATGGTGGCGAAGACGCTGGACGTCACGCCGCAGGCGGCGCGGCGGATTGTTTTGGAGTTGGGCTTGAGAGAGATGACGGGGAGGGGGAGGTTTCGGGCGTGGGGTTCTTTGTAAACTTTGCCAGGGCGCGTCAACACCATTCGGTCGCCGTCTATGTCGGTAAATCAACATCAAGCCAACGCGCATATGCCCGGATGTCAATCATAGGAACCGTGGCTTTTTCCTGCAGTCGAGCAATCAGCTCAAAGAGGAATGCAGTTGCTGGCTTTCGCATAGGGGTGAGCATGTCGACCCCTTCCAGATCGCGAGCGAAGATGCCGTGCGCTGCCACGCAGCCTAGATCGAGCCGGTCAGCTTCGCTGCCGTCAGTCAGCGCACTGGTGAGCGCTACGCCAAGTCCGGGTGACCAGTCGCTCTCCAGCGTCAACAAACCTCCGATAATATTCTGCAGCGGCTTGGCTGGGTACGTGCCACCCGCATGAGGAATAGGAAGGCTCGTGCGATGCAGAGATCGAACACTCGCAACTTTCTTGCGGGCATATGCGACTTGTTCTGCATTGATAGATTGCTTGGCCTCAAAGACCGCATACACGCTCTCCGCAGGAATGACGGTTTGCCCCTGAAAAGAGAAGATAAAGGGCGAATATTGGCGATCGAAGACGACGACGTCGATCTGGTCGCTGAATGCTCCGGTGCTGTCGACGACATGGGCAGATGCTGCCTGATAACGCATGGGCAGATAAGTTTGCATCATCTCAAGCCAGACAGCTTCACTGGCGTCGCCCTTCGTTCCGGGATGGCCGAAAGCCTTTCGGGCACGCCCTAGTCGCTCCTGAATGTCGTCATGCAGCTCTGAAAGGAGCGTTTGGATAGACCAGGTGCTCATCGGATAACCTCTATTGCTACGACCTCATCGCGAAAAGCAGGCGTCGGCTGCATCGCCTTTGCGATCTGCAGTGCGCGTGCTCCTTCAACCGGCTTGTGCGGGTAAGCATCAAGCGCGATTGTCGGCAGGAGGCGTTGGGTTAGGTCTGAAAACGTAAAACCGGGAGCATCTCCCGTTGCCCCAGTCGCCGACACCAGCATCTGCAACTGGCTTGCGGTGATTCCAAGCGGGCCGAGACGAAGCGAAAGGATGTGCTGTCGCTGCTCGTTGCTCGGACGAGCAAACGCTAATATGTCCGCAGCTCGGCGACGTACCGCAGGATCGAGGGCATTGAGGCGGTTCGTACACATGATCACCGCTGCAGGAAGCCGAAGGTTCGCAAGGCGGTCGATACCCCGGATGAATGCGTTGACGCCAGCGCGATCCTCATGGTGCATCTGCGAAGATTCCCGTGACTGTGCAAGGGCGTCGGCTTCGTCGACTAGAAGGATGATGCCGCCTTTGGCTTTTCGATCTCCCCTGAGCTTGCTTGCCGCCTGAACCGTGTGCTCGAATGCCGCGGAAAGCAGCTGTGTCATTTCACCGACGCGGCCCTGGCCGCGTGTGGCCAGACTGAGTGGGAACAAGGTGATCTCAATGTCTTCCTGGCGCGCTACCGCGTCTCCGATCGTCTCGGCGAGCTCGGTTTTGCCCGACCCCACGTCCCCTGCGAGGACAACAAGTGGCGGGCGACGTAAGATGACATCGAGCAAGGCTCGCGCTTCAGCTGCATGAAAACGGGAAGCCCACTTTTCGAGCCCCTGCGGATTGACCATGAGACCAAGGATTTTGGCCAAGCGAGATTTTTGGTCATCGAGACCGACTAGTCGCGCGAGCCGCTCCTGAGGCTCGAAATCAGGATAAGTTTGACGTCGCTCAAAAAGCTCGTCCAGTCCGGGCATGTTTTGCATCAGTAGCTCCTTACGCATGAGCGATCGAGTGCCCGACCGCCAGCAGAATAGGTGTGATCGGAGGCGAGATATCCATTTACCGGCGGCTCAGTTCCGGTGGAGCGCTGAAAGGGAAGCGAGCTTTTAAAGGTATCGCGATCCCCTTGAGGCAGAGCAAAAAACGCGTCGGTGTAATTCATGAAGCTGGTGAATGAGGCGTTTGATACATCTTTCCCGGGGCGAATCTTGCCGGGATCATCATCATTCGCCATTCCGTTGGCGAGATCGCGCGCGGTGTACTTCAGCGTTGGTTCAATCCATGAACCGTCGCGCTTGAAACCATAGGTGACGGACGACAGATAGCCCGCCTTCATCATGGCGACGGCTTCAGCCTCATAGTCGGCAATGGTCTGGTCAGTTGGCTCACCGTAGAGGCGTTGAATGCGTTTTAGGTCCGTCGCGATCTTAGCCGCCATATGACGCGCATGAGTAACGGTGAATGTCGCAGTTTCTGTGTAACTATAGCTGGACATCACCGCCCTCAAAACTGAAACGTGGAACCAAAGACCTTCTGCCAGTAGCCGATGGTCAGTTGCTTGGTAGGAGCCGCTAACGCGGCATCGATTGCATCGCCTGCGTCCAGTGCGGCATCCACGATGTCTTCCATGTTGCCGCTGGTATAGAGTCGCGAAACGTTATTTCGTGCGTTCACGGGATCGATAATCCGCATAGGTTCGGAAAATGAACCGATGGTAGAGAGCGGATAGTAGTCGGAAAAGGCGATCCGATCTTTAAGGCCGCTCGTCGCGATATAGGTGAAGAAGTGCTGCAGCGCTTCGGGATAGTCGGACAAATCGAGACCGTCATCGCAAAGCTTGGCCAGGATCAGCTCGATCATGAACGACTTGAAACGGAAACCATCGCGCTCTTGTTTTTGGCGGCGAGCCCAGAATTTGACGAGTCTGACGACCTGAGCAAAATGCTTCTCCTGAGCTTTCTTGCGCTTACCTGCGAATTCGAGGTGAAGGGGAATACTGGTCTTAAGGAATGATCCGTCATCTTGGCTCACAAGGTTTCCAAACCACTGTGCATCTCCATCATAAAGAATAGGCACAACATCGACGTCTAACCCTGACCCTCTAAAGGAGACGGTTACGGAGTAGGTCTGGGGGGTCACCTGGTCGGCCGTGAAGTTCGGGAATGCTTTGCGCAACCGCTCCGCAAGATATGTGAGCAAGGTGCTGACCGATTGCGGCGCATCGGCGCCGCTGATATAACAAGCCACGTCGATGTCATTCAGCGATCGCAGAGCGGTACCCTTCGCCAAGCTTCCTGAGAGCATTATCTTCCGAAGAGTAAAATCGGGATGTTCGTCGAGATAGGATTCGAGTTTTTCGCGCAGCCGCCGCGCTTGTGCTCGATACTCTTGCGCTTTGTCCTGAGGGAGATTTACACGCTCCTCTGCGAAGCTGAGTATCTCTCTGTGACCCACATGTTCAAGGCTCATATCCATCTCCACCAGCGGCGTATGCTTGGCTTACACGCCAGGCAACAGTAGCAGGCTGTCGACCATACTAATAGAAACTATATACGTATAAAAAATGTTCCCGTCAATAAAATATATGTGTTTTGAATGAGGGAACCGTAGATGATGGAGCGCTGTCTCGATCGCTAAATGGAGCACGGGCTTCTTAGCCGTTGCACTCAATGACGAGCCGCTCTGGCTGAGCAGTGGGCGCCCGGAATGAATAGCGCGTCCTGGTTTGAACGAGCGTTACGCATGCGGAAGGCCATTGTGACGATCTTCTCAGTTCGCGTTCGTCTTGGGTGAAGGATTGACCGGGATAACCGTCGCACTCGTCATCAGAACGATCAGGCCTTTTTCGGCGCCTGTCATGTCGAGATAGGCCCGGACCTGAGCACGATAATGATCGAGCATCTGCGGGTCGGGGTTCACGTCGCTCTTCCAGTCCACAACCACCAACGGTCGGCCATCAGGATCGATCGTCAGTGCATCAGCAATGCCGGCGGTCGCGATTAGATCGGCATCTTCATGTTGAAGGGTATAGACCGGGAATTCAGCGAGCAGCGCAGGCCGCAGTGCAGCGATCGCAGGCAGGGCCAGTGTCCGTGTGACACAGAGCGCAAGTTCGTCAACGGACAGCCCGTGCGACGGATCAGCGGATGGAGTCTTGCCGAGCGCACCGATGAAAGCTTCGGCTCGCGCGCGGAGCGCCCCAGTAGCTTCGTCGCTTTCTCCGGTCAGCACCTCTTCCATGAGCTTGTGCAGGATGAGGCCACGTTCGCGCCCGCCCTGGATCAGTGATGAAGTTTCGAGGTCGGGCGCCGGACCATCCTCCGGGCCGACCCAGACATCCGGTTCCTCTGACTGAAGCACTGGACTGACTGTGTTCTCGTCGCGGCTCGGCGCAAGCCAGGTCAGGCGAATCTGTCGGCTGGCGATCGCGCTGGCCTCGGCGGCGAAATGCTCGCGCGTCTGATCATTGCCTTCATCGCTGCTTGTCGCGATCGAATCGAGCGGCAGATGCGAAGCGTCGAGGGCCGGAAGGGCGGCGAGCGACAGATCGACCAGACCGATCCAGGCCGACTTGGAGGGCGTCACATCGAGCCGCGGCAACACCAGCAGCTCCCGAGCCCGCGTAGCTGCGACATACCAAAGCCTGACTCGCTCGCGATCCAGCTCATCCTTCTCGGCCTGACGGACCGTGTCGTAGCCGGATGGCGGAACACCGAGGATGGGGCAGTAGAAGGTGTCGGTCAGGCGATCGATCACGGCGCTGTCGGGCGCCATCACACCGGTCATGGTGTTGATGGGAATAACGACGGGCCATTCGAGGCCCTTCGCCGCGTGCATGGTGTAGAGGGCGACGGCTTCCTCCTGCGCATCGGGGCGGCCTTCGACCGCGCGGGCCTCCTCTGTCCAGGCAGCGGTCATGGCTTCCGAGAAGGCCCGCAGGCCGCGCACGGCAAAGCTGGTCGAGAGACTGAGGTAAAGATCGACATTGGCGAGCGCGCGCTCGGCCTGACCTCGATGACGGTCGAAGAGAATCGGTCGGACTCGAAAGACGTCCACCGCCTGCGAAAGAAGGTCGTGCGGCGTCGTGCTGTTGCCGCGCCGTTGGAGCGCCTGCAACCGCTCGATAACATCGTGGGCCAGCGGATGGTTGATCGTCGCAGGATCGACGCTGAGGTCTAACCGCGGAATTCGGTCAGGCTCCTCCGCGGATCGCGGAAGCGTCCAGACGATGTCGAGCAATTCTTCTTCGCTGAGGCCTACCAGCGGGCCACGCAGCAGCGCCCCGAGCGCCAGCGTGTCGCGGCGGTCGGCGAGTGTCCGCGTCAATGCGATGAGATCCTGCACTTCCTGGCGGCGGAACAGTCCCTTGCCGGCTTGGGTCGCGACCGGGATACCGCGTCGCTCGAGGGCTTCCTCATACCGCCAGAGCTCCGCGCCGGTTGGGGCGAGCAGAGCGATGTCGCCGGGCTCGCAAGCGCGGTCCTCGCCGGTCTTGCGGTCGATGACGGGATGGCTGCCGATCATCCGGGCACAGAGTTCGGCCACTGCGTCGGCCTCAGCATCGCGTTGCTGCTCGGCGCTGGCCTTGCCGTTCTCATCGGCCACCGCGATGTCCAGCGCGGCGACGCAGAGGCTATCATCGCGATCGTCGTGGAAAGGATCGAGCGCGGTAAAGCCGGGCTGACCATCGGCCGACAGGATGGTCTCAAACCTTTCGTTTACGAAGGTGAGGATCGAAGCGCGGGAGCGGAAATTGGTTGAGATCGACACAAGGCCATCCGCGTCCTGCACCGAAAAGGCCGTGCGGGCCTGGACATAGGCGCCGACATCCGCGCCACGGAAGCGATAGATCGCCTGTTTGGGGTCGCCGACGAGAAAAAGGGCGCCGGGGCGAATCCGGAAGCTGGTCCAGTCCTGCGGATCGTCGCCCGGATCTCCGCACAGGCGCCAGAAGATTTCCGCCTGGAGCGGGTCAGTGTCCTGGAACTCATCGACGAGTACCCGCGCGTAGCGCTGTCCGAGCGCTTGCCGCACGGCCCCATGATCGCGCAGCAGGTCGCGCGCGGCGTGGATGAGATCGTCGAAATCGAGCTGGGCGCTGGCGCGCTTGTGTTCGCGGTAGCGCTGCAGGATCGGCCGGGCTTCTTCGATCAACGCCGACAGTACCAGAGTGGAGGCCGCCTCAAGCAGCGCGGTCCACGCGGTGCAGCAGGCCTCGTACAGCGTATCGGCCGCATCGTTCAGCCTGTCGCCGTCCGCCTTGGAAAGGCCTGCCTGCTTGGCGGCGGCGGCCCATTTGCCTTTTTTACGATAGGAGGAGAAGCCGCCCGATTTTGTGCATAGATCGGGATGCGGACGGGAGACCAGCAATCCGACCAGGCCTGAGGGCGTGACGGCGTCTGCAGCGGATGGCAGAGCCGTCGCCATTTCGGACAGGCGCGCGGCAATAGTTTCTGTTTCCGGCTCGTGAACGCCCGCCGTTTGCATGAATGCCAGGAGGTGGGCGGCAGCCTGCCTAAACGTTTGGAGCTGGTCAGCGAGCGGCGTCACCGCCGGCGCCACAAGACTTCTGCGGCGGCGGAGAGCTTCGGCGATCTTGTGCATCAGCGCTACGGTTTCGCCTGGGCTGTGCAGCACCATCTCAGCCAGGATGCCGCCTTGGCCGCCGGACAGGCGCTCGCGAAGCCAGCCATCGACGATTTCGAGGAAGGCGAGATCGGCCTGATTCCGATCCATGACGGAGGCGCCGGGATCGATATCCGCTTCCGCCGGGTAGGGCTTGATCAGCCGCTGGCAGAAGCCGTGGATCGTCGAGCAGGTGATCTCATCGATGGCGGCACTGGCCGAGACCAGATTGTCGCGCTGTGCCGGCGAGAGGCCGTCGGGCATGGCGATGCGCAGCTCGGGTGCGATATGGCCTGCAGCCAGATCGGCGACGAAATCCCGGACGCGCGTAAGGAGTTCACTCGCCGCCAGTTCGGTGAAGGTGACTGCCGCGATCGCGCTCGGCGCGATGCCCTGCGCCAACATGATGGCAATGCGTCCAGCCATGACTGCGGTTTTTCCTGACCCCGCGCCGGCTTCGACCAAGATGGAGCGGTCATGACGGCTGATCGCGTCGTGGCGGGCTCCATCGTCCTTGAGGATCTTAACACTGCTCATCATTCGGCATCCCAGACCTGAGCGACATCGCCGAGTCGCTCGGTCGCGGCGGGTTGCTTACGTTTGCAGTAAGTGGCGCCAGCGTTTGCCGGCAGGGCGAAGGCGAGATCGTCATAGCTGCCGCCGGTATCCGGACCTGGCAGCGCAGCGCCGCTCGCGAACGTCACTCGCGCCGCCCGCAGAAAACCCGAAATGTCGGCCAAAACGGCCTCCGGGTCGTCGAGCTGGAGATCCAGCGGTTCACGCGGGTAGAGCAATGAGGCGCTGATCGCGATGTGGTCGCCCAACAGCGCCTTGACCGCGAAAGCATAAAGGCAGCGCTGAAGCTCTCGCCCGCCGTTCAGGCGGATATCGCCCTTGGGTGGCTTGCCGGTCTTGTAGTCGCGCACGAGTGCCCGGCTGCCGTCCCCGGCAATGTCAAGCCGGTCGATGTAGCCTGCGATGCGAAATCCGGTGTCCGGGATGGTCACCGGCGCACTGGCATCCCAGGGAAGTGCCGCCTCCGACTTCGGCTCGGATCCGCCAAACGGGACTTCCCCATAGGATCGGCTGCCCGGCTGATGATCGTCGCCATAGGCGAGCGCCTGCCCAGCAAGAACTCGGGCATCGCCGAGCGTGCGGCCCCAGATAACAGCGGGGGGAACGGGGCGCTCGCTTTCCCATTCGGCTGACACAGCATCGGCGGCCTCGGCCACGGCAGCCTCGATGGCCGATATATCGGCCGCCGCCAAGCCGCCGGTCACTTCGAGGATTCGCAAAGCGCGGTCCAGCACGAGATGGATAAGGTCGCCGGCTTGCAGCGCGTCGAGCACAAGGGGTTCGGTGCTGTTTTGCGGTGCCTTCCAGCCGAGAGCATAGCGCCAGAGGAAACCGAGCGGACTGCGCAGCAGCATCTTGAGAGAGCTCGCCGACTGGGTTCGGTCGAGGATCGCGAGAATGAGGGGATGATCGGGCCGGACCAAGCCGTCATGGGATGTCACCTCGGCGAGGCGCCAGTTCCGCCAGCACGCGCGCGCACTCAATGCTCGCGGATCGCCGGCGAATTCCTGCGGCCGCGCCATCAGCCGGTCGGTTTCGCTGAAGGCATGCGCGGGAACGGCGTTGCGGCGCAGATAGGTTTCGTCGCCATAGGCGGCGAGCAGTGGGCTTCGTCCAAGCAATCGACCGTCGCTGTCGCGCCGGGCGCGGGAGAGGACGACGTCGCCGCTGGTGGTGGCGAGGATCGTCTCGAAATCGCGGCGATCGGCAAGATTCACGGGAAGCGGGTCGAGCTCTGCGGTGGGAATGATGTGATCGGGGATCAACCGGTCCTCGGCGATGCCGCGCGGCCAGCGTGAGGAGTTGAGACCGATCAGCCGAACGAAACGCCGGGGCGATGCGGCCAGCGCGCTGGCCGGCATCCAGGCTATGGAGACGCAGGCCTCCAGACCATCATCCTGTTTCAGCGCCTCGATCGTGCTGTCGATCGATGCGGCGGGACCTGCCAGCAACGCTTTGCGCCAGATCGACAGGGCGCGGCTCTTTAGGAAGGCTTCGCCGATTTCCTGCGCGGCGTCTGGTCCCTTTCCCAGTAGTTGGACTGCAGCGCGCAGCGCGGGAACGTGGTCCAAGCCATCGGACCAGTCATTCGGCTTGAGACGCGCCAACAGGCGGTTCCAGGCAGAAGGTGTGGACAGGGGCGCATCGCTAGGCAGTACGCGCAGCCAGCCTTCGGGAAGGGACGCTAAGGGGGAGGAATCCCGACACAGGGCCGCGAGACGTCGCAGACGCGATTGTGAAAGCCCGCGCGCGACGATGTCTGCGAGCGCTGCGGCCGCCTGTCCCTCGCGCGTGCTGACGGCCCGGACGCCGTGAACGAAATGCAGGTCAATATTGGTGTCGGCGCGTAGAGCGAGGAAGTGATCGTCGTAATCGGCCGGCGATGCCGTGGCGATGGCGATCTCGGTGGCTGAGACGCCCGAGGCGAGCAACGACCGCGCCCAGCGCATGGCCTCGATGGCTTCGTGATAGGCGGTCGCGGCGCTGGCGGAATGAACTGCCGGTCGCTCGGCTTCGCCCTGCACGACCGACACTCCGTCCCCACCTAACCAGGCTGGTACAGAGCGAGGACCAACCGTCCACTGTACGACGATGCGCGTGGCGAGCGCCTTCAAAAGGGGTCGCCAGCATGGAGACAGCTCTGTGAGGCCGACGATCTCCATCCCGCCGAGAACGGCGGGCGCATGGGCGATACGGCTGGTAGCAGCCGCGACGATATCGACCGGGCGCATCATCCCGCCCGGAAGTTCGGCGAGGACAGCGGCTTCCAAGCGAGCGATGGCTTCAAGTCTGGGATGGTCGCACGAGCGGGCGGCGAGATCGATACCGGCGCGCCACGCCTTGTGCAGCGTATCGGCCGCAGCACCGATCATTCCCGGTAGCATCTTAATGTTTTCCAGCTCGCCCATCGGCGTCGCAGGTAGAACCGTTTGGATAGCTGCGCGCAGGCTCTCCTCGTCGATAGGGCGGGCGAAGCCGCCGGCGAGTCGCACAGCGGCCTGCTCGAAAGACATGATCTGGAGACCATGATGACCGCTGCGAGCAGCCGTGAGGCGGGCTTCCCGCCTCGCAAGGCGACCGTGGACAACAAGAGTGGATCGACTTACAGCGGCCATGTTCGCTTCCCCTTCCGGATTACTTCTTGTTCGGGCGCTGGGTCAGCGCCGATGCCGCCGCGGTCTTGGCCGCCTTGCTGCTTTTCGGATCCCGCAGGACCTTGCCCGCCGCGCTCGCCGCCTTCTTGCTCGTAACCTCGCCTTTCGAACCGCGCTTTGGCATTGCCTTCCCTCACGAATTTCGCGCCGCCACCATTGACGCGCGCTGTCGATGGGAATAATAATTACACGGATCGCGTCGATATGTCCATATAGTTTCTATTCGTATCGGCGAACAAAATTGGAGTGACGATGTCGGAAGGCGTAGCGGTGTTGAAGTGGGGCGTTGAGCGCCGACTCGAGTTCATCGAGTTTCGGTTGTTCTGGGAAGGCGGGGTCAATCGCTCCGACATCATCCAGATGTTTGACGTGTCCGTGCCACAGGCGTCTAAGGATTTGACGCTCTATCAGGAGCGTGCGCCGCAGAACGCGATCTATGACAAAAGTGCCAAGCGTTATGTCGCTAGCCCGCAGTTTTCGCCGCTTTTCCTAAAGCCCGATCCCGACGGCTACCTTTCCCGCTTGCGGTCGCTGGCCGAGGGCATGGCTGATCCCGGCGAATCCTGGATTGCCCATCCGCCCGAGACCGACATTGCCCTGACGCCGCACCGCGAGGTGGATTCATGTGTGCTGAAAGCGATTCTCAGCGCCATCCGCGAGAACCGCTCGATTGAAGTCCACTATCAATCGATGAGCAGCAGTCGCACCGATCCGACGTGGCGCCGAATGACACCACATGCCTTCGGCTATGATGGTTTCCGTTGGCATGCTCGCGCCTATTGCCACATCGACGACAAGTTCAAGGACTTTTTGCTGCCTCGCATTCTCGGCGTGCGCGATATGGACGTTCCCGGCCCGGGCGGTGATCAAGACGCTTTATGGAAAAAGACTTTCGACATTGAGATTGGACCTCATCCGCGTCTGACTACGAGTCAGCGTGCTGTTGTGGCCAAAGACTACGGAATGACGAACGAGCGCGCCGTTCTGACGGTCCGCTATGCGATGCTGTTTTATGTACTCAAGCGCTTGGGGCTCTTGGGAGATGCGAGCCAGCAAAATCCGCGTACTCAGCATATTGTAGCGCTGAATGCCCATGAGACTGAGCGCGCGCTAAGGCGCGCCGAATTCGACTTTGGGGAAGTCGACCAAGCTCCAAAAGTCGGCGGGAGCGCTTGATGGAGGGAGTGGGGCAGCGATCATATCTAATGTCTTTCGGGACGGGCGGGCTGTTCATAAACGAGAGTGCCGCTGTCGCTCGGTTGCATGCGGCCGATGAAAGCTGGGATGCAACGGCTGCGAAGGCCAGGCTAAGCGGCGCGTTTCCGGTGCGAAAGGCGAGCTCTGCGCAGCGTTCAATTCGTGAGATCGTCAACCGGCTCAAACACCTTTCAACCGATGAGTTAGCGCTCTTTATCGAAGGAGAGCGAAGCGAGCAGGCGGCGCTGCTGTGGCTTGCTAGCTGCCGCGCTTACCGCTTCATCGGCGAATTCGCGGTGGAGGTGCTGAACGAGCGGTTTCTCTTGCTCCGCACCGATCTCACCTACGACGACTTCGATATCTTCATGGCAGCCAAGGCAGAATGGTCACCGAAGCTAGCGGACTTGTCGGACACGACCAGAACCAAGCTTCGCGCCGTTCTCTTTCGTCTCATGCGGGAGGCTGAGATCCTATCGCCGGATCACCAGATCCGTGGGGCACTGCTATCGCCGCGTGTGTTGGCCGCGATACAGACCGGTTATCCCGACGAACTTCGGTTCTTCCCGGGCGCGGAACGGCAGTTGGGGGGGAATTGACGATGTTGCGAGTGGGAAAGGCCGTTGATCCAAAGAGCCGATTTGATCACCTGCTTAAGGTGATCGCCAGTCAGCGTTTTCTGAAGAAGCAGGGACTGGGCAATGAAGTGCCATTCTTCATCTGCCCCTATCCGGCGGATGAGGCTTTCGCCATGGAGGGGATGCGCGCAAGCCTCGTCAATCAATTGGAAACTCGAGGGGTACGGGCGTTCGAGATCAATTTGTACGATCTCAGCGTCGCGCTGCTGCGAGAACGGGGTATCTGGGACGAGATTCTTGCCGCCGAAGCAACCATCAGCAAGGACGAACTCAAGGAACTCCTTCAGGGGGTGCTCGATCCTGAGACTCACTTGGTTCCTGAAATCGGCGCGCGACTTTCGCGCCAGGAATTCGACGTGCTGTTCCTGTCGGGGGTAGGTGAAGTTTATCCCTTCATTCGATCGCACAACGTGCTGAATAATCTTCAGAGCACGGCAAAAGAAAAGCCGACAGTGATGTTCTTTCCGGGGACCTATACCCACGGCCTCGCCACGGGCGCGTCACTCGACCTGTTTGGCATTCTACATGACGATAAATATTACCGTGCGTTCAATATAATGCACTACGAAGTCTGAGGGGGGACATGGCCAAACTTCGCGATATTTTCGAGAAACCAGTCGATCGCGCGATCGAGGGTGTCATCAAGGCCGATGACGAGGCCAGCCTTCGGGTTGAGCTCGAAGAATATGTCATCACCAATGAGATCGAGCGTCAGCTCGAGAAATTTCTCGATGCCTACAACCACTATGAAAGGGCCAACGGCGTCTGGATCTCCGGCTTCTTCGGATCGGGTAAATCGCATCTGCTCAAGATGCTAGCGCTCCTTCTTGAAAACCGGGACGTGCATGGAACGCTAGCCTACGAGATGTTCAAGCAGAAATGCGCCGATAACGAGATCCTGGCGGCCGATCTGCGCAAGGCGGTCGCGATCCCCTCGAAGAGCATCCTGTTCAACATCGACCAAAAAGCCGATGTGATCTCCAAAGAGCAGATCGACGCCCTGCTTTCGGTGTTTCAGAAAGTCTTCGACGAGATGTGCGGCTATTACGGAAAGCAGCCGCACATCGCCCAGTTCGAGCGCGATCTGGACAGTCGGGGCGTTCTCGAGGGTTTTCGGACAGCCTACCAGGCCGTAGCCGGCAAGGCTTGGGAGCGCGGGCGCGAACAGGCGCTGCTGGAAAGCGCCAACGTCGCCAAGGCCTATGCCCAGGCGACGGGGGGCGATTCGTCTGAGGGCCAAGGAATCCTGACGCGGTACCGCCAGGATTTCCGGTCGTCGATCGAGGATTTCGCTGACAAGGTGAAGGCTTACATCGATGCGCAGGCACCCGGATTCAGGCTGAATTTCTTCGTCGATGAGGTCGGCCAGTACATCGCCGACAACGTCAAGCTGATGACCAATCTGCAAACTATCGCAGAAAGCCTCAATACCAAGTGCCGAGGTCGAGCTTGGATCATCGTCACGGCGCAGCAGGATATGGGCGCGGTCATCGGCGACATGACCCAGCGGCAGGAGAACGATTTTTCCAAGATCCAAGCGCGCTTTGCGAATCGGATGCCGCTCAACAGTGCGGATGTTGCCGAGGTAATCCAGAAGCGACTCCTGAAGAAGACTGAAACCGGCATCTCGGTTCTGTCGGACCTGTACCATCGCGAAGCCAATAATCTGAAGACGCTGTTCGACTTCTCAGACGGTTCGATCCGCCTGGAGAATTTCCGAGACCGCGATCACTTCATCCACAGCTACCCATTCGTACCCTACCAGTACCCGCTGTTTCAGTTGGCGATCCAGAACCTGTCACAGCACAACGCCTTCGAGGGCAAGCACAGCTCGGTCGGGGAGCGGTCTATGTTGGGCGTCTTCCAAGAGGTGGCGGTCCGGCTCGCGGACATTACGGTCGGCGGCATCGCGACCTTCGATCAGATGTTCGAGGGCATCCGCACGGCGCTCAAGTCGAATGTCCAGCAATCGGTCTTGATCGCGGAAAAGAACCTCGGCGACGAGTTCGCGATACGGGTTCTGAAGGCGCTCTTCCTCGTCAAATACGTCAAGGCCTTCAAGCCGACGGCGCGCAACATCGCTATCCTGATGCTTGATCGGTTCGAAGTCGATTTGACCAAGCACAAACGAAACGTCGAAGACGCGCTCAGTCTCCTTGAGCACAATACCTATATTCAGCGCAACGGCGACCTGTTCGAATTCCTGACCGACGAGGAGAAGGATGTCGAGCAGGAGATCAAGGCGATCGAGGTCGATACCACCGAGATCGCCAAGGAGCTGGAGACCCTCGTATTCGACGGGATCATTAAAAGCCGGAAGCTCCGGCATGAAGCTTCGTCTCAGGATTACAGCTTCGCCCGTTACCTGGACGATCGGCTTCTAGGGCGCGACTACGAACTCGCGATCAACGTCATAACACCGTTTCACGAGCAGAGCGGGAACGCACAGGCCATCGCAATGCGCACCATGTCGCGCGATGAGCTCGCGGTCGTCCTGAACGCTGACGCGCGCCTCGTAAGTGACCTGATGATGTTCAAGCGGACGGACAAATATGTCCGCCAGGCCCGCGCGGTGGCGCAGCAGCCAACCATCGAGCGGATTATCCGCGATAAGGGCGAGCAGAACAGCAGTCGCCAGCGCGATCTTACCCTCCGAGCTCGGTCGTTGCTGGCCGACGCGCGTCTGTTTGTGCGTGGCGAGGAGATCGATGTTCGGTCAGAAGATCCGCAGGCCAGGATAGAGCGCGCGTTCCAGACCCTTGTCGACAAGGTCCATGTCAATCTCGGGATGCTGCGCGGCATCGTCTATTCTGAAAACGAGATCGGCAAGTTCCTGGTGCAAGGCAACGACGGCATGTTCGGGGGCGCGCACGCCAACCTGACCGAAGCCGAGCAAGAGGTCCTGAACTACGCCCAAGCCAACGCCCGCACTGGCATCCGCACGACGGTGAAGGCCATCCTCGAGAGATTCGAACGCAAGCCCTACGGTTGGTCCTACGCCGCGATTCTCTGCACTACCGCCAGTCTGATTGGACGAGGCAAGATTGAGACGCGCCAGGACGGCGGCCCGCTGGAGGGCGAGGCCTTGCAACGCGGACTTCAGAATTCCCATGCGCACGGCAACATCGTGCTGGAGTTGCAGGTGGAGTTCACGTCTGTCCAGACGCGTAAGCTCAAGGAGTTCTTCGGCGAGTTTTTCGACTCGCAGCCGGCGGGCGCTGAAGGAAAGGCACTGGGTCTCGAAACGGCTGCGGCGTTCGCCGATCTCAAGAACGAGCTCGCGGTATTGGAGGCGCAGTCCCCTCGCTATCCCTTCCTCGCAGCGCTGACTCAGGTGCAGGAGGCCGTGCGCGAGATCACCGGCAAGCCCTATGCCTGGTATGTGCAGGAGCTCAACCGACACGAGGACCATCTGCTCGATCTGAAAGAGACCGTTCTCGATCCGGTTCGCCGCTTCATGGGGGGATCACAGAAGAAGATTTACGACGAGGCGCGCACCTACCTCACCGACCAGGGCGCCAATTTCGGCTACGGCGGCGATGATAGGGCGGGCGTAATCCGCGCGGTTCTGGACGATCTGAATTGCCTCAAGGGCAACGCCATTCAACAGATTAAGGGCTCGCTCGATTCTCTGAGGGCCGAGGTCGACGCCCGGATCGTAGCGGAGCGCAAGGCGGCACTCTCCGAGGTAGCGGTGCTGCGAGAAAAATTGCAGGCACTGCCCGAATATCCCACCCTGTCTGATCCCGATCGTCGAGAGATCGAAGCCGGGCTCGCCGGCGTCCTTGAGACGATCGAAAACAGCAACCTGATTGCTGTGATCCGCGAACGGGTGAACGGCTTCAAGGCGATTGCCTATCCCGCGCTCCTCAGTCGGGTGACTACGCCGGCGTCAAAGCTCGCAGACGAGCCCGTTGGTGCCGGAGAAGAGGGGCCAGGGTTCCGCGACAATGGAAGCCCTGCACCCACACCGATGCCGCCACGCACCGAGTACGTCGCGGCGACGGCGCTGCGGATCGCCTACGCTAAGCCATTTCTCGCCGATGAGCGGGACGTGGACACCTACCTCGATGTCCTGCGCGAGACGCTGATCACGGAAATACGTGCGGGCAAAAGGATCACGATCTGATGGATGCGACTACCCCCATGAGTACACAGCAGCGCAAATCAATGGACACCGGCACGCTGAAGAAGTTCGCGCAGGAAGCCCGGCGGGTGTTGCGCGACCAGGTGTCGGCGAAACTCGCGCAGGTGCTGGCTGACAACAGCGCGGCACGGCGCGAGGCACCCAAGGCGGTGCAACAGCTCGCGGGTGAGATTGGGGGCACGTCGCGCGATCAGGTCATCGAACGGGTCGCCTATACTTGGTTTAACCGATTCACCGCGCTGCGTTTCATGGACGCCAATGGCTATACGACTGCCCGAGTCGTTACTCCGGCTGATGGGCAGACGCGCCCCGAGATCCTGTCGGAAGCGATGGCGGGGGGCATTAGTGGCGAAGTTCCGGAAGCGGTCGCCACGCAGGTTCGGGCATTGCTCGACAACCGCACGCCGTCACGCGATCCGCAGGGCGAGGCGTATCGCCTGCTGCTGGTCGCGGCATGCAACCACTGGCATGCGGCGATGCCGTTCATGTTCGAGACGATTGCCGATTACACCGAGCTGCTGATGCCCGAGGATCTGCTTTCGCAGAGCAGTATCCTTGCCCGACTACGCACTGTGATGACCGAGGAGGCGTGCCAGGACGTCGAGATCATTGGCTGGCTCTATCAGTTCTACATCTCGGAAAAGAAAGACGAGGTGTTCGCGGGTCTGAAAAAGAACAAGAAGATCACGCCCGAGAACATTCCCGCCGCCACCCAGCTGTTCACGCCGCACTGGATCGTGCGCTACCTGGTGGAAAATTCGATCGGCCGGCTGTGGATGCTGAATCGGCCGAACTCCCGGCTGAAGGAGCGGATGGACTATTACATCGCGCCTGAGGAGCCGGAGACCGAGTTCCTGCGCATCTCCTCACCGGAGGAGATCAAGGTTTGCGATCCCGCCTGTGGCTCGGGGCACATGCTGACCTACGCCTTCGATCTGCTGTACGCGATCTATGAGGAAGAGGGCTATGACGCGGCTGAGATCCCCAGCCTTATCCTTACACGTAATCTCTATGGCATCGAGCTCGACGAGCGAGCCGGAGCGCTGGCAGCCTTTGCGCTTACGATGAAGGCGGCGGCGCGACGGAAGCGCTTCTTGCGGCATGGCGTGCAGCCCAACGTCTGCGTGCTGGAGCCAATCAGGTTCGAGCCTGGCGAGCTCAATGAGTACATGGATGCCATCGGGCGCGACCTATTCACCGCGCCGCTTCGTCAGACCCTGACCCAGTTCGAAGAAGCGAACAATTTTGGCTCTCTGATCCGGCCGGCGCTCACCGAAGTTGCTGATCTGCAGCAGATCGTTGAAAGCAAGCACGGAGAAGGCAATCTGTTTCTGCGCAGCGTGCATGAACGGGTACAGACTGTGTTGCGCATGGCAGACTTTCTCGCCCCGAAGTATCACGTGGTGGTAGCGAACCCGCCGTACATGGGTGGAAAGGGGATGAACGAGATTCTGGGTGACTGGCTGAAAGCTCAATACCCGGACAGCAAGACCGATTTGATGACTTGTTTTATGGAACGCGCCGCAAGCCTTTGTAGGCCATGCGGAATGTGGGGAATGATTAATTTACCATCATGGTTGTTCTTGGGGTCATTCGAAAATTGTCGAAAATGGCTCTTGGATCATCAGGCGCTCAAATCACTTCTACAACTCGGGCGGGGAATATTCGGATCCGACTTCGGATCTGTGGCGTTCACGATCTGCAATCGTGAGCCAAAGTCCAGCGAAACTGCTATCTATCGCCGGCTATTCGACAAGCACGTGGATGTTAGGCCAGTCCATGAGATTGAGCGTTTGTTTCTCGATCCGCATTTCGGGCGGCATAGCTTTCAGCAATTTAATTTCAAAAAGATTCCTTCCAGTCCAATTGCATATTGGATTAGCAGCTCGACCCTCGCAGCTTTCGAAAAGTACCCCTCCCTAAACAAGCTGGCGAGCCCGCGACAGGGAATGGCGACAACCAACAACGATCGTTTTTTGCGCCAATGGTTTGAAGTTACAAACGCGCGCAGTGCTTTTGGTTTGTCACCTGATGAGGGGCGCGTTTCCCGTGCTAAGTGGTTTCCTCTCAACAAAGGAGGAGAATTCCGTCGCTGGTATGGGAACAACTACTTCGTAGTAAATTACGAAAATAACGGCCGGGAGATGTGCGACTACATCGATAATACACCGGGAGTTCGAGTAAAATCGAATGGGAGAGTGATAAATCGGGATCTGTATTTTCACGAGGGCTTGACATGGTCGACGGTAACAAGCGGGGCATTCTCTCTGAGGTATTCACCCCAAGGCAGCATTTTTGAAACGAAAGGCGCCATGCTGTTTCCGCGCGAGATCCAAAATACATTTGCGCTTCTCGGTCTCTTCAACACTAAAATAGTTAGTTATCTACTGGGTGCCATAAGCCCAACTTTGGATTTTCATGAGGGCCCGATGGGGCGCGTCCCGGTGCGATATGACGATACATCGATTAATCCGACGACCAATGAGTTGGGGCGGAAAGCGGTAAACATCAGCAAACTGGATTGGGACGGCTACGAAATATCTTGGGGCTTTGCTGCGCTCCCATTGCTCGCGGCGGAGCATCGCGGGAGCTCGTTGGCCGAGACCTATACCAGTCTGCGCGCCCGTTGGCGCGGCATGACAGAGGAGATGCAGCGGCTCGAGGAAGAGAATAACCGAATCTTCATCAATGCTTACGGTCTGCAGGACGAGCTCACAGCGGAGGTTCCACTGGAAGAGATTACGCTCACCTGCAATCCCGCTTATCGATATGGCGGTAAGAGGAGCGAGGCTGAGCTCGAGCCATTGTTGCTCGCAGACACCACGCGCGAGTTCGTCTCCTACGCTGTGGGCTGCATGTTCGGCCGGTATAGCGTCGATGCGCCGGGCACGATCCTGGCCAACCAGGGCGAAGGGCTGGAGGATTATCTTACCAAGGTTCCGAACCCTACCTTCGAGCCAGACCGTGACGGTGTAATCCCGGTGCTCGATGGCGACTGGTTTGTCGATGATATCGCTGCCCGCTTCCGCAAGTTCCTACGCGTGACCTTCGGGGACCAGCATTTCCAAGAGAACCTTGCCTTTATCGAGGAGGCGCTCGGCAAGGATATTCGCAAATACTTTACCCGAGATTTTTTTGGTGACCATGTGAAGCGCTACAAAAGGCGCCCCATCTATTGGCTGTTCTCCAGTCCACGGGGCACGTTCAACGCGCTGATCTACATGCACCGCTACCGCCCTGACACGGTGAGCGTAGTGCTAAACGAGTATCTGCGAGAGTTTCGGTCCAAGCTGGAGGCGCACCGCCGCGCACAGGAGGCGCTCAGCATAAGTGGCGAAGCCTCTGGGGGGCAGAAAACCAAAGCGCTGAAGGAGATCGAAGCGACGGCTAAGCAGATCGAGGAGCTCGACGCCTGGGAGCGCGACGTCCTGTTCCCACTGGCGACGCAGAAGATCGAGATAGACCTCGATGACGGAGTGAAGGCTAATTATCCCAAGTTCGGTGCTGCGCTGAAGCCCATCAAGGGCTTGAACGACACGGATGATTGAGCCGATGCTTGAGCGGATTACCAAAGGCCTCGAGGCCCAGTTCGACAAATATCGTATTGTCTTCTGGTACGACCCGACGTGCGAATTTCGCGAAGCGTTTGAGGGCCTGGTGCTGGACGGTGTCGAGAAGACTAAGATCGCCAACACCGAATTTGCGGTGAAACACCGGATCCTGCGCGAGGCGCCGAAACAACGGTTCTTGCTCTATTGGGAAGGGCCCCGGCCGCCTGACATCGACAACTGGCTGCTCGACATTGAGTTGGCGACCGGGGTCTTCAAGACCGACCAAGTGGCGATCTGGCTGAGCGATCTTGGGCTGCCGCTCATGTTCGAGGACCTCGTGCGCGAGCATCAGGAATTCTTCCGCTCCAGCCGCCGGCTGGAGAAGTTGAAAACCGTCATCCGGGGGGACGACACTAGGACCGGCATGCGACTGAGGATGCTCAGCATCAGTGCCGCCGCCGACGGCGGCCTCGATACCGTTGTCGAAGCGCTATTGGCGGAGCTAGCAGAAGGCCGGGACGATGGCCTACGCCTGATCGGCCGCGTCGGCCTGGATGGATTCTTTTGGGACCAGATGACCAGGATCTTCGGTTATCGCACCGACAAGCCCAGCCTCGGCGACTTCGCGATCACACTGTTCAAGTCTTGCTACCGCAGCGCCGTCGGTGGCGAACCTATCCTGACATCCGACGCCGTAGTGTTTTTCCGCCGTTGGAAGAACAGCCGTAACGCTGCGGACGCCTTTGCGAAGTTGTCGGCGAGCTACGCCGAGGTACTGAGCATCGCCGAAGATCTGGCCAAACGCGATTTCCGCACCCTGATCGAGGTCGACTATTTCGAGGAAGTCGACCGAGCGATCATCCGGGCGCTGGTCCACGAGGTCAGCACCCGAACCGTGGCGCAAGCCGATGTCCTGAACTGGATTCGTCAGCGCCGGCAGAGCTACTGGTACGACGCTTACCGTGATCTTTATGAGGCAATTGGCTTCGCCGCTGAATTTCAGCAGGCGATGTCGCAGGTGACACTTGGCATGACTGGCCTCGCTGAGGGCGTGCAGCGCTATGCGAAGAGCTGGTTCCGGATCGACCAGCTCTATCGGAAATTCGTTTGGCACATGCAAAAGTCGGGACAGGCGACTCTGATGCGCGAGCTGTTCGAGCAAATCGAGAACCATTACGTCAACAGCTACCTATTGCGCCTGAACGACGCCTGGCAGGTGCATGTCGATACGGCTGACACTTGGTCGGCCCCGCCCATTCCGGCGCAGCGGACCTTCTATCGCGAGCATGTCGGTGAGTTCCGTCGGCGTGATCAGAAGATCTGCGTCATCATCTCCGATGCACTACGCTACGAGATCGCGGAGGAACTCCTCGGGCGCATCCGGAGCCTCGACCGCTACGAGGCCGGGATCGAGCCGATGTTGGGTAGCCTGCCGAGCTATACCCAGCTCGGCATGGCCTCGCTTCTTCCCAATGGCGACCTGCAGATCGCGGACAACGACACCGCCACCGTTCTTGTGAACGGCCAAAGCTCGCAGGGATTGGAAAACCGCAAGAAAATCCTGGCGACCGGTCGGACAGGCGATCGGACTACGGCATTGAAGGCTGAGGAACTGATGGGGATGGACAAGGATCAGGCTCGCGCGCTCGTTCGCGACCACGACGTAGTCTACGTCTATCATAACCTTATCGACGCGATCGGCGACAAGCAGGTCTCTGAGGATCGCGTCTTTGAGGCAGCCGAGGACACGATCGAGGAGATCGTCAGGCTGGTGAAGAAGCTCAATGGCGCCAATGCCGCCAATATGATTGTCACGGCCGACCACGGCTTTATCTACCAGCACCGGCCGATCGAGGAGAGTGACTTTTCCTCAGCCACGGTGGAGGGCGAAGCCATCCTCTTCCGTGACCGACGCTTCATCTTGGGGCACGGCTTGAAGGGTAACCACGGCCTGCGGTGTTTCACCCCGTGCCAGGTTGTCCTTCAGGGCTCGGTGGAAATGCTGATCCCCAAATCGATCAACCGGCTGCGCCGGCAGGGTTCCGGTAGTCGATTCGTGCATGGCGGGGCGACGCTCCAGGAGATCGTCGTCCCTGTGGTGAAGATCAACAAGAAGCGTCAGAGCGATACCTCGGCGGTCGAGGTCGAGATCATAGGGAGCTCAAACCAGATGATCACCTCGAGCCAGATTTCAGTCCGCTTCTATCAGGTCACAGCAGTGACTGAAAAAACGCAATTGCGCCAGCTTCGCGCTGGCATCTACGCCCAATCGGGCGAGCTGATTTCCGACAGCCACGAGTTGCTCTTCGACTTCCGTTCGGACAATCCGCGTGAACGCGAGGTCCCGGTCCGGTTCCTGCTGTCACGCCAGGCCGACGCATTTAACGACCAGGAGGTGATCCTGAAACTCGACGAGCGTCACGGCGAGACATCCCATTTCCGGGAGTATCGCACGGTTCGCTACAGGCTGAAGCGCAGCTTCTCGAACGATTTTGATTTTTGAGGTGGGGGAGCGATGACCGCGCTGGACGACAAGATCAACGAACGTTTCCCCGGACTTGTGGTGCGCAAGGACCTGGTCAAGGCGGTCAAGGGCAATGCTATCGTCCCTTCCTACGTCCTCGAATTCCTGCTGGGCCAATACTGCGCGACCAATGACGAGGCTTCGATCCAGTCGGGGATTGAGACCGTCAAGGAGATCCTGCGCAAGCACTATGTGCACCGCAACGAGGCGGGCTTGATCCGGTCGAACATCCGCGAAAAAGGCCGGTGGAAGGTGATCGACAAAGTCAGCGTCGATCTGAACACTGACAAGGACGCATATGAGGCGACCTTCTCGAATCTCGGCATAAAGAACGTCATCATCGATTCCGGCACTGTGAAGACTCATCCTAAGCTTCTTGTCAGTGGCGTCTGGTGCATCGCCGATGTCGAGTATGAGCACAGCGAAGACAAGAACGTCTCGCCTTGGATCCTCGGTAGCATCAAGCCGATACAGCTGTCTAAATTCGATTATGCTAGCTATCTCGAGGCTCGAAACGGGTTCACGACCGAGGAATGGATTGACCTACTTTTTCAGACAGTCGGCTTCGATCCGGAAATGTTCGGACGACGTAGTAAGCTCCTACAATTGCTCCGTCTCGTCCCGTTCGTCGAGCGCAACTACAACCTTATCGAGCTTGGCCCCAAGGGGACCGGTAAGTCCCACATTTTCTCGGAATTCTCGCCGCACGGCATCCTGATTTCCGGCGGCGAGGTCACGGTTCCCAAGCTGTTCGTCAACAACAGTTCGGGCAAAATTGGTCTGGTAGGTTATTGGGACGTCGTAGCCTTTGATGAGTTCGCAGGCCGCCAGAAGCGGGTAGACAAGGCGCTTGTCGACATCATGAAAAATTTCATGGCGAACAAGAGCTTCTCTCGCGGCGTGGAAACGCTTGGTGCTGAGGCTTCAATGGTCTTCGTTGGGAACACTCAGCACACTGTTCCCTATATGCTGAAGCACACGGACCTTTTTGAGGAGCTTCCCGAGAAATATTACGACTCAGCCTTCATTGATCGTCTCCATAGCTATGTTCCTGGCTGGGAGATCGACGTCATCCGCGGCGAAATGTTCGCATCGGGATTTGGGTTCGTCGTCGACTACCTTGCCGAAATCTTGCGGCACATGCGCAACGATGACTATTCAAACCGGTACCAGGGTTTGTTCACCCTATCGTCGGACATCTCGACGCGCGACCGCGACGGTGTGAACAAGACGTTCTCCGGAATGATGAAGCTCCTGTTCCCATCGGACAATGCGACCGAGACCGAAGTGGAGGAGATGCTGCATCTGGCGATGGAGGGGCGAAAGCGGGTAAAGGACCAACTGCTTCGGATCGATAGTACCTATCCAGAAACGGATTTCTCTTTCACGGCGCGCGACGGTCGAAAGATCAGTGTCACGACACTCGAGGAAACGGAATATCCGCAGTACTATCACAAGCGCGCAGCCCGGCACGAGGAGCCGGAGCAATCGGTGAAACCAGCGTTGGATGGCGTGGCAATGCCTGCTGCAACCGCCACATCGGCTGTGACAGAGGTAAGTGCCAAGCCCATGGGCCCCCTCGAAGGGCATAAGGTTTTCAGCGAGAACCAAAAAGGCGTGACCTTCGCCGACCTATTTTGGCCGTGGATAGAAGGTGCCACGAAGATTAATATCACTGACCCATATATCCGCATGTTTCATCAGGTCAGGAATCTGATGGAATTCATCGAAATGGTTGCCCTTCGCAAGGCACCGGAGGACGAGGTCTCGGTCCACCTCATTACGTGCATCGATGATACCTACCCAGACAAACAGCAGTCTAATCTGATGGCTGTGGAGACCGCCGGCGCGACAGCCGGGATCAAGTTTACCTGGGAATTCGATGGAACTAACACCATTCACGCGCGCCATATCATTAGCGACAGCGGCTGGAAGATCAGTCTCGATCGGGGCCTCGACATCTTCCAGAAGTTCGAAATGAACGATGCTTTTAGCCTAACCAATCGCCTGCAGGCCTATCGCCAGGTAAAGGCGTTCGAGGTAACCTACCTCCGCAACGGTGTCCGGCCATAGTCCTTGACGAAGAAACGATTGGTCAAAAATTGCCTATCACTAGAATCTTACGCAAGTGAGGAGGCGCGAACGCTGAAGGGCTCGAGAGCTTGGATGACCTGTTTGTCCCAATGAGCTGCCTATTACGCTTGATGTTGAGTCCGGTAGTCAGCGACGCTTGCTCACTTGGGCCTGCATCTATGGCTAAATCGCGGAAAAGAAACCGTGATCTATGCTGATTTCCTCGGTACGCACCTCTCTAACAGCAACACCCAATCGTCGATCTTTGAGCAACTGACATAGTAGTTCGCCATCGACCAAGTCAATCGCAGGGGCGCCATCCCGTGTGGCTTCACGTCGAGCATCGGCGGTGAAGCTACCGGTCGTGATGATAAGCCCTTTAGCTGACCACCTGCCGGGGGGCATTTTGGATCTGCAGCGTACGAAAAACTGAGAACCTGCTCAACCTATTCTTTCGCGAGAGTAGCCGCAGCGTTTTCCAGCGGGCTAAGATAACCGAAACGTTTGAATTCCGGCAGGACATTTCCAACCACTTGGAATACAGATTCGAATTTTTTAAGGAGGCTCCTCATGGCCTTTTCGATCTCTTCAATATTTTGTGTGTCGCTGACGTGGGCTTCGTTCCCCTTCAAGAATTTCGAGAATTTCTTTCCTTCATCCATCGCGGTCTTTTGAAAACTTACACTTCGAAGGCCCTGAAGCTGGGCCGCATCCGCGATTTTTTCGATAAGTGACTTCCGGAAGTCGTAGTCCGAAATCGGACCGACCTCTGCGTAGAGACGAAGCCGGCCTGAAGTCCCTTCTTGGTCGTCGTGCAGTTGGAGCCAGCAGATAAGCGGGTATCCCGCCCACCAGTTTTCGCATCCGCTCCAGTTTAATTCGTCCCCTAAACTCTCGATCCATCCCGAAGGAAGAAAGCTAACCTGTAGATTGCTGTGTCCATTGAAGACGAATTTCTGGCCGTCCACTTCAAAAGCGTCGCCGTAGTCCAAGCCCTCGCCGAGCGTGGCTTCCATAGCAAGGATGAAGTCGGTTGTGGCGCCATAATCCATGACAAAATCGAGGACCTTTTTGTGGGATCGATACAATTGCCTAGCAAGAGCTTCCATCTCATTGCGCTCCTCATTCATTCCTGCCGCCTCCTGAATGATTTCAATATAATGCCTAATGAATATGCTAACGTCACTGTTGACGATTTTCGCGTCGTCTTCGATCAAACTCGGCAAGATTTCGCAAATTGCTGAATACTGGATTGGTACGAAGTTTTCGTCTTGGGGAACTTCGTCATATAGGGTGAGGAAGACGCCACGAACTTTTAGAGCCCCCTCTTGAGGTTCGAAAATCGATTTTACCCGTTGGGCGTACTTGGCAAGTTGTCCTTCATGCTGACTACTGTTGAACTTGTTCTCAATCACGAATGCCCAGTTCAACCGAGGTAACAGAATAAAAATGTCGATCTGCTGCCATTCGCGGCGTACTTCAGCATCTCGTAGGTCAGCTTGTGCAATCTCCAACGCAGTTGGACTACCCAATCCGCTCTGTCCCCTCATCGCTTCGCAGAGGAAAGCACGCAGAAATTTATCACCTAAGCCGTGTGTCTCTCGAGGATCTAGGAGCCAAGCGAGAATGGAAGAATGTCGGATTTCCATTCCTTCCATGCGCATCGTCCTGATAGGATTGAACCTATTCAAGTAGGCGCCGACGCGTTGAAGGTCTCTGTTATTGACGAACAGGTCTTCAAGTTCTTTCTGCGTTGGGAAAGCAAAATCGATGTTCAAGTCCGCTTCATCCTTCCAAGGATCGGGCACTGTGTGATCTTCAACAATATCAACTGTTTATGAATGCGTCATCAAGGTTGTTGGCATTGTTTTCATGGAATGACCGTTCATATCCTTCAAGGTGCCTGGGTTTAATGGGGCGGGCCAGTGCTCTGAAATCAAATCGTGTCGGGGCAGATGACGGCGGTGAGTTAATCCGGCATTATCATTTCCCATGTTCCGCCCATCCACGCTCTCCCCCTTTGTGTATTTGTCTCCGGCTCTTCATCAGGATGAACTGGCAGCTAGCCCACTTGCCACCAATGGCATGAAACTTCTCCGTTATGTCGAGCAAAACGGCGGCATTCCGCTGACGCAATCCTTAGGCGCTTTTCATAGAAAATGCGTCGAATGGGCCGCACATGAATTCCAGTGGCCGGGGTATGAACCCGAAATTCTCTATTCCGTGAATAAAGTTCTCAACGAGCCGGATTTCCCTCCACTCTCCATCCTGCATTGGGCGCTGCAGGACCTTCGTATCATCCGCCACTACAAAGGTAGGGCCCTGCTCACGAAGCGGGGTAGGTCGATACTCGGCAATCACGGGGAACTTCAGGCCGTTTTCGCAGAATGGATGCTGGCCGCTCCGCTGCAGGAGAGTCTTTCCCCCGAAGCTGCTGCCCTGTTCTGGGACCTTAGGCATATGCTGGGTATCGTCTCGACCCGGTTGGGCGACTGGGTAACGCTTGGCGATTATACCGAATGGGCACTCCCGGTGGAGCTTTTCCCGGCGAGGGGACCGCTCGGCCCCCGACACGAGGCAGGCTGGTTCATCGCACATAATCTCGTTCGCCCGCTGACTTGGCTGGGCGTATTGGAGAACTCGCCGAAGAACGTGCCAGCCATGTCGATGATGGATAGGCAATTTCGGAAAACGGTGTTGTTCGATAAATTCTTCAGGATAGGCCTTCCGATCGGGATCGAGGCGGTCAGCCTCCACTGATGGCCCCAGGGACGTGGTCGCTGGGACTATCGCGTGGTGGGCACTCTGGCGCACACGACGGCGCATTTTCGTCGCACAAGAAATACTCAGCCAACACCACATTCTGTAGTTTGTGAATCGCCGCGCCGGACGACGCAGCACCTGGCATTGATAGCGCAAACCAACAGACCCTGTGCCTGGTGGATGCTGCAAATCTGGTTCATCGCGGGCGGGGCTTGGGATCTATTTGCCGTCAATTCTGGTCATGGAGGCAAGGTGGGGGCTCTGGAATGTGAGAAGCGGCCCCGCGCGCCGGGGGCTGTCGGTCCCGGATCCCGGCGTTGCCGTCGCTATGCTGACCCTCCTGCGGCAACCCTTTTAACCGGTCTTGCGGGAGGCGAACGGCTTTCGCGGTGCCCGCTGCAGCTGGTATGCCCTTCCTGTTTTGGGCGTTTCTGCGCAACGACCCAAGAGCTGTCACTCCGTGAAACTGCGCGATCGTAAACCTGGCTCGACAGATTGCCTGAAATCGCACCCGATCAACAAGGTTGATCTGCCGATCGTGCCGTGTTTTGAAGGTGGCAAATTGGCGGCGGGGCTTTGGCAACAGGAATGGCAGAACAGTTTGACATGTTTTCGGAGCATGCTGCGCGCGATCCGATGGTCACGCGTGCCGGCTCCAGATTAGCCAAGCCCGAACAGCCTGCCGTCCTCATGAGTGAAGAGGACATGGTTCGGCATCTCTCTGAGACGGGTCGCTACCGCATCCTCACAAAACTGGTGCCGCGCGCAGTCGCGCCATTCCCACGGCCAGAATTCCCGCTCAAGGGCATCATTCTTGACACCGAGACCACGGGCCTCAATGCTCGCAAGGATGAGATCATCGAAATTGGCGTGATCGCTTTCACCTTCGATGCCACAGGAAACATCGGTGACGTCACCGGGGTCTACGGTGGGCTTCAGCAGCCGAGCGTTTCGATTCCTTCCGACATTACCAGGCTTACTGGTATCACCAACGAGATGGTGGCCGCACAATCGATCGATATCGCTGCTTTAAAGGCGCTGATCGAACCAGCGGATCTGTTGATCGCCCACAATGCCGGATTCGACCGGCCATTCTGCGAGGCGTTTTCTGATCTGTTCTCCGGTAAGGCCTGGGCTTGCTCCAACTCCGAGATCGACTGGGCTTCGCGCGGATATGAGGGAACCAAGCTCGGCTACCTGATCGGGCAGGCGGGCTACTTCCATGATGGTCATCGCGCTGTCGATGATTGTTTCGCGCTCCTGGAGGTCCTCGCCCGGCAAGGCGATGGATCGGCTTCCACCGCTTTCGCCGAACTCTATGAAGCAAGCCAACGGTCGCGTGTCCGGATCTTCGCGGAGAACAGTCCCTTCGATATGAAGGACCACCTCAAGGCGCGAGGCTATCGCTGGTCTGACGGAAGCGACGGCCGCCCTAAATCCTGGTGGATCGAGGTGGGCGAGGAAGCGCTCGATGATGAACTCCGCTATCTCAGGGCCGAAATCTACCGCTATCCCGATGCCGATCCACCTATCAAACGCCTCACCGCCATCGACCGCTTCCGGGCATGATGCCATCCCTTTGATCCGTCTCTGAGAAAGGCCCATGCTTTGGACGCATGGCCGACCTGAGACCTTGTGACGTATCGATCGGCGGCGAAGAGCCTATATTCCAATCATCGAAACGACGTTGGAACCAAAGCATGGTTGCTGGCGTCAAGAGACCTCACGAAAGGGGATCATCATGAAGGTAGCACGATCCTTCAACAACTGGCGCAAGTACCGTCAGACCGTTACCGAACTCGGCCGCATGAGCTCGCGCGAACTGCAGGACCTCGGTATCGATCGTGCCGACATCCACAGCGTTGCCCGCCAGTCCGTCGCTCGCTAAGCGGCTTTTTCCCGGCCTATCCCGAATGACACTACGCCCGCCGATGACGCGGGCGTTCCTGTGTCTGCCGTATAGAAAGGCGCTGTGCTGGAGATGTCTTCCGTGGGAGTGGGGCTCTGCATTTCTCGCATAGCTGCACTGCAGCAAAGTCTGTTTCGTGTGCGGCGGAAACTGGTACCTTGGTATTCATCGAAGCGATGCACCTCCTCCCGCAGAGCTTCGAATTCAGACGGCCCACTCCTCCTCCCAAGGGGCGTCTGTCGGAACGGCGGCACTCCTCCTCCCAGCCGTTGTTCGGTTCTTTTAGGAAAGCCTGCCGCACCTCCTCCCGCGGCAGGCTTTTTCGTTTTCAGGACCATGGTATCAGAGCCCGAGCGCGAGCTGCGGTTCCTGTCCGCTCTCTTCAGTGTTCAGCGATGACAGGGTAATCCCCAATAGCCGTACAGACCGTTTGAACGGGAACACCGAGGCGAGCAGGGTTTCAGCATTCTCCAAGACCATGTCGACGTCGGACACGAGTCCCGACACGGTCCTGCTGCGTGTCGCCTGACTGAAATCTGAATATTTGATTTTGACGGTGATCGTCTTTCCCGTGATGTCATGGGCCTCGCAATAGCGCCAGACCTTCTCGGCTAATGGCCGCAACTCGGCTTTGGCAAGATCGAGATCGCCGATGTCCTCAACGAACGTGTCCTCAGCGCCAACAGATTTTCGAATGCGATCGGGTCTCACCCGGCGTTCATCGATCCCACGGGCAATGCCGTAGAAATAAGGACCGGACTTGCCGAAATTCTGCTGAAGGAAGGCGAGGGATTTTGACTTGAGATCAAGCCCCGTCTCGATACCATGCCGTTTCATCCGCTCGGCGGTGGCCGGCCCCACGCCATGGAATTTCTTGACGGGGAGGGCTTCGACAAAACCCGGGCCATTCTTCGGCGTGATGACGGCTTGGCCGTTTGGTTTGTTCAGGTCACTCGCCATTTTGGCCAGGAACTTGTTGTAGGAGATGCCGGCAGACGCATTGAGGCCGGTGACCGCCTTGATCTTCGCTCTGATCTCCAGCGCGATTTCCGTGGCGATCTCCATGCCCTTCAGGTTCTCGGTAACATCGAGATAGGCTTCGTCCAAGGACAGCGGTTCGATCAGCGGCGTATATTCGGCAAAGATCTCCCGGATTTGCTGCGAGACCTGTCTATAAACCTCGAAGCGCGGCGGCACGAAGATCAGATCCGGGCATTTGCGCTTGCCGGTGATCGACGGCATGGCCGAATGCACACCAAAGACACGCGCTTCGTAGCTTGCGGCGGCCACAACGCCGCGTGCCGCCGATCCACCGACCGCCAATGGTTTGCCGCGTAGCTCGGGATTATCGCGCTGCTCGACCGACGCATAAAACGCGTCCATGTCCACATGGATGATTTTGCGCACGGGTTGCACGACACCCATTCCGTCAGTTTCCAGACGGTAAGCCGGCATGTCGTGAACAGGCATCTGACTGCCCCGGTCGTGCATGGTGTTGGTGATCAAAGCAACAGACCTTCCTCGTCCGGCTTCGGTTTGGCCTGTGGCGGCACGATCACCAGCATGTTGCCCGGGAGCGGACGCTGTAGGTGGCGGGCTTCATCCCACGGTGCTGTCAGCCAGGTCTCGACTTCTTCAGGCGTGGTCAGGATGGAGGGCATGGCCTTTTGATGGATCGGCGAGACAATCTCGTTGGGCGAGGTCGTCAGAAATCCAAACAGCTCGTATTCCTGCTCGCCATCCCTGACTTTGCGCACGCCCTTCCACGGGGTCCAGAAGCCCGCGAAAAACATGAGCGGCCGATCTTCATTGCCCGCGAACCAGGCGTTCGGCACGCGTCCGCCCTCGACTTTGCTGGCAGGATCAGGTTCGGCAAAAGACGTGAACGGCACGACGCAGCGGCTGGTCGGGCCAAGCCAGCGCCGCCAGTGCGGCGAACTCACATTGCGAATATTAGTGACGCCGGGATCGTAGTTTTTCACATAGGTTGGCGGCGACGGCATTCCCCAGGTCGCCCGGGCAATCTCGCGCTGTCCGTCCTCGGCGACGCGGACAATCGGCGCCTGATAGCCTGGATAAACGTCGAAGGAGGCTTCATTCCAGCCGGCTCGATCCCGGAACGCCTTTGTAAATTGCAGAACCGCGTCACGCGTGGTCGTCACATTATAGAGATTACACACTACCCGTCCTCCTATCCAATGCGGCTCAAGGCGAAGTTTCCGGCCCTTTTGGAATGCAAGCAAGCTTTGAAAGCTCCAGCGATCACGTGGGCTTTTGCAGCTCAACTGCCACGCCCGCCTCCAGCAAGCAGGGAAATTGCGTCCCGCATCTATCCTGCCCGTCAGAGCAATGCATCTTGTCGCAGCCCATTGCCATGCGACGGCGTAGATCCACAAAACGCATGCTGGCGCCAAACTGTTTCACCAGCGCCCTGCGATCGAGCTCGCCCTGTTGCCCGCACGGTTTGCATTGGACGGTAATCACCGGTCCCTCGAAATCTCTGAGCGTCAGCAGGCCGGCCATATTTCTATTTTCTCATCTACGATATTTTTCGTCCCATTCAGCATCGAATTGAATCTGCTTGATGAATCGATTGAGCAACAGCCGTCTCGTGATGCCGGCTGCTGTCCACCCGATTCTTGCCCGTTGACTCACCGCCGATTAAAGAACAAAAACAGAACATATCAGCTTTTTTTGGCTATGCAAATGCACTCTTGACGTTGGAAACCGATGCCAATCACTGCCGCCAACCCCGTCATTTCCGAACTTCAGGACCGCATTCGGCGGCTTGAAGGCGGGACTGCGCGCAAGGGCGAAGTGCTGTCGTTCGGAATCGCCGAGATCGACGCAAAGCTTCCCGGTGGTGGGCTCGCCTGCGGTGCCTTGCACGAAGTGGCTGGTGGTGGCGCCGACGCGGTCCATGGTGCGGCCGCCGCTCTCTTTGTCGCCGGCATCGTCGCGCGAACCAAGGGTGACATTCTCTGGTGCCTGACGCGACCCGATCTGTTCGCGCCGGCACTGGCACAGGCAGGCCTCCATCATGACCGGGTGATCTATGTCGAGGCCGACCGGGAAGAGGACGTGCTCACGAATTTCGAAGAAGGCCTGCGTTTTGGTGGGCTTGGCGCCGTCGTCGCTGAGCTCGTACGTCTGCCCATGACCGCCTCGCGGCGCCTGCAACTGGCGGCGGAGGCTTCGGGAACGATCGGCATTGCGCTTCGACGATGGCGTCGCCCGACGGAGGCCGCTGATTTCGGGCAGCCGACGGCCGCCACGACGCGATGGCGCATCAGCGTCCTGCCTTCCGAGCCGCTGCCCGTCCCCGGCATTGGGCGGGCGAGATGGCTTGCGGAATTGATCAGAGCAAGAGCGGGAGAAGCCGCAGAATTTGAAATAGGTGCCTGCGATGCCACGGGTCGTATCAGTCTTTCTCCCCACGCTCGCGACGGACAGGATCAGGCGCGCCGATCCCGGAATTTTGCCTGAAACACCGGTGGTGGTCGTTTCCCGCAGTGGATCGAAACGCACCGTCGCGGCAATCGACACTGCGGCCTTCAAAGCCGGGGTGCGGATCGGCATGCCCGCCGCAAAAGCCCAGGCGATGATATCCGGCCTGCATCTGGTCGATGCCGATCCGGGCGGTGACGCCTTGGCGATTGAGCGCCTGGCACTGTGGATGCTGCGCCAATATACGCCTGTCGTGGCGACGGACAGTCCCGACGGCATCGTCATGGATACCGAGGGCGCCGACCATCTGCGCGGCGGTGAGTTGCCGATGCTGATTGGTCTTGTCAACTCTTTGAGAGGCCACGGCCTCCAGGCCCGCGGCGCCATCGCCGACACCTGGGGCAGCGCCCATGCGATTGCCCGTGCCACGCGGCGCGAGGTGATCATCGTGCCGGTTGGTGAGACGGCCAAAGCTGTCGTCAACCTGCCGATTTCCAGCCTTCGTCTGCCGCCCGACATCGTCAGCGGTCTGGGCGTGCTCGGGTTTCGCACCGTCGGTGAGCTCTCGGCAACGCCGCGGGCGCCTCTGACACTGCGCTTCGGGCCAGAGGTGGGGCGCAGGCTCGATCAGATGTTCGGACGTCTTGCTGAACCGATCGATCCCATTCGCACAGCGGACCTGATCAAGGTGGCCCGATCCTTCTCCGAGCCGATCGGGGCTGCTGAAACCATCGCCAAATATATCGGCAAGCTCGTGGTCGAACTCTGCGCCGCATTGGAGACGCGCGGGCAGGGCGTTCGCCGCGCCGATTTGATCATCTATCGCGTCGACAACACTTTGCAGTCCTTGCGCGCCGGCACGGCAAAGCCGGTGCGCGATATCCAGCATCTGACAAAGCTTCTCTGTTCCAGCATCGAGAAGATCGATCCCGGTTTCGGCATCGAGAAACTGTCCCTTACTGCTGCCATGATCGAGCCATTCGAGGAAAAGCAGTCGATCTCCTCGCTTGTCGAAGAAACCGTCGTCGACGTCACGCCCCTGCTCGACAGTTTTGGAAACCGTGGCCAACGCATGTACCGGCTGGCTCCGGTTGAAAGCGACGTTCCCGAGCGCAACGTCGGGCGCGTCTCCCCCATTGCCGCAAAACTCGGTCAGGCCTGGCCAACCCGCTGGCCACGGCCGAGCCGCATGTTGGCGCACCCTGAACGGATCGAGGTGATTGCGCTCACACCCGACCATCCGCCGGCATCGATGACCTGGCGCGGCAAGCGCCGCCGCATCAAGCGCGGCGACGGGCCGGAACGGGTCTTCGGCGAGTGGTGGGTTCGCACATCCGAGATGGAGGCTGTCAGGGACTACTATTCCGTCGAGGACGAGGACGGCAATCGGTTCTGGGTCTATCGCTCCGGCGACGGCGTGGATCCCGCGACCGGAACGGCGAAATGGTTCCTGCACGGGATCTACGGCTGATGCGCTACGCTGAACTCCAGGTCACCAGTCATTTTTCCTTCCTACGCGGTGCGTCAGGCTGCGATGAGCTGTTCACTACCGCCAAGGCACTCGGTATCGAGGCGCTTGGCATCATCGATCGAAACAGCCTTGCCGGGATCGTGCGGGCCTGGGAAGCGGCGAAGGAAACCGGTGTGCGGCTGGTCGTTGGCTGCAGGCTGGATCTGACGGACGGCACGTCGATGCTGGTCTATCCAACGGACCGGGCCGCCTATTCGAGGCTTTGCCGGCTTCTGTCGCTCGGCAAGGAGCGGGGCGGCAAGGGGAAATGCATCCTCGATTTGTCAGATGTCGCCCTTTATGCAGAGGGCCTGCTCGCCATCCTGATCCCTGACGAGGCCGACGACGCATGTGCCGTCCAGCTGCGCAAGGTGAAGGAGATTTTTGGCGACCGCGCCTATATGGCACTGACGCTGCGCCGGCGGCCGAACGACCAACTGCGCCTGCACGAGCTCAACACTCTGGCGATCCGGCACAACGTCCGGCCGGTCGTCACCAATGACGTGCTGTTTCACGAGCCGGGCAGGCGGCAATTGCAGGATGTCGTCACCTGCATCCGACATCGCACCACCATCGATCAGGCGGGCTTCTTGCGCGAACGGCACGCCGATCGTTTTTTGAAGCCGCCTGAGGAAATGTACCGGCTGTTCATCCGGTACCCGGAGGCGCTCGCCCGCACCCAAGAGATTGTCGACCGCTGTCGCTTCGACATGAGCGAGCTGACCTACCAGTACCCCGAGGAAGCGATCATCCCCGGATTGACGGCACAGCAGACGCTGGAGAAGTTCACATGGGAGGGCACGCGCGATCGCTACCCCGAGGGTGTGCCTGACGATGTGGTCAAGACCCTCAATCACGAACTCGACCTGATCCGCAAACTCGACTACGCGCCGTATTTCCTGACCGTCTACAGCATCGTGCGCTTTGCGCGATCTCAGGATATTCTCTGCCAGGGCCGTGGAAGTGCTGCCAATTCCGCCGTCTGTTATGTGCTGGGGATCACGGCGATCGATCCGGCCGCAAACGATCTCTTGTTCGAGCGCTTTATCTCGGAAGAGCGCGACGAGCCGCCCGACATTGACGTTGATTTCGAACATGCCAGGCGCGAAGAGGTGATCCAGTGGATTTACAAGACCTACGGCCGACAGAAGGCCGCCCTTTGCGCCACCGTCACCCGCTACCGCGCCAAAGGCGCGCTTCGTGATGTCGGCAAGGTGCTCGGCCTGCCCGAGGATATGATCACGGCGCTGTCTTCAGGCGTCTGGGGCTGGAGCAAGGAGGGTGTCGGCGAAAAGCAGGTCAATGAGTTGAACATGAACATGTCCGATCGCCGCCTGCGGCTGACATTGGAACTCGCGCAGCAGCTGATGGGCGCGCCGCGTCATCTGGGCCAGCATCCGGGCGGATTCGTGCTGACCAATGACCGCCTCGACGAATTGGTGCCGATCGAACAGGCGCGCATGCAGGACCGCCAGACCATTGAGTGGGACAAGGACGACATCGAGGCGCTCAAGTTCATGAAGGTTGATGTGCTGGCCTTGGGAATGCTGACCTGCATGGCCAAGGGCTTTGCCCTCTTGCAAGAGCACAAGGGTATAACACTGGATCTCG
Source organism: Ciceribacter sp. T2.26MG-112.2 (assembly GCF_900492205.1). Lineage (GTDB taxonomy): Bacteria > Pseudomonadota > Alphaproteobacteria > Rhizobiales > Rhizobiaceae > Allorhizobium > Allorhizobium naphthalenivorans_A. The sequence goes on from NZ_UEYQ01000019.1 coordinate 35,656, forward strand.
CCACCATCGAGCCGGAGGATCCGCCGACCTATGCGATGATCCGCAAGGCCGACACACTCGGCACCTTTCAGATCGAATCCCGAGCGCAGATGTCGATGTTGCCGCGGCTGAAACCTCAGACCTATTATGACCTGGTCATCCAGGTGGCGATCGTTCGTCCCGGTCCGATCCAGGGCGACATGGTGCATCCATATCTGAGACGGCGCGAAGGCAAGGAAGCGGTCGTCTATCCGAAGCCTGAACTGGAGGCTGTACTTGGCAAGACGCTGGGCGTGCCGTTATTTCAGGAGAGTGCGATGAAGGTGGCGATCGTCTGTGCCGGCTTTACCGCCGGCGAGGCCGATGCGCTCAGGCGCTCAATGGCGACATTCAAGTTCACCGGCGGGGTCAGCAAGTTCAAGGACAAGCTTGTCCAGGGGATGGTGAAGAACGGTTACACAGAAGAGTTTGCCGAGAAGACCTTCTCGCAGCTCGAGGGTTTTGGCTCATATGGCTTTCCCGAGAGCCATGCCGCGTCCTTTGCTCTGATCGCCTACGCCTCATCCTATCTGAAGTGCCATTATCCGGACGTGTTCTGTGCCGCCCTCATCAATGCGCAACCGATGGGTTTCTATGCGCCAGCGCAGATCGTAACCGACGCCCGGGCCCACGGGGTAGCGATCCGGCCAATCTGCATCAATCACTCGCGGTGGGATTGCACGCTCGAAGAGATTGAGGAAACCGACAGCCATGCCGTGCGCCTCGGGATGCGCCTGGTGAAGGGGCTGCCCGAACAGGATGCGGCAAAGATTGCAGTGGCACGTGGCAACGAGCCCTTTGTCTCCATCGATGATATGTGGCGGCGCGCCGGCGTGTCGTCGGCCTCCCTGGTCAAGTTGGCCGAGGCCGATGCGTTCCGGCCTGCTCTCAAACTTGAACGACGCGATGCGCTCTGGGCGATCAAGGCCTTGCGCGACGAACCGCTTCCTCTGTTTGCCGCGGCTGCCGACCGCGAGCGGGCGGTGATTGCCGAACAGCAGGAACCGGATGTGGCACTTCGGCAGATGACCGAAGGCGCCAATGTCGTCGAGGACTATGGCCATACCGGTGTGACGCTGCGTGCCCATCCGGTCAGCTTCCTGCGCGAAGATCTCATCCGTCGAAATATTGTCACCTGCGCCGAGGCGACATCAGCCCGCGATGGTCGCTGGCTGATGACATCAGGCCTTGTCCTCGTCCGACAGAAACCGGGCAGTGCCAAGGGCGTGATGTTCATGACCATCGAGGATGAAACGGGTGTTGCCAATGTCGTCGTCTGGCCGAGCCTGTTCGAAAAGCAGCGTCGCGTCGTGCTCGGATCCGCGATGATGGCGATCAACGGCAAGATCCAGCGCGAAGGCGGCGTCGTGCATCTTGTGGCGCAACGGATGTTCGATCTGACCAGCGATCTGGCAAGCCTTGGCGAGCGGGATACATTCCGGGTGCCCACAGGGCGTGGCGACGAGTTCGCCCATGGTTCACCGGGCAGCCCGGACAGCCGCGAGCGGCCGCCGATGGGCGTCAAGGCGCGTGAAATTTATGTGCCTGACCTGCACATCGATACGCTGAAGGTGAAAAGCCGGAATTTTCAGTGAGTGCGGTGGGCGGCTACAGAGGAGATGCGGTCAAAAGCAAGGCGACAGGGACAGTGAGCGCCGATGAGGCTGTCATTAAACAAGCCGATGCGCTTGTTGGCAGAGAGGCGGCGTTAGCGGTCGCCTATTGTGGGCTGGATGCGTGGCTCGAGAATGATAAGGTCGAGTTTCGTCGCTCCGCAAGGGTGTTTAGAAGGCTGAGAAACTAAATGGAGCCGGCGGATTACTTTTGAACATCAATCTTGTTATTGTTCGCGCGAGCCATCCACCCCAGTTCCCGGCATTTCTGTTCTCCGGCAAAGACTGCTTCGGATTGGGTGGAAAAGGGGCCTGGCAGGTCAATTAGGCTTCCGCGAAAAATGATCATCGCGCGTTTGCCAACGACATCGAAGATGATCTGCATTCCTGGTTCGTATGTCATTCATCGGCCTTCATCATCATATTGTCCGATCTCCTCGCTGGATTTTCGCCTGACCCAAAGTGTCAGCGCTGAAGCGATTAACGTGTAAACGCAGCAGCCGAGCGCCTGCCATGACAGCGGTATGCCAGCGTCGATCAACAGACCCATCATGATCGGTGATGCTCCGCTGGCGACAACCATCCCGGCCTCGACTGAGGAGCGGACGCGAGCGAGTTCGCGTGTTCCGAACAGATCGACCCAAAGCGCTGTTGCCAGCGTGGAGCCCAGAGCCATCGATACTGCCATCAGAACCATGTAAACGGGCGCTATCCATGGTGCGCTGACAAGACCGAGTACAAGCATTGCCAAGGCCTGCGGCAACAGGAACACGGGCAGCAAGCTCTTCGGCCCGATTTTGTCAATGATGGGTCCAATGACAACAGATGCTACCGCCTGGACAATGGCGAAGGCGGCAAAGCTTGCGGCCACCGTGGAAATATCCCAGCCCTTCTGCTCGGCAAGACGCGCCTGGTGGAAAAAGAAGCCGGTGACAATGAACGGCCCGGCGAGCACAGCCGGCAAGGTCAACAGGAGACGGGCATCGCGCCAGAGAGCCTTTGCCTTCTGATCGCCTTTGCGAGGTTTGTCTTTCCGGCTCCGGATTGCCTGGTCCCCGGGTCGCGGCAGAAAGATCAAGGCGACCGATACGCCGGCTATAACGAGACCCGCGTTGATCATCCAGGCGGTACGCCAGCCAAGATGTTCCATCATGGTCACTCCGGCGATCGGGAAAAGGCCTTGTGCAACGGATAGGCCGAGTGCGATGAGACCGAGCGCCTTTCCGGCATCCTGCGGGAACGCGCGCGCCGTCGCAGTCAATGCGGTGTGCGTCATCAAGCCCTGTCCACCGAGACGTAGAAAATAGAAGGCCACTGCCAGCATGACGAAATTGGCGCTGACAGAAACGAGAATGCAGGCCGTGGCGAGAAGTAATGCCACGCACCAGGTGAAACGACGCACGGTCGTGTAATCGATAAGCCGGCCGGCCCAGGTCAGGGTCAATGCGCTCAGGAAGGTGCCGGCCGCATAGGTCGCCCCGAGGCCACCGTCGCTGAGGCTGAAGGCTTCGCGGAAGTACGAGCCCGATACGGAGACGAAGTAGGTCTGCCCGAAGCTCGAGAGCGCCATCAGCAGGGCACCGAACAGGAGCTGCTGCCAGTTGAGGCTGGCGAAACCAATATAGGACCGGAACATTTCTCGTCATCCAAAGCGGTGTACGCCAGAGGCCAAAGACCGGGCGCTTCAAAACGTGGGGAGGGGATTGGACTTGCGATTGTAACAAGCTTTAGCAGGATACCAGACCCTACGGGGCTCCGTCACTCTTCCTCTGATGACTTTGAGCTTGATTTCTCTACCGCCAAGTCCGCAACCAAAGTTGCCAGGTCGACGAAAGTGTTCGCGGCTTCGATGAGGATCGACGGCGGCGCAATGGTGTCGGGAGCGTTGAGGGTCGAAACCAATGTCACCTTGATGTCGTATTCCCGCAGCGCCTCGAACATGGGCACAAGCTTCGCGTCTGCCGCGACGATAATCACGTGGTCACCGGGTTCGGCCAGAAGGATTGCGTCGACGGCGATCTGGACGAGGTTGGTGCCATACCGCTCGCGTGGCTCACCCTTCTTATGGGTACGACCCCTGACGGAAAAACCGTTGTGTTCCAGCCAACCGAACAACGAGCGGAGACGCTCGGCTTCATTGTCATCACGGGCATCACGATAGTAGTTCGATTGGCTGATCGGCGATCCGCCGCTTGCAACCTGTGCCAGTTTTTTCAGATCAAGAGGCGTTTCAAATACCGACCGCAAGCGGTCATAGTGGCTTCCGTCAATCAGAAAGAGGGTCTGTTGTTCTCGCGACATGAATCGCTCCTTTTTTCCTTGCCAACGCTTGCACCAGTTAAGGCGCACAACGCACGCAGGCCTCGAATGTGGGGTCTATCTCCAGCCGTCGCACGGCAATCGGTTCCCCGCACCCAGCGCAATAGCCAAATTCGCCATCACGGATACGGATCAAGGCCCGTTCAATCGCAACTTTCCGGTGCTGGCGGCGGCGCGTGATATCCTGCGCCATGGCCTGCTGCTGCATTGCGTCCATGCGAGACAATCGCCCGACGCTCTGTTGGTCGAGCTCGACCGGAGCGCGGTATTCACGACTTTCGTCAATTAGCCGAACCGTCTCAACCAGTTCTTGTTCGAGACGATTCTTGAACATCTCGACGACATCGCGATCCTCGATAGTCTTCATGGTTCTCCTCCGGATAAGAGGGCGGACAAAGCGCCCGCCCGTCCTGATCTCAGCGGAAGATGACGACCGGCACCTTGCAGGATCGGATCATCTCCGTGGTGGTCGAGCCGATGAAGAGGGAGCGCAGCCGCGAATGGCTATAGGCACCCATGGCGAGAAGGTCGAAACCTTCCTTTTCCACCATGTCCGAGATCACCTTGTCGGCCGCGCCCTGCACGAGGGCGACTTCCGGCGCGTAACCTGCGGCCTTCAGGAGCACAGCCGCGTCATCGAGCTTCTTGCGATTGTCGGGCGTATCCGCACCGGCCATCACGACCTTGCAACCGAGACCGTCGAGGATCGGGCTGCGCGACACCTGGTCCACCGTCTTCATGGCCATTGTGCCGCCGTCATAGGCGATCAGCAGCTTGCCCACTGGCTTGAAGGCGCGCGAGGCAATGACGATTGCCTTATGGGTCGAGCGCACGACACGTTCCAGGTTGGATCCGAGATGGCCCTTGGCGAAGTCAGCGCCCTCGCCACGCTTGCCGATGACGATGATGTCGGCGTAGGCCTCGAACTCCAGCACGGTGTCGACGAGATCGCCGTTGCGAAGCTTCGTCTCGACGTTTGCAACACCAGCCTCGTTGAGCCGGGCCTTTGCTTCGTCCAGCAAAAGACGCCCACGCTTGTGGGCGACCTTGGCCTTCTGCGCATCAAGTTCGGCCAGTTCCTCAAGAAGCGCAGTGCGGGCACCAAGGCCAATATTGCCACTGAGGTTGACCGGCTCAGAGGCGAGATCGCGCCTGCCGATGACGTGGAGAAGCTCCACCGTCACTTCGGCCTTTCCGGCTATCCAGGCAATGTGGTCGCATACGCTCTGGGCGTAGGGCGATCCGTCGATCAGTCCGAGTATTCTTGTCATTTTTGATCCTCCCTCAGTGGCCCATCAGGCGTTCCATCGCGCCCGGCTTGTCATGAATGGCGAGCTTGTCGACGATGGTTTCGCTGGCCTGATTGAGTCCGATAATCTCGACATCGGCGCCTTCGCGGCGGAACTTGAGCACGATCATGTCCAGTGCCGCGACGCTGGAAATATCCCAGATATGGGCGTGGGTGACATCGATGGTGACCTTGTCGAGTGACTCCTTGAAGTCGAAGGCCTTGTTGAAATCGTCGACTGAAGCGAAGAACACCTGTCCTTCAACTGTGTAGGTACGATGTGCGCCATCAGCCGACAAAGCCGAGGTGATGCGAAAGATTTGCGATATCTTCCAGGCGAAGAATACGGCAGACAGCAGCACGCCGATCAGAACGCCAATGGCGAGATTGTGGGTGTAAACGACGCCTACCACGGTCGCCAGCATGACGATGGAAGACGAGCGGGGGTGATCCTTCAGGTTCTTGATCGAGGACCAGGAGAAGGTACCGATCGACACCATGATCATGATCGCCACCAGCGCTGCCATCGGGATCTGGCTGACGAGATCGCCGAGCACCAGGATCATGAACAGCAGGAAGACGCCGGCGCAGAATGTCGAGAGCCGTCCCCGGCCGCCTGATTTGACGTTGATGATCGACTGGCCGATCATCGCGCAACCCGCCATGCCGCCGATGAAGCCGGTTGCCGTGTTGGCGATGCCCTGGCCAATACATTCACGGTTCTTGTCGCTCGGAGTGTCGGTCAGATCATCAACGATCTGCGCCGTCATCAGAGATTCCAGAAGACCCACGGCTGCCACTGCCACGGAATACGGCAGGATGATCATCAGCGTTTCGAGGTTGAACGGGATCTGCGGAATGAGGAATATCGGCAAGGTGGAGGGCAACTCACCCATGTCGCCGACAGTGCGGATGTCGAAACCGAAACCGATCGACAAGGCCGTCAGAACGACGATGCAGACCAGTGGCGAAGGCACTGCCTTCGTCACGTATGGGAAGAGGTAGATGATCCCCAGGCCGGCCGCGACCAGGATGTAAGTGAGCATAGGAACGTTCGTCAGTTCCGGCAACTGCGCCATGAAGATCAGGATCGCCAGGGCATTGACGAAGCCTGTCATGACGGACTTCGACACGAAGCGCATGAGATAACCAAGGCGGAAGATGCCGGCAACAATCTGCAGAAGGCCAGCGAGCACGGTGGCTGCCAGCAAGTATTGGAGGCCATGATCCCGCACCAGCGTCACCATGAGGACCGCGGTTGCAGCGGTTGCGGCAGAAATCATGCCAGGTCGGCCGCCGACAAAAGCGATCAGCACCGCGATCGAGAAGGACGCGTAAAGGCCGATCTTCGGATCAACGCCTGCAATGATCGAAAAAGCAATGGCTTCGGGGATGAGCGCGAGTGCTACAACAAGGCCAGCTAGGACATCCGCTCGGATGTTGCCGAACCATTCGGCTTTCAGGTTTCCTATGAAATCGCGGTTCAATTTTTTGGTCTCCATGCCGGCGACGATGGGAGGCGGTCGATCCGGGAGTTCATGTCGTTAATCATTGAGGTCACGCACACGGATACGATCACGTCGCTACAGCTCTGGCCCGGAAGCGGCTTAATGCTTCGGGAGCTCCATAAGGAACTGAACAATGATGGCGATGCAGGGATCTTGTGGGTTGCCGGGGGATGGGCGCCCGGAGAAGCCACCCGCAGAGCGGGTCCGTTGACTACGGCAATATTGCGGCAATCCGGTTTGGAATCAAGCAAAAAGTCACCGAGCCACGCTATGCCGCCGGATGACGTCCTTAGACCTGTGCCACATAGACGGATTGGATCGCTTCGTTTTCTTGTAGGGGGTTATAAAAACGCACCTCTTCTGCCCTCGCTTCGCTGAAGACGTTACGAAGGGTTTGCGTAAAGCTCTCTTCGGGTGGTTCATTCGACCAAAGTGCAAAAATCCCCCCGGGCTTCATCTGCTCACGCAGGCCGGAGAGCCCATCGACAGTGTAAAATTCAAGGTTGGCGGGATGGAGGACCTTGCTGGGAGAATGGTCGACGTCGAGCAGTATCGCGTCGAAGCGGCGACCCGGACATTCCGGGTCAAAGGCGTTCCCCTTTTTAGCCATGTCGAAGAAGCTCCCATGGATCAAGCGTGTCCGCGGATCGCTTACGATTGCGTTGCTGAGCGGAAGCAGCCCGTCATTGTGCCACTCGATCACTTCCCGGAGCGCGTCGACAACCAGCAACGATTGAACCCGCGCGTCGTCCAGCGCGGCAGCAGCGGTATAGCCGAGGCCAAGGCCGCCAACCACGACATCCAGAACCCTGTCCGTGCCGAAGGCATTGAGCGCAATCGTCGCCAGCGCCTTTTCGGATGTGGTGAACTTGCTCGACATGAGAAAGTCATCGCCAAGCTTGATTTCGTAGATTTCCTCGCCTGAAACGGGATCCATACGCCATCGCAAAGTCAACGCACCAAGAGGTGTGGGTCTGTAATCGAGTTCCTTGAAAAAGCGGCTCACGAGAAGTTCCTTTGAATGCACCCAGCGAAACGTCACTTTTTCGAAACTGGCGGGATGGGTTGATATAATTTCGCCTGCCGCTATCATTGGCGGCAAGATATTTGTCTCCAGCGTTGACCACGGAGGTACTGGCAACGGTGTCGAGACGGATGAGGAAGGTCGGGCTTTGTCCCGGCCTTTTGCTTTTATATTTTCATCAGATGGACACTGACCTGGGCTCTGCAAGCGTCGCTGCTGCTTGGATGAGGTAACGGGGCAGGGTGTTCAGTTCCAGAGCGCTTGCCAGAGCGAAACGGATAACACGGAGATTTCGACAACGGCGAGCATGATCTGCGACGACTGCGGCGGCAATCTGCGCAGCGAGCGGGATAGGGATTTTTTTGGACATTCCGGCAGCCAGCGGAAACGCAACCGACCGAACTTCGTGGTTCTCGCAAAGCGCGACCGCATTGGCGAGGCAGCATTTGAAGACTTCGACAGCGAGACGGTCATCAAGGGAGTCGGGACCACTTGCAATAATTCGGTAACGACCCGAAAAGCCTGGCAATTGCTCCAGCAGTGCCTGTCCCGGGCGAAGCTCGCTTTTCGATAGTGGTTCTTGTCCTGCTGCGATTTCTCCTGATTTGGACGTATAATAGAAAAGTGCAGCGACATCGCTCTGGTGATCGACGTCACTCTGGACGCATTCGACTAAAATATCTCCCACGACGATCCTCACTGCGTTGCTCCCCTCTTGCTGCGGTTCGCGAGCGGCCGGCGTTTGGCATTCGCGCGCGTTAAGTGCTCAATTTTCTGGGAAAGCGCATGGTCATCCAGTGCTCTTGTCGCAGGAACAAGTTGCTTGACCTGCGCCGGCGTAATGTCTGGCTTGCCGATTAAAAGTCGCGAGATCAGACGATCGTCACTGGAATTGGTGAGTGTAGAGCTCATTTGTACTGCCCTCCATGCCTTGCGTAAGACCCGCATGTCGAAGGTGGCATCATGAGAAACTACGGATGCGGTAGGCATCCGTATATGAAACGGGACGACCTTTCGGTTCGCGCCGCTTCCGCCGCATGCGAACCGACAACCTCAAAGGTCATCCCCGAAATTTTGGGGGATACCTGAACCTTAACCCTTCAATCTCTGTTTGTGTAGTGACAAATTCCACCAAGGAGTGAAGTTGGCAGCCGTGCGCGTAATGCATGGCAGCCATGTCTTGCATTCTGCGCGCTTTTGCCTCATTGATGCCATCATCACGGACCCGCCCCGGCGGGTGGCTTCTCCGGGCGCCTATCCCCCGGCCACAAGTTTACTCTACGCAGTCCATTCTGGATGCCTTGAGTTCCCGTTGGTTATTCCCATGGAAAATCTGCTCGCCTGATATCGGTGAATCGCATCGCAACTGCTTGCTTATGTGATTTTCGTCAACGGTATTGATCTAATCGCTAGCTCTTTGTTGGGCTTCGCGGTGAGCGCGTGCGCATGGTCCATGGAGAACGACGTATTCAGGAAATTGAATGTCATCGTTTTTCAATCACTTCGTTTCGCAACATATTAAAACCGGCAATTTGTCCATCATCTACCCTTCAGGCCGTCGCGCCACATTCGGGGATGGGGCGGGTTTGCCCATTGTGCTTCGCATCAAGAAGTCCCGTACCTTATGGGCATTGGCAACCAATCCCGAGCTGGCATTTGGTGAAGCCTTCATGGACGGAAAACTTGTCCTTGAGCAGGGTGACATCTACAATTTCCTGGAACTCGTATTCAGGAACACCAGCGTCTACTCCCTGAAAGGGGCGGCCAAATTCAACCGCTGGCTGACAGGTTTGCGCAGGCGATTTCATCAACACAACCCCGTCGGTCGGGCCAAGGATAACGTAGCCCATCACTATGATCTCGACGGGTCGCTGTATCGTCTGTTTCTGGACAGCGACAGCCAATATTCCTGTGCTTATTTCGAGACTGCCGACGGTTCGCTTGAAGAAGCCCAGCTGGCAAAAAAGCGCCATCTTGCGGCCAAGCTATTGATCGAACCGGGCCACGATGTTCTCGACATAGGTTCCGGCTGGGGTGGCTTGGGTCTTTATCTGGCTGAGATGACAGGTGCCAACGTGACCGGCGTCACGCTATCGGAAGAACAGTTCGCGATCTCAAATGAGCGTGCTAAAGCCCAAAATCTGGCAGACAGGGCGCGTTTCCATCTGAAAGATTACCGCCATCTCAACGAGAAATTTGACAGGATTGTTTCCGTCGGCATGTTCGAGCACGTCGGTGTAGGACACTACGACGAATTCTTTTCCAAGGCGCGATCCCTCCTGAAGCCCGACGGCGTGATGCTTCTGCACTCGATCGGGGTCAGTGATGGTCCGTCCCATACCAACCCCTGGATTCACAAGTACATTTTCCCGGGTGGTTACATTCCGGCACTTTCGGAAGTCTTGCCGGTTATCGAACGCCAAGGTCTGGTGGTCTGTGACATCGAAATCCTACGACTGCATTATGCGGAGACGCTGAAGGCCTGGCGCGACCGCTTTATGGCGCGTCGGGAAGAAGCAGTCGGTCTATACGACGAGCGGTTTGCGCGGATGTGGGAGTTCTATCTCGCTTCTTCTGAATCCGCCTTCCGCCATCAGGGTATGATCGTCTTCCAGATCCAGCTTTCCCGAGACCAGACGGTCGTTCCGCTACAGCGCGACTACATTCAAGCGGCTGAAACACGGCTTCGCGGGATGGAGGCGTCGATGCTCGCGCCGTCTCGCCGAGCCGCGGAATAGCCGCATCCTATTGTCGATCGTCGTCGCCTCTTTGAGGCGATCAACCCTCACACTGCCATCCGCTTATGACAGCGGAAAGGAGAATTTCTATTGTCATCTAACACTTTAACCCAAATGCGAACCGAATGGTTTGGCAACATCAGGGGCGATGCGCTTGCAGGCCTCGTTGTGGCGCTGGCCCTCATTCCCGAGGCCATCGCCTTTTCCATCATTGCCGGCGTCGACCCGAAGGTCGGCCTTTACGCCTCCTTCTCGATCGCCGTTCTGATCGCCTTCGTTGGCGGACGGCCTGGCATGATTTCTGCCGCGACCGCGGCGACCGCAGTACTGATGATCACACTGGCGAAGGAACATGGCGTCGAATATCTGTTGGCGGCGACCATCCTCGCCGGGATCATCCAGATCATTGCCGGCATCTTCAAGCTTGGCTACCTGATGCGCTTCGTGTCGAAGTCCGTCATGACTGGTTTCGTCAATGCGCTGGCAATCCTGATCTTCATGGCGCAGTTACCAGAACTGACCAATGTGCCCATGCTGACCTACATTCTGGTCGCTGGCGGTCTCGCTATCATCTACCTGTTTCCGTATGTCACCACGGCGATACCTTCTCCGCTCGTCTGCATCGTCGTTCTCACGTCCCTGTCGATTTACTTCGGCTTCGATATCCGGACCGTTGGCGATATGGGTGAACTGCCGTCCACCCTGCCGGTCTTCCTGCTCCCGCAGATCCCGCTCAATCTCGAAACGCTGATGATCATCCTGCCGTATTCGGTCGCCGTGGCGGTCGTGGGCTTGCTGGAATCCCTGATGACAGCGCAGATCGTGGATGATCTGACGGATACGCCCAGCAATAAAAACAGAGAATGTGTTGGTCAGGGTATCGCCAATACCGTGACCGGCTTTCTCGGCGGCATGGCCGGTTGTGCGATGATTGGTCAATCAATGATCAATGTGAAGTCCGGTGGCCGGGGACGTCTTTCGAGCTTCTGCGCAGGTGTGTTTTTGCTGTTCATGATCCTCGTTCTTGGCAATTGGGTCAGCCAGATCCCGATGGCAGCGCTGGTGGCGATCATGATCATGGTGTCGATCGGTACCTTCTCCTGGTCCTCGATCAAGAACCTGAGGGATCACCCGCGTTCGTCCTCGATCGTCATGCTGGCGACCGTGGTGGGCGTCGTCTACACCCACAACCTTGCTATCGGCGTTCTGATCGGCGTGCTGCTGTCTGCCGTGTTCTTCGCCTGGAAGATCTCCCAGATCTTTCGCATCACCTCGGCTTTGTCGGCGGACAGTGCGCACCGCACCTATACCGTCGAAGGACAGGTGTTCTTCGCGTCAGTCGACGATTTCAACAAGGCCTTCGACTTCAAGGAATCACTCGACAAGGTCACGATCGATGTCACCCACGCCCATATCTGGGATATTTCCAGCGTCGCGGCACTGGACATGATCGTGCTCAAGTTCCGCCGCGAGGGCGCAGATGTCGAGATCATCGGCCTCAATCAGGCCAGCGAGACCATCGTCGACAAGCTCGCCATTCACGACAAGCCCGGCGCCATGGAACGCCTGATGGGCCATTAAGGGAGAAACACAAGAATGACAAGAATACTCGGACTGATCGACGGCTCTGCCTATGCAAAGAGCGTCTGCGATCACATCGCCTGGATTGCCGGCAAGACCGACGTCACAGTTGAGATCCTCCATGTCATCGGCCGACGCGATCTTTCGAGCGAGCCGGTGAACCTCAGCGGCAATATCGGGATTGGCGCCCGCACCGCGCTTCTTGAGGAACTGGCCGAACTTGACGCGCAGAAGGCCAAGGTCGCTCATGCACGTGGACGTTTGCTGCTGGAAGAGGCGAAAGCTCACCTTCAGGCAATGGGTGTCCAGAATGTCGAAACCAAGCTGCGCAACGGCGATCTGGTCGATACCGTGCTGGAATTCGAAGCCAATGCGGACATCATCGTTGTCGGCAAACGCGGCGAAGGCGCCGATTTTGCTGCGGGCCACCTCGGATCCAATCTCGAACGCGTCGTGCGCTCGACTCACAAGGCGATCGTCATCGCTTCGCGGGCGTTCAAGCCGGTGGGCAAGCTATTGATCGCCTATGACGGTGGCCCAATGGCCATCAAGACGGTGGACCAGGTGTCCCGCAGCCCGATTCTCGACGGTCTCGGCTGCAAAGTGGTGATGGCGGGTGCTGACACGCCCGAAAACCGCAAGAAACTCGACGATGCGGCCGCCATCCTGCAGGCTGCCGGCTATGCGCCGGAAATCAACCTCGTCCAGGGATCGGCTGACAAGGTCATTTCCGAGACGGTGGAGAAAGAGGGCTACGATCTCCTCGCCATGGGCGCCTACAGCCACTCGCGGCTGCGCAACCTCTTCATCGGCTCGACCACCACGGAGATGATCCGGTCCTGCAAAGTGCCGGTGGTACTGTTTCGCTGACCCGGTAGAGGAAAGATGATGGGCGCGGCGCGATTTGAGAAAGTGGATGCCTTTTGGCAGTTTGAAAATGAGGTAACTCGCCAATCTCGTTACATGCGCTCTGTACAAGCGGCACATTTTCTTGAAGCGGTCGTCGCGACCTGTCCAGAAAGGTTGAGCACGATCGGGGCCGGCGCTGTCTTCTGGAGAGCCCAGATTGGCCACCGCTGGACAGACGACGTTGTTGCTGGACGGCGCATCCCGTTGCCGCATCCGGAAGCTCGCATGAAACCCTGGGATGACCGCGCCTACGAGGGCCGGGTTAATCCCAAAGGGATCCCATGCCTGTATTTCGCGACGGACCGGGAGTCTGCAATGTCGGAAGTGCGACCTGGGATAGGATCGATCGTCTCAGTCGCTCGTTTCGAGGCATTGCGGGACCTCGTAGTGGTGGATTGCAGTCGCTTTGCACAGCCGTTTGATCGGGAGCAGGCCACATTCGAGGATGACGACATCGAGAATCTGGTGTGGTCGCACATTGACTATGCGTTCTCCAGGCCCGTGGTGCGAAGTGACAATACCGCCGGCTACGCGGCCACCCAAATACTGGCCGAGGCCTTCAAGACCGAAGGATACGACGGAATCATCTACAAGACAGCCTTCTCGCATGACGGCCATAACGTCGCGCTCTTCGACCTCAACTGCGCGTCCTTTATTGACGCATCGCTTTTTCGGGTCCGCGAGGTCCAGTTCCAATTTGAACAGGCTCCATGAGCTGGACGACCCCCATCACGTGAGGCGGCGACTAAACCACCCACCAAACAGGCCAATGTTCGATGAAAACCTATGAAATTGATTGGCGGATTGCCCGGTGCTTCTTCTTTATCGCGATCGTCAATGCGATCGTTTCGATTATTCTACTGTTCCATACGCCTCCTGCGAAGGGGTTCGCGGATACCTCCGTGATCTCGCAGATTTCCACGATGGTTTGCATCTATGCCTTGCTGGCCGGCGCCTACGGCATTTCAGCAACGCGAGGTGCGGAGCGTGTGTTTTCCATCGCCCTGTGCGTTATGTTTTTCGTGATGCTGAATATAGAAGCAAACTCGAAATTTCTCGGCTTCGACGTGATTTCCACCAGCGCTCTGTCCGTCGCCGGCGGCCTTGTCTTTTTCGTCGTCCGAACTGAACCGGCCACTTCGTCCGCCTGTCTCATGGAATTGTTGAGGTTTACATTCAGTCGCAATTCGATCCTGCTTGTAGCCGCTTTGGCTATGTACACTTTAGCGAGAACCAACGAACGGATTTTGGGTGGCCTACCACAAACAGGTTGGTCCTGGTTGATTCATCAGGCAAGTCTAATGTCCGTTATGGTCTTGTTTCTCTACGCTGCGTGCCCCTACCTCAAGCGAGAGACCCTTAGTTAGCACAATATCCTGCTCCTATCGGCCAGTATATTCCCGAAATGCTGATGCAGTCCTCCATGCTGCACGTCGGACGGCCGGGATCGTACGGATCCAGCGGACCACAAAGTCCGAACGCAGATCCGGCCGTGGCCTGCCGCAAAAAAGAGTAAATAGCACTACACAACGGCAAGTTTCTTCGTTACATTTGGTCATTCCCCTCAATTGATGGGACGAATATCTCCGCAGCACGACGCAGCGCTTCATCGCGCAAGCTTGGTCGTCCGTCGTGAGATGGTCCGCCCAAAGCCACGTGCTTACGGTTTGCTTTGCCGCAAGCCGCTCTGCGTCGCACCTGCACAACCTCGTGAGGAGCGACATGGACAGATTAAGTGAAACCTATCAGGCTTCCCCATTCCTGGAAAATCTTACTGACGACGCGCTCAATCCATTCGGTTCGGGGCCAGTGCCCGAATGTGATATTCCTGAAGGGGCGCAATATCCCGCTGCCCTACCGCTTCGGTTCAAACCGACCACATCGTTGGAAATGGCAGAAAGCATTCATCGCTATGCGCGCATCTTCGGCGGCGGCAGCGTGAAGCTTATCGACGATGAAGACGGACTGAGGCTCGTTCTGATGGAAACACGCGACCGTCAGCTAATGCTCGACCAGTTTTCCGACCACTTTGTCTGAGTGCCGCAGAGCTTCGCTCTTCGGCGGTGTTCAGAAACCTGAACGTGTGTGTGAGGTGGATTCTGAAACAGTCGGTGCATGGGCATGAAGCCCGAGTGAAAATGCTTAAGGGTATGTCGCTTGCCTTAGAAGCAGCGCAGTCAACATACGGCCCGTGTGGCTGGACCGTCGCCGTCGACTACCACGCGCCAGAGATCAGAAGCACGAAATGTGGCGCGAGCATTCTTGAGGATTTCAGTCTCTCAGATCCTTACGAAGATGCGGGGGCACAATTGCTCTGCCATGTCGCGCGGCAACAACAGAAATATACCGGCGATGGAACCACGCTCGCTGCGATACTCACCCATTCCATTGCTGTTGAAACCTTCAGGCGGAATTGGGTCGCCGAAAACGTTGCTGAGGTCGGTGGCGGGCTTCGGCGGGCCGCACAAATGGTCGAAAAATATATCACTCGGATGTCGCGACCTCTCTCTGGGCCTGGTGAATTGGCTTCGGTCGCCCGGTGTGCTGCAGGCCTCGACGATGCGCTTGCCCAGTTGATCGCAGAGGGTTTCTCTTCCGCCGAGGATCCATCAGCTGTTTTCCTGCTGCCGTCGAAAACTTCATCTTGCGAAATCGTCAAAGGGATAATCCTTGACGTTTATCTACACGACCGTTTCGACCACCCGTACAGGTCGATAGCTTTCACGGATCCTTGTCTGATCCTCTATCCTAGCCCGCTTGAGAACTGGCGCCAGATTGAGAATAAGCTCGAAGACGCACTGGAATCCGGTGCGGACGTGCTTATCGCTGCCCAGCGTGTCTGTCCCACGTTTCGTGCCTCAATACCGCGTGGTATTGATCAAAACCGGCTGCACATCTTGTCGTTGACGTTGTCTAGGTTGCCCTTCGAGCTAGCCAATATTCAAGAGAGATTGCGGTTCCGCCGTGCCGACCTTAATGGGCGCATCGTCATGTCCAATAACAAGTTGTTCATTGAGCTTTTTGCCTGCGAGCTTGAGAGACAAGCGACAACATCC
Source organism: Ciceribacter sp. T2.26MG-112.2 (assembly GCF_900492205.1). GTDB lineage: Bacteria > Pseudomonadota > Alphaproteobacteria > Rhizobiales > Rhizobiaceae > Allorhizobium > Allorhizobium naphthalenivorans_A. Next base: position 51,710 of record NZ_UEYQ01000019.1, read on the forward strand.
GCGGTACTGATTTCGATTGGTGAAATCGGAGAGACGCCGTCACAAGAGCGCATGGAGCGGGCTACCCAATGCGCGGCCTCTGTCAGAGCCGCACTGAGAGACGGTCGTGTTGCAGGCGGAGCGTCCGTCCTTCTGGATGCTGCCCGATGGTTGGGTAGCCAGACGGTAGATGACATCGCGACTTCAAAGGGGATCGCAATCCTGCGCAAGGCACTGGTGTCACCAATGACAATCCTGATCGACAGTGCCGGCGAGCCTGGGGCGCAGTATGTCGAAAACATACTCAGCAGTTCTCCGGATGGTCAGGTGTTCGATCTCCGTGAACGGACACTGCATGCCGCCGATGCGGTCGGCGTCCTGGACGCGACCGCTGTAGTCGTTGCAGCTGTAAGGGTCTCCTCTTCTATCGCAGGTCTCATCGCGCTCACCGAAGTCCTCGTAACCCAACGCAAGGAAATGCAACGGCGACCCTGCAACCCTCAGGAAGAAGACTTGCAGCATTGAAAAGAACTTGCGGCTCACCAGCTATCGCGTTGCCCAGCAACCATAGCCCTTTTGCTTCAGCGCCCGGCAGGTTGCCCAGGCTGTCTCACGAGCGTCGAAACCAACGAAGCGAGCCCGGTACAGAAGGCTCGATCCGTCGGAAAATTCGACCACAAGCGGTTCGACAGATGCGGGAAAGCCATCGTGGTCGCTTTTTGCTTTTTCGAGGATCCGGATTGCCCCGGCTCGATCCGGTACTGCTGCAATCTGAATAGCCCACGTTCCTTCTGCGCTGGGCAACCCCAACGAGCCGGTTGTGATTGGATCGGCCGTCGCAGCGGACGCTACTTCCACGTTGCTGAGGTTTTCGTCGGTCGAACGGAAACTCGGTACTGGACCTACCCGCGGCGCTTCTTCGAGTAGGGCGACCAGTGTTGAATCGCGTGTTGGCTCGAGATCATTTCCCTCACGAGAGCGACTTGCAAGCGGGAGGTGCCTTTGAAGCAATTCGCGCATATGAGCATCGCGGCTTGCAGCTGTCCGTCCGCCGAGTACGACTGCTACCACTGAGCGTCCGTCACGCCTGACGGAGGTTACCAGATTAAATCCGGAAGCATTGATGAACCCTGTCTTGATCCCGTCGACACCCTCAACGCTGCCCACCAGGCGGTTGTGACTGCGCAGGGTAGTTTTGCCGAAACGGTAAGACCGCGTTTCGAAGATCGGGTAGTGGTGAGGAAAGCGCTTTCGAAGCGCGATGCCCAAACGGGCCATGTCGGCGGCTGTTGTCACCTGTGCCGGATCGGGCAGCCCATGAGCGTTTCGGAAGTTCGTGTTTTGCATACCCAGCGCACGGGCTTTATTTGTCGCCATTTTGGCGAAGCCGGGCTCCGAGCCACCGAGGAACTCACCGAGAGCGGTCGCAGCATCGTTTGCGGATTTCGTGACGAGGGCGTGCATCGCGTCTTCGACAGTAATGGTGGAGCCTGCCCGTAGTCCCAGTTTCGACGGCGGCTCTGATGCCGCATGAGCGGATACCGCAATACGCGTGCTTTTCATGAACCGCCCGGCATCCAAGCCTTCGAACGTCAAATACAGCGTCATCATTTTGGTCAACGAGGCTGGGTAACGCCGGGCGTTCGCATTGGTGGCATAGAGCACTTCGCCCGTGTTCACGTCGATGACATATCCCGCATATTTTGCGTTTGCGACTGCCGATGCTGGCACTGAGATTGCCGCCAGGAATGCCGTTAGAACAAAACACCCGGCCCGGGCGGCAAAGCTCTTTGCATTCGAGCGTCGGTTTAATAGGTCCGTCGCAGCCATAAATTTTTCCACTCTCGCTGTTGATTGAGCCGGCGACCGTGTCGGCGCTGCAGCTACGACAGACTAGGTGTCAAAACCTTGCATTTGAATTAATCTCGGCATGTCCAGATATAGGCATGCTTGGTCGGTGAACTGGACTTTGCTGCGAGCATGCGCCATATTAGTAGTGTTCCGGCCATCGATATTTGGATTGGGACGCGAAGTCTGGACCCCTGTGGTGGCTATGTCGGGCGCCTATCCCTCGACCAACATTCAACCAGTCTGTAGCCCCGCCTTGTCAGAAATTTTAATTGACGAACAATTTCGGCAAGAGTCGGACCGGACCCGGATCGATCGATTCACTCGGGCATTCGGAAAATGACGCGCAGACTGGTGCCGACGAGCGGAGGTGCGTTTGCGGCCGGTTACTCATTCTCAAAAGTGTTGTGTCCTGATTGATGGAAATTATGTCGACCGTTTGTCGAAGTCCATCCGGTTCGATTTTCTAGAACTTGTCGGTTTTTTGAACTCCAAGTTTCAGATAACAAACTGTGTATACTTCGCCATTGTCCCTCTATACGAGGATGTCTTTCCTAAAAGACGCCTTTTAGATTGGCTCTCCTACAACGGCTTCGTGTCGTTTGGCACATAACCGTGAGAATGCGGTCGCTTTGACCCGTCTTGGCATTTAACTTGAGAATTGGCCCGTGAAGATTCTCAGATTAACTGCAGTTGTGATGACGCGGTTGATTGGCAGGTGCTGCTGAGGATGTCATCGACTGCAGTGCTAAACCGCGCCTTGTTCTCGCCCATCATTTGGCCTCGAAGCATTTCGAGCATCTCGGGGCCGGAACGCTCAACGATGGCTATCCCGGCCAGCAGAGCCGACCGCAGATGCAGCTGCAGGATTGGACTTGCCGACGTCGGTAGGCTCTGCCGTTCAACGGCATCATCGAGATCTGGAATGAGTGCGCCTAGCACCCTGTATCGCCACGGCTCATAGTTTCTGGAGGCTGGCTTCGTAGCGCGTCGCATCAGCAGAAGTTGTGCAATCTTGGCTGACGAGACCCAGCTTCCGGCCTCGCGTTCGGCCTCATTGTGGAGCAGCCTTTCTCCGATGAGAGCAGTCGCATGGTAGTGGCCGAAGGGAGAGGAACAGTCACGCCCATCAGGAGATCGGAATAGACCGCCGCAAAGAGTACAGGTGATACGCCAGCCGAGAAGCTGACTTCGAAGAACAACTCTCGGTTCGGTATTTGCAGGATAGCAGGTTGAGCATGACTGTATCGCCTCCTTCGCAATCAGGCGCCGCGACGCCGGGGCGATGTTTGTGAAGGCGGTGTGGCGGATCGTTGCCGGATCGGCGCAGAGCATGAGTGCCAGGCGGAGGACCTGATTGTCGTTGAGATTAAGATCGGCGGCGCGCAGGGATGGCGTCTCTGGAAGGCAATGCCGAAGCATAGCCAGGGGAGGGACACCATAGAAATCGGCATGCCGTGCGATCCACGACGACAGCAGCTCATCAGTGCAGGGAGCCAGTGTTACCGGCAACTGCCGAGGGGCCTGCATGTCATGCGAAGGCGGCTTCCGCATCGAACTCCGGCTCCCATCTTTCGACAGCTGCGTCCGTAATTCTCTCTTGGCCGCTTTCGATGGCGTCGATGGCGAGGGTGTTTACGATATAAAAGAGGTTCGCGGTGATCCCTTCGGATATCTGCAACATCCGCCGTAGCGATTTGGCGGTCAACACCGACGGCTGGCGTAGCGGCGTGTTGCGCAGGATCAATGCGATCAGGATCTCGAACTGATCGTTGGCAGCCCAGCGGCTTAGGGTGAACTGTTCGAAGCGGCGGGCCAATTGCACATCACCACCGATGGCCTCGCGGGCGTCATTGACGCCAAAGCAGACGAGGGAGATCTGAAGTCGGTTGCTTAGGAAGCGCAAGGTGTTGAGGACGATGCGTTGCTCGCGATACGTTCCGGCGAGGATATTGTGCACCTCGTCAATCACTAGCACCTGAACGCCGATCGCCTCCATGATGCGCATCGCCGCCTGCTCCATCTGGGCGATATCGGCGCGTGGCCGTTGCGGTGCGCCGAGAAGGGTTAGCAGCTCGGCGTAGAACCGTCGTTCGCCGGGTCGGCTGGTCATCTCCATGGCCAAAACCGGTGTCTTCAACTTGCCGGTAAGAGCACTGAAGCTCGGTGGATGCTGATCACGGAAACGCTTCATGATCATCGTCTTGCCCATGCCGCTGTCACCGTAGATGGCGAGCGAAGGCATGCGGGTGCCACGCGGATGATCAAGCAGTTGGTTGAGCCGCTCAAGCACCTGCTTCGCGCGAGGATAAACGAGCCAGCGGCGTGATCTGATCGCTCTGATACGTTGCGCGTCGGTCTCCGCAAGCAAAGCCGCGGCGTTAGAGGTTAAATGGGAGATTTCCGTGTTCATGCCAGTTCACTCCGTGTCCTCGTCGAAGGCCACAGGTTTGCTGGAGTCTACCCCGCGAAGCGACCCCCATCCGCCGTCTTCCACTCTCGTTTTTTGATGGCTTGCGGGACCGCGTCGGGCGAGTGCCGTCTTCTTGACTGCTGCCTCGACCAGCTTGCGCTGCTCAACTGCCGTGCCGACTATGGTGCGGGTATCTAGTTCCCGTCGCCCCTTTGTCAGCAGCGCGCGGCGCGCTGCCAGTGCCTCGTGCAGTGTCACCGAGGGCAAGGTAACGTCGGCATAGCGGGCTTCCACGAAGTTGCCGGATGGGCGCCGGACAAAGACGCGAGCCATATCCCGTGGGTCGTACTTCACAAGGAGACGCCGGTTGGAGCGCCCAACGTCGGCGCTGAGGGCAGCTGACCAATATCGCAGCCCGAACAGGTGAATCCCTGTTGGCCGCAGCGTGCGTTCCTGCTCGGGCAGGAACGTCAGCCAGAAACGCATCCGGTCCTGGGGAAGTCGAAGCGGTATCACGTCCTCGTGCTCCCGCCATACTGCAATGGGCGGTCGGCCCAGGCTGGCGTGTATTGAATGGTGATAGGAGCCGACAATGTCGAGCGCGATGTAACGCTCGAGCTCGCGTAAAGTGAGCGCCGCATGGCGCTTTGAGTCGTATTCCCCAAGTTCCTGCGCGTTGCTGAACGTCGTGCCAGGCAGCAGGTGGAGTTTTCCCATCTGCGTCCCAATCAGACGCTCGATGTGACCACCGAAGCGTGGCTCCCCTGGCGGTCGCCAGTCGATCACAATGCCGGCATCCTGACATCCTCTCTTGAAAGACTGGCTTCTGAAGTCGGCTCCATTGTCGACGTGCAAGGTATCTGGCAAGCCGGCGACGGGCCACGCCTCGCTGATCTCGCGTTCTCGCAGCCAAGCCGACTTGTCAAAAATGGAGTGCAAAAGGCAAAGACTGGTCGAAAGGCGGGAAGGGGCATCCATCGTGAGGTAGAAGCCCGTCACCATCCGACTGCAGACATCCATCGCCAGCGTCAGCCAGGGCCGGCCGATCGGCTGCCGCGTTTCCTCGTCAACGACAAAGATGTCCGCCTTCGTATGATCGACCTGCACGATCTGCAATGGCTGGGAGGCGGCTAGCATCCCGGGAACAGCACGAGTGTTCTTGGCAACTTTGGTTTCGCCGCGCCGTTTGGCACGCTTCTGCAGATCAATATCTTCTAGCCGGACCTTGATGGTTCGGGGGTGCGGCCGCCTAAGCCCGACCGCGAGGCAGTTCGTTTGCACGTCCCGAACCAACTGTGAGAATGACGGACGATTGCGGGTCAGATAGTACCGGCTGATCGTCGTCCGAATGATCTCCTCCCGCCTGTCATCTAGTACCCGATGGCCTCCTGGTCGGCCGGGCTTGCGCTCCACCAGGCTCATCACGGTCCCGCCGGCCCGGAATAGCTTGATGAGGCGGTATGCAGTCGCTTGACTGATTTCGAGCTCGGTCGCAAGCAGCGCCACATCCGCCACCGACATCCTGCCAGTGCGGCTTTTCAGAAAGTCTCGAATTGCGTCTGCGCGCCGGCACGCTTCATCCCAAAGCGCTTCGTCAACTTCGTCAGGGAATGGGTCACTCACAGCAAGACACCGTCGATTCCTCGGTCGTCTGATTCTCACATTAACTGATCAGATTCATGCGAAATTCTCAAGTAAAGTGCTTATTATCAAATTAAGTGCCGAGCTATCCCTCTGAAATTGCTGCGACCGATTCTTGGCGTTAAGTGCAAAGCGACACCGAGCACGCGCGCGAATGCTTTCGGGGCTACCCCATTGGCATAGGCAAGCCGGTGCAACCAGCTTGATAGCAATTCGTCTGGCTGCGGCATCACGGTGACCGGCCACAGGTCAGAAACCACGTCACCATATCGTTCGCGAATGCTGATTGCCGGCGTGCGCGCGTCGGCCGTCATCATAGAAGGCTCTCGCGCAAGGCCCTGCTGCGCCGCTGCGAGACCGGCACATGGTGCAGTTCGTCGATTCCGGCCTTGGTGATGCGTTCGCTCCCGGATCTGATCGCCGCGACAGCTGCCTTGGTGACGATGGTGACGATTTCACCGATCAGGCCTTCCGACAGGCTGAATATTATCCGGGCCAACGGTTCGGTCGACAAATCCGAGCTTTTGGCCAGCGGCAAAGCGGCTTCGAGACTGTCGAGCAGCATGAGATAGTTCTCGTCATATTGCCAGCGTGGAACTGCGACCAGGTCGAAGCGGCTCGCCATCTCGCTGGTGGCGTTGATAAAATCGCAGACGGCCACCTCGCCAATCAGCACCGGCGAGATGTCATACTGGCGGCCAATCCGCCGCAGGAAAGCAAATACGGCTTCGACGTCGCGCGCACGGCCCCGCAACGCATTGTGGAACTCGTCGAAAATCAGCACCCTCGGCCTGACGCTGGCCAACAAGTGATCGAGTTGCTCGGCCTTGCGGCCGAGGTTCCACATATCGGCGCCGGGCGCCCGCAGCGCCTGGAGAATGCTGGCATAGAAATGGCCAAGGCCGGCGCCTTCGCGTGTCTGGGCTATCCATACCCTTTGCTTGGGCGAGGTTCTCAGGTGCTCGACGGCGAACCGCTCGGCAATCATCGTCTTACCGTTGGCGTAGGGGCCGACCAACATCAGCCCCTGGGTTCGCAAAGACGCAGGCCGTAACAGAAGCTCGGCAAGTCGCCGATGGCTATCCTGGGCGGCATGATGCCCTATCCACCGTGGCGCGCGGATATAGGCGATCCTTTCCTCCTGATCACGGTCAAGATACGGTCGGACGTGCTCGAGCAAATGATCCACTATTGCTACCAGTCCTCCACCGGCAAGCGGCTCTTCTGGCGCGGGGGATGCTCGGCGGGAGGAGGCGTCCGCGGTTGCATGACTGCATAAGACTTCTCCGCCGCAGCGGCATGGGCCTTGCGGACAGCATCACGCAACTGGCGCCTGGAGGGTTTCGCCGATTGCACAATGGCTGCGATCTCGCGGCGGAGCGCCACCTTCTCAGTGCTTGAGCGGTGGTTTGCCGCACGCCGACGGGTGCGTTCCGCCTCATGCTCCCACAGCGTCACTGACGTCAGTTGGCCGTCGCGTCGCTCGACCGGCCGAAACTGTCTTGTTTCCGGGTCGCGGATGTAAACATGGCTGATGTCACGGGGGTCGTATCGCACCTCAAGCTTTCCGAGCCGGTCACGTTCGGGAACGACGGCGCTCAGCCACGGCGAATAATAGTGCATGGCGAACATGCTGATCCCTTGCGGTGACAATTGCCTTTCCGTCCCCGGCAAGAACGACAACAGCACGCGCTGCGGGTCATCGTCGAAACGAGGCAGGGCGGTTGCGTTGCGCTGCCATTCCGTCATGGGGACATTCAGGGTCTTGGAATTTTCCTGCAGGTTGTGATCGATCACGGCCAGCGCAACGCAACGCTCCAGATCGGCGAAGCTCACGCAGGCGCGCCGCTCGGATGGATATTCGTCGCGGTGGGCCACCGAACGGCCCGAAGAGCCCGGGTAGGTTGCGAGGACGGCGTTGAGCTTTCCCAGCAGCCGTTCAACCACGCCGCCTTGATGGACCCGGCCGCGATCGCGATACCGGATCCTGATCCCATAATCATCACATCCTCGCTGGAAGGCATGTCCCTTGAATTCCATCGCCGAGTCCGTGACGAGCAACTGCGGCCGACCGAACATCGGCCAGGCGTGATTGAGATTGCCCGCTGCAAGCCATGTATCTTTCGGGCACATGGCTTGGGCGAGACAAAGCGCAACGGACAGAACCGACGGCTTTTCCAAGGTGAGGCAGAAGCCGACGATGGATCGTGTCGCCACGTCGGTGATAACAGTCAAATATGGGCGGCCGACGAACACACCGGCACCATCGACCACCTCCACGAAATGGATATCAGTCGGCGTATGGTCGATTTGGCAGACGGCGAGCGGGTGTGGCGCATGGATATAGCCGGGACGCGGCTTCAGCCGCAGCAAGTGCTTTGGATTGGCCGATCGCTTCTTCGCGATCTCTTCAGGCGAAAACAACATCGGGATGCGCCGAGCGACCGTCACATATGAGGGAACGGCAAGACCGGCTTCCTCGCACCGCGCGCGGATCTCGTCGACCACGGGAGCAAGTGGGGTCGGCTCAAGCGTCAGCCACTTCTCGCGAAGTGTGGCCGCGATGATCGCCTCCACCTGTTCCGGCAGCCGCTTGCGCCGACTGACAGCGGTGCGAGGAAGCAAGCTGGTCACAGTGCGATCGGCTCGGTAACGGGCCAGGAGATTATAGATTTGCCGGGTGGTGAGCCGCAGTTCAGCCGCCGCGCGTTTGATGGCAGCATGTTTCGGATTGCCGCCATCCAGGATTTTGTCCAGCTCGCGGGCCATTCGACGCGCCATCGACCAGTGCTCGTCCAAGACCGGGCGCGCCGCCGGCGAGCTTCGATCGTGAAATCGCTTTGGCAAAGGGCCTCGCTGAAATCATTAGCTGAAAATCGTCTCCAGTTTAGCGCCAGAACCCAACTGGCGTATGACATTCCCCGGATTGAAATCTGGAAGTAAAAGCCACACAGGCTCCGCGCTGGCGCGTCTCGACGAGCGCATCGCCCGTTCGCCAGTCGGCGATGGCTGGATCGAACGATCCCATTTTGCCGATGCCTGCGCCTCTTTGTGGATCGACGGCGAACTCGTCCATCTCGAGGACCTCGTCCTGCATGATGCCACAAGAGATATTCGCACGCCGACCCATGAACTGACCATCGCCCGCGACGTGTTGCGCACCCGCCGGCGCATTGCGGCGCAGCCGCCGAGCTGGGCGCTGAGCCCCGACGGTCTGCGCAGCCTGCGCGGGCAGACATCGTCTGTGGCGGCTGCCGACGTGTCTGCCTCCGGAGGTGCTGTTGAAGTCGGCGGTGTGGAGCCGGATCTCACTTCGGTCGGGGAAGGGGAGAGGGAGGACAGCGATGACGGTACCAGCCCGCTCGACGCCGAGTTCGCCGCTATCGATGCGATTCTGGCCAGGTCAGACGCCGCCATCGCCGAGGCGAAGCGCCCTGGCCGTGCCAGTGCGGGGGAAAAGGACCCGCTGGTCTATGATCTCGACTGGGATGAGGACGAGCGCCTGGAGGAATGGCGCGGTGTGTTGCGGCAGGCAAACGATCTGCCGGCGGTGCTGCAGGCGATAGTAGCATTGGACGCTTGGAACGAACTGGCCGTCTTGCAGCATGCGCCTTGGCTCGGCCGGCTGCTGGCCGCGTCGATCCTGCGCCAGGCCGGCGTCACCACTGCGACGCATCTGGCCGCCCTCAATCTCGGCCTCAAAACCATTCCCGTCGACCGGCGCCGACATCGCCATCGCGAAACCCGGCTGCTCGCCATCGCCCACTGTCTGATCGCCGCCGCCGAGATCGGGCTGAAGGAGCATGATCGGCTAGCGCTAGCGCGGCAGATGATGCAGCGAAAGCTCGACGGACGCCGGACCTCGTCAAAGCTGCCGGAACTGGTCGAGCTGGTCATGGGAAAACCGCTCGTGTCGGCCGGCATGGTAGCGAAAACGCTGAACGTCACACCGCAGGCGGCGCGGCGCATTGTGGGGGAGC
>NZ_UEYQ01000027.1 GCF_900492205.1 Ciceribacter sp. T2.26MG-112.2
GTCCGAGGTGAACTTCTCCAGCGATGGCGGCCGATCCTCGGCCCAACGGGTTGGAAACAGGCTTTCGCTCATCCTGCCCGTATAGCCGAGCAGGGGAGACACGTCATGCGTGAGAGCTAGATGTGGTTAACACCTGTGCGAACGGGATAAGCCTTTCCGCATATTCAGAATATAGATTCTGTTTGCAGAGTACCCCACGAGTGGAGCTGGCAGTCAACCGTTTATTCTCTAGGGCGTATCTGAAGATTTCGCGATGGCAGTCGGACTGAGTTGAGTGATGCAGCCTTGATGAAATTCCGGGGCCGCAGTGACCATCAAAGATCATGCATTTTTGCCGATGATCTTCACGGTGCCGCGCATCGGTTGGCAATGGAAGATCCGAAGCCGGCTTGTGAAAACCCGATGGCAGCCTGTGAGATAGAAGAATACCCCGCTGTAACCGAGGCGACCATGGCGGCAATCACACAGGGGCTGGCTGAAGCATTCAAGCGGTCCGCCGCAAGCTCGTTGGAGACCTAACCACGTGCGTACGGGGTTCTGCGGAAACGCTGAGCGAAGGTGCTGCTCGCTACCTGTAGCTGCGAGCGCTCCGGCCTCGCCCCTCAAACAATCTCCGTCGCGCTGATCCGGATACCAAAACCCTCCAGCCCGACATAATGCCGTTCGCGCGAGGCGAAGAGCCGGATCGAGCTGACGCCGAGGTCTTTGAGGATCTGCGCGCCAAGGCCGATTTCCAACCATTCGCTGTCGCGGGCCTGGGCCTGTTCGTGCGCCTCGCGTTCGTGAATGCCGGCGCGCGCCGTGGTCGAGACGCCGACGCCGACCGAGCCTTCGCGCAGGTAGACGATGACGCCGCGGCCCTTGGCGGCGATCTTCTTCATGATCTCGTCGATCTGGCGGTCCTTGCCGAACACGTCCTTGCCGACATGTTCCAGATGCAGGCGCACCGGAATGTCGACGCCGTCGCGGATGTCGCCGAAGACGACGGCGAGATGCTGCATCGGGTCCCAGGGCAGGGAATAGGCATGCGCCTTGGCCGGACCGTAGGGGGTCTCGATGCTGAAGCTCGAGGCGAGCTGGATCAAGGTTTCCTTGCGCTGGCGATAGGCGATGAGGTCGGCGACCGAGACGCGCTTGAGGCCATGCTCCTCGGCGAAGGCAAAGACCTCCGGCCCGTGCTTGACCGTGCCGTTGTCGTTGACCAGTTCGCCGATCACGCCGACCGGCGGCAGGCCGGCGAGCTTGCAGAGATCGACGGCGGCTTCGGTATGGCCGGAGCGCATGAGAACGCCGCCCTCGCGGGCGACCAGCGGGAAGATGTGGCCGGGACGGACGAAATCGGCCGGGCCGACATTCGGGTTGGCGAGATTGCGGACCGTCAGCGTGCGGTCCTCGGCGGAAATCCCGGTCGTCGTGCCGTGCTTGAAATCGACGGTGACGGTGAAGGCGGTGGTGTGGGCGCTGTCGTTTTCCGCGACCATGGCGTTGAGGTTGAGGCGCTTGGCCTCCTCCTTCGGCATGGGGGCGCAGACGATGCCCGAGGTATGGCGCACGATGAAGGCCATCTTCTCGGCGGTGCAATGCACGGCGGCGACGATCAGGTCGCCCTCGTTCTCGCGGTCGTCGTCATCGGTGACGACGACGATCTCGCCGGCCTCGAAGGCGCGGATGGCGTCGACGACGCGGCTCTGGTCATAGCTCATGGGAAAGTCCTCGTCACTTCAGTCGGCCGGTCTGGCCGCGGTCTCGCAAATAATGATCGGCAATGGCGCAGGCGAGCATCGCCTCGCCGACAGGAACCGCCCGGATCCCGACGCAGGGGTCGTGGCGGCCCTTGGTGCGCACGTCGACCTCGTTCATGTCGGCGTCGATCGAGCGCCGTTCGGTGAGGATCGACGAGGTCGGCTTGATGGCGAAGCGCGCCACGATCGGTTCGCCGGTTGAAATCCCGCCGAGAATGCCGCCGGCGTGGTTGGAGAGGAACATCGGCTCGCCGTCCGGCCCGATGCGCATCTCGTCGGCATTCTCCTCGCCGGTGATCTCGGCCGCGCCGAAGCCGTTGCCGATCTCGACGCCCTTGACCGCATTGATCGACATCAGCAGGCTGGCAATGTCCTGGTCAAGCTTGGCGTAGACCGGTGCGCCGATGCCGGCGGGCACGCCCTCCGCGACCACCTCGATCACCGCGCCGACCGAGGAGCCGGCCTTGCGGATCTCGTCGAGATAGGCCTCCCAGACGGGCACGATTTCCGGATCGGGGGCGAAAAACGGGTTTTCGCTCACCTGGGCCCAGTCCCAGTTGGTCCGGTTGATCTTGTGTTTGCCGATCTGCACCAGCGCGCCGCGAATGGTGACGCCGGGCACGACAAGGCGGGCAAGCGCGCCTGCGGCAACCCGGGCCGCCGTTTCGCGCGCCGAGGAGCGGCCGCCGCCGCGATAGTCGCGAATGCCGTATTTGACGTCATAGGTGTAGTCGGCATGGCCCGGCCGGTAGCGCTTGGAAATGTCGCCATAGTCCTTGGAGCGCTGGTCGGTGTTCTCGATCAAGAGCGAGATCGGCGTGCCGGTCGAAATCATCGAGCCGTCGTCCTGCGGCATGACGCCGGAGAGCACCTTGACCAGGTCCTCCTCACGCCGCTGCGTCACGAAGCGCGACTGGCCGGGCTTGCGCTTGTCGAGGAAGGACTGCAAGTCGTCGAGGGTGAAACGGATGCCGGGCGGGCAGCCGTCGACCACCGCGCCAAGCGCCGGCCCGTGGCTTTCGCCCCAGGTGGTGACGCGGAACAGGTGACCGAAGGTATTGTGCGACATGGCATATGCACCGGTGTTCGGGCGGCACTGGGATCTCACCATGCCGCCGCGGCTTTTGTTGGGGCTCACTCATAGTGGAAAAGGCCCGAGCGCGACAAGCCTTTCTTGGAAACGCTGCGTTCGGGATCTGTCGTCGTTTCACGACGCCTTGCGCTGCGGGAAACCCTTGGTGAAGCGGCTGAACTCGTCGAAGGGCAGGGGCTTGGCGAAGGCATAGCCCTGCAGGAAGTCGCAGCCGAGCTGGCGCAGCAGGCCGGCATGGTCGAGGCTCTCGACGCCTTCGGCCACGGTCTCTACGCCGAGCGAGCGGGCGATCTCGATGATCGAGCGCACCAGGGCGCGTTCCTGCGGCGCGTTGACGATCGGCATGACCAGCTGGCGGTCGATCTTCAGCCGCTTGGGCTTCAGCCGCAAGAGGCTGACGATCGAGGTATGGCCGGTGCCGAAATCGTCGATCTCGATGTCGATGCCGAGCGCTTTGATCTTCTCGATGTTCTCGGTGACGATGTCGTCGCTCTCGTCGAGGAAGATCGATTCCACCAGTTCAAAGCAGACAGTGCCGGGCGAAATGGCAAGGCCGTGCAATTGCTCGACCAGGGTGGAATCGTGCAGGCGCTTCGACGAGACGTTGACCGAGATGCGCGGCACCTTCACGCCGAGCGCCGTCCAGCGCATCTGGTCGCAGAGCGCCTTTTCCAGCACCAGCTGGTCGATCCTGGCCATGATGTTCAGTTCCTCGGCGACCTTGAGGAAATGGCCGGAGGCCAGCACGCCCTTGTCGGGATGGTTCCACCGCACCAAGGCCTCGGCGCCGGAGAGCTGCATCGTCGCGGCTTCCAGTTGCGGCTGGTACCAGACGGTGAATTCGTCGCGCTCGAGGCCGGTCAGGATCTCGTCGGCCATGCGCTTCTTGGAAACGATATTGGCCTGCAGGTCGGGGGTGAAGAATTCGAAGCAGTTTCGCCCCTTTTCCTTGGCCTGGTAGAGCGCGATGTCGGCATTGACCAGAACGCGGCGGGCGTCGGGCGCGATGCCGGCGGCTTGCGCGATGCCGATCGAAATGCCGCAGCGACAGGAAAAGCCCTCGAAATCGATCGGCTTGCTCATCTCCTCGATGATCCGCTCGCACAGTTGCGCGATCTCCTGGCCCGACGTCGCCCGGCGCGCCAGGATGACGAATTCGTCGCCGCCGATGCGCGCCACGAGATCGCCGCGCGGTACGGTGCGGGAAAGCACCCTGGCGGTGTGGACCAGCATGGCGTCGCCCGCGGCATGGCCGAGCGTGTCGTTGATCTCCTTGAAGCGGTCGAGGTCGAGATGGAGAATGGTGAACTTGACGCGATGACCCTGGCCCGCCTGGCTGAGCTCGTCGAGTTCGATGTCGAGCTTGCGGCGATTGGCGAGCGATGTCAGCGGATCGTGGAGCGCATTGAACTCGATCCGGTTCTTGGCCAGTTCCAGCTCGAGATTGCGGCTGTCGGCCTCCGCCTTGGCGGAGCGCAGCTGTTCGGCCAAAAGTGCATCCGCGGTCACGTCGAAGGCGATGCCGATGATCTTCTTCTTGCCGTCCCGGCCGACATGCACCTGACCGACGGAGCGGACATAGCGCAATTCGTTGTTGGGCAGCAGCACGCGCTGGATGGTGTTGACGGTGGTGCCGAAGCTCGTTGCCCGGTTGGTCGCGAGCAGGATCTCCTGCCGGTCGTCGGGATGAAGGGCCGAGAGCCATTGCTGGCGGGTCACCGGCTGATCGCTGAACGGCACATTGTACAACTGGTGCATCCGCTCGTCCCAATAGGCGGTGGTCGTCACCGGATCGCCTTCCCATATGCCGCAATTATAGGAGGCGAGCGCCAGGTCGAGCTTGTGGGAGAGTTCGGAAAGCTCGTGCTCGCGGCTGGAAAGCTCGTCGAGCGCCAGTTCCAGCTCGGCATTCTTGATATCGCTTGTCGCCTTCGCCGCACGCAGCGCCTGGGTAAACAGCGTGTCATTGGTGACATCCCAGACGATGCCGGTCAATCGCCGGGTGTCGGGGTTGCCGCTCGAATGGGCGCCGACAGATCGCAGGTGCCTCGTCGTGCCGTCCGGCAGCGTAATACGGTAGGTGATGTCCCAGCTGGCGGTCGAGCCGCCATGCAGCCTGTCGAAGAAGGCCGCCTCGATAGCCTGAACATCGTCGGAATGGATGACCTTGTACCAGTGGGCAAGGCGATCGCGGCCTTCGCTGGCCTCAAAGCCGTGCAGCGCGGCGGCGCGCGCATCCCAGGACAAGATGTCCTCGGCTTCGGAGACTTCCCATATCCCGATATTGGCCGTCTCCATGGCGAGGTTGAAGCGACGTGAAAGGTCGAGCAGCTTCTCCTCGCGGCCCTCCAGCTTGACGATGTTGCGATTGCGTTCGCGCAGCAGATAGAGGCTGAAAAGCAGCGGAATGATCATGGCGAGGCCGGCGGCGACGCTGCTGCGCAGGTCGAGGACCAACCCGGCGATGACGATCGTCAGGCCGACGATGACAAGGCCGATGAGGAACACGCCCGCGCCCGGCGTCTGGCCTCCGTCGCGGTGCCGGTTTCGATTGAAAACTCTCAAGTCAGGATATTCCCCAGGTTTGTGAGGCAAGCCTAAAGGGCGGCGGTTAATATAGAATTGAATCCAGCAGTAGTGTCGGCGTGCCAATACATTCGCGTCAAAGGTGGATCGGCGGTTCATTGCGCGCGGCTGGCGAAACTCGCACTAAAAGTGGTGTAAAGCCTGCGATATCCGTTTCGCCTGCTTGAACGGCGGCGTTTTTCCGTTCATCAATCGCACCGAAAAAGTCACTATTGCGGGCAATTTTTGCCACATTCTGGAGGCCTATTTTGACACTCAAGCTCAATCCGTCGAGAATGGCAAAGGTAACCCGCATGCGTATGATGATTGCAGTGCTTCTGGCGACAGCGAGCTTTCTCTCGCCGCTCAGCGTGCTGGCGGGCAGCGACGATGTCGAGGCGACCATCAAGGCGGTCAATGTCGACGGCCTGAGCCTGATGCTCGATGACGGGAAAACCTATTCGCTGCCGGAGGAGTTCAATTTCGACGGGCTCGAAAGCGGCGTGAAAGTCATCGTGTTCTACACCGAGGTCGACGGCAAACGCGTCGTCGATGATCTGGAAATCGTCCAGTAGGGTAAGGGTTCAAGGGCTCGTCAGAGCCAGCCGATCAGCCCGCCGTCGCGGTCGATCTTGAGCACACGGTCCTGCGGCACGTTCATGTCGCAGGCCTTGTTGCCGCTCCAGCCGCCGACAATGCGAAACACGCTGCGGACGATGCCGCCATGGCTGACGCAGACGGTCGGCCGATCCACCGACTTCAACCAGGCCCCGACCCGCCATGACAGGATCTCGTAGCTCTCGGCCTGCTCGCCCGGCGGGATGAAGTCCCATTTATGCCGCGCTCTGGCCTCGACCCGCTCAGGCATGACACGCTGCAGTTCCGGGATTGTCGATCCCTCCCAATCGCCGAAGGACAGCTCGACCAGCCGGGTGTCGGTGCGGTAGGCCAGAGGATCGAGACCCATGGCGGCGCGCACGCGCTCCATGGTCTCGCGGGTCCGGCCGAGAGGCGAGGCGACATAGTCGAAGGCGGCAGCGCCGTCGCCGAGTTCCTCCGCCAGGCGGACACCGTTTTCGGTCGCCTGGCGTCGCCCGTTCTCGTTGAGGCCGATGTCCTTCTGCCCTTGCAGCCGGCCCTCGGCGTTCCAGTCGGTCTGGCCGTGACGGATCAGATAGATGAGCACGGCATGCGACCTCGAGCGAGAGAACTATTCCTTGGCGACGCTGATATCCGGCGCATCCACGGCCTTCATGCCGACGGTGTGATAGCCGGAATCGACATGGTGGACCTCGCCGGTCACGCCGGTCGACAGGTCGGACAGGAGATACATGCCCGAGCGTCCGACTTCGTCCGTCGTCACGTTGCGCTTCAGCGGCGAGTTGTACTCGTTCCACTTCAGGATGTAGCGGAAGTCGCCGATGCCGGAAGCGGCCAGCGTCTTGATCGGGCCGGCCGAGATGGCGTTGACGCGAATGCCGCGGCCGCCCATGTCGACGGCGAGGTAACGCACCGAAGCCTCGAGCGCGGCCTTGGCGACGCCCATGACGTTATAGTGCGGCATGACCTTCTCGGCGCCGTAATAGGTGAGCGTGATGATCGAGCCGCCGTCGTTCATGATCTTCTCGGCGCGTGCCGCGACAGCGGTGAACGAGTAGACCGAAATGTCCATCGTCCGGGCAAAGTTGTCGCGCGTCGTCTCGATATAGCGGCCGGTCAGTTCGTCCTTGTCGGAAAAGGCGATGGCGTGCACGACGAAGTCGATCTTGCCCCACTTGTCCTCGAGATTCTTGAAGACCGCGTCGATGCTGTCCAGATTGGTGACGTCGCAGTCGCCCGCCATGAAGGCATCGAGTTCCTGGGCCAGCGGTTCGACGCGCTTCTTCAGCGCTTCGCCCTGCCAGGTGAAGGCAATTTCGGCTCCCTGTTCATGACAGGCCTTGGCGATACCCCATGCGATCGAGCGATTGTTTGCGACGCCCATGATGATGCCGCGCTTGCCTGCCATGAGGCCGGAACCTTGAACCATGTTCTGCTTCCTTGAGACTTTCAGTTGAACCTGCCTATGGCATAGCCCGCATCACGGTTCAAGATTGGACCGGATCATCAACTGTAAGGCAGCGTAACAAAGGGTGTGGTCGTTACAAATACTTCACAAAAACAGGCCTTCGCGCATGACGCGCATCAAATCCGTGACCTTGTCGTCGGGCTTTTCCCACAGCATGACGCGCAGTTCGACGACCAGCGCGCCGCGTCCGCCCTCGTCGTTCGGCAGGCCGAGGTCGTCGATCCGGATCACCTGGTCCGAACTCGACCAGGCCGGAACCGAAATGTCGAGAGGGCCGTTCGGCGTGTCGACCTTGGCGTCGCAGCCGAGCACCGCATTCTCCAGCGTGATCGGCAGGGCGGTCTTCAGGTCATAGCCGTCGACCGTGAATTTCTCGTCCTTCGCCACCCGCAGGGTGACCGCCACGTCGCCGCGGCCCATGCCCGGCAGCTTCAGGCCTTGGCCCTTCAGCCGCACCATATGGCCCTGGGTGACGCCGCCTTCGAGCGGAACGCGCAGTTCGCGGCCATCGGACAGCGTGATCGGGACGGGCTTCTGAGCCAGGAGGTCGTCGATCGTGACGGTTGCCTCGACCACCAGGTCGGGCGCCTTTTCCGGCGGCGGCTGGACGCCGCGGATCCGCCGGACGAGCGAGCTCAACAACTCGATCGGTGCCAGGATCGATGCTGGCTTGACGGTGCCGGACGGTTCGCCACCGTCGGCGCGCTCGGCTTCCGCCTCCACCTCTCGTTTCAGCGTCTCCGCCGCTGCCGCCGCCTCGGGCGTGTCGCCGAAGATGCGCGAGACCAGGTCTTCGGGGCTCTCCCCGGCGACATGGGGCTTGCCCTGGGCCTGGGCTTGAGGCTGGGCCTGAAATTGGGGTTGAGGCTGGGCTTGAGCCTGTGTCGCGTTGGGCTGGGACTTTTCCGACCTCGCTTGCGCGGCCTGTGGTGCCTGTGCCTGAGATTGGGCTTGGGCCTGGGCCAGTTTGTCGGCCTTGGCCTTTTCCGCTTCGGCGCGGGCAAGTTCGGCGAGGATGCGCTCGGCATTGGCCTTGGCGACCTTGGCCTTCTCGGCCGCCTCGCGGGCATTTTGCCGCTGCTGCATGATCGTCTGCTCGCGCGCAAGCGCCTCGACCTTGTCGCGTTGCTGGTCGTAACGGGTGCGCTTTTCCGGATCCTTCAGCACCTCATAGGCGCGGCCGACCTCGGTGAAGCGGCGATTGGCGTCGGGGTCGTCGCGATTCTGGTCGGGATGCACGCTTTTCGCCTTCATCCGCCAGGCGGACTTGATCTCCTCGGCTCCCGCATCGCGCTTTACGCCGAGCACTGAATAGAAATCGCGCATCTAGGCCACCAATTGACAATGGACCGCGCATCACAGCCCCAAAAGCCGATGCGCCGGCAAGAAAACAGGTACCGACACGCCTTTGTTCCGGCGGTGCGGTTTTATATGCCGGGGAGTATGGCAAGAAGTTGCTAATCAGTGGTTACGCCCGCACTGCGGGCCGGGGGCCGGACTGTGCCTGTCCGGTACGCCAAGCCCGGGCCGAAGGAGCCGGATCACGGCTTGCGGTCGAAGCTCATCAATTGCCACTGACCGGAGCCCGCCGTGCAGGTCTTGCCGGAGAAATAGGCGATGCCTTCATAGGAGTGGCGGGTGGTCGAGAAGTCGCGGCAGACCACGCCATCGGTCTTCTTTTCATTGATCGCAGTGACCACGCCGGCGCTGCCGGTCGATGCATTGGCCCAGGGAAGCGGGCTGCCGGTCCGCGAGAGATCGGCGGAAGACACGGCGTTCTGTACCGTCAGTTCGTCGGAGCGACCTTCCTCGGTCTTCTTCGTCGAGATGGTGCTGGTGGAAATCGAACGGTCGACATCGGCGCCGAACAGGTCCATGCCGCCGCCAAAGCAACCGTAAAGCGGCAGCGTCGCGGCGAGAACGACGAGTATTCCGCGCTTACCCAGAGGCGCGCTCTTTTTGCGCTCGTTCGACTTTGCTATGTCTCTCAACAGACGTCCTGTCCGGTGCTTCGCCCCTGGGCAATGATGATGAAGTTCGGGAGCCATTGAATCAATATGTCAGAAACTGGGTTAACAAGCGGTGACTTCACCGAGGAAAGCGAACCCTTCGCACTTTTCGGCTCCTGGCTGAAGGATGCCGAGGCCTCGGAGCTCAACGATCCGAACGCCGTCGCGGTGGCCACCGTCGACGAAAACGGCTTGCCGAACGTGCGGATGGTTCTGCTCAAGGATTTCGACAACCGGGGATTTGTCTTCTACACGAATTTCGAGAGCCAGAAGGGACAGGAAATTCTCGGCCAGAAAAAGGCGGCCATGTGCTTTCACTGGAAATCGCTGCGCCGCCAGGTGCGTTTGCGCGGCGAGGTCGAAGTCGTGTCGGACGAAGAGGCTGACGCCTATTACCAGTCCCGCCCGCTCGGCAGCCGCATCGGTGCCTGGGCCTCCAAGCAGTCGCGCCCGCTCGAAGGCCGCTTTGCGCTGGAAAAGGCGGTCGCAGAATACACCGCTCGCTACGCGCTCGGCAATGTCCCTCGTCCGCCTCACTGGTCAGGCTTCCGCATCAAGCCCACCTCGATCGAGTTCTGGCACGACCGCAAGTTTCGCCTGCACGACCGCATCGAATTCCGTCGCGAAACGCCGGATGCGCCGTGGCACAAGGTGCGGATGTATCCCTGAGCGGTGAACCTGCGACCGTCCCCCGGTCCACCTGCGGCGCGGACGGTCAGCCGATCAGCCGGTCAGGCGGAAGGGGATGCCGGAGGCGAGCGCGGCGACGTAGCGCGGCTTCTGGTACAGGCCGTTGAGCGATATGCGCGGCAGGAGCAGGGGCTCGGCCAGCGTGTCTTTGTCGATGGTCGAAGCCCGGGTGGTCACGGCCAGCGTAAAGCCGGCCCTGGCGGCAAGCGTGGCGACACGTCGGGTGGCGCTGCGCTGATCGCCATAGGGATAGGCCAGGCTCCTCGGCCGCTGGCCGACGAGCGCCTCGACGTAGTCGGCACTGCCGGAAAGTTCGCTCAGCAGTTCCGCATCCCCGAGAAAATCCAGTGCCCGGTGACTGATCGTGTGGGCGCCGAGATGGGCCAGCGGGTGGCGCGCCAGAGCCTGAAGCTCTTCGGCCGTCATCACCAGATTCGCCACGATCGCGGCCGGGTCGATCCCGACGCTTCGCGCGGCTGAATCGAGCCGGGTAATCGCCAGGCTTTCCTGGGGCCCGCAGATGGCCTGCGAGAGCTCGCCAAAGACTGCCCGCTTGGCGGCGAGGGTCTCGACCTTGTGGGTAATCGGTCCGCTGTCGGTCTCGATGGTGAATTTTTCGGTTGCGTTCAGCAATGCCTCGGCGGTTTCCCACCACATCGTGTGGCTGCGCTCCGAAAAGCCCTTGGTGACGAACACCGTGAACGGCACGCCGTGGCGCTCGAACACGGGCAGGGCATGTTCGGCATTGTCGCGATAACCGTCGTCGAGGGTGAAGACGGCAAAGGGCCTTCCGTCTGCCTCGTTTCTCGGCATGGCAAGCAAGTCGTCGAGCGCCAGGAAGCGATAGCCCTCGGCCTTTAGCCGTCGGATCGCCGCGTCGAGAAAGTCCGGCGTGACCTCCAGATGACCATTGGCTGCGAACGGCCGCGGCGAGTAGGGCCGCACATGATGCAGGGTGAAGACGGCGCCGAGGCCTCGCGCCGCGCTGAAGGCGCCCAGGCGACTGATAAGGTGGGATACCTCGAGCCCGCCGGTGATCGCAGCGGTGCGCACGAGGCCCTTGAGGGTGGCCTTCATCGTCTTTCCATTCTCCCGCCCCGTCGGCTTCTGGTGCCCGACACGATTTTCGCCACCCAGACTTGCACATGCCGGTTAAACCTTGCTTTATCCGTCGTGGCGGCTTTCCCACGCAAGCCCCGCGATATGGTCACCCGCTATCAACCTTTCGTTTACTTATATCGTAAAACTTTCGGTTAACTCTTGTGGATCGCCTTCAGGCTTGCACGATTGTCGCCCCATTCTTGTACTAGCAAGCGCCATCGCCATTCGCGCCGACCGTCCGGGGCCTTCGTTCAAGCCCGCCGCCTTTTGGAGGAATTATGCAGAAGTTGTTGATCGCGCTTTCGTTTTTGCTGACGGTCGCCTCGTTTTCGACCACTGCATCCGCCGGAAGCGCCCAACTTCTCCTCGATGCCCGCACCGGCGAGGTTCTCGCCTCGGAAAATCCCGACAGTCTCAATCATCCGGCCTCGCTGACGAAAATGATGACGCTGTACATGACCTTCGAGGCAATTCGCCGCGGCGAACTATCCTGGGACAGCCGGGTGCCCTTCTCGAAATATGCCGCATCTCGTCCCCCGACCAAGCTTCGGGTCAAGGCGGGCGATGCCATCACCGTCAAGGAAGCGGTTCTCGGCCTGATCGTGCAGTCGGCCAATGACGCCGCGGCCGCCTTGGCGGAAAAGCTCGGCGGCAGCGAAAGCGCCTTTGCCGCCGAGATGACGCGCAAGGCGCGCGCGCTCGGCATGGCCAAGACGACCTTCGTCAACGCCTCGGGCCTTCCCGATGCCCGCCAGATCACCACGGCGCGTGACATGTCGACCCTCGGTATCGCGCTGCTGCGCGACTTTCCCGAAGAATACAAGCTGTTCAACACCAAGAGCTTCGCCTTCCGCGGCCGCACCATCAACGGCCATAACAACCTGATGTACCGCTACAAGGGCATGGACGGCATCAAGACCGGCTATACCAATGCGTCCGGCTTCAATCTCGTCAGCGCCGTCCGGGACGGCAACCGCCGGGTGATCGGCGTGGTCATGGGCGGCCGTTCAGCCGCGAGCCGCGACAAGATCATGGAAAAGCTGATCGCCGGCAATATCGCCAGGGCATCGGGCGGAACGCAACTGCTGGCCAGCAACTCGACCCGCGTCGGCATGGATCTGGCCCGCCTCGGCGACAATGTGCCGGTTCCCGCCCCGCGCCAGGATGCGGTTGCTGCCGTGATCGGCCTGGCGAGCGCGAGCCCGGTCGCTGCGTCGACGCTTGGCACGGCCTATGCCCAGCCGGTCGAGGTGGCTGCCGCTGCCGTCGCCAGCGATGTGGCGCCGCTGAACCCTCAGGCGGAAATTCCGCTCGCACAGCCCGCGGCTGCAACCGCCAAGGCCCGCGGCTGGCAGATCCAGATCGCTGCCGCCTCCAGTGCCGAACTGGCAATGGATCTGCTTGCCGACGCCAAGGCCAAGATCGGCGGGGCGCTCGCCGATCGCGACACCTATACCGAAGCCGTCACCCGCGACGGCTCGACCTTCTACCGCGCCCGCTTCACCGGCTTTGCCAGCAAGACGGAGGCCCGCTCGGCCTGCGACCAGCTGGTCAAGAACCGCTATGATTGCGTGTTGATGCCGGCCCGGGGCTGACGGGTTACTTGATTAGTGCCTGAGGGCCCGCTATCCGCGTGGCACGGTTGGGTGCCTGCGGCTCAATCGAGACGGTCCGGCCATTTCCGTGCTGTGTGGAGGATCGTAAGGATTTCGATGGTCGCCTGCACGCGGTAGACGATGATGTACGGCGTGCCTGCGACAACGAGTTCGCGCGTCTTGGCGACCCGACCCCGCCGTCCGATTTCCGGATGATAGGCCAGGAAAGCTGCAGCTTCCACCAGTCTTCGCACGATTGTCTCGGCCGAGCGTGGGCTGTCCTCGGCGATATACGAGCCTATGTCGTCGAGATCCTGAGCCGCAGTTTGCGTCCAGCGAACCTCATCCATTCGAAACGAATTTGCGGATGACCGCTTTTACCGTCTCGTGAGAAGCAAATCGCCCTTCGTCGGCGTCCTTGAGGCCGGCCTCGATCTTCTTGCGCTGCCATGCCTCGACCTCTGCGCTGGCGGTCTCTTCGACCGGAAACGCCAGTTCGTCAAAGGGAATGTGCGGCGGTACGTGGTTCATAATATCTAGTATGCCAGATCCCGGAAAAGTTGCAATCCGACGCGAAGGCCTCAAATCAGAGTGCGACCCGGACCGCGCCCCTCAGGCCCTTGTCCCGCCGACCGTCACCTGGTCCATCCTCAGATGCGGCTGGCCGACGCCGACCGGAACCCATTGGCCGGCCTTGCCGCAATTGCCGATGCCCTTGTCGAGCGCCATGTCGTTGCCGACCATGGAAATGCGCTTCATCGCATCCGGACCGTTGCCGATCAGCATGGCGCCCTTGACCGGCGCGCCGATCTTGCCGTCCTCGATCATGTAGGCCTCGGTGCAGCCAAAGACGAACTTGCCCGAGGTGATGTCGACCTGGCCGCCGCCGAAGGAGACGGCATAGATGCCGCGTTTGACCGACGCGATGATCTCTTCCGGGCTCTTGTCGCCCGACAGCATGTAGGTGTTGGTCATGCGCGGCATCGGCTGGTGTGAATAGCCCTGGCGGCGCCCGTTGCCGGTCGCCTTCATGCCCATCAGACGGGCGTTCTGCCGGTCCTGCATGTAGCCGACCAGACGACCGTTCTCGATCAGCACATTATAGCCTGAGGGCGTGCCCTCGTCGTCGACGGTGATCGAGCCGCGCCGCGCATCGATCGTGCCGTCGTCGACCACGGTCACCCCGGGGGCGGCGACCATCTCGCCCATCAGGCCGGCAAAGGCCGAGGTCTTCTTGCGGTTGAAGTCGCCTTCCAGCCCGTGGCCGACTGCCTCGTGCAGCATGACGCCCGGCCAGCCATTGCCGAGCACCACGTCCATGGTGCCGGCCGGCGCGTCGATCGCCTCGAGATTGACCAATGCCTGACGCAGCGCCTCGTCGGCGCCGTGCTGCCAGCTCTCTTGCGTGAGGAAGTCGGAAAAGGCCATGCGACCGCCCGTGCCATAGGAGCCGCTCTCCTGGCGATCGCCTTTGCCGGCGACGACGGAAATGTTGATCCGCGTCATCGGTCGGATGTCGCGCACCCGGTGGCCGTCGGCCCGCAGGATTTCCACCACCTGCCAGCTCGCGGCGATCGAGGCGGTGACCTGGCGCACGGTATCGCCCTTGCCGCGCAGATAGGCGTCGATCTCGGCGAGCAGCTTGACCTTCTCCTCGAAGGAAGGCGCGCCGATCGGATTGCCTTCGCCATAGAGCTTGGCATTGGTGCGCTGCGGGGCGCTCGCATAGGAACCGGAATAGCCATGGGTCACAGCGCCCACCGCATCAGCCGCACGCGAAAGGGCGGCGAGCGAAAGCTCTCCCGCATGGGCATAGCCGACCGCTTCGCCCGCCACCGCGCGCAGGCCAAAACCATGGTCTGTGTTGAAACTGCCGCCTTTCAGGCGCCCGTTGTCGAAGGTCAGTGATTCTGCCTGGGCATGTTCGACGAACAGCTCCCCGTCGTCGGCGTTTGCCAGCGCTTTCGACACATGCTGACGCAGCGTCATTTCGTCGCAGTCGAACAGGCCGAGAAGGTCTTCAGTCATCGAAATCTCCTTGCGATACATAGCTCCGATGTAGGCGCATTGCGATGCGCCGACAAGGTTCGACCGGAGCCAGGGCCCCGGTCGCACATCACTTTATGGAGAAGGTTGCGGGCAATCGGCCTGCCGGTGTTCTCAGGGCAGCTTGTCATAGCCTTCGGCGAAGCCGGCAAGCTCGATCGGGATACCGACCCGGTCCTGGTCGGCTGACTCGCGCAAGGCAAAAACGGCGCTCTTGCCGGCGCGCAAGATCTTCATCAGTTCCTCGTCGATCTCGACCTCGACATAGCAGCCCTCGGAGAAGCAGCGGGTGAAATAGGCCCGGCCGATATTGTTGCCATCGACATAAAGCTCCATGCCGTCCTTAAGCAGAACGCCGAGCGGGGCGAGGATTCGCAGGATCTTGGCCTTGCGATCGGCAGTTTTCAGCACCACCACCGACAAGCCCACTTCGGGGCGGTCCTCGGCGATGACATTCTGCATCAGCGCGCATTGCTCGGCGGAGGCGCCCGCCGGCGTATCGCAGATTACCGACCATGCGCCATGGTTGGAGCGGATGGTGCCGGGCTGCTGCTGCTGGGCGCCGGCCGGGGCGACGAGCGCCGCAATGGCGACGGCGCTTGCAACCAGGCCCGTCCGGTAAAGTCTAGGAAGACCCATGGGTACCTCTGGAAATCGAATCATCCCTGACATTCATGGCGTCCGGGCGGGCAAAATGAAAGCCCCGACCCCGTGTTTTCCAAGGGAGTGAGGCTTAATTGCGGCCATTCCGGCAGCCGGGCGGCTCGTCGGGGAGGGGCGGCCTTCATTGGTGGTGGACGGTTTCAGAGCGGAATTGATGAAGCGCAAAAATGCCGCGGGGGCATTTGGATCGGCGTATTGCGAATGCGGCCAATCTGTGATTTTAAACGCACATGATAGCATGAATTTTGCGTTCTGATTTGATGTGGATCAAACGCTTGGGGAGAGACATCGTGATGAAGAGAGCTTTTGCAGCATTGGCCGCCACGGCCTGTCTGCTTTTCGCTTCCGGCAGCCTCGCGGCCCAGCCGACCGAGTGGCAGATGGACTTGCAGCCGGCGGCGACGCCGATCATGGAGCAGATCCGCTGGTTCGAGAACTACACCCTGTGGTTCATCGTCCCGATCACGGTCTTCGTCCTGCTGTTGCTCGTTGTCGTGGCTGTGCGATTCCGCGCCGCCGCCAATCCTGTGCCGTCGAAGACCAGCCACAATACGGCGATCGAGATCGTCTGGACGGTGGCTCCGGTGCTCATCCTGCTGTTCTTCGCCATCCCGTCCTTCAACCTGCTCTCGGCACAGCTGACGCAGCCGGAAAATCCGGATGTGACGATCAAGGCCACCGCCACCCAGTGGCAGTGGAACTACGAATATTCCGGCGAGACCGAACTGTCCTTTGACAGCTACATGCTGAAGGAAGATGAGCGCGCTGCCGCCGGCAAGGAAGACAAGGCCGCTTATCCGCGCCTCCTCGCTGTCGACAACGAAATGGTCGTGCCGGTCGGCAAGTCTGTCCGCCTGCTCGTGACGGCGGCCCCGACCGACGTCATCCATGCCTTCGCCATGCCCGCCTTCGGCGTCAAGATCGATGCCGTGCCGGGTCGTCTGAACGAAACCTGGTTCAGGGCCGACCGCGAGGGTATGTTCTATGGCCAGTGTTCGGAACTCTGCGGCAAGGATCATGCCTACATGCCGATCGCCATCCGCGTCGTCTCCGAGGAGCGCTATGCAGCCTGGCTGCAGGCCGCGGCCTCCGACCTGGAAGGCGCCAACCGGGCCCTGATGGCCGCCGTCGACGGTGCGGACGCGTCCGTGCAGCTCGCCGAAAACGTATCGAACTAAGGAAGAGGATCGGACAATGGCTGGACCTGTTGCCCACGACGATCACGCCCACGGTCAAGGCGCGCATCACGACAATCATGACCATAAGCTCGGCTTCTTTACCCGTTGGTTCTTCTCGACCAACCACAAGGACATCGGCACCCTCTACCTGATCTTCGCGATCTTCGCCGGCCTCATCGGCGGCGCGCTCTCCGTTGCCATGCGCATGGAGCTGCAGGAGCCTGGCATCCAGATCTTCCACGGCCTGGCCTCGATCGTCTACGGCTTCGAGGGCGATGCTGCCATCGACGGCGGCAAGCACATGTTCAACGTGTTCACCACCGCGCATGCGCTCATCATGATCTTCTTCATGGTCATGCCGGCGCTGATCGGCGGCTTTGCCAACTGGATGATCCCGATCATGATCGGTGCTCCGGACATGGCCTTCCCGCGCCTCAACAACATTTCCTTCTGGCTGGTCATTCCGGCCTTCCTGCTGCTGGTGCTGTCGATGTTCGTCGAAGGCCCGTCCGGCGCCTATGGTGTCGGTGGCGGCTGGACGCTCTATCCGCCGCTCGCGACCTCCGGCCAGCCCGGCCCGGCGGTGGATCTCGCGATCTTCGCGATCCACATCTCGGGTGCGTCGTCGATCCTCGGTGCGATCAACTTCATCACCACCATCCTCAACATGCGCGCTCCGGGCATGACGCTGCACAAGATGCCGCTGTTCGCCTGGGCCGTTCTGGTCACCGCCTTCCTGTTGCTGCTCTCGCTGCCGGTTCTGGCAGGCGGCATCACCATGCTTCTGACCGACCGCAACTTCGGTACGACCTTCTTCGCACCGGAAGGTGGCGGCGACCCGATCCTGTTCCAGCACCTGTTCTGGTTCTTCGGTCACCCGGAAGTCTACATCCTGATCCTGCCCGGCTTCGGCATCATCAGCCACATCGTCTCGACCTTCTCCAAGAAGCCGGTCTTCGGCTACCTGGGCATGGCCTATGCCATGGTCGCGATCGGCGCCGTCGGCTTCATCGTCTGGGCGCACCACATGTACACGGTCGGCCTGTCGCTCGCCGCGCAGCGCTACTTCCTGTTCGCCACCATGGTCATCGCGGTGCCGACCGGCATCAAGATCTTCTCGTGGATCGCGACGATGTGGGGCGGTTCGCTGACCTTCCGCACGCCAATGGTCTGGGCGATCGGCTTCATCTTCCTGTTCACCGTCGGTGGTGTCACCGGCGTCCAGCTGGCCAATGCCGGTCTCGACCGCTCGTTGCACGACACCTATTACGTGGTGGCTCACTTCCACTACGTCCTGTCGCTCGGCGCCGTCTTCGCCATCTTTGCTGCCTGGTACTACTGGTTCCCGAAGATGACCGGCTACATGTACTCGGAATTCCTCGGCAAGCTGCACTTCTGGGTGATGTTCATCGGCGTCAACATGGTGTTCTTCCCGCAGCACTTCCTCGGCTTGGCCGGCATGCCGCGTCGCTACATCGACTATCCGGACGCCTTTGCCGGCTGGAACTATGTGTCTTCGATCGGCTCCTACATCTCGGCCTTCGCCGTGCTGATCTTCCTGGTCGGCGTGTTCGAAGCCTTCGCCAAGAAGCGCATCGCCGGCAACAATCCCTGGGGTGAGGGCGCAACCACGCTCGAATGGCAGCTGTCGTCGCCGCCGCCGTTCCACCAGTGGGAACAGCTGCCGCGCATCAAGTAAGCGGCGGGCCTGGCCTCAACGCATTGCGGGTGCCGCGCCTTTCCACGGGCGCGCGCGGCACCCGACAACAACAAGAACGAGCATGGGACGGAGACAATGACGGTTATCGATGATCGCGACATCGCGGGGCTCGAAGGCGAAATTCGCCTTTCGGAAGCCGGCGCGCGCGATTTCTTCGCGCTCCTGAAGCCGCGCGTCATGTCGCTCGTCGTCTTCACCGCCTTTGCCGGCCTGATGCTGGCCCCCGGCGACATCAATCCCGTTCTCGGCTTCATCGCCATCCTCTGCATAGCGGTCGGCGCCGGCGCCTCCGGTGCGCTCAACATGTGGTATGATGCCGATATCGACGCCGTCATGAGCCGCACCGCCACGCGCCCCATTCCCGCCGGCCGCATCGCGCCC
Organism: Ciceribacter sp. T2.26MG-112.2; assembly: GCF_900492205.1. Lineage (GTDB taxonomy): Bacteria > Pseudomonadota > Alphaproteobacteria > Rhizobiales > Rhizobiaceae > Allorhizobium > Allorhizobium naphthalenivorans_A. The sequence goes on from NZ_UEYQ01000027.1 coordinate 18,852, forward strand.
ACCGAGGCGCTCGCCTTCGGCCTGGTCCTGTCGGTGTTCTCGGTGTCGATCCTCGGCCTCACCGTCAACTGGTTCTCGGCCGGCCTGCTCGCCTTCACCATCTTCTTCTATGCCGTCGTCTACACGATGTGGCTGAAGCGCTCGACCCCGCAGAACATCGTCATCGGCGGCGCTGCCGGCGCATTCCCGCCCATGGTCGGCTGGGCCTGCGTCACCGGCGGCGTATCGCTCGACAGCATCGTGCTGTTCCTGATCATCTTCCTGTGGACGCCGGCCCATTTCTGGGCGCTGGCGCTGTTCAAGATGCGCGACTACGGCTCCGTCGGCGTGCCCATGCTGCCGAATGTCTCGGGCGAGCGCGTCACCAAGCACCAGATCACGCTCTATGCGGTGCTGACCGCGATCACCGCCGTCATTCCGGCCTTCACCGGCCTTGCCTCGCTCTACTACGGCGCCTTTGCCGGCGCGCTCGGCGTCTATCTCGTCATCTGTTCCGTCGCCGTCTGGCGGATGCCGGACGGCGACGAGAAGATGGTGCCGGCCAAGAAGCTGTTCGGCTATTCGATCGTGTATCTCTTCGCGATCTTCTCGGCCCTTTTGGTCGATCACTACGTCGCCACGCTTGCGACGCTATTCGGAGGTGCTGCCTGATGGAAACCATCAAGCTCAACGATGCGCAGAAGAAATCGCGCCGCGGTCGCAATATCGCGCTCGGCGTGGTGCTGGCCGCATTGGTCGCCATTTTCTATGTCGTGACGCTGATCAAGTTCGGCGCCGTGGGCAATTGACGGCGGGGAGGCGATCATGGCGACGACGGGCAACGAAATGAAGGCGGCACCGCGCGGCAATGCGAGGATCCTGGTTGCCTGCGTCGTGTTCGTCGGCTGCATGCTGGGCGTCTCCTTCGCGTCGGTTCCGCTCTATCGGCTGTTCTGCCAGGTGACCGGCTACAACGGGACGACGCAGCGCGTCGACCAGGTTTCCGACGTGGTGCTCGACAAGTCGATCAAGGTCACCTTCGACGCCAATGTCTCGTCCGGCCTGAACTGGGATTTCAAGCCGGTCGACCGCTCCATCACGCCGAAGATCGGCGAGACGGTCCAGATCAGTTACACCGCGACCAACCGTTCTTCGGTCGCGACCTCTGGCCAGGCCATCTTCAACGTCACGCCGATGGAAGCGGCGGCCTATTTCAACAAGGTCGAGTGCTTCTGCTTTACCGAGACCGAACTGAAACCCGGCGAAAGCCTGGAAATGCCGGTGGTCTTCTTCATCGATCCGGCCATTACCGAGGCCGCCGAGACGAAGGACATCGGGACGATTACGCTGTCCTACACCTTCTATCCGCATGAGGAGGAGAAGCCTGTGGCCTCGCTGCCGCAGCAGGGTGACAAGGGACAGCCGAAACTGTGAGAGGAGGGGTCCGGTGCGCCGGGCTCTAAGGAAATTTGACATTCGGGGATTGCTGACATGGCCGAAGCGCATCAGAAGAATCACGACTACCACATCATCGATCCAAGCCCGTGGCCGCTTCTGGCCTCGATCGGCGCGTTTCTCCTCACCTTCGGCGGTGTTGGCTACATGCGCTACCTCAACGGCGGCTCCTTCGAGATGTTCGGTCTCGAACTGGCCAATCCTTGGGTCTTCTTTATCGGCCTGGCGATCGTCCTCTACACGATGATCGGCTGGTGGGCCGACACCATCAAGGAAGCCCATGAAGGCGCCCATACCCGCGTGGTGTCGCTGCACCTGCGCTATGGCATGATCATGTTCATTGCTTCCGAAGTGATGTTCTTCCTCGCCTGGTTCTGGGCTTTCTTCGATGCCAGCCTGTTCGCCAATGAGGCGATCCAGGCAAGCCGCGTCGAATTCACCGGTGGCCAGTGGCCGCCGCAGGGCGTCGAGGTCCTCGATCCGTGGCACCTGCCGCTCTACAACACCATCATCCTGCTTCTGTCGGGGACGACGCTGACCTGGGCCCACCATGCGCTCCTGCATGACGACCGCAAGGGACTGGTCAATGGCCTCGCCCTCACCGTCGTGCTCGGCATCATCTTCTCGGGCGTTCAGGCCTATGAATACGCCCATGCGCCCTTCGGCTTCAAGGAAAGCATCTACGGCGCCACCTTCTACATGGCGACCGGCTTCCATGGTTTCCACGTGCTGATCGGCACGATCTTCCTGATCGTCTGCCTGCTGCGCGCGATGAAGGGCGACTTCACGCCGAAGCAGCATTTCGGCCTGGAGGCGGCTGCCTGGTACTGGCACTTCGTCGACGTGGTCTGGCTGTTCCTGTTCTTCACCATCTATGTCTGGGGTGGTTGGGGCGCACCGCTCGCCCACTGATCGTGGCGACAGAAACGAAAAGGGCGGCATCTCGAGGGTGCCGCCTTTTTTTATGGCACAATGATCGGCGACGATCGGAACCAAGCCCGGCATTTGCGGTTTGCCGCTCGCGGCGTATAAGCCAAGGGCAATGGATCACGGCTATGGCGAGAGAAGCCGGCGTCAAGACGGAAGGATGATCATGAACGAGGACAAAGCCCATTTCGCTCCGGTCGATCCGGTCAAGGCGGGGTTCTCTGCGTCCTGCCCGCGCTGCGGCCAGGGGCGCCTGTTCGAAGGTTTTTCCACCATCAAGCCAGGCTGCAGCAATTGCGGGCTGGATTATTCCTTCGCCGATTCGGGCGACGGCCCGGCGATCTTCGTCATCCTGCTGGCCGACTTCCTCGTCGTCGGGCTGGCGGTCTGGACCGAACTCACCTACCAGCCGCCGGTCTGGCTGCATTTCGTCCTGTTCGGCCCGTTGGCGATCATCGTCTCGCTCTGGCTCCTGCGCACCATCAAGGCGCTGTTGATCGCCCTGCAATACAGGAACAAGGCCTCCCAGGGGACGATCGACCGTGGCAGAGGCTAAGCGGCGCGGCCATGTCCGCCTGGTCCTGACCGTCGCGGCGGTCGCCGTCGCGATGGCGATCCTGCTGTCGCTCGGCACCTGGCAGGTGAAGCGCCTTTACTGGAAGGAAGCACTGATCGCCGACATCGAGGAGCGCCGCAACGCAGCGCCACTGGAACTCGCCGGCATTCAGGCGATCCTGGCGAAGGGCGGTGATGTCGACTACCGGGCCGCGGAGGCTAGGGGCACCTACCTCAACGACAAGGAACGCCATTTCCTCGCGACCTTCCGCGGACGCGCCGGCTTTTACGTCTATACGCCGCTCGAACTTGGCGATGGCCGCTACTTGTTCGTCAATCGCGGCTTCGTGCCCTACGAACTGAAGGAACCGGCGAAGCGCCCCGAAGGATTGCTGGAGGGTCCACAGACGGTGGAGGGCCTGGCCCGCGCCCGCTTGAGCGAAAAGCCGTCCTCCATTGTGCCGGACAATGACGAAGGCCAGAACATCTTCTACTGGAAGGATCTCGACCGCATGGCCGCGAGCACCGGTCTGCCGGCCGAAAAGGTCCTGCCCTTCTTCCTCGATGCCGACGCGACGCCCGTGCCCGGCGGCATGCCGGAGGGCGGCGTGACCGAGATCGCCTTGCCGAACAGCCACCTGCAATATGCGATCACCTGGTACGGCTTGGCGCTCGCGCTGGCCGGCGTTGTTCTTTACGGCGTTTTTCGACGTAAGACCTGACCCCGGCGAACGGGGGAGGGATCTCGGCGGCATCGCCTTTCCTGTGTCCGGTGCTGTGTAGAGCACCCGGCGCGCACCATGGAGACACTGATGAAACTCTTTGCCGATCTGCCGGTCGCCCTTGTGGCGCTGGAGCATGTCTATATCCTGGTACTGGAGATGTTCCTGTGGACCAGGCCCGCCGGCCTGAAGGCCTTCGGCATGAAGCCGCAGCAAGCCGAAGCGACCAAGGTGCTCGCCGCCAATCAGGGCCTCTATAACGGCTTCCTGGCGCTCGGCCTGTTCTGGGCGCTAGCCCAGCCGAACCCCGATTTCGCCTTCCAGCTGAAGCTGTTTTTCCTTGGCTGCGTCTTCGTCGCCGGCCTATATGGAAGCGTGACGGCCTCGCGGAAGATCCTCTACATCCAGGCGCTTCCCGCCGTGCTCGCCCTGATTATGATATTGCTGGCTGGCTGATGATGAATGAGACTGTGTCCCGACCGCCCCTGACGATCCGCCTCTGCGGCCCGCGCGGCTTCTGCGCCGGCGTCGACCGCGCCATCCAGATCGTCGTCCTGGCGCTGAAAGGTTTTGGTGCGCCGGTCTATGTCCGCCACGAGATCGTCCACAATCGCTATGTGGTCGAAGGGCTGGAGGCGAAAGGCGCGGTCTTCGTCGAGGAACTGGACGAGATTCCCGCCGAGCACCGCGAAAAGCCGGTGGTCTTTTCCGCCCATGGCGTGCCGAAATCCGTGCCGGAGGATGCCAGGGCCCGCAATCTCTTCTATCTCGACGCGACCTGCCCGCTGGTCTCCAAGGTCCACAAGCAGGCCATGCGCCACCAGCGCCTCGGCCGCCATGTCGTCTTGATCGGCCATGCCGGCCATCCGGAGGTGATCGGCACCATGGGTCAGTTGCCGGAAGGTTCCGTATCGCTGATCGAGACGATCGAGGATGCCGATCGCTACGAGCCGGTCGATGCCGACAATCTCGGCTACGTCACGCAAACCACGCTCTCGGTCGACGACACTGCAGGAGTCATCCAGCGGCTGCAGGAACGCTTCCCCAACCTGACCGCGCCATCGGCCGACAGCATCTGCTACGCGACCACCAACCGCCAGGAGGCGGTCAAGCAGGCGGCTCCCGGCTGCGACCTCTTCATCATCGTCGGCGCACCCAATTCGTCCAACTCCAAGCGCCTCGTCGAAGTGGCGCTGAAGGCCGGCGCCAAACGCTCGCTGCTTGTGCAACGTGCCGAGGAGATCGACTGGGACGACATCGGCCCGATCGGCACGCTCGGCCTCTCCGCCGGCGCCTCCGCCCCGGAAGTGATCGTCAACGAAATCATCGAGGCCTTCAAGGCCCGCTACGACGCGACCATCGAGCTTGCCGAGTTCTCGATCGAGAACGAGCACTTCCTCGTCAACCGCGAACTGCGCGACATCGAACTCACCCACGCCGACATGGCCTGGGTGAATGGGTGAGGAACGGTCGGGCGTGCAAAGCACGCCCGAGCAATCGATCCAGTGAATCGATTGCAGTGACGAACGCCCGGAGCCTAAGGCGACGGGCCGGGATACGTTTCTGCATATTCCCGTTCGGCGTAGCCGGAAAAACGATCCAGCGAATCGTTTTTAGCAACGAACGCCCGGAGCCCAAAGCGACGGGCCGGGGTACGGTGCGGCGCATTTAAACCGACGGCGAAGCCGGAAAAACAATCCAGCATTCCATTGCAGTGACGAACGCCCTGAGCCCTGGCGAAGCGCCGTCGGGGCGGCAGGGGGAGGCCGGGCAAGGATCACACTCTCGCGCGTTTCACAGCCGCAATGTCCCGATATTCCGTCTTGTCTTCACATTCATATAAGCGCATGTTTCTATGTGCGACTATCGTCTAACCTCGGGAGGAGAGGAATATGAAATATCGCATTTTGGCCGCAGCAGTGGGGGCCTTGCTCTTATCGGCAAACGTGGGTGGCGCCACGGAACGAAACAAACTGGCAATCCACGTCGACCAGAGCGATCCCGCTGTCATGGGGCTCGTACTCAACAATGCGTTGAATGCCAAGAATGCCTTTGCCGCAAAGGGGGAGGAGATTTCGATCGAGATTGTCGCCTATGGGCCGGGTGTCGAAATGTACACCGCCAACAGCCCGGTCAAGGATCGTATCGCCGTGATGTCGCTGGAGAATCCTGAAATTCAGTTCTCTGCCTGTGGCAACACGCTGGCGGCGATGAAGAAAAGCGCCGGACACGAGATCGAGCTTTTGTCCGAGGCGGAGATAGTCCCTTCGGGTGTGGTTAGGCTGATGGAACTCCAGGCTGACGGCTACGCCTATCTGAGACCCTAGATTAAAATAGCCGGTCGCGCCGTTGCGCGGCTGGCACTGGTGCTCAGGCGCCGGTTTCTTCGATTCCCACATCGCTTTTTCCCCTCGGCACTGGCACTCCGTTTTCCCCCGCTGTATGGCTTGCGCTATCATCGGCGGAACAGTGAACGCAGCGCGGGATTTTTTGACGTGGCAGTCTATACCGACATTAACGAGGTCGACCTCAAGGCCTTTCTCCAGCAGTATGACGCCGGTGAACTCCTGTCCTACAAGGGCATTGCCGAAGGGGTCGAGAACTCCAATTTCCTGCTGCATACGTCGAAGGCGCCCCTGATCCTGACGCTTTACGAAAAGCGCGTCGAGAAGAACGACCTGCCGTTCTTCCTCGGCCTCATGCACCATCTCGCCGATCGCGGCCTGTCCTGCCCGCTGCCGCTGCCGCGCAAGGATGGCGCCCTTCTGGGGGAGCTTTCCGGCCGCCCGGCGGCGTTGATTTCCTTCCTGGAGGGCATGTGGCTGCGCAAGCCCGAGGCGAAGCACTGCCGCGAAGTGGGCCGCGCGCTGGCCGCCATGCATGTGGCCGGCGAAGGCTTCGACCTCAAGCGCCCGAACGCTTTGTCGCTCGACGGCTGGAAGACGCTGTGGGCGAAGTCCAGGGACCGCGCCGACGAGGTCGAGACCGGGCTCGAAGCCGAGATCGGCGACGAACTGGCCTTCCTGGCGGCACACTGGCCGGCGGACCTGCCCGCGGGCGTCATCCATGCCGACCTTTTTCCCGACAACGTCTTCTTTCTCGGCGACGAGCTGTCCGGCCTGATCGACTTCTATTTCGCCTGCAACGACTTCCTCGTCTACGATCTGTCGATCTGCCTCAATGCCTGGTGTTTCGAGAAGGACGGCGCCTATAACATCACCAAGGGCATGGCGATGATCGAGGGCTACCAGTCGGTGCGTCCGCTTTCCAAGGCCGAGATCGAAGCCCTGCCCATCCTGTCGCGCGGTTCGGCGCTGCGCTTCTTCCTGACCCGCCTCTACGACTGGCTGACGACGCCGGCAGGCGCCCTGGTGGTGAAGAAGGACCCGCTCGAATATCTGAAGAAATTGCGCTTCCACCAGAAGGTGGCGACCAGCGCCGAATACGGGCTCAAACCATGAAGCATGTCGATATCTACACCGATGGCGCCTGTTCGGGAAATCCCGGTCCGGGCGGCTGGGGCGCCGTCCTGCGCTATGGCGAGACGGAAAAGGAACTGTTCGGCGGCGAGGCCGATACGACGAACAACCGCATGGAACTGATGGCGGCGATCACGGCACTGAATGCGCTGAAGACCCCGTGCGAGATCGACCTCTACACCGACAGCAAATATGTGATGGACGGCATCTCGAAGTGGATCTTCGGCTGGAAGAAGAACGGTTGGAGGACGGCCGACAAGAAGCCCGTCAAGAATGGCGAACTCTGGCAACAACTCGACGCCGCCAACCAGAGCCACAAGGTCAAGTGGCACTGGGTCAAGGGCCATGCCGGCCACCCGGAAAACGAGCGCGCCGACGAACTCGCCCGCAAGGGCATGGAACCCTTCAAGAAGCCCAATCTGGGCAAGGCGCTGCTGCAGGGCAGGTGAGGGCTTCCCGTAGACTTCGCCGCGCGTGAAGCCCTGCGTCGCTTTCCCGTCTTGCCATCTCGACCGTTGGCCCTATCCTGCGCCGGCAAAAGACCACACAGGGAGAGAGACGTCATGATCCAGCACTGCGTATTCCTGCGCTTCAAGGCGGCGACGTCGGAGGCCGAAAAGCAGGCGATCTATGAAGGCATTGCCGCCCTGAAGGCCGTGGTCCCGGGCATGCTGGAGGTCAAGTTCGGGCCGAATATCTCGCCCGAGGGCCTGAACGGCGGCTATCTCGACGGTTTCATCATCACCTTCGAGGACGCCATGGTGCGTGACTATTACCTCAAGCATCCCGACCACGTCGTGGTCGGCGACCGCATCGTCAAGGCGACCGACGGGGGGCTTTCCGGCGTGCTCGTGTTCGACATGGAAATCTGAAACGGTGAAGGCGGCGGATCACTCCGCTTCGGGCTGCCTGCCTCTTCTCCCCAGCGGGGAGAAGTCCCGAGCGCCCTTCGACAGGCTCAGGACGAGGCGATGAGGGGGCCAAGTGCGCCAAGCCTGGTAAGCTTCGCTCCCCTCATCCGGCGCTGCGCGCCACCTTCTCCCCGCTGGGGAGAAGACGTACGCGAATGCTTTGCCCGCAAGCCAGTCGGCCGTCGCTGACGGCCGCGAACCGGCTGGAATGACCTCGTCCCAATGTCCTATCTAGTAGAACCTGTTCGGACCTCAGAGCTGCTCGATCATCGCTGCGGCCGCCGAGACGGTTGCCTGGCCGGGGTTCTCCTCGACGTTGAGCGACTTCACCACGCCGTCCTCGACCAGCATGGAATAGCGCTTGGAGCGCACGCCGAGGCCGCCGGCCGACAGGTCGGCATCGAGGCCGATCGCCTTGGTGAAGGCCGCGTTCCAGTCGGCGAGGAAGTGGATCTTGCCCATGCCGCCGCTCTGCTCGGCCCACGCGCCCATGACGTGCCAGTCGTTGACCGAAATCACCGCAATGTCGTCGACGCCGCGGCCAAGGATCGCGTCGCGGTTTTCCAGATAGCCGGGAAGGTGGTTCAGCGTGCAGGTCGGGGTAAACGCCCCCGGCACGGCAAACAGCACGACGCGCTTGCCCTTGAACAGGTCGTCGGTCGAAAGCTCGACGGCGCCGTCCGCCGTCTTTTCCTTGAATGTGGCCTGGGGCAGGCGTTCGCCGATTGCGATGGTCATCAAATCCTCCTCGCTGGTTTCGGTCGTGCCGGGCTCGGCTCGCCGTCAGTCGCGGAATATAGATTGACGCTAGTCAAAGGCAAGGGTGGTTTCCATGGCGCGCCCGCCGGCCTTGACCAGCACGCCCCAGCTCTTGCCGTGGATGTCGTACTTGCGAGGCAACCCGCTGATCGGCAGGACGATGGACAGCGCATTGCCCTCAAGCCGACGCTCGCGTTCCTTGAAGAACACATGGCCGCTCGGTCCGGTGACGAAGATCTCGGCCTCGTCCTGCCGTGTCGCCTCGGGCACGGTCACGGTGAGCGAGAGTTCCTTGCCGTCGGCGGACAAGGCATGCGAGCGGACCGCAAAGTCCGGGGACGGCGGTTCCGGCAGGCTCTCGCGCGCTGCGGCAACCAGTGCGGTTTCCGCCGCATCGGCCGTTTCGCTGAGCGTCAGCGACAGCTGGAATTCGGCCTGGAAGGGGATGCAGATATTGCGGCACAGGCCGATGAACACCGAGGCCTTCAGCTCGCCGGAGGAGGGGCGGCCATCGGCTGGCCCGGAAAGCGTCAAGGGCAGGGTCACCGGGCCGTCATAGCCGATGTCGCGCAGATCGCCGCTGTCGATCAACTTCGGCACCGGATAGGAAACTTCGGTCAGCGTATAGCCGGTGTCCGGCGCAAGTGTGATCGAGGGCGGTATGCCGGCATCGCCCGGCTCGCGCCAATAGGTGATCCAGCCGGGCGCCGGTTCGATCTGCAGGGCGCCGGCCCGCCTGCCATGTTCATCGGCCGGCAGCACCACCAGCCGCATGCGTCCGCCCTCGTTTACCGCCCAGTCGCTCGTTTCCGCACGCGCCGCGCCAATCGCGCCGGGCAGGGCGCCGGATATGGCGAGCGTCAGCGCGGTCAGCGCGAGGCACAGCCGGGAAAGTCTGGTGGGCACGATGAACATCATGGACGAGCCGTTTAGAGCAAGCCTTGTCGCTTCACCAGTCACGCTTGCGAGACCGGGATCATTTTTAGTTGATTGATTGCTGATCCTGCCCCATCTTTCTTAGGCATACGGGATCAGCGCCCGGCCGTCCGGTCTGGAACCGGCGCCCGTCAGGGCCAGTGGAGGTGGAGTATGGCTTTCTCGACACTGAAGAAGCATCGTGAACGGGGCTTCCTCGACGGTCAGCTTCTGATCGCCATGCCGGGAATGGCCGATGGCAATTTCGCTCGCGCGGTCGTCTATATCTGCGCCCACTCGCCGGCCGGTGCCATGGGTTTCATCATCAACCGCAAGCAGCCGGTGACGTTCGCCGACGTGCTGCTGCATCTCGGCCTGATCGACAAGACCGATGCGATCATGCTGCCGCAGCATGCCCGGGACTTCCCCATCCAGAGCGGCGGGCCGGTCGAGACCGGGCGCGGTTTCGTGCTGCACAGCGACGACTACACCAGCGACAGCAGCATTCCGGTGAGCGATGACATTTCGCTGACGGCGACCGTCGATATCGTCCGCGCCATTTCCGAGGGTCGCAGCCCGCGCCGCGCCACCATGCTGCTCGGCTATGCCGGCTGGGGGCCGGGCCAGCTCGAGTTCGAACTGGCCAATAATGGCTGGCTTAATTGCCCGGCAACCGAGGACCTGATCTTCGACCGCGCGCTCGACAACAAATATGACCGGGCGCTTGCCCTGATGGGCGTCAGCCCCGCCATGCTGTCGATGGAAGCCGGCCACGCCTGAGTAGAGGTCATTATAGGCGGGCGCATCCGTGCCCGCCGGTGATCCTTGATCTCAAGCCCGCTTGGTCAGCGGAAAGCGCTCCTTCAGCAGCCGCTGCACCGAGTCCGCGCCGAGCGGTGCGCCGAACAGATAGCTCTGGCCGAAATCGCAGCCGAGCTTGCCCAGTTCCTCGGCATCCGCATCGCTTTCGATGCCTTCCGCGACTACCTGCATTTCCAGCCCGCAAGCCATGGCGATCACCGATTTCAGCAGCACGGCGCGCTTGTCGGACCGGTCGTTGACCAGCGCCTTGTCGAGTTTGATCGTGTCGAAGGGGAAGCGGGTTAGGTAGGCGAGCGAGGAATAGCCGGTGCCGAAGTCGTCGAGCGCCAGCGAGATGCCGGTCTCCTTCAGCTTGGCCAGAACCAGGCGCGCCTGTTCCGGGTTCTCCATCACCACGCTCTCGGTCAGTTCCAGCTTGATCCGGTGCGGGTCGCACTGTGTCTTGGTCAGCAGGGCGCGGACGTCGTTGTAGAGTTCGCTCGACAGGAGCTGGGCACTCGACAGGTTGACCGAGACGAAGACCGGGATCTCGCCCGTCTGTCGCTCCCACTCCATCAGGTCGCTGGTCGCCCGTTCGAGCGCGAACATGCCGAGCGGTTCGATCAGGTCCGATGTCTCGGCGATCGGGATGAATTCCGAAGGGGATACATTGCCGCGCTTGGGATGGTCCCAGCGCATCAGCGCCTCGAAGCCGGCGACTTCGCCGTCGCCCAGCCGTACGATCGGCTGGTAGACCATCGACAGTTCCTTGCGCTCGATGGCACGGCGCAGGTCGGTCTCGAGTTGAAGCCGGTCGGTGCCTGCACCGCGGAAGGCGGGGCGGAAGGGTTCTACCCGGTTTCCGCCCGCCCGCTTGGCGCGGTACATGGCAAGTTCGGCGTCGGACAAAAGTCCGGCCGCGTTCTCCTGCTGGTCGACCCAGGAGACGAGGCCGATCGAGGCGGTCAGGATGATCTCGCGATTGGCGAAATTGAGCGGCACCATGATTGCCTTCGACACGGCATCGGCAAAGTCGGCGATCTTGGCAGGATCGCGTTCCGACACGAGGATCAGGCCGAACTCGTCGCCGGAAAGCCGAGCCAGCGTGTCCTGCGGCTTCATCAGGCGGCGCAGGCGGCGCGTCAGTGCGATCAGGATGTTGTCGCCGGCGGCGATGCCGAGGCTGTCGTTCACCTGCTTGTAGCGGTCGATGTCGATCGCCATCACGGTCGGACGCACCGTCTCCGTGCCGTTCGCCAGCGTCAGCACCGATTGCAGCCGGTCAAGGAAGACCTCGCGATTGGGCAGGCCGGTCAAGTTGTCGTGCATGGCGTCGGCCAACAGCCGGTCGATCGAGTTCTTCTGCTCGGTGACATCGATGATCGTGCCGACGCAGCGGATGACCTCGCCGTTCGAGCCGAGCACGGGACGGGCGCGGATCTTCAGCCAATGGAAGTGGCCGTCTTCGGCGCGGATGCGGAATTCGTGGTTGAGGCGACCCTTGCGGTGTTCGAGCAGCACGTCGAGCGTGGCGCGGAAGCGGTCGCGGTCGTCGGGATGGAGCCTCGGCAGCCAGTTGCGCGCCGGGCCGTGCATGGTGCCCGGCGACAGGCCGAGACGTAGCGAAATGTCGGGGGAGGTTACCACCCGGTCACGGGCCACGTCCCAGTCCCAGACCGTATCGCCGGAACCGGTCAGCGCCAGAGACTGGCGCTCGAGGTCGGAAAACAGGCCCTGCTGGTAGGCCCCGCCGGCAAAGGCGTGCTGCATGACGGTGAAGCCGATCAGAAGCACGATCAGCACCAGCCCGCCGCCGAGCGCCGGCTGGATGATGTCGTTGTCGAGCTGCCCCGTCACCGTCAACCAGCCACCGAACAGCCAGACGAGGATCAGCGCCCAGGTCGGGATCAAAAGGATGGCGCGGTCGTAACGATTGAATCCGAGATAGAAGATCAGAACGATGCCGGCCGTCGCGGTCAGCGCAAACGACAGGCGGGCAATGCCGGCGGCGATCGAAGGATCGTAGATCGCCACGCCGAACAGGAGCGCCAGGCCGAGGATCCAGGCGAAGGTGGCGTAGCCGAGATGCACGTGCCAGCGATTGAGATTGAGATAGGTGAAGAGGAAGATGACGAGGCTCGAAGCCAGCACCACTTCCGCGCCCGCCCGCCACATGCGCTGGTCGCCGGCGGTGATGCTGATCAGCTTTTCCAGGAAGCCGAAGTCGACGCAGATATAGGCGAGCACCGCCCAGGCCAGCGCCGCCGCCGCCGGCAGCATCGACGTGCCCTTGACCACGAACAGGATCGTCAGGAACACCGCCAGCAGGCCGGCAATGCCGAGCACGATTCCACGATAGAGCGTGAAGGCGTTCACCGTGTCCTTGTAGGCGTCCGGCTCCCACAGATAGATCTGCGGCAGGCTGGGGGTCGAAAGCTCGGCGACGAAGGTGATGACGGAGCCGGGATTGAGGGTGATTCGGAACACGTCGGCATCCGGGCTCGGCACGCGGTCAAGCGCAAAGCCTTCCGACGGCGTGATCGAGATGATGCGCTGCGAGCCGAGGTCGGGCCAGAACATGCGCGAACCGGCGAGGCGGAAATGCGGGGCGACGATGACGCGCTCCAGCTGTTCCTCCGAGACGTTGGCGAGCGCGAACACCGCCCAGTCGCCCTGATGCGCCGGCGAGGAGGCGCGCACCTCGATGCGGCGGCGAATGCCGTCGGCACCGGCGGCGGTCGATACCTGGAAGGCATTGCCCTGGTTGGTGTAGATCTCGGTCGTGGCGGTCAGGTCGAGCGCGGTGTCGTCGCGGGCGATCTTCACGGGTTCCGCGGCCAGCGCCACCGAGGAGAAAAGCGCGACGAACGCAAGCATCGCCGTGGCCAGCGCAGCCGCCAGCCAGGGGCCGGCCACCGCTTGCCTGTTCCGGTCAAACGTCATGAGTTCTCTTTGTTCCCGTTCCCCGCGGCACGGTCGCTCAATCGCGATAGCATCGCATGGTCGCGCCATTTCCCGTCGATTTTCAGATATTCCCGCAAGAGACCTTCCCGCTGAAAGCCGGCCTTCTCGAGGAGCCGGATGCTTTTTTCGTTGTCTGGAATACAGGCTGCTTCGATCCGGTGCAACTCGAGCACCCTGAAGATATAGGGAATTGCCAGTTGAAGTGCGGCAAACATATGACCTTTGCCGGCATGTCGTTCGCCCATCCAGTATCCGATCATGCAGCTTTGTGATGCGCCGCGCCGGATGAGGCCGATGGTGAGCCCGCCGAGCAGGACCTGGTCTGTCTGGGAAAACAGCAGGAAGGGAACGGCGAGCCCGGATTGGAACTCCTGGCCGTTGCGCACGACGCGGGCGCGAAAGGCGCGCTCGGTCAACTCGTCGCTTCGCCAGGTCGGCTCCCAGGGTTGCAGGAAGGCGCGGCTGTCGCGGCGAAGCGCGTGCCACTGCTCGAAGTCGTCATAGCGCGGCAGCCGCAGCCGGTGCGATGCGCTGTTCAGGTCCGGTGTTTCCGGCTGCCGCGACAGAAACCGAAAGACCGAACGTGTCATCGAACCCCCCGAAAGCCTCGGCCGGCGGGCGCTGCCCGCTGGCGGAATCTGATGCAATCCCGGCGCGTCGTCAGCCGGCGGCCTTAAGCGAAGCGGTCGATCCGGCCGAAAGCGCGCCCGAAATCTCGTGCATCGGGGCCAGGTGCTCGAGCGGTCCGATCGCCGACAGCGTCGGCGTCGTCTCGAAGAACAGCCTCCCGGCAAGATCGGTCAGGCGTTCCGGCGTGATGCCGGCGAGCCGTTCCATCATTTCCTGGTTGGAGATGGGGCGGCCGTAGAGCATCATCTGGCGGGCGATCTGGCCGGCCCGGGCCGCCGGGCTTTCCTGGCCCATCAGGAGCTGGGCGCGCACCTGGGCGCGCGACCGGTCGATTTCCTGCACGTCGATCCTCTGCGAAGCCTTGCGCAGTTCGTCGATGATCACCGGCACCAGTTCGGGCAGGTTCTCTCCGCCGGTTGCCGCATGGATGCCGAAGATGCCGCTGTCGGAAAAGCCCCAGTGGAAGGCATAGATCGAATAGCACAGGCCACGGATCTCGCGCACTTCCTGGAACAGCCGCGAGGACATGCCGCCGCCAAGGATGTTGGCGAGGATCTGCGAGGCATAGAAGTCGCGCGCGTGATAGGCGCGGCCCTCGAAGCCGATCAGCACCTGCGCGTCCATCAGGTCGCGCTCCTCGCGGGCTTCCCCGCCGGTATAGCGGGCCGCCTCGGCGATCGGGCTGACCTCCGGCTTGGTCTTGAGCGAGGAGAAGCGGTCTTCCACCTGGCGGACGAAGGCGTCGTGATCGACGGCCCCGGCCGCCACGACGAACATCCGGTCGGTCGTGTAGTTGCGGTCGAGATAGGCCCGGATTTCCGCGCTTGAGAAGGACTGGACGGTTTCCGGCGTTCCGAGGATCGGCCGGCCGAGCGGCTGGCCGGCATAGGCGAGTTCGGAAAAGCGGTCGAACACCACGTCGTCCGGCGTATCGTTGGCCGCGCCGATCTCCTGCAGGATGACGTGCTTCTCGCGGCCGAGTTCGTCCTCGTCGAAGACGGAATCTGTCAGAATGTCGGCGAGGATGTCGACCGCGAGCGGAACGTCGTCCTTCAAGATGCGCGCATAATAGGACGTCGTCTCGGTCGAGGTCGCGGCATTGAGCTCGCCCCCGACATTCTCGATTTCCTCGGCGATCTGCCGAGCGCTGCGCTTGTGGGTTCCCTTGAAGGCCATGTGTTCGAGCAGATGGGCGATGCCGTGCTCGCCCTCCATCTCGTCGCGGGCCCCCGATTTGATCCAGGTTCCGAGCGCCACGCTTTCGAGATGCGGCATGGTCTCGGTTACGACCGTCAGCCCGGAGGGCAGCCGGGTACACTCAACACTCATCGATCTGTCTTTCTGCACTTCTTATTTTTCCCGTCGGGCATGCGCGCCGACGAAGGTTTCGACGGCTTTGAGCTCGGCGTCCAGGATGTCGAAGCGCTCCTCCCTGTTCATCAGGTCAGCAAGCCACGCCGGAAGCGCGGGGTCAATACCGCATGCCGATTTTACCGCGGCCGGGAATTTCGCCGGATGGGCGGTGGCAAGCGTCACCATCGGGCTCGACGGCTTCTCGAACTTCTGCGCGACGAAGACCCCGACGGCGGTGTGCGGATCGAGCAGGTAGCCGGTCTCGGCCAGCGTATCGCGAATGGTCGAGGCCACCTGCTTCTCGCTGGCGCGGCCGGCGCGGAACTCCTTGCGGATCGCCTTCAGCGCGCCCGGCTTGATCTCGAAGCCGCCGGACTGCTTGAGGCTTTCCATCGCCGCGCGGATGGCGCTGTCGTCGCGGTCATAGGCCTCGAACAGCAGGCGTTCGAAGTTCGACGAGATCTGGATGTCCATCGACGGCGAGGTGGTGGTCGAGACGCCGCGCATCTCGTAGCGGCCGGTCTTCAGCGTGCGGGCGAGAATGTCGTTCTCGTTGGTGGCGATCACCAGCCTGTCGATCGGAAGCCCCATCTTCTTGGCGACGTAGCCGGCGAAAATATCGCCGAAATTGCCGGTCGGCACGGTGAAGGAGACCTTGCGGTCCGGGCTGCCGAGCGAGATCGCGGCGGTGAAATAATATACCACCTGCGCCATGATGCGCGCCCAGTTGATCGAGTTGACGCCGGAGATCTGCAGGCGATCGCGGAAGTCGATGTCGTTGAACATCGCCTTCACCAGGTTCTGGCAATCGTCGAAATTACCCTTGATGGCGAGCGCGTGGACGTTCTCGGCCTTCGAGGTGGTCATCTGCCGCTGCTGGACGGGCGAAACCTTCTCATGCGGGAAAAGGATGAACACGTCGGTGCGGGCGCGGCCGGCAAAGGCGTCGATGGCCGCGCCACCGGTATCACCCGAGGTGGCGCCGACGATGGTCGCCCGTTCGCCGCGCTGGGCGAGCGCATGGTCCATCAGCCGTGCGAGCAACTGCATGGCGACGTCCTTGAAGGCGAGCGTCGTGCCGTGGAACAGTTCCAGGATGAAGGAATTCGGTCCGGTCTGGATGAGCGGGGCGACGGCCGGATGGCGGAAGGTGGCATAGGCCTCGTCGATCATGGCGCGGAACAGGTCGGCCTCGATCTCGCCGCCGGTAAACCGGTAGAGCACCTCGAAGGCGATCTCCTGGTAGCTCTTGCCGCGCAGCGCCCGGATTTCCTTCTTCGTCATGTGCGGCCACTTGCGCGGCACGTAGAGGCCGCCGTCGCGGGCAAGCCCGGCGAGAAGTGCGTCACAGAAACCGAGGCTTTTTGCCTCTCCGCGGGTCGAGATGTAGTCCACGATGCTTGTCCTTGGTCTTGAAGAAGGAAGGCCTGTCCGGGGCCCGGAGGCTTACGCCATTCCGGGCGTGGTTACGGGTCTTTTCATGCCGGCGATGGGGGGCGGGATATTCAAACCCATCAGCAGCGGGTCGCCGCCGAGGGGCTCGCCCGGTGCATGGATGGCCCGCAGCCGTTGAAAATTAAACCAAAACACCGGCGACCCAATCGATTTTTTACAGCGCCGCTGGTATAGACCATCGACAAGGGGCATGAAAAGGCCTCAATTCGAATGGCTTCTGGCTTATCGAAGCCTGCATTGCGGAAGGTTGGAGTATCGTGTCTGTGAACGTATCGCGCGGGATCTTGGCCGCGTCCTTGTTGATGCTTCTTTCCGGCTGCAATGCCGGCAATCCGGGAGGCGTTCTCGGTTCGGCCGCCGACAAGCCGGCAGCGACGCCGGCAGTCAACGCGGCGGCAGCCGTTCAGGGCTTCTGCCCGCCGATCACGCTTCGCGACGGCACGGCCTACCATCGGGTCTACGCCAAGGGCGCCAAGGACGATCCGGCCAAGGTCGTCTACCAGGCCTCGCTGGCCGATACGACACGTTCGTGCACGCGCTCGGAAACCACGCTGACTATCACCGCCATGGTTCAGGGCAGGCTGGTGGCCGGCCCCGAGGGCAAGCCGGGACAGTTCAATCTGCCGATCCGGGTAGCCGTGACGGAAGGCGAGAAAGTCGTCTTTTCCGAACTGACCCAATTCCCGGTCACCATGACCGATGTCGCCCAGGCGACCCAGTTCGTCTTCACCAAGGACGTGACCGTGCCCGGCGAGATCGGCGGTCTCACCAAGGTTCACATCGGTTTTGACGAAGGACCGACGAAGAAGAAGTAATCAGCAAGGGGAAGCGATCGCGGACGCCGCGTTTCATCAGGCGAACAGCGCCGTGAAACGCGCCTGTCTCCGTCGTCGCTGACACCCGAATGCCGGGGGGCAAGGGTGAAAATCGGCGTCATCAGGAATCCCGTCTCGGGCGGCCGTTCCGGCCGCGCGCGATGGCGGGGCATCAGTATTGCATTGGCCACGCATTTCGGCGAGCGCGAGGTTCGCGAAACCGCGCGCAGCGGTGACGCCGCACGATTGGCGATCGAACTGGTCGAGGCGGGGTGCGACCTCATCATCGCCGTCGGTGGCGACGGCACGATCGGCGACGTGGTCGACGGCCTGATGCGATCGGCGAGGCCGGGTACGGCATTTTCCTTCATCCCCACCGGTACGGGATGCGATTTCGCCCGCAACTTCGCTCTGCCGCGCGATCCGGAGGCCCTGGTCCGCCGGATCGCGGAGGCGCCGGTGCGCCGGATCGACGTCGCGCGCCTGACCGGTCCTTCCCTCGGCGGGCAAGAGGAGGCGCGGCACTTCGCCAACATCGCCAGCGTCGGCGTTTCAGGCCGCATCGTTCAGGCCGTCAACGGTCGTGGCCGGCGCGTGGCGAGCGGCTCTCTGCGTTTCTTTCTGTGCTCGGTGCGTGAGATCCTGCGCTACCGGCCCGAAACGGTGCGGGTGACTGTCGACGGGGAAGAAATATTCAAGGGGCCGGTGACGGTTGCGGCGGTCGCCAACGGCGCCTGGTTCGGCGGCGGCATGCATGTCGTGCCCTTCGCCGATCTGGCCGACGGCCTGCTCGACATCGGCATCCTGCGCGGCGCAAGCAAGATGGGGGTGCTCGGCATACTGGCGCGCCTCTACTCCGCCTCGCATGTCGGCCACCCGCTAATCAGTTTCCATCGCGGCCGGGTCATCGACATCGAGCCGCTCGGCGATCGGCCTGTGTCGATCGAGGCGGATGGCGAGGCGCTGGCCTTCGACCGGCTGCGCGTCGAGGTCATGCCTTCGGCGCTCAGCCTGAAGATCTGAACGCCCGGCCTCGCCGGGGTCGCGGGGCTGCCATTCGTTTCAGAATACGCCGGCCCATTCCTCCATGGCGGCAATCACCGCCGGCAGGTCCACCATGCGCGAGATTACCGTCTCGGCGCCGGCGTCCGTCAGCCGGTCGGCATGCGACGGATAGGTGTGCGAGGCGCCGGTAAAGCCGATCACCCGCATGCCGGCGGCGCGCGCCGCATGCACCCCGTGCACCGAATCCTCGATGACCACGACCTTGTCCGGCGAAACGCCGAACTTGGCCGCGCCATGCAGGAAGATGTCCGGCTTCGGCTTGACCCGGTCGGCGCCGAGATCCTTGGCCGAAAAGATGTGCGGCGCAAAGAAGTCCTTGAGGCCGACCTTGGTCAGCATCATGTCGAGCCGCTCGGCCGAAGAATTGGAGCAGATGCACCGCGGTCCCTTGATCCGGGCGAGTGCGAACTGAATGCCCTCGATGATCTTCACCTCGCGGGCGAGGCGCTGGTCGACCAGCTTTTCCGACTTGTCGAGCAGGCTTGCCGAAAGCGGAATGTCGACCTCCCGCTCGACGGCAAGCAGGATGTTCTTCCAGGTCATGCCGGCGAAGCGTTCGCCCATTTCCTCGACCGAGATGGGATAGCCGGCCTCGGCGAGCAGCTTGGATTCGACCTTGGCCGCAATGATTTCGGAATCGACGAGCACGCCGTCGCAATCGAAGATGGTGAGGTCGAAACCGCTCATGGAAAGATCCGTCTTGTCGTCCTGGGAAGGCGCTTCCCCTACACGAGGCGGCGGCAAAGAACAATCGCCAAGTCGATGCTCACACGGCGGGCACGGCCATTCCCGAGGCGAGCGACAGCAAATGGGATCTGAGGCCGGTCAGGTCGCGTCGCGGGCCGGTGTCCGGCTGCAAGAGGTCGGCGAGCCACACTCCGTCGGCCGCGAGCCGGACGATTTCGAGCATCGGAGCGCCGTCCGTTCCGCGATGGTCCGAAAGCCGGGCTTCCAGCCAGTCCGACCACAGCTGGCGGAGCGCCGGCTCGGCAATCAGCGAAACAGACAAGGCGGCCCAGGGGCTTCGCAGGCCGAGTTCGTGATCGGCGAAGGCGGCGCGCACATAGGCGCGCGTGAAGCGGCCATAGGCTTCCTCATCCGCTGTCATGTAGCCGTCGATCTCACGGCCGAGTTCCGCCAGCAGATCGGCAAATACCGCCTCGATGAGGATCTGCTTGCTGGCGAAATGATGCAGCAGCCCGCCCTTGGTCACGCCCGCGGCGTCCGCGACGGCCTGCAGTGTGACGGCGGAAAGGCCGTTCTCGACAGCCAGCGTCGCTGCGCAGTCGAGCAGGGCGCGGCGCACCTGTTCGGGCTGCTTCTTGCGGCTGTAGGCATTGTCGCTCATCCGTGCGCGACCGCACTGGAAAACGTGTTCATCACCACGACGCCGGCGACGATCATGCCGATGCCGATGAGGGCCGGCATGTCGAGCGTCTGCTTGAACAGGGTGACGCTGATGATCGCGGTCAGGATGATACCGAGCCCGCCCCACATGGCATAGGCAATCCCGAGCGGCATGCCTTTCAAGGCCTGCGACAGAAGGTAGAACGAGACGATATAGAGCCCGACCATGGCAGCCGTCGGCCAGGGCCGGGTGAACTGCGCCGATTGCTGGAGAAAGGCGGTGCCGGCCACTTCACAGACGATGGCGCCGGCCAGCGAGCCGTAGGCGAGAAGTACGGGGTTCATCAGGGTTTCTTTCCGAAAACGGACAATTGTTCAGAAAGATACCGTATGGTCGGTATCTTCGCAAGGGGCGTATCGGCCGAGGCCGCCCGACACTGCTGACGCGGCGCTACACCGGGACGGTGTCCCTGATTCCTGCGACAGTCGTCCGGATCGATCAGGCTGGTCCTGTCACGGCAGCGGGAACATCGCCGCAAACCGCCGCTCGCCCTCCGGCGAAAAGACGATCGCCCGGCTGCCGGCGGCGCGCCGCGCATGGCCGTGGTCGAGGAAGTGGGCGAGCAGCGCCTTGCCGAGTGCGCCGGAGAGATGGATGCGCCGCTCGCTCCAGTCGAGGCAGGCGCGGCAGAGCGGCCGGCGCTGCGCCTTGATGCCCGCAAGGTCGATGCCGTTGTCGCAGACCAGCGCCTCGCCGACGGGCGTCAGCTGCGGGTGCTCCTCCTCGCCGGCAATGGCACCTAGCCTTCGCAGGCTGTCGAGCATGCGCACGCCGTAATCGCCGGCGAGATGGTCGTAGCAGATCCTCGCCTTGCGCAGCGCCGGCTCCTTCGGCCCCGCCTTGTGGCGCACATGGCCGCGCGCGGCGGCAAAGCCCATCAGACCCTCGATCATGCGCCCGACAGCGGGGTCGGCCAGCGTGAAATAGCGGTGCCGGCCCTGCTTGCGCTGGGCCAGAAGCCCGCCTTCCTCGAGCTTGGCGAGATGCGAGCTGGCCGTCGGCAGGCCGATGCCGGCGGCGCCGGCAAGCTCGGTGGCGGTCAGCGCACGCCCGTCCATCAGCGCCAGCAGCATGTTGGCGCGGGCGGGATCGCCGATCAGGGCGGCGAGGCGGGCAATGTCGGGTCCTTCGCTCATGCTTCGATCGTAATCGAAGCATTGCCGTCGGGCAATATGCGAGGAGGGGGTATCAACTGGGTTACAGCATGAAAGGAAACTCCATGATCACCTGCGTCATCCGCTACGAGATCGACCCATTCGCCAAGGATGCCTTCACCACCTATGCCCGCAACTGGGGCGAGGCGATCCCGCGCTGCGGCGCCGATCTCGTCGGCTATTTCGCCCCGCATGAGGGCTCCGCCACCACGGCTTACGGCATCTACCACGTCAGGGATCTCGCAGCCTACGAAGCCTATCGCGCCCGGCTGGCCGCCGACCCGCTCGGCAAGGCCAATTACGAATTCGCCCGCAATGCCCGCTTCATCCTGAAGGAGGACCGGCTCTTCCTCAAGTGCGTCTCCGGGCTCCCTGCGCTCATGGTGCAGCCATGATCGCGGTCATCTTCGAGGTGACGCCTTATCTCGGCGAGCGGCACCGCTATCTCGACCTCGCCGGTGACCTGCGGGCCAGGCTCGAAACGATGGACGGTTTCATCTCCGTCGAGCGCTTCGAGAGCCTTACCGTGCGCGGCAAGTTACTCTCCCTGTCCTTCTGGCGCGACGAAGCCGCGGTGCGCCGCTGGCGCGAGACGGAGGAGCACCGCCAGGCGCAAATGGCCGGCCGCGGCGGCGTCTTCGCCGACTATCGCCTGCGGGTTGCCCATGTGCTGAGGGACTACGGGCT
Source organism: Ciceribacter sp. T2.26MG-112.2 (assembly GCF_900492205.1). Classification (GTDB taxonomy): domain Bacteria; phylum Pseudomonadota; class Alphaproteobacteria; order Rhizobiales; family Rhizobiaceae; genus Allorhizobium; species Allorhizobium naphthalenivorans_A. The sequence goes on from NZ_UEYQ01000027.1 coordinate 40,886, forward strand.
TCAAGAGCGGGAGGAGGCGCCGGAGGATAGTCGGGCGGTTCATGGGTGAGGCTCTTGTCTCCAAGTCGAATATCTGCGGCAGAGGGGAGGGTGTCCGTCTGAAGCTACCCCCTTTGGCCTGCCGGCCATCTCCCCCACAAGGGGGGAGAAGACCCGGGGCATCGCCTTGCTCATGCTGTGAAGCCGGCGGTGGGCGGCTAAGCCCCTCCCCCTTGTGGGGAGGGGACTCTTCCCGCTGGGAGGGGTTGGGGAGGGGAATCCTCCGACTCTGTGGGGAAAGGGAGACCTATCGGAGAAGGAGGGGAGACTTCCCGTGACGACCAGTAGGGGATCTTTGTCGTAGGATGGCAACGATTTCGTCCTGATCGACCCGACCCCAGCCTGCCCCGC